>JBLWVX010000005.1:0-10175 GCA_048268245.1 Arcobacteraceae bacterium
TATTATGAGTCTTCTTATAATCACTTACCCATAAACTTAATGTACCTTTATTTAATCCTAAATCTTTAGCTATTGATGAAATTGATTTATCACTATCCAATCACAATTTTATTGCTGAGTCTTTGAACTTTTGATTATATTTACTTTTCCTTATTTAACCCTCTCTACATTTTATTTTAACATAGCATTTTTCTATCTCCTATAAACTGTAGCCAGATCAGCTTAATTAAATTCTTTTTAATTCGAAAACCTTTAAGGTATTATATCTTAAAGGTTTTTTGTTACATTTCTATATTTATCTTATAATCATCTAAACTAGTATTAATTGAAATCATAACTATATTGTTTTATAATTTGATTTTTTTTAATCTTAATGCGTTAAAAATAACTGATACAGAACTAAGACTCATTGCAGCAGCGGCAATGACTGGTGACAATAAAACTCCAAACATTGGATATAAAATCCCTGCTGCAATAGGCACACCTGCTGAATTATACATAAATGCAAAGATAAGGTTCTGTTTTATATTTTTCATTGTTTCTTTACTTAAATTGTAAGCTTTAAGTATTCCTCTTAAATCACCTTTTATTAATGTTACTTCTGCACTTTCTATTGCAATATCTGTACCAGTTCCCATAGCTATCCCAACATCTGCAGCAGTTAAAGCAGGTGCATCATTAATACCATCACCAGCCATTGCAACTATATTCCCTTTAGATTGTAATTGTTTAATTACTGATAATTTATCTTGAGGCAATACATCAGAATATACTTGCTGAATATTCAATTTTTTTGCAACGGCATTGGCTGTGATTTTATTATCTCCTGTTAACATTACAACATTAATATTAAGGTTCTGTAAATCTCTTATAACTTGTTTGGTATTTTCTTTTATTGGATCAGAAATACAAATAAGACCTGCGATAGTATTATTTATCGCAATGTAAATAACTGTTTGACCTTCCATTCTTAATTCATCTGCTTCTAATTGAATATCGTCAACTTGTATACCTAAATTATTCATTAATTTTAAATTACCAAGTGCTATAAAACTATTCCCTACATAACCTGTTACACCTTTACCTGTAAGATACTCAAATTCTTTAATTTCTTTTATTGGAAGATTCATATTTTTACATTTTCTAATAACTGCAGAAGATAAGGGATGCTCACTATTTTGTTCAATACTTGCAGCAAAACTAATGATGTCTTTTATATTGTAATTATTTGCCGTAATTATTGAAGTCACTTCAGGTTTCCCTTGTGTTAAAGTACCAGTTTTATCCACAACAAGTGTATTAATTTTCTGCATTGTTTCTAATGCTTGAGCATTTTTTATTAAAATTCCAGAAAGTGCTCCTTGTCCTGTTCCTACCATTATTGAAATAGGTGTTGCAAGTCCTAATGCACAAGGACATGCTATAATTAATACAGCTACAGCATTAACAATTGCGTATGCCATGCTAGGTTCAGGTCCCCAAAAGTACCAAATAATATAAGTCATTATTGAAATAAATACAACGCTTGGAACAAAATAACTTGATACTGTATTTGCAAGTTTTTGAATGGGTGCTTTGCTACGTTGAGCATCTGCTACCATCTGTATAATTTGAGAAATTAAAGTATCTTCACCAATTTTTGTAGCTTTTATTAATAAAGTTCCATTCTCATTAATTGTTGCTCCAATTACACCATCATCTATTTTTTTCTCTACAGAGATTGGCTCTCCTGTAATCATTGATTCATCAATACTACTAGTACCATCAATTATAACTCCATCCACTGGAATTTTTTCACCTGGTTTAATTTTCAATATATCATTTACTTTAATAGATTCTATATCAATTATTTCTTCTGTTTTATCATTATTTATTCTTAACGCTTTAGCAGGGACTAAATCTAATAACATTTTTATTGCCATATTAGTTTTTGATCTTGCTTTTAATTCTAAAACCTGACCTAATAGAACTAATGTAATAATAACACCTGCTGCCTCAAAGTAAACAGGGACTGTATTATGTTCACTTTGTAAAGTTTGTGGAAATATGTGAGGAAAGAATAATGCAATAACACTATATATCCAGGCTACACTAACCCCTAGTCCAATTAATGTAAACATATTTAAATTCTTTGTAATAACTGACTTATATGCTTTTACATAAAAACTCCATCCTCCCCAAATTACTATAGGTGTTGCTAGTAAGAATTCTATAAATTGAATTTCTTTCATAGATAATATAGAAAATAAAATTTCTGTTAAATCTGCCATCATTGCGAGTAGAAATAAAGGAACTGCTAAAATTGAACTAATCCAAAACTTTTTTGTCATAGTTTCTAATTCTAAATTATCATCTTTTTCTAATGTTTTTTTTTGAATAGGTTCTAATGCCATTCCACATTTAGGACAATCACCTGGTTCATCTTGAATTATTTCGGGGTGCATAGGACAAGTATATTGTGTCCCTTTATCTAAAACTATTGTTTCTTTTTCATTTTTTATATATTTATCTGGTTCATTTCTAAATTTTGATTGACAGCTAGAGCTACAAAAATAAAAACTTTTATCTTTATATTTTATATGATGTTTTGAGTTATTATCAACTTTCATATGACATACAGGATCTTTTATTATTTTGTTCTTATTCATTTTATTTTCCTTGAATATATTTTTTAACCTAATGCCTCTTATGCATGAATAAATGCATAAGAGGACACATGAATAAAATTAAAAAAGGTATAGATTGTGATAATAAACTACCTTTGGGTGTAAAGATATATAGTAAAACTAGAAATACAATAATCAAAAAAAACAAGTATCTTCTTTGCATAATAATCCTTTTTTTTATATAATTAGCTTTCTGTTACTAATATCTTTTTATATTCATCTCCTTCTTCACATAGAATTAGAATATTTCCTTTTATTTTAAAAGGTACTAAATCTAATAGTCTAGGAGGAGGACCAAATACATTTTCCTATTGTAATTAAATATTTCACCATGGCAAGCATATTTCCACTCATCCTTTTTCCACGCAGCTATACATCCTAAATGTGTGCGTAATCCAATTACTACAGTATAGTGGGTATTATCAATTACTAAATCTCGTTTTGAATGTTCCATATCAGAGCTTTTTCAAAAGAGTTTATAATAACAATTATAACTTCTCTATGTGTAAGTAACATGGAATGATTATGTTATGTTTAGTTTATAACCAACATTTTTAATAGCTGTAATTGTATTTCTATTCAGTTTTTTTCTAAGGTTTTTAATATAGTTTCTTCTGCATTAGCCCCATCCATCACACTTATTACATCACATATTCTATGGATATTAAATGTTCTTCAATGATCTCATTTAGGATAGGGTCATCTTCAAGTATTAAAATTTTCATTTATCTTTTAATCTTCCATATTTTAGCTATAAATTATAGTGCTTGTCATCACAAAAAGATTGAAAGTAAGCAATTGTAGCTTCTTTTTCTGTTTTTGTTAACTTATCTCCAAATGGAGGTATGTTCCCATCATAAGGCTTTCCACCTTCTGTGATAATCTGCATTAATTGCCATTTTGGGTGATGCCATGCATGAGCTTTGTCATTTAAAGGTGGTGGATATAAACCATCAGGAAAACTCTTAGAATTTTATTGTATTTAAAAATAAAAAAAGCTGCTGAAATAATTATAATAATAGATACAGTTGCTTTTAAAATTTAGATTTCATTTTTTATCTCAATGTTTTTCATAAACATCTAATGAACCATTTTTATTTATTGATAAAACATTATAAGAATGTTTTATATTACCTTGTTCCATACCTGGGCTACCTATAGGCATACCTGGAACCGTAATACCAACAATATTAGGTTTTTGAGTCAACATTCTTTTTACTGCAGAATAATCAACATGTCCTTCTATAACATATCCGTCAACTAAAGCAGTATGGCAAGAAGCAGTTTTTCTTGTAATTCCAACTTTTTCTTTTACTTCATTTACATTATTTAGCTCAACTGTATTAACTTTAAAACCTTTTTCCTTCATAATATCTACCCATTTTGTACAGCACCCACAATATGGTGATTTATAAACTGTCATTTCTTTGCCTTCTATTGCAAATATTGAGCTTACTAATAATAATGATGATAAGACAACTCTTTTCATTTATGATTCCTTGATTAATAATTTTTTCATTTCTTCATACTGTTCTTTTGTTATTTCACCTTTTGAGAATCGCTTTTTTAGAATATCTAAAGCAGAATTCTCATTTTTTTCTTCTTTGTTAAAAAAAGAAAAAATTAGGAAAAATATAATAATCCAAAATATAAACATTGCTAATCCATGAAACATTGTCATATTCATATCCATATATCCAAACATAATAGCTCCTTATAATTCTAATGTATTCTATTAAAATAATGTGGACTCTATGTGGAGGGTAATGTCGAAGTATTAAAAAATTAATTAAGTTCGCACTTTAGTAAAAGATTTTGAAATTTTAGGAGAAAATACTTCGACATTCATAATAAGAAAATTGTAGTTAACTTGATCTGGCTACACTTTATGATACATAGAAATAGTAAATTTTCTATATAATAAAAAGATAAAAGTAGTAAATGAGAAGAGGACATAAATATACCCAAGAGTTTAAAGACTCAACAATTCAGTTGATTTTAAATAGTGATAAATCAATATTTAAAATATCTAAAGATTTAGATGTAAGTGATAAAACACTTTATGCATGACTAAGAACTTACAGAGAGAAACATGATATACCAACATCTTCACAACAAGCTAAAGAGTCATTATAAGAAGAGAACAGAAGGCTAAGAACAGAGTTAGCACAAGTAAAAAAAGAAAGAGAAATACTCTTGTGCTTGCACTCTCTTTGAGAAAAAAGGCAGCAGAGTGACTTCACAAGCGAAGCTCAATAAAGTACGCATGGATAAAAGAACATCAAACACAATTTAGTATACAACTAATGTGTAAACTATTTGGTGTGTCAAGGAGCTGTTATTATCATTATTTAGAAGTTGATAAAAAAGATGATGTACAACTACAAGAACTTATAAAAAAAGCTTTTGTAGAGTCATTTCATACCTATGGAACAAGAAGAATAAAAAAAGAGCTTGAAGTAAATTATGGTTTAGTTTTATCAAGATGTAAAATAAGTAGAGAGATGAAAAAGCTTCATTTAAATGCCAATACTAAAAAAAAGATTTAGAGTTTTAACTATAAACTCAAATCATAATTATGCAATTGCCTGTAATAGAGTACAATAAGATTTTTATATATCATTACCTAATGAGATATATGTTGGAGATATAATTTATGTCCCAACTAAAGAGTTATGATGATATCTTACAGTTGTAATTGATATATACTCTCAATGAGTCATTCTCTTCATACTTTACTAGTAAATGATGCTCTTATGATAGTAATTAAAAGAAGAATACTATCAAAAGGCTTGATATATCATACTGATAGAGGAATTCAATATGCTTCTTATGAACATAAATCTATTTTAGAAAGATATTATATTATCCAAAGCATGAGTAAGAAAGGAGATTGTTTGGATAGTGCTGTTGCTGAGAGTTTTTTTCACTTATTGAAAACATAATTAGTCCATCATAAGAAGTTTTTAACTAGAAAAGAAGCTAATGAAAAGATATTTTAGTATATAGAGATATTATATAATAGGCAAAGATTACACTCCTCAAATAATAATTTATCTCCAAATGATCTTGAAGATAAATTGTTACGTTTAGAAATGGTTATTTACACAGTTTAATTTACAGGGTCGGTTTTATATGAATTTCATAACTTCTGATGATTTTATTTATATATTTTACTTCATTTTCTTTTTCTTTAAAGTATATATTAGCTATTTCATTAAGAGTTTTCTCTTTTTTGCTTCTTTTTTTTGCTATTGTTGGAGGCTCTTCACCAAGTCTTAGTTTTGTTAATATTTCATTTCTAATTTGTTTACAATAATTTATTCTGATACCTTGAGAATATTTGCCAATAGTTTTTAGTCTATCTTTGTTGTTTTCTCTGTATCTTATTACAAACACTTTATCTATTTCTTTGCCATTTTTGTTTATAATACTCTTGAAAAAATACCTTCTTGAAGGTTATAGTAAAATAAAATATTTATCATTAAATAAAAGGAAATAAATGGGATTAGGTGTAGGAATAGTAGGACTTCCAAACGTAGGTAAATCAACAACTTTTAATGCTTTAACAAAAGCTCAAAATGCAGAGGCTCAAAACTATCCATTTTGTACTATTGAACCAAATAAAGCTGTTGTTCCAGTACCTGATAAAAGACTTGATGAATTAGCAAAAATTGTTGACCCAAATAAAATTCAACACTCAACTATTGATTTTGTAGATATTGCAGGATTAGTTAGAGGTGCAAGTAAAGGTGAGGGACTTGGAAACCAGTTCTTATCTAATATTAGAGAAGTTGAAGTTATCTTACATATGGTTAGATGTTTTGATGATGGTAATGTAACTCATGTTGAGGGTGATGTAGATCCAATCAGAGATATTGAAATTATTGAAACAGAGTTAATTTATGCAGATATTACTCAATGTGAAAAGAAAATTGAAAAATTAAAAAAACAATCAAAAGGTTCTAAAGAAGCAGCTGCAATGCTAGTTGTTGCAGAAGAGTTAATGGCTCACTTAAGTGAATTACAACCTGTTAAAACTTTTGAAGATAAAGAAAATGAACTTTTCCTAGCTATGGATAAAGAGTTAAGATTCTTATCAAATAAAGATGTAATCTATGGTGCAAACATGGATGAAGACTCTTTAATGGAAGGAACAAATGAGTATGTTGAAAAACTAAAAGAACATGCAAACTCTGTAAATGCAGATGTTATTACTCTTTGTGCAAAAATTGAAGAAGAACTTGTTGGAATGGATGATGATGAGGCTAAAGAGTTATTAACTGATTTAGGTGTTGAAGAGTCTGGATTAGAGCAAATTATTCAAAAAGCATTTGATAAATTAGGTCTTATGAGTTATTTCACAGCAGGAAAAGTTGAAGTTAGAGCATGGACTATTAGAAAAGATACAAAAGCACCACAAGCTGCAGCTGTTATTCACAATGACTTTGAGAAAGGTTTTATCAAAGCAGAAGTTATTTCTTATGAAGACTTTGTTGCAAATGGTGGAGAATCTAAGTGTAAAGAGCTTGGAAAGTTAAGACTTGAAGGTAAAGATTACATTGTTCAAGACGGTGATGTAATGCATTTCAGATTTAATACATAATTGATATAAATTGTGTTACAATAGAAAATTATTTTAGTAGGAGTTTAAATTGTCATCTATAAGCATATTAGAAAAAATAGAATCTCTTCCTCCCCTTCCTAAGACTATTAGTGAGATTGAGGAGTTTAGAAGAAAAAGTGATAAAGAAGCATTTGAGTTACTACAAATTGTAGAAAAAGACGCTTTAATCATTTCTACATTATTAAAGATTTCAAATTCAGCAATGTTTGGATTTAGATCTAAAGTAGAAACACCAAGCAGAGCAATCAATCTTTTAGGAATTAATTTTACAATTTCTATTGCTATTGGTGGTACTGTACAAAATTTACTTATGTCAAACTTAGAGCCATATGGTATAAATAGTGATGATTTTATGAGAGCTTCAAACTTATCATCAACTCTTGCTCATTTATGGGTTTCTAAATTTGATTATGATTTAAAAGAAGAGCTTTTGCTTCCAGCACTTTTACAAGAAGCAGGAAAGTTTATTTTAGCTGATATTATAGTTACAGATAAAAAGACAGAAATGTTTAAAACAAAAATAGCTCAAGGTGAAGATGTAGCAGCAGTTGAAAAAGAGTTAATTGGTTTATCAACTTCAGAAATAACAGCTAAAATCTTTAGACATTGGAAATTAAGTGATAGCTTAATCGATATGATTGAATATGTTGATGATGTAGAAAAGTGTAATGAATCAATTAAGCAAAAAGCACAAATTTTAGATGTTATCAAAACAGCATGTAACGTTACAGATCCATTAAGTGAAGAAAACTGTGCAAAAGCAGTAGAAAAAGCTACAAAATATGGACTTCATACTAAGTCATTGGAAAAAGCTATAGAGACACTTCAAGATAGACTACTAGATGAATAATTAAGGTTTTAACCTTAATTATTTAAATTCGTAATATCCTGTTTTACTATTTTTAGCTAAAGACATTCCATACTCTGACTTCTCTAATATATTTTCAGTATTGCCCCAAGTAACTGAAATTTGAAGCTCTGGTTTTATTTTTATATTTTCATGATTTAAATCAAAACTATTTATTTTTTTTATTAACTCTTTGTATTCTGATTCATTAGTTAAAATTCCTAAGGTTGGACCTTGAAGTCTATATGTTATTGATTCTTCATTTATATTTAAAGCTAATTGCTTAAACAACATATTTCCTTTTTCATATGTATGTTTTATATTTATTTGTTCTAAATTAGCAAAATAAATTTCAATAAATACAATCTCTTCATCTGTAATATTTTTTAAATCTTTTCTTAATTTATTTATATTGAAAAGTTTTGTAACTGAGTCTATATAAATAGGAATACTTTTTAAGTAACTGATGATTATATTGATTAGGTTTTGTACTATATACGACTTATTTTTTTCAAAAATTTCTAAAAATATATGTTCATAAACTTTAGAATATGCCATTCTTAATTTATAACCTTCCATAAGAGGTATTTCTATTTTTTTATAGCCTAAGTCAACTAGTCTACATTTTTCTTTACAAAGACCTTCAACGGCACAAAAAATAAGACCATGAAAAATTTCATTTGAAATAAAGTTTTCAATACTTTTATTTAATGTATCACTATCTAATCCCTCTTTCGTAAAAATTTCACTTACAATATTACTTAGTTCTTGATTTATATTATATTTAAGAGTTATTTCAAATCTTTTTGCATATTTTTCTATAATATTTTGTCCAATTTTTCTATATTTTTCTGGCTTATAAACTAAATCATCTATTTCAATATCTTCCATATAGTTTTTACCAAGGTTTAAAAGAACAGTATTATTTAACTCTAAATATTCATTTTCAAGTAGTGATTTACCATTTATACTAATATATTTATAGAAATATTCTTTTGTAGTTTCATCAGATTTTTCATCTTTATAGTACGAGTAATAAGCAGATAGAGATAAGTAAAGTTTTGAATATATAGCCATAAGATGTGAAGCTATTTTATTTGTTTCAATATACGAAATAATCTTTGAATGAAGATTATCTTTAATAGTGTCATTTTTAAGTTTTGTTAACTTATTGATAATAACATCACACAAAGATAGTTTATAGTATTCATAGTAGTCATTTTCAAATTTATCTTTAGATATTAGAATTTCAAGAATTTCAATCAACTTATCTGCTTCTATCTTATTTGAATAAAGTACAATTGAATGTACTATTTGCATGTTAGTATTATTAAAGTCTTTACTTTTTATAAACTCATCAAGTATTTGTCTATAGTCATAATTTTTCTTTGTATTGTAGTTGTAAATATATGAAAAATTATCTATAAGATCTTCTTGAAAGCTGTATATACAATCAAATTTATTTATAGTTTTATGGATAACTTCTCGTTTATATAAAGTAAATATATTTGTGAATTTCTCTAAAATATCTGTGTTTTCTAAGTTATAATTATGATGAAGTTTATAAATTAGATTTGACAATAGGGTGCTTAAAGAATTTAAAAATATATAGTAATACTTTTTATAGTTATTTTCATTTGCAAAATTTGTATTTTTTGATAGTTCGTATCCATCACAAGTTTTTTGAAAATAGAAGAAAAACTCATCTATAAGATATGTATATTCTTTATCTTTGATATCAATAAATGGGATATGTGAATAGAAAAATAAAAGTTTTCCTAAAATATTATTTAACTTATTTATTTTTTCTTCACCAATTGATACTCTAAATTTTGTAATATTTATTGTTTCAGTGATTAAATCAATTAGTTCATTTATTGTTCTTTTTCTATAAACATCATTTGAGTTTATCGTACAAATTTTATTTAGTGTTTCAATTAATAATAAATATTGACTAAAACTATTCTCAAAGTTTTTTTTCTCTTTTTTTTCATATTCATTTTGAAGTTTATCTTCATTTATATTATTCATGTAT
>JBLWVX010000005.1:10185-120002 GCA_048268245.1 Arcobacteraceae bacterium
AATATTATTTAGTCTATTTTTAATACTATCAACTAAATAAGTTTTGAAATGAAAGTTATTATTAAGCTCATTTTTTATGTCTTGAGGTATTTCTTCTTCATTGATATACAGTTCAGATATATAATCGATAAAGGCATTGTAATCATCACTTAAATCATATAAAAAAGATTTATTGCTTATTTTAATATTGTATTTATTTAATAAGGATTCAACAGCTAAATTTTCACTATCCATATCTAAGTATGCACTTGCATTATTTGAAGAAATATTTGACATAATAACTCCCTAGGTTTATATTATATATTATATTACTTATTTACTTATAAACCTAAATAGAATCAAGAAACTATTTAGTAATTCTACTTCTTGTTTGACTAAGAAAATTTAGAAAGAAAATAATGATTATTGATAAAATTATACTTGTTCCAAATGTTACTGCAACAATAAATTTTTTCTTAGGTTTGTTAATTGGTTCATTATCTATCTTAATACCATCTATTTGACTTGTGATTATATATTCATCAAAAAATTTCGCTTTTTCATTATGTCTGTTGATAATAAATCTTTTTGCTTTATTGAGTGTTTTTTTTAATTTCATCTTTGCTTATATTTTTTGATTTTATAATTAGTATTTTATTTGTTCGTTTTGGGATGTCAACATTAATCAAAAATTTTTTTTCTAAAACCTCTTTTAAATTATATACGTTGTCGAAATAAACTTGATTTGGATTATCTGTCTTTACTTCACCTATCTCTATCATAATATTACCTTCATAAATAGGAGTAGGATTTAATCTTAATACATAAATTATACTTAATAAAGTTGTTATTAATGTAAATATAATTATAAGTAATTTTTTCTCTAATATTATATGTAACAGCTCTTTTAAATCAATCTCATCCTCATGTATAGTATCGTTATTGTTTGTTTCTCTCATGCTTAACCTCTCTTATAAAAGTGTAATAATATCAAAAAAATACTAAATAATAACTTTTATATTTTATTATTTATTATAAGCCTTGAAGTAGAATATTCCATAAGTATTCAACCTCTTCATCTGTGAAGCTAATAAGTTTTTTTTCTTCAAATAATTCTTTTATTTTTTTCATTTCAAAAACTTTGCTGTAAGTACATTTTGCATGTACAGGAAGAAAGCTTCTAACAAGTGATATATCTTTTTTTATAATATTTTCACATAAAAGACATTCATAGTTTGTATGAAGTCTTCCTTCATGTTCAAGTAGATGTATATATGTCTCACAAATAGCTCTTAATGCATTTTGCTTTATCATTACATGGGTAAGGTGGTCTAATAGATAAAAATAGTAAGAATCAACTTCTTCTAAATCTTTAAGGTGTGGATGAAATAATTTTATAAACCTTTGCCAACAGTACATCTTTTCATAGTCTAAAATCCATTCAAAACCTAGTTGAATAACATCTTTCAATCTTGGTATATTAGCCCTTGTATTTTCAAGTTCAAAGTCTATCTTATACCCAATATTTATATTTGAGTGTCTAGCTCCATAGAATCTATAGCTTGTATATAAATGATTTTCTGTAAGTATTGTAACTATTAAGTCATCATCTTTTACAGGTTTTATATCTATTATATAACCTTGCAATTATTAGTTTTCCTCTAACATCTCATTTATTTCTTCAATAATCTCTTGACACTCTTCATCATCAATTTCTCCTGCTTCTAAATCTTTAAGCATTTGATGAAAGTCATCTCTCATTTCTTGAATATCTGCTAACTCTTCCTTAGTTCTTTCATCATCTTTTTTTGAAGCAATTAATTCAAATAGTTCATCAATATAATCTTCAACATGTGTTAATACATCATTTTTTATCAATTGCTCTAATTGTTTTTGAATAGTCATTTTTTTCCTTAATGTATAATGTTGGGATTATAACAAAAAACAACTACTCTTTTGCTTCAATATTCATAAAAAATATATTTTAATTATGATATGATATTTAAAAATAATTATGTAAGGAAAATGTAAATGGCAGAATTTAATAATGTATCTATTGCAAAAGCTGCAAATATTTTATTTGAAGGAAATATCACTAGTAGAAGTATCGAGTTTGAAGATGGTTCTAAAAAGACATTAGGAATTATGTTACCTGGTGAATATGAACTAAACACAGTTCATTCAGAGATTATGGATATTCAAAGAGGAAAACTTGAAGTTATGCTTCCTGCTGAAGATTGGGTTGTTTTTGAAGGGCCTGCAACTTTTGAAGTTCCTGCAAATTCAAAGTTTAAATTAAAAGTACATTCATTAGTTGATTATTGTTGTTCTTTTGTAAAATAATATTTTTCTTAACAATGCGGTATTAATCGCATTGTAAAAGAAAAATTCTATCTTCCAATAAAAATAGCTAATAAATATTAACTGTTTTCTAAATGGTCAAAAATCTAAATAATTGTTTTAAGTCCCAAATAAACACCTTATTTTAAATTTTTAATATATATAATGATTTTTATATATGCTTATTAATAAAATTAAACTAATACTAATCACAATCTTTCTTATTGTTAAATTTAAATGCTCAAGAAATAGACGAACCCTTGCCAACTCTTTTGTCTTATGATAAAAAAAGGTAAATCTAGAAATAAAAATATATCATGCTCTTCATGTCATTGTGTAGCTGATAAAAAGTTTAATTTAGGAGATAATAACAAAACTGGAAATATTAATACAATAAGTATTTTTAATAATAAATTTAACTTAAGTTTTTTTGAAATGGAAGAGTAAATAATTTAGAAGAACAACTTTTAGATGGAGCACTTTTTAATGAACATAAAATGAATATTTCTAAAGAACAAATAGAAAAAAGATTAAAGTCATCGCTAAAATATCAAAGACTTTTTTCAGAAGTATACTCTTCAAAACCAAGTTTTGAAAATACTATTGATGCAATTGTAGCTTTTGAAGAAACTTTAGTCACTCCAAATTCAAAATTTGATAAATATCTAAGAGGTGAAATAAATCTATCAAAAAAAGAGAAAAAAGGTTTTGAACTTTTTAATTCTTATGGCTGTGTCTCTTGTCATAATGGTATTAATTTAGGTGGAAACTCTTATCAAAAATTTGGAACTATTATTAGTTACAATAGCAACAAAAATCATAGGCTTTGGGAAGATAGGTTTAAATATATACTAGTAATTAAAAAGATAAAGATGTTTATATAGTTCCAAGTCTTAGAAATATAGCTAAAATAGGTCCATATTTTCATTCAGGCGATGCAAGTGATCTAAAACATACAATAATTTTAATTGATATTATTAAAAGATATTGCTAAGTTTCTAGATAAAAGATTTGAAAAAGTTTATAGAGTAGGGGGGTAGACAACTTTGCTATACTATTTAAAGATAAACCTACTTTTTAGCATCAATATCTCAAGATTTGTTAGTAGAGTTAGATAATAATAAGTTTATCTACAAATCTATTGAAGTTCCAGTTAGTTTAAATATAGGAATTTCAAATATATAATCATGTTTAAAAAATGCAGAAATAGCTATTTTAAAATCATAAAATAGCTATGAAAGAGTAAATGTTTACAGTAAAGAGATGAATAAAAAAGAAGTGACTTTAAAAAACTTCTCAATGCTAGCAAAGATGAAACAAGTAATTGAAAATGATAAAGCTATTAGTCCTTTTTTCTTTCTTGATATTACTAAAAAATCTAAACTCTATTCAGAAATTATAAAAATAGTTATCAAAAAAAGTATTGAGTTTATAAATCTAAGAAAATAAGCTGTTTCAATAAATCTATCATATCAAGATATTACTGATAAAAACACTTTAGATTATATAACAACTTTAGTACATAATGAAGAAATTGCTTCATATATAACTTTTGAGATGTTAGAGAGTGATGAAATAGATAGCTATGAATATATTGAAAAAATAAAGTCTTATGGTTGCAAGTTAGCTATTGATGATTTTGGTAGTGGATATTCTAACTTTACTCAACTATTTAATATGAAACCAAATATTGTAAAAATAGATGGAAGCTTAATAAAAGATATAAATACTAATCAAAATTCTAAAAATATAGTTGAAGCAATAATAAATTTATCTAAAAAAAGTGGTATTCAAACAGTTGCTGAGTTTATAGATAATAAAGAAGTTGAACAAACAGTATTAAATCTTGGAGCAGATTTAGCACAAGGGTTTTATTATGCAAAACCAGAGGATCTTTTAACTTAAATTTACATAAAAAATACTATAGTTGCATTTTTATGTGAATATAATCATTTTAATTTTAATATAAGTTTGTGAAAACAAAAAAAGATTTATATATTTTATTCAACACCTCAAAGAAGAATTGGATCAAGAAAGTATTAAATCATTTGCTGTTGGACTGCAAATACACAAAGATCAAATAATTGAAATAGTAGAAAAAGTTTTTCAATAGAATTAATATGAAGATAAAAAGCCAAAAAATAATGATAATACTTTTAATGTAATTTTAGATAAGTTAAAAATTATTATTTTATGAGGATTAAATATGCTGTCAAATGAACAACCAATAAATAAA
Source organism: Arcobacteraceae bacterium (assembly GCA_048268245.1). Classification (GTDB taxonomy): domain Bacteria; phylum Campylobacterota; class Campylobacteria; order Campylobacterales; family Arcobacteraceae; genus Arcobacter_B. The sequence continues at coordinate 14,741 of JBLWVX010000005.1, forward strand.
AGAGAAGAAGATTTTTTAGATAGAAAATATTTTGCTGACCATATGATAAGTGCAATTAAAAATTATGAAGATAAAAATAAAAGTAGTTTAACTATTGGTTTATATGGTAAATGGGGAGCAGGTAAAACTTCTTTGATAAACATGGTTATTGAAAAATTGGAAGAAGAAAAAGATTTTATAATTTTAAATTTTGAACCTTGGTTATTTTCAGATACTAATCAATTGATAAGTAGTTTTTTTAAAGAATTTGCAAAAAAAATAAATTATAATGCAAATGAGTCTGAAGATATGAAATCTATTGGTATGAAAATGGAAACTTATGCCAGTTTTTTTGAACCTTTGACATTAGTACCTGAGCCAACAATCTCATTAACAGGTAAAGCAATTTCATATATTTTATCTTGGGGTGGAAAAAGCTATAAAAAAGTAGGTGAAGCTTATAAAAAGGATTTGTCTACTACAAAAGAAGATATTGAAAAACAACTACTTAAGTTAGATAAAAAGATTTTGATAATAATTGATGATATAGATAGATTAAACAATACAGAAATTAAACAGATATTTCAATTAATTAAGTCTTTAGGTAATTTCCCAAATACTATTTATCTCCCATCTATGGATAAAGATGTTGTTGTTAATGCTTTATCAGAAGTGCAACAGGGAGATGGAAATGAATATTTAGAAAAAATCATTAATGTTCCTCTTGAAATACCACAATTATCAAAATTAGATGTACATAAATTTCTATTTTCTAAATTAGATGAAATAATAAAAGATATTGATGAAAAAGATTTTGACCAAAACTATTGGGGTAATATATTTCATAGTGGTTATAAAAACTTTTTTAATAATATAAGAGATGTTGTTAGATATATTAACATTTTAAGATTTAATCATAATGCACTTAAACAGAAAGTTAATATTATTGATTTAATGGTTATTAGTGCTTTTCAAGTTTTTGAACCCAAAATATATGATTTTCTAAAACATAATAAAGATTTATTAAGTGGTCAAGAATCTGACAGCAGTTATGGTTATAGCCAGAAATCAGAAAATCAAAAAAAATTAAGAGAACAATTAGATAAATGTAAAGACAATCTACAAAAACTTGATGAAAATTCATTCTCTGGTTTACTGAAAGAGCTATTTTTAAAAGTAAATGAAGCATCTTCTAATACTAGCTATATGGGTGGATTATCTGATTTAAGAAAAAAATCAAAAGTTTCAAGTCCAGAGTATTTTGATGCTTATTTTAGTTTAACTCTTACAGAGACATTATCAAATTATGAAATTGAAAATATAATTAGCAAAACATCAAATGCAGATGATTTTAGTAGAGCTATTATTGAGTTGATAAAAGATAATAGAATTTCAATTTTTTTACAAAGAGTTCAAGATTTTACAAAAGAAGATATTCCAAGAGAAAACTTTCAAATTATATTTAATGTTTTAATGAACCTTAGTGATTATATTCCTGAAAATAAAAATGGAATGTTCTCATTTGGTAATAGTATGGAAGTAATGAGAATTTTTTATCAATTATATACTCAATTAGATAATGAAAATGATAAATATCTTTTATTCAAAGAATCTATTGAAAAATCTAAAGAAAGTCTTTATATCCCATGTAAAAAAGTTATAGGTTTTATGAAAGAACATGGAGAATATGATAAGGATAAGGAAAAAAATGAGAAAACAATTACTTATGAACATTTACAAGAATTAAAAAAGATTTTGTTAAATAAAATAAATGATTGGGTTAAAGATAAAATTCTATTTGAACATAATAAAGCCTTATCAATCCTTTACCTATGGAAAAAAATAGATGAAGAAAACTGCTTGAAATATATAAAAAATAATATTGAAACTGATGAAAAACTATTAAAATTTCTTAAAACATTTATTCATTATTCATATAGTCAAACTATGGGTGATTATACAGAAAGAAAAAATAAGGAATTTAATTATAAGTCTGTAAAAGATTTTATTGATGTAGAATTAATAATTTCAAAGGTTAAAGGTATAAAATGTGATTTAAGTGAAGAAAAAAAGTTTTGTATTGATACTTTTATTGGTTTTTATGAAAATAAACTTACAAGTGACGAGTTTTAGTATAAAAAGATAGAGATAAAAATGATTCCAAAAGGCAAGAGAGTATAACAATTTAGAATATGTTGTAGAAAATTGCAAACGTAAGAACATCTATTTTTTTGACAGATTACGCTGCTTTAATTGATGAAATTAGTTTTAAGTTTTATTAATAATACTTTTTTATATAAAGCTGTACTAACATAAAAAAAGGTAAAAGCTAAAAGCTTTTACCTTCTTACGAAATTAAGATACAAATAGAAATTAAGCTTCTACAGCTACTTCTACAGGAGTACCTTCCCAAATTCCGTGCTTAGTACAGTATCCGTGTGCAACTAAGTTTAATTTCTTACCAGTTGGGATAATTGTAAAAGTTGTAGTGTTGTGAGCTTTAACGTTTCCTAAAGTTCCTGGAACGTAAGTAGCTTTTGCTAATAAAGTTTCACCGTTGAATAATGATACAGACTCAATGTAGTGATCGAAATCATCTGGGTGAGTATACTCGTTACCCATTTTAACAGTTACTTCGAATGGTTCACCTTGCTTTGCAGTTTCAGCACAGTGGATGAATGGTGAGTGTCTATCAATTAAATCTTTTTTTGCTTCTCTTTCAACAGTGTCAATGTCAACGTATTTATTAATTTTTGGCATTTTGTCTCCTAATATTTTAAATTGAGTATTATTATACAATAATTTTCTTAAAAGTAAATAGGATAAAAACTATCCTATTTAAAAATGTAACTTTTTGGTAACAAAAAAAGCTCTTGTTTTATTCTTCTTTGGTATAATTGCGTATGAATAAAGAAGATTATTTTATAAAACAGTTTTCAAATAGTAAATTTATTGGAGATGATGCTGCTGTTGTTGGTAAGTGGTCATACTCAATGGATGCATTTTTTGAAAATGTACATTTCAAAAAAGATTGGATGAGTTTAAAACAAATAGCTTATAAATCCATGATAGTTAATATCTCAGATGCAATAGCTATGAATTCATATCCTAAGTATGCATTACTTACTGTAGCTATCCCTAAATCTTATTCAAATGATGAATTAAAGCAATTAGCAAAAGGTTTTAAAAAAGCAGCAAAAGAGTTTGATGTAGAGATTATTGGTGGAGATACTATTGCTAATGAAAAACTTGATATTTCTATCACAATAATTTCAAAAGTTAAAAATCCTATTTATAGAAGTGGTGTAAAAAAAGATGATTTAGTTTGTTTTACGGGTGAACTAGGAACTTGTAAAAAAGATTTGGAAAAACTTTTTAAAAATAAAAAAGTTTCTAAAAATTCCAAGTTTATTAAACCCAAACTAAAAGCTGATTTTTTTTATGAGGCTTCAAAATATATAAATGCTTCATTAGACATATCAGATGGTCTATTTTTTGAGTTAGAAAGATTATCAAAGCAAAGCAAAGTGGGATTTGATTTTTTTGAAAAAATAAGTGATGAGATTGGAACTTCAGGTGAAGAGTATGAAATACTTTTTACTTTTGAAGAAAAAAATAGAAAGAAAATAGAAAAAATAGCTAAAAAACATGGTGTAAAACTAAATATATTTGCAAAAGCAATTAAAGGTAAATATAGAACAAAAGTTAAAAACCACCATTTTTAAATAAAATAAGGAAAATTATTGGAACAATTACAAAGATATTTAAATCATGCAAAAATAGATGTTGTATTTAAACAAACAAAAGATGACTTCGTAGTAACAGAAGTGCCTTTATATGAATTCTCAGGAGAGGGTGAGCATCTTATTTTAAAAATTAGAAAAAAAGATTTATCTACTTGGGATGCAGTTGAGATTATCTCAAATCATGTAGGATGTAAAGTAAGAGATATTGGTTACGCTGGTCTAAAAGATAAAAATGCAATGACAATCCAATCAATCTCTCTTCATAAAAGCTTTGAAGATAAACTAGATAGTTTTGAGCATCCAAATATTAAGATTTTAGAGAAAACTTACCATAATAACAAAATAAAAGTAGGGCATTTAAAAGGAAATAAGTTTTTTATTAGATTAAAAAGAGTAAACCTTGTTGATCAAAGAAAAATAGAACAAGCCTTAAGTAGTATTGTTACTTTAGGTATGCCAAACTATTTTGGTTTCCAAAGATTTGGTATTGAAGGGGATAACTACAAAAAAGGTAAAGATATTATTGATGGTAAGTTAAAAGAAAAAAAAAGAAACTTAAAACAGATATATATAAACGCATACCAAAGTCATCTTTTTAACTCTTGGCTTTCAAAAAGAATAGAAATATCTAAACTTGTAGAAGCTTTTGAGCCAAAAGAAGTTTATGAAAAATTAAATTTACCTCTTGATGTTGTAAAACAAATGAAGAAGCAAAAACATCCATTAAAGCTAATTACTGGGGATTTATTATCTCATTATCCATTTGGTAAAATTTTTACTATTGAAGACTTAGAGACTGAATCTAATAAGTTTTATGAAAGAGATAGAGTTCCAACTGGACTTTTAGCTGGTAAAAGAGTTAAAAACAGTGAAGGTCTAGCTTATGAAATAGAAAAAGAGTTTGATGCTAAAACTTTACAAGATGGTGCTAGAAGATTTGCATGGGTTTTCCCTGAGGAAGTTGAGAGTAATTATAAAGAAGATAAAAACTGGATGGAATTACAATTTTATCTTCCAAAAGGATCTTACGCAACTGAATTAATAGCAGAAATAATTCACTAGTAATAAAAAAGTAACATTTTTCTTTTCATTAAGTAAAAATAGGTTAAACTCATGTATAAAGTATATTCAAGGAAGACATATGAAGTATGAAGAGCTAATACATGAGTTGTGTGATGTAATAAAACAATCAGAAAATAACGCTACTTTAATATATGAAAATCTACAAAATATCTCAGATACTACTGAAAATCTAAGTGTGATTGAACATGAAAAAGATAAGATAAGAAGTCAAGTTTCAGAAGCAATGGGGCATTTACAACATCAAGATTTATATAGACAAAGAATAGAAAAAGTTGTAAATTTTGTTTGTGAAAAAAATGATATTGACAAATCTCAATACAATCTTGCTAACAGTGCTAAAAATATTGTAAGTGATGATAATTTAAGTGAAGAAGAGTTAGAAGAACTTATTAAACAAATGCAAGCTTAGCTACAGAGGATTTATCTTTCTACTTCAATTAGATTTTTACCTTTTCTTTTAGCTTTATAAAGAGCAATATCTGCTCTTATTATTAAAGATTCATGATTAGCTTCATTATTTTGAATACTAATACCTATACTTGAAGTGATTTCTCTATTTACAGAAAAGTTAAACTCTTCAATACTTTTTTACTTTATTAGTAGTGTAATTTCTATCTTCTATTTTTGTAAGAATAAACATATTATCATTAAATGTATTCCTCAATGCTCTAAATAGAAGAAGTTCACCTTCTTCTATTATATTATTAAAACTATTATGTTTAGTCATAAAGTCTAACTTCTATTTTTTACAGGCATCTTCTTTTAAGTGGTTTAGATTACCAAATATTTTAAGTGTTGTAATTTCTACTTCTTTTGCTTTTTCATTTAATATTGCATTATCCTCTTTATTTGCATTAGCATCAACTAAAGCTTGAAGAGAAGATCTAAAGTTATCTGTTAGTATACTCAACTCATTCATTGTATCAGGGTTTTGTTTTTTACCTGATAATTTATGTTTTTCGTACCAGTTTTTAAGATTTGTATCTTCTGGTACATTCCATGTGCTATATGTTCCAAGTTTAGAATATGTATCATCTTTTTTTGTAAGTAAGTCTACTTTTAATTCCGCTGTATCATAAACAAGGTCAACATCACAAACTTTATTTAAAGACTCTTTTAAGAAAGAAGCTCTTGAAGCTGCTGTTACTAATGAGTTTGACATAGATGATATATTTTCAGCCATATGCGAAATCTCACCTGCAACTTGTGCATTTTTTTGAGTTGCTTGATCAAGTGTATTTATTGCATCATTTATTTGAATAATACCTTTTTCTTGCTCTTTAGAAGCATTTGCAACTTCCTCGATAGTTATTGTTGTATTAGAAATATTGCCATTTAATTCTTTGTACCCTTCAATCATCTCATCAGAAATATTTTTACCTTCTTGGGCTTTATTTGTAGCAAGTTCTACAATCTCTTTAATCTCTTTAGCTGCTTCTGCAGATCTAGAAGCTAAGTTTCTTACTTCTTGGGCAACTACTGCAAATCCTTTACCTGCTTCACCTGCTGTTGCAGCCTCAACGGCTGCATTTAGTGAAAGAATATTTGTTTGGAATGCAATTTGATCAATTACTTCAATAGCTTCATTAATCGAGCTAACTTGTGTATTAATTTCATCCATAGAACCAGCTGTTCTATTAGCTAAACTTTCACCTTTTTTAGCAGAGTTAGTAACACTTTGTGCAAGCTGTGACATTCTTACAGTTGCTTGTGTATTTGATTGAATATTTGCTGTAATTTGCTCTAAGGCTGCTGCTGTTTCTTCTAAAGATGCGGCTTGTTGGTTTGATGAAGCTGATAAGTTTTGCGATGCACCTGATAGAGTTTTAGTGTTTTCACTTAATGAATCACCTGTATTCATAATCATTGCTAAAATTTCAGATGTATTATTACCAACTAATTTTATACCAGAAGCTAATGAACCTAAATCTCCATAAATACCTTTGTCATCAATTTTATAGTCAAATTTAGACTCTGAATATTTTCTAAGTGTTTCATTGATTTTATCTAATGTTTCTTTTGTATGTAAAATCATTGAATTTAATTGATTTTTTAAGTTCTCAACATGAGGGTTTGAAGCAGTACTTTCCACTTGATAAACGAAGAAACCACTTGCAGTTTTTTCTAAGATATCATTTGCTTCTTCAATAACAATTTCATCTTTTTTAAGTCCAGCTCTAACTTTATCCATATAAGCATTAAATAAGTCAGCAACTTCTCCAACTTCATCTTTTGATTGAACATCAAGAGTAATTGTAGGGTCATTTGATTGAAGCAGTTTTTCAAATCCAGTTTTTAAGTCACCTATTGTATTAGTAGCTCTTTTTACTATAAAGAATACAAATAAAATTGTAATCCATCCAGCAATTGTAGCAACTACTAAAATATGAATAAGTAAATCCCAAATCTCTTCATCAGCTTCATCAAGTGAGAATGTTAAATCCATAACACCAATAACATCACCTTCTGCTTGGTTTGCATGACATAATAAACACTCTTGTGTTGCAATCATTGGCTTAACCATTCTTAAGTTATGTCCATTTTCATTTTCTGTTTCTAATAATAAAGGTTTTTTAGTTTCAAATGTTTTTAGTATTTCAGGGTCTGTAGTAAAGCTATAATTTGGATTGGGATACATTTCCATTAAAGGTTTACTTTTTGCTACTGTTAAGTTTTTTACACCTTTAATCTCTCTTGCATCATCTTCTGCTTTTTTAATTTGAGCAGGATCACCTGTATTCATAGCATTTCTTAAACTTTGGAACATTGCTGCATTTAGCATTTCCAAACTTTCTTTCGTATTCTCAATTGTATTTCTACTAACTTCTTTAGTACTGAAATAAACGATTGTTAATGTACTAATTGTAAGTAAAACCAAAAGTGAAAATATGATTTTATTACTAATCTTTTTTGTTACTAAATCAAACATAGTTGTAGCCTTTATTTTTAAGTCTATTTATTATATAATCAAAATTATTTATTAAATATTAAATGTAACATAAATTTTAACAAAAAGTAGGAAAATGATTGTAGGTCTTGAAGGAAAAATAACTAAAAAAGAGCCCACATTATTAAATATAAATGTAAATGGTATAATATACGAAGTAAATGTATCTCTTAACTGTTCTCAAAAGATAGTATCTAACGAGATTTCACTACACATAACTCAAATAATAAGAGAAGATGCACATACTCTTTATGGCTTTTTAGACCCTAATGAAAAGAAGCTTTTTGATACTGTTATTAAAATTAATGGAGTGGGGCCAAAAGTAGCACTTGCAATTTGTTCAACTTTTACTCCTAACTCTTTTTCACAAATTGTAACAGACAATGATGTATCAATGCTAAAAAGAGTTCCAGGAATAGGTCCAAAAGGTGCAAGTAGAATTTTAGTAGAATTATCAGGATTTATTGTAGATGGTAATGACTCTAGTGAAGAGAACTTAGCTGCAACAGCTTCACTTGAAGCAGCACTTGCTTTAGAATCTCTAGGCTTTAAAAAAGATATGGTTTCAAAAATCTTAAAAACTTGTAAGGGTACAAATACAAGTGAGTTAGTAAAAGAAGCTCTTAAAAAATTACAAAAATAAAATCACAAAAGGAATTTAATGAAAATAGCAATAGTTTTCGGTGGGATAAGCTTTGAACATGAAATTTCAATTGTAAGTTCAATTGCAATGAAAGATGTTTTAAAAAATGAATTAGTTTATATATTTTTAGATGAAAATAGAGAATTTTATCATATCCCAACAGATATAATCAAATCAAAACTTTTTAGTTCAGGTGATTATAAAAAGTTTGATAAATTAAGTATTGCAAAAAATGGTTTTTATAAGAAAGGTGGATTGTTTTCAAAAGAAAAGCCACTAGACTTTGATATTGCACTAACACTTATGCATGGTGGAGATGGTGAAGATGGTGTTATTGCTTCACTTTTTGAATTCTACAATATTCCTTATTTAGCTCCAAGAGTTGAAGCTTGTGTTGTAAGTTCAAATAAGTTTTTAACAAAAGGTTATGCTTCATCTGTTGATGTAAATGTTGTTGATTATAAATACTTTACAAAAGGTGATGAAGTAAAAGTTGATGAGTTCCCAGTGATTTTAAAACCTGTTAAATTAGGTAGTTCTATTGGTGTATCTATTGTAAAATCAAAAGAAGAATTAGACTATGCTTTAGATGTTGCTTATGAATTTGATGATGCTATTATTATTGAACCATTTATTAGTGGTGTAAAAGAGTATAATTTAGCAGGAACAAAAGTAAATGGAGAGTTTAAGTTCTCTATTTTAGAAGAACCTCAAAAAGCTGAGTTCTTAGACTTTGATAAAAAATACTTAGACTTTTCAAGAACTTCAAAAGCTAAAGAAGTTGATCTTGGTGTTGAGTTAAATACAAAAGTAAAAGAAGCATTTAAAAGAATCTATAACAACTTATTTGAAGGCTCGCTAATTAGATGTGACTTTTTTGTTATTGACAATGAAGTTTATCTAAATGAAATAAATTCAATTCCAGGATCTATGGCAAACTATTTATTTGATGATTTTAATGCTTTATTAAATGAAGTAGCTTCAAATCTTCCAAAAAGAAAACATATACCAATTTCATATGAGTATGTAAATAAAATACATAGTGCAAAAGGTAAGTAGTTTTGGCAAAAAAAAGTATAAAAGTAGATAATAAAGATTATGAAATTTCTTATGAACTAGTAAATCCAACTGCAAAAAAAGATTTTGTTGTTTTACATGGATGGGGTTCAAATAAAGAGATTATGAAAAACTCTTTTAGTTCATATTTAAAAGATTATAGACATATTTATATTGATATGCCAGGCTTTGGAAAAAGTCCTACATCTTATGAACTTACTACACCTTTATACGCCAAAATATTAGAATTATTTTTGACTAAATTAAACTCTTCAAAAGAGATAATAGCAGGTCATTCATATGGTGGAAAAGTAGCAACACTTTTAAAGCCTAAGTGTTTAGTTCTTTTAAGTAGTGCAGGTATTTTAGAAGAAAAAGCATTTGATGTAAAAGTGAAAATTGCTATTTCTAAATTCTTTAATTCTATTGGTTTAGGTGGTATTACAAAAGCTTTTAGAAGCAAAGATGTAAATACTATGAGTGAAAACATGTATGCAACATTTAAAAATGTAGTAAACGAAGATTTCAGCTCTAACTTTAAAGCTTTTGAAAATCAAGCTTTAATCTTTTGGGGAGAGAAAGATACAGCCACTTCCTTAGATTCTGGTAAAAAAATAGCCTCTTTAATAAATAACTCAACATTTATATCATATGATGGTGACCATTACTTCTTTGCTAAAAATGCAAAAGATATTTGTGAGAGAATAGAAAATGCAATACCTTGAATATTTTAATATATTTACACATATAGTTTTAATAATGAGTTTAGGTTGGTATCTTATTACTAACCTTCAATGGTACAACTACAAAATAGAAAGAGTTGTCTTAAAGCACCACAAATGGCAGTGGCATATCACTTACTTTTTAGCTCCAATCGTTCTTTTTTATTTAATCCCTGAACTTTATTATGCTATTTATTTTTATGCTTTATATTTAGTTAGTTTTATATTATGGAACAAAAAACTTGATAAACCTTTAGTTTTAACTGCAAGGGTGAAAAGATTTTTAACTATACTTCTTTTTACAACTTTTGTATTAACAGCACTTTGTTTAGCAAGTCAAGAGTGCTCAAATAAGTTTATATTCGCACCACTTCTTTTAGCATATGGTATTTCAACTATTTTAGAGAAAATATTTTTTATCTCTTTTAAACACAAAGCAAAACAAAGATATGAAAATATTAGAGGTTTAAAAACTGTTGCTATTACTGCATCATTTGGTAAGACTTCAATCAAAAACTTTTTATATCATGTAATCAAAAATAAGTTTAAAACATACAAAACACCAAGATCAGTAAATACAATAGGTGGTATAATTTTAGATGTAAATAGAGATTTACCTGATGATACACAAGTTTATATTGCAGAAGCAGGTGCTAGAGTAAAAGGTGATATTGAAGAAATTACTATGTTCCTAGAACCACAACTTTGTGTAGTTGGAACTATTGGTGAAGCTCATATTGAGTACTTTAAAACTATAGATAATATTATTCATACAAAAATGGAGCTTTTAAAATCTCCTAAAATGGAAATGGGATTTGTTCATGAATCAACTCATATAAAAGATTATGACACAATTACAAAGTTTCCAAATGGCTTACATGTTACTAAGAGTGATTTAAATGGTATATGGTTTGATGTGGAAATCAATGGTCAAATTGAACATTTTCATGCACCAGTTTTAGGAAGCTTTAATGCTGTAAATTTAACAGCAGTAATTTTAGTATCACATCATTTAGGCATGAGTATAGATGAAATTAAATTAGCACTTCAAGACTTACCACAAGTTGAACATAGACTTCAAAAAATTGAAGCAGGTGGTAAGGTAATCATTGATGATTCATTTAATGGAAATATTGAAGGAATGCTTGAAGGTATAAATATCTGTTCTTCATATGCTGGAAGAAAAGTGATTGTAACACCAGGATTAGTTGAGTCAACTGATGAAGCAAATATGCTACTTGCAAATGCAATTAATGAAAAGTTTGATTATGCGATTATTACAGGGGATTTAAACTCTCATTTATTAAGTTCAAATATTGATGAGAAAAAAGTATTTATATTAAAAGATAAATCAAAAATGGAAGAAATTTTGGCAGAAAAAACTAGATCAGGTGATTTAATTCTTTTTGCAAATGATGCTCCAAACTTTATATAAGGAATAATAAATTATGGAACACTTATATGCACCTTGGAGATACTCTTATGTTAGTGAAGAAAAGATTGAAGGTTGTGTCTTTTGTCATATTTCAAAAAATTTAGATGATGAAAGACTTCAAGTCTTATTTCATGATGAGTACTGTTTTGTGGTAATGAATAAGTTCCCATACTCTCCTGGTCATATGATGGTAATACCTCATTTTCATACTGATAAAATCGAAGAGTTAGATGATAAAACTTGGGAGGTTATGAGTGTGAGAGTTAGACAAGGTGTAAAGCTTTTAAAAGAAATAATGCCTTGTGAGGGTGTAAATATAGGAATGAACCTAGGAAAAGCTGCAGGTGCAGGAATAGAACAACATGTACACTATCATATGCTTCCAAGATGGCTTGGAGATACTAACTTTATAAGCTCAATTGGTGGAAACAGAGTATACCCTGCAAATTTTGATGAGATTTTTAACAAATTAAAAAATAGTGCTTCAAAATATTTCGTATAACTTATCAATTAAATAAATTATATTATAATACTCACACATATTTTATCTACAAAAATACAAAATATTAATATATTATTAGAAAAATATTCTAAGGATTTTTTATGAAACGAGATATCGTAATAATCGGTGGTGGTATTATTGGATTAATGAGTGCTTATTTCTTGCATAAAGCAGGAAGAAAAGTCACTTTAATTGATGAAAATGATATTACTAATAGTACCTCTTTTGGAAATGCTGGTTTATTGTCAGCTTTTGATAAAGCTCCTTTAAGTCATCCTGGTGTTGTGGGTGAGACAATAAAAATGATGTTAAAAGGTGAATCCCCTGTAAAACTTCATCCTAAGTTTGATTGTGAGCTATTTAAATGGCTTTTAGCTTTTGTAAAAAATGCAAATGAAGAGAGACTTAAAAAAACACTAATTCTTTTTGAGAAGTATGGACAAGATACTATTGATTTATATAAGCAAATTCAAAAAGAAGAAGAATTAGATTTTGACTTTCATCATACAGGTATGCTATCTGTTTTTACAGAACAAGATACTTATGATAAAAAGTTAAAGCAATATAATTATGAAGATAGTAAAAGATTTGAGATACTTACAAAAAGTAGACTTGAAGAGTATCTTCCTTGTGCAAGTTCAGATGTAAAAGGGGCAATTTTATTTAAGAAAAATGCTCACTTAGATCCTCAAAGAGTTATGCTTGAAATGAAAAGATACCTTATGGAAAATGGTGTTGAATTTATCTTAAATGAGAAGATTGAAGATATAAGCTTTAGTGATGAAAAAGTTCTAAGCGTTAGCTCAAAAAGTGCTATATATGAAGCAAATAGTTTTATCATGGCTACAGGTTATCAAACACTTTTAGCAAAAAGAAGAAAGAAGAAACTTCTTATGACTCCTGCGAAAGGTTATAGTATTACTTTTGAAATGCCTCAAGAATTAAGACCTAAGACTTCTTGTTTATTTAATGATTTATTCATTGTTATGACACCAAGAAGAGATGATGTGAGACTTACTTCTAAGCTTGAATTAGGCTCTTCTAATCCTGCAATTGTAAAAGCACAAATAGATAGTATAAAAGAGAATTTCAAAAAGTATACAAAACCTTTTGAAATGGAAAATATCAAAGAGTGGAGTGGCTTTAGACCCTTAACACCAAATGATAGACCACTATTTGGAAAAGATGAAGAGTATGACAATCTTGTCTATGCTATGGGTCTTGGTTGGCTTGGTATGACTTTTGCTCCAAGTATTGCTAAAACACTTGAAAATTTAATAGTAAATGATTTAAAAAATGAAGAAGATGATGATGTTCTTCTTTTCTCTGGATTCTACCAAGGGTAGAATTCAGAAAATATAAACTCTATTTTAATTTCTTAAATTAGAAGTATAAGCTTGTAGTTTATCTCTTATATCTGAACTTTGTGTTTGTTCATTTATTTTATCCATCATATTTGCAAAAGATGAAAGTTTATTTTCACTTCCAGTATTTGCAGTTTCTTGACTAATACTAAATAGTGCAGCTGCATAGTTGGCATCTGTTGTAATACTGTTTTGAGTATTTAGAACTTGCTCTTGTAAGTTTAAATTATTTAAGCCATTATCTCCTAAAAAATTACTAAAATCTTCTGTAGAAATATTTCCACTTCTAAGCTCATCAAGATTATATAAAAAGTCTTGCTGTAAAGCTTGTGCTTGTATATTATCTTGTTCAAGTGCATCTATATTTATAACAGCTGCATTACCTATTTCTCTGGGTGGAGCAACCTGATCTATTGGATCTAGTGATTCAAAAGCAGGGCTTGAAGGTTGTATGGATATATCAGCATAATCTGGTATATCTAAACCATAACTATCAATAGATGAAATATTCATAATAATCAACTCCCTTCATATATTTATATATAAAGTATATCATCTAAAAGTAAATGAAATGTATAGAAATTGTAAAGTTCTTATAAAAAATAGCTTAAATATTTAATTTAATAAAGGATTTTAAAGTATGAATAGATAAGATACCAACATGATTGATTATAAAAATAAAAATATATTTTTTACAGGAAGAGCTAACCTTATAGATTTAGAAGAGTTAGAAAAGTATTTATTACAAAAAGGTGCAGTTCTTGTTGAGAGTATGGAAAAAGCAGATATTGTTATAAAAGGTAAATTTACACCTATTATTATAGAAGAAGAGTTATATGTACTCTCTTTGACACAATTAGATATTTTAGAGATTAATAAATTAGAAGAGGAGTTTTCAAAGAATCTTGATATAGATTCAATACTTTTGGCAATAAAAATATCTAAAGACCAAGAAAGGTTATTGAAACTTTTAAGTAATGAGTATTTTGAAGATGAAGTTTTTATAAAGCTTTTAAGATTATATGATTTTAAAGATGAAGATATTTATGATACTGATGAAAATAGGGATGTTTGCACAAAAATAGTTGAGAGGTTTTGTAGTTTAGTTGAAACAAATCACAATATACAATATGCACCAATAGGAGTATATTATACAGCATTAGAAGCAAGTAGTGATAAGCTTTTAGAAGTTATCTATAATATGCCTGATTTCTCAATCTCTGACAAAAATGCTCAAGAAGATCAGCCTTTAAGTCTTAAAGAAGTTGTGGCATTAAATCCAAATAGTTCTAAGACTATGCATTTGCAGATTATCAAAAATAATAGAGTAAATGAACTAAGATTTTTAGCTTTAAATGAAGCTATTTCTCCTATGGTTCAAAAAAAACTTTTTGAAAAAAATATACAAGTAGTAAATATTTCTTTGATAAAAGCTTCAAACTACGATGAGAATATGATAGATGAGTTTTTAAAAGATGATATTTTAAGAAAAGAACTTTTTAAAGTAGTGAATTTAGATGATAGACTATTTGATAAGTTTTTTGAGAGTATTGATGATATTTCACTTGTTTATTTATGTATGAACAAAAGTTTGAGTAGTAGTATGATAAAAAAAGCATTTGAAAAAAATATAGATAATGCAAACATAAACCTTCTAAAAAACAAAAACTGTCCAAATGATAAAATAGAAGAGTTTTTAAATAAACAAGATAAAATTTATAATATATCATTAGCTCATAATGAAGCTTTAACTAAAGAGCAGTTTGAATCTCTTTATTCTTTAAATGATTATGATGTAAATATTTCTTTAGCTTTAAATACAAGTACACCAAAAGAGATATTAAAAAACTTGAGTTTAAAAGAAGATAGACTAATAAATGAAACTTTATGTGCAAATGTAAGTACACCAATTGGTGTATTATTACAGTTTCAGTATGATGGTGGTTTAAAATCTATAATCTCTAATAATGATAGTTTTAGAGAGTTTACAAGAAAAAATATAGGAATGTAAGATGAAAGCAAGTGATTTAAAAAACTCATTAGAGTCTTTGATAAATAGTAAAGTTCCTGTTTTTATTTGGGGAAATCCAGGAGTTGGTAAATCTTCACTTGTAAAACAAATAGCAAATGAAAAAAACATGAACTTTATTGATTTAAGACTAAGCCTTCTTGATCCTACTGATTTAAGAGGAATACCTTTTTTCCAAAGTGAAACAAAAAGTGCTGTTTGGGCAAAACCTGAATTTTTACCTGATACTAATTCACAAGAAAAAGGAATACTATTTTTAGATGAAATAAACTCAGCACCACCAACAATACAAGCGGCAGCTTATCAACTTATTTTAGATAGAAAAATAGGGGAGTATACTCTTCCTTTAAACTATGCAATTATTGCAGCAGGGAACTATGAAACAGATAGAGGTGTAACATACAGAATGCCAACACCCTTAGCAAATAGATTTGTTCACCTTGATTTTGATTTAGATTTTGATGAGTGGAAGAAATGGGCTTATGCTTCTAATATTGATACAAGAATAATCTCTTTTTTATCATACAAAAGTGAAAACTTATTTACATTTGATGCAAAATCAAAAGAAAAGTCCTTTTCAACACCTAGATCTTGGTCTTATGTGGATGATATTTTAAAATCAAAACTTCATATGGATTTACTAGAAGAGGTTATAAGTGGTGCAATTGGAAAAGATAGTGCAGTTGAGTTTATGAACTATTGTAAAGTTATGAAAGATTTACCCAATATAAATAGTATCTTAGATGGAACTTTAAAAGAAGTTCCAGAAAATAACTCAGTTTTATATGCCTTATGTACAGGTATAACTTATGCTTTAAAACAAAATGAAACCATAGAGTCAATTACAAATGTTTTAGATTACTCTTTAGAGTTACCAAATGAATTCTCAGTAATGCTTATAAGAGATATTCAAAAAGAGGGTATCAATATAGAAGGCTCTCCTTCATGGAAGACATGGAGTGATGCAAATAAGTTTTTAATAGGCTAAATTTTGCAAAATCAAATTGAACAGCGAATCTCAAAGGTTAAATCCTCTCTTATAATAGAACAACCATATTTTGGCTCAATAGCTTCAAGTCAAAAGGCTGTTTTAAATGAGGATTTAAAAACATATCTTTCAACTAGTAGAAACTTTGAATATAATGATGATTATATAAACTCTTTGAGTGATGAAGAGTTAGGTTTTGTACTCACAAACTCAGCAATGCATCAAGCTTTTTTGCATGATAAAAGAGTTGATTCAAGAATGCAATGGCTTTGGGTTTTAGCAACTGATTATGCAATAAATTGTTTATTAGTAAACAATGGCTTAGAACTTCCAGATGGTGTAAACTATGATGAAAGATTTGATGATATGAGTGCAGAGGCTATTTATGCTGCACTTGAAAATGAAATAGATGATGATAAACATACTCCTGAACAAGTTTCACAAATAAAGTTTGAAAAACATCAAGAACAAGAAATAGATGATAATCAAGAAATACAAGATATGCACGAACAGCTTTTAAATAAAGCAAAACTTCAAGGTGATTTACCTCTAGGAATAGAAATACTTGTACCAAATCTATATGAAGGTAAAATCTCTTGGGAAGATGAACTTTATAACATAATAGAGCAATCAGTAAGGTTTGATTATAAATTAATACCTCCAAATAAAAGATATATATCTCAAGGTTTCGCCTTACCTTCACTTCAAGGTACTAAAGCTAAGCTTGTAGTTTGTATAGATAGCTCAGGTTCTATTGATGGTAAACTTTTATCAAAGTTTTTAGCAGAAGTTGAATCTATAATGAATAGTTTTGAGAACTTTGAGATTGATTTACTTGTAGCTGATGCTAAGGTACATGAACATCATATTCTATATGCAGGAGATGAATTGTCATATACTTTAAAAGGTGGTGGCGGTACTAACTTTGAAAATACCTTTAAGTATGTTGATGAAAATATTGATGAGGTAAATTTACTTTTATATTTTACAGATGGTTTTGGAAAGTTTCCCCAAGAAGAACCCACATATGAGAGTGTTTGGGTTTTAAGTGAAGACATAGAAGTTCCTTTTGGAAGAAAGCTTCTATTAATCTAATTTTCACATTTTATTTTATTATTATGTTGTAAACAAATTGAAAACAGGTATGTTTTTTTGCATATGCATAAGTAAAATAAGAGTGAATGAAAAAACAGCTAAAAAAAAGCTATTTTTCAATCCTTTTGCTATAAGTGTTCTCATTTTTAATCTCCTAGAATGTTCAAAGAAGTGTAGTTCGCGTGTAACTTCTTTTCATTTTAATTCATAGATTAGATTAAAATTGCCAATTGCATTGGTTATAAGCATGTGCAATCCGGCTATCTTAAATCTAAGACCCGTGACTTTCCGTCCCTACCTCACGATAGGTTTGGCTATACTAATTTTATGTTATTTTTTATTATAAAAAGCTTACTTGTGGGAAATATATAGTTTTATTTACTCATTTTCCTTATTAAATCTTTACCTTTTTGTGTTAAATTTGGATAAATCATAAACTCAAAGAATACTTCTTTTGACTCTTGAAGTGTTTCAAGACTTACATCTTCTATAGTAGAAACAAAGCTTTGCCAATATGCAGTAATAAACCAATGAAGTTTAGCTCTTTTATTTAGAGAACTTCTATTTAGTTCCTTTAGTAAACCTTCTTTTATAAGATATGTTAAAAGACCTTCTATTTGTTTTATTCTTAACTCTTGATTTTGAGTAAATACTTTCTTGAAATCTGAATCAACAGCTATTAGAATTGTTGCATCTCTTAGCAAAAATTTATATTCAAAAAACAGTTTTGCATATTGATTAAACATTTCATCCATAGCTTCAAAAAAGTTTTCATGCATTAACATCTTCTCAAAACTATTTAGTTCAACAAATTTAGAGTTTAATTCTAAATATAAATCAAGAATTATTTCCTTTTTGTTTTTATAGTGATAGTAGAGATTACCTGGTGATATACTAGCTTCTTTGGCTATGTGGTTTGTAGTAATACTCAATGAATCATTTTCATTGAAAAGTTTCATTGCACTTTGTTTTATCTTTGTTTTTGCATCTATTCTTTTTTTCATATTTTATTATATCACTTTAGAGCTTTTACTTAATAAATTAGAGTAATTACTCTAAAATTAAGTTCTATATAAAAATAACTATATTAGAATACATTAAATAACAAGAAAGGTTACATATGGAAGCAAAAGCAGGCGAAGGACTACCTCATATAGAAAAGAGTATAATCAGGTATATTTTAATACCAATTGTAAGGTTATTGTTGAGTTGGAACTTGGCACTATTTCTTTTAAAAAGAGAAAGAAAAATCATAGATAAGTTAACATCTTGTTTAACAAATGAGCAAAAAGAAAAACGAGTTAAAATAAATAGGACTTTTGCTATAGAAGAACATAGTTCTGATTATTCTGTAAATATGGCTTGTGAGCATTTATATATAACTGGAAATGCAATCATGAAAGTAATTGATACTTTATCTAAGGAAAGAGAGTACAAAAAAAATATTACAATAGAAGCTGTAAAACCAACAGGTAAAGATAAAAATGCAGTTTCTAGTTTCTTGTCATTTATGAATCAATATGAAGAGTATATAAAATCTCATAAAAAAAATCAATCAAAACAGACAAAAGCACATCCTTGGTTTATAAACTTTAATAACCATGATTGGAGTTGTTTTATGTTTATGCATACATTTATTCATAGAAGACAAATTGAAGAAATTATAAAAGTTCAAAAGGAAAGAAAATGAGTAATTATACTGGAACACTAATCAGAGTTGGCATGATATTTATATTTTTGATGCTAGTATGGAGTTTTTTAGCTTTTAGTATATCTTTTTTGATTGCTTTTTTATTTAGTATAAATTATAGTTTATCTATACTTCTTTATAGTTTTGTTGCTATTTTAGTAATAAGAACTTTTTACCCAAAGTTTATTTTTAAAAATTAAAGGAAAATATGATGAAAGAGAGTTTCAAAAACTTTTATAAAAACAATTTTGTATTTAAAGGAAAAGAGAAACTCTCTAAACTTGCTATAGTTTTTATTGTACTGTTAGATTTATTTGTTTTTTCTATTTTACAAATGGGAGTTGACTTTCAAGTAAAGATACTAAATAACCCTTATAACTCATACTCTAGTACTTGTAAAAATATAGTAACATCAAGTAAAATTGATAGCTTAAATAGCTACTATTATACAAATGAAAATAGATATAAATATAATAGTATTCAAAAGCAAGATATATCAAATAACTGTAAAGAACTAATATCTTTAATAGATAATATAAAAAAGCAACACAACATAAAAGAGCTTCGTAAAACTAAAAGATTACTAAACAAAGAGTTATCATCAGTAAATACACAAATAAACTTCTATAGAGAAAACTATAACACTTCACTTTTTGAAAATATACAAACACAAAATAAAGAAGAATTAAATAGTGAAGTAAAAAACAAATACAACAGTTATCTTACAAAAAGAAAAGAGTTGACTGATAAAATAAATCAAATAGATAAAAACTTTGCTTCTTCAAAAACTGTGAAAGAACTAAGCTCTTATATCAATGAAAATAAAGAGTTGATAAAAGAAGACTATAAAGCAAAAGTAAAAGCATATGAAGTAAAAAAAGATTTAATTACACTTGCATTTTTATTACCTCTTTTATTAGTAGCCTTCTTTGCAATGAAAAAATATATGTTAAAAGAGAACTATATTTTATATATAATTGCAAAAAATGTTTTAGTAATAGTATCCATTCCTACACTTATATCTTTTATTTCTTTAGTGTATACACTTTTACCAAAAGTGTTTTTTGAAAAGTTGATGAGATTTTTTGCTAACTTAGAGATTCCCTTTGTAGTTTACTATTTTGCTTTGGCTGTATTAGTTGTAGTATTTACTTTTATCATAATAAGAGTGCAAAAGAAATACAAAGAAAGTAATAGCCAGTTTCAAAACACAACTATTTCAAAAATTGAGTCATATAATAAAAATATATGTAATAACTGTAACAATAAAGTAAACTACGAAACAATGAACTTTTGCCCTAACTGTCAAAATAAAATAAGAGTAAAATGCAAAGCTTGTGGAAATATGACAGTTGATTCTTTAAAGTATTGTAGTTCTTGTGGAGAGGAACATAACTAGTATTTTATTTAAAAAACATGAGATATAGTATTTTAAAAAATGATACTATTGTGATACCTTTTGTAAATATAATGAATATTATAAAAAAAGGAGTCTGGTATGAAGAGTATAAATATTTTGATTTTAACAATTTTTACATTGGTAGTAGCAGGCTGTAATAGTCAAAACAATAAGATTACAAAACAAGATTGTATTGATGAAAATAAAAAATACAAAATAGAAAAACAACTCAACTACAGAACTGGGAAATATGAAGATAGGGTGATTTGTATTTGATTAGCTAGATTTATAATCTTAAAAAATTATTCCACTTTTATTATAAAATTATATAATAACTCTAAAATTATTTTGGAGTTGTTATGAAAGAATCAAAAGAAATAAATATTTGGTGGGAAGGACCATTATCAATTAATGATGTAATTGAAAATAATATTGATGAAAAAAAATATAAAGTAAATGGTAATAGTATAGGCTTATATCAGATTTACGGTTCACATCCTTTGTATGGAGAGGGAGTACTTGTTTATATCGGCAGAACAAAAAATAAAAAAGGTTTTAAATCAAGGTTAAAAAATAGATGGGAAACTGAATTTGGGAATGATACTGAAAATGTTCAGATTTACTTAGGAACAATATTTAGTGATGAAATAGAATTAAAAATTGATGAAGAAGAAGAGATGATAGATAAGGCAGAGGTGTTATTGATAAATTCTTTAAAACCTGCATTTAATTCTTCTAATATAAAAAGTGTAAAAAATGAATTAGCTGAAGAAAATTATATTGTATATAATCATGAGAACTATAGAAACTTATATCCTATAGTTGATAGTAAGTATTTTTGGAGAGAGTTTAAAAATTATATTGTAGTAGATAAATTATATGAGGAATTGAAATCAAATGTAACCTTTCAAACAGAAGATTCATATGGAATAGATATTAAAGTTAATGAAAAATATAATATTTGGTTTGGAGTAGATTACGAGTTATGGGATATTAAAAATATACCATTATGTTTACAGGTGTATTCAATAGATGATAAAAAAGTGAATAATCTAAAAGGTATTAAAGGGTTTAAGCATTATAAATATTTAGATGAAGAGTACGGAACAACAAATTATAAATGTATTTCAACACAAGAAGAAATATCATATATAAAAAATGAAATAGAGTCATTGAAAAAACAAATTGAAATTTCTAAATAGTATTTATGAATAATTATAATGAAATATTAGAAAGAATAAAAGACATCCTATCTCAAGAGCTAGGTGATAAAAAACTATTTAATAAAGATATTGCAAATGCTCTTGGGATAAATTATGATAACTTCAGAAAACAAAAGGCAAGAGGAACAATACCTTATGCAGAGATACTGAGCTTCTTAGCTCAAAGAAATATATCTATTAATTGGTTCTTCTTTAATCAACTGCCAGAGTCACTTATAGAACCAACATCAAACTTTATATTAGTTAACTATCAAAAGAACATTCATGCATCATCAGGAGCTGGTGCAATAAACTATCATTTGGATACAACCTCATTAGTTATTGATAAAGAATTATTAGATCACATAGATACAAACTATAACTATACAGAAGTAATAAAAAACATAGGCGATAGTAATGAGCCAGATATTCCAGACAATAGTTTACTCTTTATAGATAAAAGTGATACATATATAAATAGTAAGAGTATATATCTTATTAATACGAATGATGGCTTATATATAAAAAGAATACATATTAAAGAAAATAAACATTATATGAGAAGTATTAACAACATATATAAAGATATACAGTTAGAAGAATATGAAGTAATAGGAAGAGTAAAAGGAGTACTTTTAAAACTTTAGATTTGTAAATGAAATGTGAGTAATATAACCTTAGATAGTCTATTTCTATGCATACACACATTTCATAAGCAAATAATTAACATTTCAAAAGCGGTTTTACAACAATTGTTTCCATTTTGTAATAGTCCCAAATTTTAAGCTTTATACTTAGTTTATACTTAAAATGATATCAAATATATACTATCTTTCCTTTTTAAAAGGAAATAAAATATGCTTTTTTTCTATGTAACCCCCATAATACTTGACATTTAATCCCTTTTAAGTTATAATCCGCGTCCACTAAATGTGGTTAGAGTGCTTTTTCGGTACGTCTAACGAGTTCTTTAAAGGAAAAAAATGGAAAAAATCAGATTAAAGCTTAAAGCTTACGATCATAGAGTTTTAGACAGAAGTGTTGCTTCAATTGTTGAAGCTGTTAAAAGAACTGGTGCTGAGTTAAGAGGTCCAATTCCTCTTCCAACTAAAATCAGAAGATATACAGTTCTTAAAGGTCCTCACGTAAACAAGGATTCAAGAGAGCAATTCGAAATCAGAGTTCATTCAAGAATGATTGATATCATTGCAGCGACTCCTGATACAGTAGATTCATTAATGAAACTTGACTTAGCTCCTGAAGTTGATGTTGAAGTTAGATCTATGGGTCAAGAATAAGAAGAAAGGGTAATAAATGGAATTTATCGTAGAAAAAATTGGTATGAGTAGAACTGTTTCAGTTCCTGCTGTTCCTGTTACACTTTTAAAAGTTCTAGATACTAAGGTATGTGAAGTGACTGACGGTGTAGCAATTGTTTCTTACGCATCTGGTAAGAAGATGAATAAAACAATTGAAGGTCAACAAAAAAAATATAATCTATCTAAAGAGTTTAACAGATTTGCAACAGTTACTGTAGCAAACGCTGAAGCTGGTGATTTAGATGTTGCTCCTTTATCTGAAGCGAAAGTTTTAAAAACAACTTTCAAAACTAAAGGTAGAGGTTTCCAAGGTGGAGTTAAAAGATGGAACTTCGCAGGTGGTAGAGCATCTCACGGTCACAGAATGGGTAGAAGAGTTGGTTCAATCGGTAATGCTGAATGGCCAGGTAGAGTTCAACCAGGTAAAAAAATGCCAGGACAATACGGAAATACGAATGTAAGTGTTAAAAATGATGTAGTTTCATTTGACGCTGAAACTGGAATCTTAGTTGTTAAAGGTTCAGTATCAGGACCAAATGGTGCATTAGGAAAAGTAAAGGTTGCTAAATGAGTAATGCAGTAGTATTAAACGAAAAATTTGAAAACAATGGTGAGTTAGCATTACCAGCAAGTTATGAAGAGATTAACTCTCACAACTTATACTTATATGCTAAATCTTACTTATCTTCATTAAGAGCAAATACAGCTAGAGTTAAAAACAGATCTGAAGTAAGCGGTGGTGGTAAAAAACCTAAAGCTCAAAAAGGTTCTGGTGGTGCTAGATGGGGTTCTAAAAGATCTCCTTTATTCGTAGGTGGGGGTCAAGTATTTGGACCATCAGCTAGAAACTATAATCAAAAAATTAACAAAAAACAAAAAGCTTTAGCATTAAAATTCGCTTTAAATGCACAAGCTAACAATGGTTCATTATTTGTAGCAGATTCTGTTAAAGTTGAATCAGGAAAGACTAAAGACGCAGTTGCAGTTTTAAATAAACTAGACAAAAGAGATACTCTTGTTGTAGTTGATACAATTGATGAGAAAACATACTTAGCGTTTAGAAATGTTAAAAACTGTTATATGGTTGAAAAGCAAGAAGTTAACGCTTACATAATTGCTGCATACCACTCAGTACTAATTGAAAAATCAGTATTTGATGCATTAACAAAAGAGGCTTAAGATGGCAGATATTACAGATATTAAAGCGATATTATATACAGAAAAAACAATCGAGCTTCAAGAGAATGGTGTAATCGTTGTTCAAACTAGTCCAAGAATGACTAAAAACGGTTTAAAAGAAGTATTTAAAGAGTATTTTGGTGTTACTCCATCAAAAGTTAATTCTTTAAGACAAAACGGTAAAGTTAAAAGATTTAGAGGAAAGCCTGGTAAAAGACCAGATTTCAAAAAATTCTACGTTACATTACCAGAGGGCGCTGAAATAGCGAACCTATCAGCTTAAGGAGATTATAGATGGCAATTAAAAAATTTAGACCAATAACTCCTGCAAGAAGATTCATGTCTGTTATGGATACTTCTGATATTACTTCTAAACCAACAGTTAGATCTTTACTTGTAAGAGTTAAAGCTTCAGCTGGTAGAAATAATAACGGTAGAATCACTTCTAGACATAAAGAAGCAGGTGCTAAAAAATTATATAGAATTATCGATTTCAAAAGAGATAAATTTGGTGTTCAGGGTACAGTATCAACTATTGAGTACGACCCATACAGAAACTGTAGAATTTGTTTAGTTACTTACGCTGATGGTGATAAGAGATATATCTTACAACCTTCTGGATTAAAAGTTGGTGATAAAGTTCAAGCTGCTGAGTCTGGTTTAGATATTATCCCAGGTAACGCTATGAGATTAAAATCTATCCCTGTTGGTACTATGGTTCATAACATTGAAATGAAACCAGGTAAAGGTGGACAAATTGCAAGATCTGCTGGTGGATATGCTCAAATTATGGGTAGAGAAGACAAGTATGTTATCTTAAGATTACCATCTGGTGAAATGAGAAAGATTCTTGGTGTATGTATCGCAACAATTGGTATTGTTGGTAACGAAGACTACATTAATATGGTTGTTGGTAAAGCTGGTAGAACTAGACACATGGGTATTAGACCTCAAACTAGAGGTTCTGCAATGAACCCAATTGATCACCCACACGGTGGTGGTGAAGGTAAGACTAACTCTGGTAGACATCCTGTTACTCCATGGGGTATGCCAACTAAAGGTTACAAAACTAGAAAGAAAAAAGCTAGTGATAAGCTAATCATTTCAAGAAGAAAGAAGTAAGGGTTTAAGATGGCAAGATCAATTAAAAAAGGTCCATTTGTAGATGCACACCTAATGAAAAAAGTTATCAAAGCTGTTGAAGCTAACGATAAAAAACCAATTAAAACTTGGTCAAGAAGATCAATGGTATTACCTGATATGATTGGTTTAACTTTTAATGTGCACAATGGTAGAAACTTTGTTCCTGTAAATATTACAGAGAACCACGTTGGATATAAATTAGGTGAATTTGCACCAACTAGAACATTTAAGGGTCATAAAGGCTCTGTACAGAAGAAGGCGTAATCAATGGGTAAAGCAATATTAAAATTTATTAGACTTTCTCCTACAAAAGCAAGATTAATTGCTAGAGAAGTTCAAGGTATGAATGCTGAGTATGCTATCGCATCTTTAGAATTTACTCCTAACAAAGCTGCTGGAATCATCTCAAAAGTTATTGCATCTGCAGTAGCAAATGCTGGTTTAGAGCCAGAAGAAGCTGTAATTACTTCAGCTAGAGTTGACAAAGGTCCAGTTCTTAAGAGATTTACTCCAAGAGCTAGAGGTAGTGCATCACCTAAGCACAAACCAACTGCACACATTATGATTGAAGTAGCGGCTGCTGAAAAAGGAGACAAGTAATGGGTCAAAAAGTTAATCCAATAGGTTTAAGACTAGGTATCAATAGAAACTGGGAATCAAGATGGTTTCCTAAATTTTCTAACATGCCAGCAAACGTTGCTGAAGATGATAAAATTAGAAAGTTCGTTAAGAAAGAGTTATACTATGCAGGTGTTGCTCAAACTATCGTAGAAAGAACTGCTAAGAAAATTAGAGTTACTATCGTAGCTGCTAGACCTGGTATCATCATTGGTAAAAAAGGTGCTGACGTTGAGAAGTTAAAAGTTAATCTTTCTAATTTAGTTGGAAAAGAAATCGCTGTTAACATCAAAGAAGAGAGAAAGCCTCAACTTTCTGGTCAATTATCTGCTGAAAATGTTGCTCAACAATTAGAAAGAAGAGTTGCATTCAGAAGAGCTATGAAGAGAGTTATGCAAAACGCTTTAAAATCTGGTGCTAAAGGTATCAAGGTTTCTGTTTCTGGTAGACTTGGTGGAGCTGAAATGGCTAGAACTGAGTGGTACTTAGAGGGTAGAGTTCCTTTACATACTTTAAGAGCTAAGATCGATTACGGATTCGCTGAAGCTCATACAACTTATGGTTGTATCGGTATTAAAGTTTGGATCTTCAAAGGTGAAATTCTTGCAAAAGGAATTCCAGCTGAGAGAACTGAAGAGCCTAAGCAAAAGAGAAGACCAAGTAAGAGAAGAGGTAAATAATTATGTTAATGCCTAAAAGAACAAAATATAGAAAAATGATGAAAGGCCGAAACAGAGGTAAAGCCCATAGAGGTAATACTTTAGCATACGGTGACATCGGACTTAAAGCTGTTGAACACGGAAGAATTGATTCAAGACAAATCGAAGCTTCTAGGGTTGCAATGACTAGAAAAGTTAAGAGACAAGCGAAAGTTTGGATTACTGTATTCCCAGATAAGCCACTTACTGCTAAGCCATTAGAAACAAGAATGGGTAAAGGTAAAGGTGCTGTTGATAAATGGGTTATGAACATTAAGCCTGGAAGAATTTGTTTTGAAATGGCAGGTGTTAGTGATGAGTTAGCAAGAGAAGCTTTAACTTTAGCACAACATAAATTACCATTTAAAACTAAAATTGTAACAAGAGATAGCGAAAATGAACTATACTGATTTAAAAGACAAAAGCCTAAACGAGCTTCAAGAGTTATTAAAAGAGAAAAAGGTGCTTCTTTTTGAATTAAAAGCTAAGCTAAAAACTATGCAGTTAACAAATACATCTGAATTAAGAGTAGCGAAGAAAGATATCGCAAAAATTCAAACAGCAATTACTGCAGCAAAAGCTAACTAAGGATCCAAAGTATGACACATAAAAGAGAGATTCAAGGTGTAGTGGTAAAAAAATCTGGAGATAAAACAGCATCTATTTTAGTTACTAGATACGTTTTACACCCAAGATATCACAAGACTGTAAAAAGATTTAAAAAATATTTAATTCATGATGAAAGAAATGAGTTAAATGAAGGTGACAAAGTTATCGCTGTTGAGTGTAGACCTTTATCAAAAACTAAGTCTTTCAGATTAAAAACTATTGTTGCTACAGGAGTTAAGTAATGATTCAAAGTTTTTCAAGATTAAACGTAGCTGATAACACAGGTGCTAAAGAGATCATGTGTATCAAAGTTCTTGGTGGATCTAAGAGAAGATATGCATCTGTAGGTGATGTAATTGTTGCTTCTGTTAAAAAAGCTTTACCAACTGGAAAAGTTAAAAAAGGTCAAGTAGTTAAAGCAGTAGTTGTTAGAACTCATAAAGAAGTTCAAAGAGAAAATGGTTCATTAATCAGATTTGACGACAATGCAGCAGTAATTTTAGATGCTAAAAAAGACCCAATTGGTACAAGAATCTTTGGACCTGTTGCTAGAGAAGTTAGATATTCAGGTTTCATGAAAATCGTTTCACTTGCACCGGAGGTATTATAATATGGCAATTAAATTAAAAATCAAAAAAGGTGATACTGTAAAAATTATCGCTGGTGATGACAAAGGTAAAACTGGTGAAGTTTTAGCTGTATTACCAAAAGAAATGAAAGTAATCGTTAAAGATTGTAAAGTTGCTAAAAAAACTGTTAAGCCTGATCAAGAAAAAAACCCAGAAGGTGGTTTTGTAAACAAAGAAATGCCTATTGATATTTCAAATGTAGCAAAAGTAGAAGGTGAGTAAAATGGCAGCAAGATTATTAGAAAAATACAATGCAGAGATTAAACCAGCATTAGAAGCTGAGTTCCCAAAAAACAAGATGTTAACTGCTAAGTTAGAAAAAGTAGTTATCTCTGTTGGTGCTGGGGAAGCTATGAAAGATAGTAAATTAATGCAAAACATTGAAGATACTATCTCTTTAATTGCTGGTCAAAAATCAGTTAGAGTTATCGCTAAAAAATCAGTTGCTGGTTTTAAAGTAAGAGAAGGTTATCCTGTAGGTGTTAAAGTTACACTTAGAGCTGAAAGAATGTATGAATTCTTAGACAAATTATGTTCTATTGCATTACCAAGAGTAAAAGACTTCCAAGGTTTAAACAGAAATGGTTTTGATGGAAGAGGAAACTTCAACTTCGGTTTAGATGAGCAGTTAATGTTCCCAGAAGTAGTTTATGATGATATTATCAAAACTCACGGTATGAATATTTCAATTTCTACTAGTGCTGATAATGATGCTGAAGCATTTAGATTATTAGAGTTAGCAGGAATTCCATTTACTAAAGGAAGAGCGTAATGGCAAAGAAATCTATGATTGCTAAGCAAAAGAGAACTCCTAAGTTCTCTTCAAGAGCATATACAAGATGTTCAGTGTGTGGTAGACCACACTCAGTATACAGAGACTTCGGACTTTGTAGAGTTTGTTTAAGAAAAATGGCTAACGAAGGTTTATTACCTGGTGTTAGAAAAGCTAGTTGGTAGGGAGAAAATAAGCTATGATGAATGATATAATCGCAGATGCTTTAACTAGAATTAGAAATGCTGCAATGAGAAAATTAGATGTTGCAACATTATTACATTCGAACACTGTTGTTGGTATTTTAGAAGTATTACAACAAAAAGAGTATATTGAAAGTTACAAAGTTATTGATGGTGAGAACAACAAAAAAACTGTTCAGGTTACATTAAAATATGATGATAATGATAACTCTGTAATTAACGAAATCAAAAGAATTTCTAAACCTGGAAGAAGAGTTTATAAACATTTTGATGAATTAAAAAACTTTAAAAATGGATACGGTACAATCATTGTTACAACTAACAAGGGTGTTATTGCTAACGACGAAGCTTACGCTTCTAAAGTTGGTGGTGAAGTACTGTGTACAGTATGGTAGGAGAGTGTAATGTCTAGAATTGGAAAAAAACCTATCGCAATCCCTTCAGGGGTTGAAGTATCAGTTGATGGTACTATCGTAAACGTTAAAAAAGGGAATAAAACTATTCCTGTTGAAACTCATGGAAGAGTATCTGTAGAAATTGCTGATAACCAAGTTATTTTAGGTAAAGTTGGTGAAGCAAAAGAAGCAGCTGCATTCTGGGGAACTTATAGAGCATTAATTAACAATGCAGTTGATGGTTTATCTAAAGGTTTCCAAAAATCTTTAGAAATCAACGGTGTTGGTTATAGAGCTGCTGTAAAAGGTAAAGTTTTAGAGTTACAATTAGGATACTCTCACCCAATTAATTATGATATCCCAGAAGGATTAGAAATTACTGTTGAGAAAAACTTAATTCACGTTAAAGGTGCAGACAAACAACAAGTTGGTCAAGCTGCTGCAATTATTAGAGGCTACAGAAAACCAGAACCGTACAAAGGTAAAGGTGTTAAGTATACTGACGAGCATATCGTTAGAAAAGCCGGAAAAACTGCTAAGTAAGGTGTGAGTAATGAGTAGAGCAAAAGATTTAGCAAAGAAAAATGCATTAAGAGCAAGAAGAAAAAGAAGAGTTAGAGGATCAATTTTTGGTACAGCTGAAAAGCCAAGAGTAACAATTTTTAAATCTAACAAATATGTAAGCGCTCAAGCGGTTAACGATGTTGAAGGTGTAACTTTAGCAGCTGTTAGTTCTCAAAATATGGGACTTAGAGTAAGTAAAGAAAATGCAGTAAAAGTTGCAGCACAATTCGCTGAAAACTTAAAGTCTGCTGGTATTGAAACAGTAGTATTTGATAGAAATGGGTACCTTTATCATGGTGTTGTTGCAGCTTTCGCTGACGCATTAAGAGAAAATGGTATTAAATTATAAGGGTTAATGATGGCAGTAAATAGAGAAGACTTTCAAGAAGCAATCGTTAAAATCGGAAGAGTAACAAAAGTTGTAAAGGGTGGTAGAAGATTCAGATTTACAGCTTTAGTTGTTGTTGGAGATAAAAACGGAACAGTTGGATTTGGTACAGGAAAAGCTAAAGAGGTTCCTGATGCAATTAAAAAAGCTTTAGATGATGCATTTAAATCTTTAGTAAAAGTTAGTATTAATGGTACAACTATTGCACACGATATTGAACACAAATATAACGCATCTAAAATCTTATTAAAACCAGCATCTGAAGGTACAGGACTTATCGCAGGTGGTGCGGCAAGACCAGTTCTTGAACTTTCTGGAGTTAAAGATATTATTGCAAAATCTTTAGGTTCAAATAATCCAAATAACCTTGTACAAGCTACAGTTGAAGCTTTAGCAAGAATCAAAGGATAGTAAGATGGCATTAGAAAATTTACAACCAGCTCCTGGTAGTACAAAAAACAGAAAAAGAGTAGGTAGAGGTCAAGGTTCTGGAACTGGTAAGACTTCTGCTAGAGGACAAAAAGGTCAAAAATCTAGATCTGGTTACAAGATCAAGAGAGGATTTGAAGGTGGTCAAATGCCAATGCAAAAAAGACTTCCTAAGATTGGATTCTTCTCAAGAACAGTTAAGCCTTACTCTATCAACGTTGATAAAGTAAAAGCAGTTGCTGAACTTGAAGAGATTACAGTTGAGTCAATCAAATCTGTATACAAATTATCTAAATCAGTTGTTAAAGTTAAATTAATTGGAGCTGCTGCAAAAGATTTAGTATCTAAAATTAAAGACGAAAACGTAACAACTACTGGAAAATAATTATGAGTAAAGATCTAATAAATAAGATTCTTATTACATTAGGTTTTATTTTACTTTACAGGTTACTGGCATACGTGCCAGTACCTGGTGTAAATATAGACGTAGTTAAAGAATTCTTCGATTCAAATGCAAATAATGCATTAGGTCTTGTAAATATGTTTAGTGGTAATGCAGTTGAAAGACTGTCTATTATCTCACTAGGAATTATGCCTTACATCACGGCTTCTATTATTATGGAACTATTAGCCGCAACTTTCCCTGCACTTGGTAAAATGAAAAAAGAGAGAGATGGTATGCAAAAATATATGCAAATCATCAGATATACAACTATTGTTATTACATTAATTCAATCTATTGGTGTATCAATGGGATTAAACTCTTTAACAGGACAAAGTGGACAAAGTGCGATTTCAATTGATATGAATACATTTATATTTGTGTCTTCTGTATCTATGTTAACAGGTACTATGCTTCTTATGTGGATTGGTGAACAAATCACACAAAAAGGTATAGGTAATGGTATTTCATTAATTATCTTCGCTGGTATTGTATCTGCAATCCCAAGTGCAATTGGTGGAACTATTGACTTAGTTAATAATGGACAAATGAACTTCTTAACAGTTATTGCAATTATTGTAATTATTTTAGCTACTGTTGGAGCTATTATTTATGTTGAGTTAGGTGAGAGAAGAGTTCCTGTATCATATTCAAGAAAAGTAATGATGCAAAATCAAAACAAAAGAGTTATGAATTATATTCCTATTAAGGTTAACTTATCAGGTGTAATTCCAGCTATTTTTGCAAGTGCGATTTTAATGTTCCCTGCAACTGTTTTACAGGGATCACAAAATGAATACTTATTAGTAATTGCTGACTATTTAAGTCCAAGTTCTTATACATTTAATGTATTTATGTTCTTATTTGTAGTTTTCTTTGCATTCTTCTATGCATCAATTACATTTAATGCAAAAGACATTTCTGAGAACTTAAAAAAACAAGGTGGATTTATTCCAGGTGTAAGACCAGGAGCAAGTACAGCTGAGTTTTTAAATGAGACTGCAAGTAGATTAACATTCTGGGGTGCATTATATTTAGGTGCTATCTCAACTGTTCCTTGGCTAATTGTTAAAGGAATGGGTGTACCATTCTATTTTGGTGGTGTTGCAGTATTAATTGTTGTTCAAGTTGCAATTGATACAATGAGAAAAATTGAAGCACAACAGTACACTAATAAATATCAAACTTTAAGTGCAGTAGGTCTATAAAAATGGCTATTCCAATTAGAAAACCTAACGAAATAGCTAAACTTAAAGCAGCAAATGAAATTGTTGCTAAAACACTTAATTATCTTAGAGAAAACGTAAAACCTGGCATGACTTTATTAGAAGTCGATGCCATGGGTGATAAGTTTTTAAGAGACTTAGGGGCAAGACCATCTTTCAAAGGTCTTTATGGTTTCCCTAATTCTGTATGTACTTCATTAAATGAAGTAATAATTCACGGAATACCAGATGATACTGTTTTAAAAGAGGGCGATATTCTTGGCCTTGATATTGGAACAGAACTTGATGGTTGGTATGGTGATTCTGCGATAACAATGCCAATTGGAAAAATATCAAAAGAAGATGAAGAATTAATTGCTTGTGCAAAAGACTCTTTATATTATGCTATTGATATTATTCATGAAGGTATGAGATTCAAAGAACTTTCAAAAGCTATTGAAGAATTTATCGTTGCTAGAGGTTATCAACCACTAGTAAGATTTTGTGGTCATGGAATTGGAAAGAAACCTCATGATGAGCCAGAGATTCCAAACTACTTAGAGAATGGTAGTCCAAAATCTGGACCAAAAATTAAAAACGGTATGGTATTTTGTTTAGAACCTATGATTTGTCATAAAGATAGAGAACCAGTTATTTTAGAAAATGATTGGGATGTTGTATCAAGAGATGGATTAAGAGGTAGCCATTACGAGCATACAGTTGCTGTTGTTGATGGTAAAGCAGTTATTTTAAGTACAGTTGAAAACTAGGGAGAACATAAAAAGTGGCAAAAGATGATGTAATTGTAATTGATGGTAAGGTTATTGAGGCTTTACCTAATGCAATGTTTAGAGTTGAATTAGACAATGGTCATGTAGTATTATGTCATATCTCAGGAAAAATGAGAATGCACTACATTAAAATTTTACCAGGTGATAAGGTTAAAGTAGAAATTACTCCTTATTCATTAGATAAAGGTAGAATTACTCACAGATATAAATAAGGATTTTTCCTTATTTATATTTTTTTGGTTTCATAAAATATACAAAACTATGAAGCCCTAACAATTAATATTTCGCGCACTTTAAAAAGTTTACTAAAGGCTATGGCTTCATAGTTTTATATATTTATATTATACTCTTTTCTTGGTTAGACTTATCTCATGTTCAATTATTTCTTTTTGTTTTATAAGAATCTCAAGGTTTTTTTTTAGCAGTTCTTTATCTTTATATGAATTAATTATAAATTCATAAAGTTTAGGTCTATTTTTTTTCCAATTATGCAGGGTTGTTTTATTTACTTCTAAATCTTCTTCTAATCTTCTAAGACTTGGTGATGTCATTTTTATTTTCCCTAAAAATATTTAGCTTATTTTATAAAATATTGGAACAAATGTCAAGTAATAATATGATTTTATACAAATAATTGGAACAAATAGTTAACAAAGTAAGATTTTTGTACAATTTTGTATGACAAAATCAACTAAATATAAATTATTACATCATTTAAAATTTTTAAAATCTATTGGGTATTCTTATCATGAACCAATTAACTTCATATCAAATGAAATTAATGGTTTTAATTTACCAAATAATTTAGAATTACTTAAAAATAGTGTTGAAAACTGCTACTTATGTGAATTATCAAAAAGTAGAAAAAATACTGTTTTTGCTGGTGGTAATATAAATGCTAAGATCATGTTTATCTCAGACTTTCCTGGAAGTTTGGAAGATGAAACAGGAAAAATATTCGTAGGTAAAACAGGTGAATTACTTACTAAGATGATTGAAAATGTTTTAAATATAAAAAGAGAAGAAGTTTATATTGCAAATGTTTTAAAATGTAAGCCTATAAATACGACCTCTTTTAGTAATGAAGCTAATCTTTGTAAATCCTATTTATTTAAACAAATTGAATTAGTTAAACCAAAAATTATTGTCACTTTAGGAGAAAATGCTTATAAGTATTTAACAAATGAGGATGTGAATATAAATATGTTAAGAGGTCAAACAATAAACTATAAAGATATGGTGTTAATACCAACTTTTCATCCTAGCTTTTTATTAAGAAATCCTTCTTCTAAAAAAGATGCATATGTTGATATGCTAAAAATCAAAAATCAATTGGAGTCTTTAAATTGAAACAGTTATTAAGTATTATATTTGTAGCAGCTATTTTTATCGGTTGTACACCTAAGCAAGAAGTTGAAATTAATATTCCTCAAAAGGAATTAAATGAGCAATTAGGTAAGCCTATTACAAATAATTTTGAATTAGGTCAGAGTGTTGGTGAAGAAGTAGAAGAGTTTGATCCTTTAGGTATTGAAGAGAATGAATTTAGCTTAGAGGGTTCACAAAAGTCAGTTAATATAGCTGTTGTTTACGCTTCTAGAGTAGTAGGTAACTATGCAAAAAGCTCAGTAAATACAATTTTAGGGTATTTGTCTTTTATGAATGCAAGTTATAATATAAAAGTTTATGATACTGAAAATGAAAAACCAGAGAATATTACAAAAGCATTTGAAGATTTAAAAACTGATGGATATGAAAAAGTTATTGCTTTATTTACTCCAAAAGCAGCAAATACACTTCATAGTTTAGATAGCTCTTCACTAAGTGTTTTTCTTCCTTTAAGTAATAAAGAAGACTATGAAACATACAATGATAACTTTATCTATGGTGCTATTTCTTATGATAAGCAGATACAAAAACTTTTAGAGTATTCAAATACTAAAAATACTATGTTTTATCAAGAATCATATATTGGTAAAAAATTAAAAGAAAAATATGAAAAGCAAGTTCCTAATACTATAATAACAAAACTAATTAAAAATAAAAGAAACTATTTTAAAGCTATAGTAAAAGATTATAAGTTAAATAATTCCACACTATTTTTAAATACTAAAATTGTTAAGACATCTATTGTTTTATCTCAATTGAGAGCATACGAAACTACACCAAAAGTTATTTTATCAACACAGTTAAATTTTAATCCAAAAATTATTGCATTGACTCAAGAAAAGGATAGAAGTAATTTTGTTGTAGCAAGTTCAATTGATAAAGTTGATGACAAGTTAATTGATACAATTAAAATGTATGGTGGAGATATTGAGTACAATTGGGTGGATTATTCAACACTAGTTGGTGTTCATTATTTATTTGAATCTAATAAATCAAATGGAATTAATACATTGATTGAAGATAATAAAGTTGTTTATGAACCAAAACTATACAAAACAACTAGATTTGGTTTTTTAGAAATTAAGTAAAAGTTAGATAAAATCGCGCATATTTATTATTTATGGAGTTTGAATTGAGAACACATTATTGTACAGAAGTAACTGAAAATATCATCGGTGAAAAAGTTACTGTTGCTGGATGGGTAAACAGTAGAAGAGACCACGGTGGAATTATATTTATTGATTTAAGAGATAAGGGTGGAATAGTTCAACTAGTAGCTGACCCTAAAGAGTTAGATGT
This sequence comes from Arcobacteraceae bacterium, assembly GCA_048268245.1. Classification (GTDB taxonomy): domain Bacteria; phylum Campylobacterota; class Campylobacteria; order Campylobacterales; family Arcobacteraceae; genus Arcobacter_B. The sequence goes on from JBLWVX010000005.1 coordinate 50,693, forward strand.
AGCAGAGTCTGTAAGAGATGAGTTTGTTTTAATTGCAACTGGTACTGTAAGACAAAGAGGTGAAGGATTAGAAAATCCAAACTTAATTACTGGAAAAATCGAAATTGTATTAGATGAATTAGTAATTGAAAATAGATCTAAACCAATGCCATTTGATTTAAATGATGAAAAAGTTAATGATGAGATTAAATTAAGAAATAGATTCTTAGAGTTAAGATCAGATAAAATGTATGACATTTTCAAGTTAAGATCAAAAGCAACTATTCAAGTTAGAAACACTTTAGATGAATTAGGTTTCTTAGATGTTGAAACTCCTATATTAACAAAATCAACTCCAGAGGGAGCTAGAGATTATCTTGTACCATCAAGAGTTCACCCAGGTGAGTTTTATGCACTACCTCAATCTCCACAATTATTTAAACAATTATTAATGGTATCTGGATTCGATAAGTATTTCCAAATTGCTAAATGTTTTAGAGATGAAGATTTAAGAGCTGATAGACAGCCTGAATTTACTCAAATAGATGTTGAAATGAGTTTCTGTGATCAAGAAGATGTAATCAAAGTAGCTGAAAAATTAATTTACGATACATTTACAGCTTGTGGTAAAGAAGTTCCTACTAAATTCCCAAGAATTACTTATGCAGATGCTATGGAAAAATATGGTTCAGATAAACCTGATTTAAGATTTGATATGGCTATGGTAGATGTTATTGATATTTTTGCTAACTCTACAAATGAAATCTTTGCATCAATTGCAAAAGATACAAAAAACAACAGAATCAAAGCTTTAAGATGTCCAAATGGAGATAATATTTTCTCTAAAAGACAAATGAAAGGTTTTGAAGATTACGTTAGAAAGTTTGGAGCTAAAGGTTTAGGTTACTTCCAAATGAAAGAAGATGGATTAAAAGGTCCATTAACTAAGTTCTTCTCAGAAGAGGATTTAGAAGCAATTGTTAAAACAACTGAATTAGAAGTTGGTGATGTTGTATTCTTTGGTGCAGGTGATAAAAAGACTGTATGGGATTACATGGGAAGATTTAGACTTTATTTAGCAGAGCAAATGGATATTATTCCTGCTGATGTTTATGAGTTTGTATGGGTTGTTGATTTCCCAATGTTTGAAGTTGAAGATGGAAGAACAAAAGCATTACACCATCCATTTACTATGCCAAACTTAGAAAAATGTGATTTAGATAATATTGAAGATATCGAAGATATTGAATCAATTGCTTATGACATTGTATTAAATGGTACTGAGCTTGGTGGTGGTTCTATCAGAATTCATAAAGAAGAAATTCAAGCTAAAGTATTTAAGCTTATGGGAATTTCTGATGAAGAAGCTAAAGAGAAATTTGGATTCTTATTAGATGCACTTCAATATGGTGCACCATCTCATGGTGGTTTTGCAATGGGACTTGATAGAATGATTATGTTACTTGCAGGAACTGACTCAATTAGAGATGTTATTGCATTCCCTAAAACTCAAAAAGCTCAATGTTTATTAACTCAAGCTCCAAGTGAAGTTGATGCTGAGCAATTAAAAGAGTTAAGCTTAAGAATTAGAAAATTAGAACAATAAGTTTTATTAGGTAAGAATTGTGAAAAAAACTCTTTTTTTACTAATTCTTCCTTTATTGGCATTTAGTAAGTTTCAAATAACTGTCTATATGCCAATAGAAGAGTTTTTTATAAAGAAAATAGCTCAAAACTATGTTCGAGCTAAGAAGATAACTTTATACTACACTGACCAAGAAATTGATTTAAAATACTCTGATCTTTCTAGACTAGCTAATACTAGAGCTTATTTTCATTTTGGATTAAATATTGAAAAATCTTATATTAAAAAATTGAAAGAAATAAATCCTCAACTAAAAATATATGACTTATCTGTAGGAATAAATAAATTAAAACTAAAAGATGGAACAGTAAATCCATATATTTGGACTGATCCTTTGATATTAAGAGATGTTGCTACTAATATTTATGAGTATTTAATTGAACTTGATTCAATAAATCAAGAGCACTACAAAAGAAATTATGAATTACTACTTGCCAAACTTGATAAACTTTTTTTAGATATAAGAAACAACTTATATGAAAGTGAAATATACAATATATATGTATTTGATGATTACTGGGATTATTTTGCAAATAGATTTACTCTTAATTTATATAAAAGAGAAAAAAAGATTATAAAAGCAAATGAATTAGAGGATATTAAAAAGTTTGCAAATCTAAATGAAATAAAAGCAATTTTAATAAAAGATAAAAATGATATTAATTATGCTAAGTCTCTTGCTGATGAAATGAATATCATTATAAAAGAACATGATATATTCGAAGAATTATTCTTTTTTAACCTAGAAACACTATCTAAAAAATTATCAAAATAGTTATTATAAATTATACAAGAGTATAAAAACTATACACTCTAATAAAAATTATTTCTTCTTTGTAATGTATAATTTATACATACAAATTGGGAGAATTTATATGTCAAAAAAGTTTATTAATTACAAAGGTATAAATGTAAAAAAAGAATTATATCCTATTATTAAGCATATTGAAGATGTTGACAAATATAGAGAAGAGTTGGGAAGACTTAGCTCTTCTTGGGATATTTTTGCTCTTTTAGGTCAATTAGGAGATATTAATATTGACATTGGAAAAACAAAAGAGAATTTTTTAAACCTAACATCTACTTTATTAAATCACTTAAGTGAAGAAACTATTAAAAAAGCTACTGCTGAGATGAAATTTAAATCACAAGTTGCTATTGATGTTGTTATTAGAAATCTATTTGAAAGAACTGCAGATATTGGATTTTTAGCTACAGATGATGATATTAGAAACTTCATACAAACATATGTTTCAGATTATAATGAAGAGAGTTTAGAACTAAAAAAACAAATCCAAAAAAGATTTAAAGAGTATGTTGCTAAGTACTCTGTATATTTTGATATTGTACTTGTAAATCCAAATGGAAAAGTAATTGCAAGATTAGATGAAACAAATAAAATCGATAAAATAGATAATAGTTTTATCCAAGAAGTATTAAATACAAGTGATGAATATGTGGAAACTTATAAGCATCATGATTTTATCCCCCAATATAAAAAGACATTAGTATACTCATATAAAGTTACAAAAACAAATAATCCAAATAGTGAAAATCTTGGGGTTTTATGTTTATGTTTTAGGTTTACAGATGAAATGAAAGGTATTTTTAAAAACCTAATTGATACAAGAAATAAAGAGGCTTTAAGTATCCTAGATGAAGATGGGAGAGTAATAGCTTCAAGTGATAGATCATATATTCCTTTAGGAGCTAAATTACCTATTGTTTTAAATGAAGACTATAAAGTTGTAACGTTCTCAGGAAGAGACTATATAGCTAAAACTTGTAAAACAAATGGTTACCAAGGCTTTAAAGGTCTTAAATGGTATGGACATATAATGATACCTATTGAGTACGCTTTTTTAAGTGATGATTTAAACCCTATTGATACGGATGATAATATTATTGAAGCTATGATGGATAATGAAGAACATTTTTCAAAAGAGCTTAAAGATGTATTTAATAAAAGTAGAACAATTCAAGATAATTTAAGTCGTGTAATTTGGAATGGTAATATTGCTCAAAGTAAATTAAATTCATCAAATAGAGGTTTTTCAAAGTCACTACTGAATGAAATTGGTATTACTGGAATTAAAGCAAACTCTTCTTTAGAGAATTTAAATCAAACTATTATCACATCAATTTTAAAAGATAGTGAATTTTTATCTTTTTTAGCTATTGATATTATGGATAGAAACCTTTATGAAAGAGCAAATGACTGTAGATGGTGGGCTTTAACTTCTTATTTTAGAGAAGCTTTAGATGATATGAACTCAATTGCTCACAAAAAAGATGAGATTACATCTATTTTAAAATATATAAATGACTTATATACAGTTTATACAAATTTACTTATTTTTGATAAAGATGGAAAAGTAATAGCTGTGTCAAATGATAAAGATGAGTATTTAGTAGGAAAGGTATTATCTCAAGAGTGGGTTGGAAAAACTTTAACTTTAGGTGATACTTCAAAATATACAGTATCAAAGTTTGAAAAAACAAATCTTTATAACAATGAACCAACATATGTTTATTGTTCTGCAATTAGGTCTTTTAAAAATGAAAAACAAATAAATGGTGGTATTGCAATTGTTTTTGATTCGACACCTCAGTTTCATGCAATGCTTGAAGAAACACTTCCTTCAAATAAAAGTGGAGTTTTTGCTGTATTTACCAATAGGTCAAAGAAGATAATCTCTTCTACAAATAGTAATTTGGAAGTTGATGGTTTCTTAGATATTGATGATAAATTCTTTTCAATAGAGAATGGTCATAAATATAGTGAAATTATTGAATATAATGGTTGCTATTATGCTATTGGTGCACGATGTTCTATGGGATATAGAGAATATAAAAGTAGAGTTGATGATTATAAGAATGATGTTTTATGTTTAGTATTTATTAAAATTGGTGATATTGAAAATAGTAATAAAATACTATCTAATAAAAACAATACATTTACAGATCAAAATGAAACGAAAAAGTTTACAAAAGATAGTACTGAACTTGCAACATTCAATATTGGAAACAAGTTTTTAGCAGTTGAAGCTCAAAATGTATTAGAATCAATTTCTATTGATGAGTTAGAAGAGTCTATTGATATTGATAAAAACAATCCCTTTAAAGGTATGGTTTTATACAAAGATAGGTTGATTTCTGTTTTAGATATTAGAGACTTTATAAATGTTGAAGTTGAAGATGATGAGCTTAATAATATCATTTTATTTGAGTATGACAAAGATAATATAGAACATTGTATTGGAATAATGGTTTCTACTTTACAAAGTATTAGTGTTGTTCAAAGAAGTTCAATTCAACATATAGAAAACCACTTTTTAGGTTCAGGTACATTAGTTCAAAGTTTAGTTGATATTACAGACAATAATGAGTCAAAAGTAGCAATGATTTTAGATATTAAGAAAATCGATGATAACCTGACACAAAGGGTAGGGTAGAAGCTTTATAGTATATGTTAAAACATATTGTGGCACAATACGAAAAATATAAATACAAATAAATTTAAAAGAATATATAATGAGCCATAATAAAAAACCAAATAAATTTTTACCAACAACTAAAGAGGAAATGAAACAAAGAGGTTGGGATGAACTAGACGTTGTCCTAATAACAGGAGATGCCTATATAGACTCTCCTTTCATGGGAATTGCAGTTGTTGGAAGAATATTAGAAGATATAGGATTAAGAGTTGGAATAATAGGGCAACCTGATGTTGATTCTGATGTTGATATCAAAAGATTAGGTGAACCAAAACTTTTTTGGGGTGTAAGTGGTGGAAGTATTGACTCTATGGTGTCAAACTATACTGCTACAAAGAAGTTTAGAAATTCAGATGATTACACTCCTGGTGGAAAAAACGATAAAAGACCAGATAGAGCTACTTTAGTATATACAAATCTAATTAGAAGACATTTTAAAAATACAGTTCCTGTTGTTCTTGGAGGAATTGAGGCAAGTCTTAGAAGATTAACTCACTATGATTACTGGACAAATAAGCTTAGAAAGCCAATACTTTTTGATTCAAAAGCTGACTATATGATTTATGGTATGGGTGAACAAGCTATTATTGATTTAGGAAATACTTTAAGACAGGGTGGAGATCCAAGAAATATTAGAGGACTTTGCTATATTTCAAAAGAAGCACCTACTGATGAAAACTTCAAAGAAATACCATCACATCAAGAGTGTTTAGATGATAAAGAAAAATACATAGACCTTTTTAGAGATTTTTATGATAATAATGACCCAATATACTCAAAAGGGCTTTATCAAAAAGTTGATAATCGATATCTAATCCAAAATCCACCAAGTGACCATATGGATGAAGATGAAATGGATAAAATAGCATCTTTTCCATATCAAAGAGATGCCCATCCCTATCATAAAAAAGATGGAAAAGTTAAGTGTTTAGAGACTATCAAGTTTTCAATTATGACTCACCATGGATGTTGGGGAGAGTGTAACTTCTGTGCTATTGCTGCTCACCAAGGTAGAACTATTAGAACAAGAAGTGAAAAAAACATCTTAGAAGAAGCAAAATCTTTTACTAAAATGAAAGACTTTAAAGGAATTATCTCTGATGTTGGTGGTCCAACTGCTAATATGTACGGTTATGAGTGTAAAAAGAAAATGAAACTTGGAACTTGTGTGGATAATAAAAGATGTGTAGATGCAACAAGACTTTGTAGAACAATGAAAGTTGACCATAGTAGAAACATACAACTTTTAAAAGATATTAGAGAAATTCCAGGAATTAAAAAAGCCTTTGTAGCTTCTGGTGTTAGATATGATTTAATTACTGCTGATAAAAAACATGGGTATGAGTATTTAAAAGAGATGGTTGACCATCATATTTCAGGTCAAATGAAAGTTGCACCTGAACATACTAGTGATGAAGTGCTTCATCATATGGGAAAACCTGGAAAACAAACACTTATTGATTTTAAAAAGATGTATGATAGATTAAATAAAGAATCAGGTAAAAAACAGTTCCTAACATACTATTTAATTGCAGCTCATCCTGGGTGTGAAGAGAAGCATATGAAAGAGCTTAAGGATTTCACTACAAATGAACTTAAGATGAATCCAGAACAAGCACAAGTATTTACCCCAACACCAGGTACTTATTCTGCTGTAATGTATTATACAGGTCTTGATCCATTTACAAAGAAAAAAATCTTCGTAGAAAAAGATCCAAGAAGAAAAGAGAAGCAAAAAGAGATTGTTATTAAAAAACATAAATTTAACCACTATGGTGGAACAAAGAAAAGAGAATTCGGTGCAGGAATGCAAGGGTAACTCTTTTTAAATCAAGGTATTCTTTACCTTTGATTTAATAACATTTTCGATAAAATCTCATTATTAAAAACTTAAATATACTCAAGGAAAATCTATATATGAAAAAACTATTTTTAATCATTGGAGCTCCAGGTTCTGGAAAAACTACTGATGCTGAACTAATCGCACAAAAACATGAAGATATTACACACTATTCTGCTGGTGGTATGTTTAGAGCTGAGGTTGCAAGTGGTAGTGACAGAGGACAATTAATAGACTCTTTTATTTCAAAAGGTCTTATTGTTCCTATTGATATTGCAATTGAAACTATAGTAGATGCTATTAAAAATGCTCCAACAAAAGTAGTAATAATTGATGGTTATCCAAGATCAAATGAGCAAATGACTGAACTTGATAAATACTTAGAGAATGAAAAAGAAGTTGAATTATCAAGTGTTATTGAAGTTGAAGTATCAAAAGATACTGCTTTTAAAAGAGTTTTAGGAAGAGCTGCAGTTGATGAGGTTGTAAGAGCTGATGATAATGAAGAAGTATTTTTAAATAGAATGAGAGTTTATACTGAGCCATTAAAAGAGATTCAAGAGTTTTATCAAGAGAAAAACTTACATAAGGTAATTTCAGGTGAAGGAACTATTGAGCAGATTGTAAGTGAAATGAATGAGTTTATTGAATCTAAAATCTAATGGTAAAAAAAGTTAATTTCTACTCAGTTATTATTGGAACTGAGCTATTAAATGGGCGACGAAAAGATGCCCATTTTTCCTTTTTGAATGAACAACTATTAAGAAGAGGTTGGGAACATAAAGCCTCTTTTGTAATAGAAGATGACACAGAGCTAATGCTAAATATCTTTAATCTTATAAAAGCTGATAAAAACTCTGTTATGTTTTGTTTTGGTGGTATTGGTTCAACTCCGGATGATTATACAAGACAAACAGCTGCAAAAGCTTTTACTGATTCAAAGATGGAATTTCATAAAGAGTCAAAAAGAAAAATAGAGAATAGATTTAAAGAAGAAGCATATCCTCATAGAATAAATATGGCATATCTTCCTATAAATGCAAAATTACTTCAAAATGTAGTAAATGACATACCAGGGTTTTATTTAGAAGATAGATTCTTCTTTACACCAGGATTTCCTTCAATGAGTCAAAGTATGGTAATAGAAGCATTAGATAAGTTGTATCCTAAAAGTACTGCTAAATATAAAAGAGTTTTAACTGCATCTTGCGGTGAAAATGATTTAATTGATATTATGAAAAAAATGCCAAGTCATTTAGATTTTGCATCATTACCTAAAATAATAGATGAAAAAAGAAAAGTAGTAATTTTTCTTGCAGGATATGAAAGTGCTGAGGTTGATGAAAACTTTCAACTTTTTATAGATTATTTAGAAGAAAATGAAGTAGAGTATGTTTTAAAAGATATAAGTTTTTAAATAGTTATCTACTCTACGGGTTTATTATAATCTCCAATTTGCCAACCTTTGTCTTTTGGGTATTTAGCTAAATTATAATCCCTCCAAACTTTTTTACATAGTTTATCACCTTTTTCATACTGCTTTTTAGCAAAGACATGGGCTCTTCCAAAGTTTGGAAAGGCACCTTTCCCACTTGCATACATATAAGAAATATAGCAATTTGCTTTATACTCTTTTTGTTTTGAGGCTTCTTTGAAATAGTATAAAGCTTTATCATAGTCTTTAGGTGTTGTTATTCCTTGTAAAAAAAGCCTACCTGCAATTAGTTGTGATTTTGCATGACCTTTATTTGCTGCGTATACAAAGCTATTGTATGCTTTTATCTTATCATAGTATTTAGTTTTTTTAGATAGATATATTTTCCCTAAAGTATAATAGGCATCTAAGTTTTTGTTCTCTTTTGAAAGTAAAAGTAAAGTATATGCTTTATCAATATCTTTATTTTTTATGTATTTTAAGGCTTCATCATAGTAGTTTGTTGTTGCAAATAGTAAGTTTGATAAAATACTCAAGGCAACAACAGTTTTTTTCATACTATTTGCCTTGGTATTTGTGTGTTAAGTGTTGTTATGATTTCATAAGTAATAGTATCATGAATCTTTGCTAAATCCTTTGCATCATCAAAAATACATACTTCTTTTTCATCACAGTTTAATGATAAGTTATCCATAGATACTCTTCCTAAAATTCTATAACCTTTAGGTGTAAAGTATTCAGTTCTTTCATTTATTCTTAAAAATCCATCGCCATAACCTAAGTCATATGTTGAAGCTATCATGTCTTCTTTTGCTTTATATGTTCCACCATATCCAATAGTTTGACCTTTAGTTATTTTTCTAGTAGCAATTTTTTTAGCCCAAAGTGATAAAACAGGTTTTAAAGCTGGTACCTTTAAAGGTTTTTTATTTTCAATATAACCATAAGTGGCTATTCCAACTCTAGCAAAATCTTCATCAAAGTGGTTATGTCTAAATAAAGCAGAAGAGTTACAAGAATGGAACTTTGGAAGTGGTAGTGAAAGTTTTTCACATAAATTCACAACTATTCTTTTAACCTCCTTAAAATTCTCATTTTGCCAATAAAACTCTGTTGATAATTCATCTGCACTTCTATGATGAGTAAATACTCCAGTAATGTTTACATTTTTCTTACATAAGCCTTCAATACATTCTTCTAGTTCATTTATTGAAATTCCATTTCTATGCATTCCCGTATCAACTTTTATATGAACATTAGCATTTTCTGGCAAATTGCTAATATTTTCTATGGAGTTTAAGGCTATGTGAAAAGTCTGTGAATAAGTAGGAAAATTTGTTTCAGCTAGGATTAATATATAGTCAAATAATTTTTCTATTTTAATAGCTTCTTCATAGGTTCTAACCACTGCTTTTTTTATACCAAATTCACTTGCCATAGTGGCTATCTCAACTAATCCATGACCATAAGCATTGTCTTTTAGTACAACGGCTACTTTTTCTTTACTTCCTGCATACTTTTTGATTATTTCTAGGTTATGAAATAAGTTTTCTTTACTTAATAGGATTTTTGCCAAACTATTATTCCCCGTTTTCTTTAAAATAATTATATATTAGGTTTGCATCTTTTTCATTTATAACTTCTTTTAATTCTTCAACTGATGCATTTTTAATTTTTTCAAACTCTCCAAAGTATAAAAGAAGTTTTTTAACTTTTGCTTCACCAATACCTTTTATTTGAAGTAATGAAATCTGTTTATCTTCTTTTCTTTTTTGTTTTTTGTGAAAGTTGATTACAAATCTATGGGCTTCATCCCTTTGTCTTTGAACAAATTGAAGTCTTTGGTCACTTGTTTTTAGTTTTATATTTCTAATAGATCCATCTTTATGTTTATAATGAACTATATCTTTAGCTGCACCTTTAGCTCTATGGGCTTTTGCATCTACTTTTTCTTTTGCAATAGCTATAATGTCAAGGTTTACACCAACAGATTGAACTATATCAAAAGCAAGTTTAAGTAGAGTCTCACCTCCATCAATAACCCATAAATCAGGAGCAGGGTTTTTCTCAAAACTATCAACTCTTCTCATTAGCATTTCTCTCATTTGAGAGTATTCATCTTTTGATTCTAAGTTATAGTGTCTAAAAGCTTTTCTATCAAAAGAGTTTAACTCTTCATTCCAAACAACCATAGCTCCAACTGTTGCTTGACCCATCATATGTGAATTATCAAAAGACTCAACTCTATAAGGTAATAAAGATAGGTTAAATAGGTTTTTCAATTCATCATAAATCGTAGTTTGATTTCTACTTGAAACAATTCTAAGAAGCTCATCACAGTTGCTTAAGGCGATTTCTAAAAGAGTTTTTTTCTTTCCTCTTTGAGGTGTAATTATGCTTATGTTTCTTTCAAATCTGTTTTTTAAGAACCCTTCTAGCTCTTCTTTATCTTCAACTTCTTGAGCTGTTAATACTTCTTTTGGTAAAAGTGGTATTTCATTGTCATAGTAGTTAATAATAGCTCTTTTATAGGCTTCATTTAAATCTATGTTTGTATTGTTTTCTAAGAAGTCAAGTTTTACAAAATCGTGGGAAGAAGAAGTTAGTTTACCATCTCTTATAAACATTCTTACAATCACAGCTTTTTTAGTTCCTGCTTTTATAGCAAATAAGTCTAAATCTTCATTTGTAGCTAAATCCATACCTGATTTGATTTGAGATTTTTCTATTGTTTTTATTCTATCTCGAAGTTTCATTGCTTCTTCAAACCTAAACTCTTCTGAGTATTGCATCATTTTTTCTTCTAGCTTTGAAATTAGCTTTGTTTTATTGTATATAAAATTAAGTGCTTCTTCCACTATTTTTCCATAATCAGCAGTTGAAATTTTACCTTCACAAGGAGCATGACACTTTTTGATTTGATGGAAAAGACAAGCTTCTTTTCCTTTTACACATGATTTTTTTTGTACAAGAGGAACTATCTCATAAATAGAATCAAGCATATCTTTTGCCCCTATTGAGTAAGGTCCAAAATATTTAATATTTTTGCCTTTATATACTTTTCTTGTTATTTCAAGTCTAGGAAAAAGCTCATTATAATCAACCATAATATAAGGATATGTTTTGTCATCTCTAAGAAGAATATTGTATTTAGGTTTTAACTGTTTTATTAAAGAGTTTTCCAAAATCAAAGCATCATGCTCATTTGGAACAACTATCCATTCTAAAGATACAACTTCTGTAATCATTTTATAAATTCTAGGACCTAGTTTATCAGATGGAAGAAGTTTTGGAGTAAATTTGAAGTATGATCGAACTCTATTTTTAAGTACTTTTGCTTTTCCTATATAAAGTAAATGACCATCTTTATCAAAGTATTGATATACCCCAGCATCATTTGGTAGTTGTTTAAGTTTCTCTTCTAATTGCATTTTGAAATAATATCCAAAAAATGCTTTACAAGAATTATAAGTTTGGTTAAATTTTGTTTAAATAAACCTTTAGCTAATTATTTAGCTAAAAGTCCATTTTTTACACTTTGGTAGGTTTCATTTCCACAAAGAGTTTTTACTAATTGTAGAGCAAAAGTTGTAGCAGTTCCTGGTCCTCTTGAAGTTATAACTTTACCATCTTCTACAACATCTTGCGTTGAACTATATCCTTTATCTCTTATTTTTTGCTCAAAAGAGGGATAACAAGTATAATTTGTGTTTAAAACATTAGCTTTATGAAGTGCATAGGGTGCTGCACAGATTGCTGCTATATATTTATCACTATTTTTCATAGTTTTTAAAAGTTCTTGTACTTTTTCATTTTCAGCAAGTGTAAAAGCATTTGGTAGTCCACCAGGAAGTACAATCATATCAAACTCATCAGAGTTAATATCTTCAATCATACAATCAGCTATAATTTTTATACTGTTTGCTCCTTGTGTCTGTAAAGATTCAACACCAGCTACGCATACTTCAATACCAGCTCTTCTACATATATCGATAATTGATACAGCTTCAATCTCTTCAAATCCATTTGAAATAGGTACTATGATTTTTGCCATTATATCTCCTAAGTTTAGTTTATTTATTATATAAAATTATAATTAATGATAATTTATATAGTAGGGTTGCTCTTCTATTTTTTGACTACCAACATTTTCAAAACCAAGTATTTTTTTTGGTGTCATTAATGGTTTTATATCATTGTTATAAAAGATTTTAAATCCACCTATAGCTCTGTTTGTTTGTTCTCTTGCATATAAGGCATTGTAGATTTTAACTTTTACTCCTGCTTGTCCATGTCCATCTATATTATAAATTAGTTTTATGTTTTTATAGTTTTTTATATCATCTTTTTGTCTTAACATTCTTTTATGGAACATATGAACTATGATTTTTTTAGCAGTTTTAATATCATTTTCTTTTAGGTATGAACTTACATACTCTTGAAGTTCATTTAACTCTTTAGCTTTTACATGGCCTACATATTTTCCTGGTGGGTATCTTCTATGTGTTGGGATTCTAAATTCTGGATCAATAGCTAAGTGTACATTTTCATACTTTAGATATTTAAGAAGTGGTTCTACTGCTTCTTTTGGTGTTTTTACTGATAATTGAACATCTAAAATTACAGCAAAGTTTTCTTTTCGGGCTCTTTTTATATATTTTAATACTGTTTTTTCACTCATTCCTAAAAGGTAATCATTTCTTCTACCTGGGTCTTTTGTTGCAAGGGAGTGAATAATATGAAATGCCATCTTTACTTTAATATTTTTATTAAAAGACTCTAAATCTTTTTTATAGTATTTTTGTTTCTCTCTCATTTTAATAACAAGTTCATCAATATTATTTTCTCCTAAAATACCTAAAGATTTACTATTTGGTCTTCCATAAAAGCCAACTAAAACTTCATTTTTATAGCTTTTTGAATACTCTGTAGTTTTGGCATTTAGTGTATTTAAGAAAAGTAGGGCTATAAGACTTATAAAGCATAGTATTTTATTCATTTTCTGCCTCGAAAAAAATTATTTTACTTTAAAGTATATTCTAATATCTTGAAATAAAATTTAAAATTTTCTAATAAGGCACTTTACAGTTAAATATTATTAGTATTTCATTAAAAAAAGGAAAAGTTTTGCCAGGAAGATTAGCTGTATTTGATGATAACTCTTTTAAAGAAGACTCAAAATATTTGATAAAAAATGATATGGTAGGAGTTTTACAAAAAAGATACAATATCCCACCAACTACACCTATTCCTGCACTTTTAAATAATGGTAACTATTTATATACTCATTTTGGTTTTTTACCTTCTTGGGCAAGTTCAAAATCTTCTATGAACATAAATGCAAGAAGTGAGAGTATTTATGAAAAAAAGACTTTTAGAGAAGCTTTTAGATTTAAAAGATGTATTATTCCTATAAATGGTTTTTATGAATGGCAAATAGAAGATAAAGAGAAAACACCTTTTTTTGTAAAAGACATGAAACATGACTATTTAGGTGTTGCTGGTATTTGGGATGAGTACTTTGAAGAGCAGTTAAATATGAATATTGTAACAGTAGCTTTAATAACTTGTGATGCAAATGATAAATTAGGAAAAATTCATCATCGAATGCCAGTGATTTTAGAGAAAAAAGAGTTTTCAACTTGGCTTAAAAGTGATGACTTAAAAGAAGTAAATTCTCTTTTTAAAATCTATGAGTCAGAAAAACTAGACCTTTATGAAGTATCAAGTGATGTTAATAAAGTTCTATTTGACAAACCTTCATGTATTCAAAAAGTAGAAAAAAAAGAGTTTGAACCTACTGGGCAGTTATCACTTTTCTAAAGCTTTAAACCATAAAATCCAAAGATTAGTGCATATCTTTTTATAAGCTTTTAGTTTTTCTTTGTGCTCCTTTTTTACGTTTTTAAAATACTCTTTTAATAAATACTTTTCTTGTTTTTTGTTTAGCTTATATTCTATACACAAAGCTGCTAAATCAAAAAATCTGTCATTAACACAAGCAAATTCCCAATCAATTAAAAAAGCTTTATTTCTATGAAAAAGTATATTTTTTAGGTTTAAATCATGGTGACATAAAACTAAATCTTTTTTATACTTTTTTAAAGTATATAGTTGTTTTAAAGATTGACTAACAAGAGTTTTTGTTTTTTTATCTTTTAAGAGTTTTTTATAGTTCTTAAAATCTTTTTTTAAATCATAAGGCTTTTGTTTTATTTTTATAGTATGAAGCTTTTTAAGAGTTCTTATAACTGCTTTTAAATGAGCTTTTTTAAGTTTTTCTTTGTGCTCACCTTTTATAAAATCACAGATCATTAATGAGTTTTTTTTATCTAAGATATAGGCTTTCGCACCTATATTTCTTTTGTAAGCTTTATTTTGTATTTTAAACTCAGTTTCTCTTTTTTTCTTTTCTTTATGGGTGTGTTTAAAAACTCTTATACTATAAGTTTTTTTGCTACTTTCTAGTTTGTATATGGTATTGCATACGCCTTGGTTTTCTAGAAGCTTTACACTTAAAAGCTCTTCACTTTTAAAAAGTCTATACTCTTTAAGCTTTTTGATCTTCATAATCTTTTTTCCATTTTAAGTATGCTACAAATGCAAGAACTGTATAAATTGCAAATAAAATAGCAGTTAGCTTTAAATCTTTTTGAATATAAATATAAATAGAAATAGTATCTATTACTATCCAATAAATCCAGTTTTCTAGTACTTTTTTTGCTAGCATGTATGTAGAAAATATTGCAAATACAGTAGTAAAAGAATCAATATAAGCAAAATCAGCATGGGTATAAGTTGCCATGATAAAGCCAAGTATTGAAGATATGATACTTAAAGCTATAATTATTTGTATGTTTTTCTTTATTCCATAGCTAGTAACTTCTAATTCTTTTTCTTGTAGTTTATTTCCATATCTCCAAGAATACCAACCATAAAGTGCCATAACTAAATAGTATACATTTAAAGCACTATCCATTAGAAGTGCTACATCAAAAAATATTATTGCATAAATAAGGGTTGAAAAAAATGCAGCTACCCAACACCATAAATTTTGTTTGATAGCAAGAAGTAGGTAAGCAATAGATAAACTCATAGCTATTGCTTCCCAATTTGACATAATTTTTAAATAATCAATTACAGGGGTAATAAAATCTTCGATAATAAATCCTTTTTATAAAAAAGGAAATATATCTAAAATGTTCTAAAAAAAACTATTTATTTAAAAGCTCTTTTATTTTTGGTTCTATGTCTAAAGGTTTTGTAGTTGAACCATATCTTTCAACAACATTTCCTTTTTTATCAATAAGAAACTTTGTAAAGTTCCATTTTATGCTTTCAGTTCCAAATACTCCTGCCGCTTCTTTTTTCAGGTGAGTATATAAAGGGTGTTCATTATCACCATTTACATCAATCTTAGAAAACATATCAAATTTTACACCAAATGTTAGGGTACAAAACTCTTTTATCTCTTCATTTGTTCCTGGTTCTTGGTTTGCAAACTGGTTTGAAGGAAAACCTAAAACCATAAAATTTTCATCTTTATATTTAGCATGAAGCTTTTCTAAGCCTTCATATTGAGAAGTAAAACCACATTTGCTAGCTACATTTACTATTAGAAGAACTTTGTCTTTATATTTTGACATGGAAATCTCTTTTCCCTCTATATCTTTTACTTTAAAATCATAAATACTCATACTATTCTCCTTAGCAAATAAAGTTCCAATTAACAATGAAAGTATTACAGTTAATTTTAATATCATAATATGTTCCTTTATTTTAATAACATATTTTAACGCAAATTACTGTTGTTTTGTATGTGTTTTTTATAAATTCACATTAACTTGGTTTCTTCCAAGCTCTTTTGATTTGTATAATGCTTTATCTGCTCTTGCAATAATAGTGTCTAAGTTTTCATCAATATTTTTAATTTGGGATATTCCTATACTAATAGTTACTGGTATATCAAGCTTTTTATTTTTAAAGTTATTTTCACTAAAAAAGTTTCTAATATTTTCAGATAGATTTGATGCTCCTTGTATATCTGTATTATTTAAAATAATCATAAATTTTTCCCCACCTGTACGTGCTAGAATATCTGACTTTCTAATTCTACTTTTAAGTGAACTTGAAACATACATCAATACTTCATCTCCTATTTGATGACCAAAGTCTAGTATTTACAATATTATTAAAAAGACTTGATGCTTCTTGAAAAAGTATTTTTTGAGATACTTTAATATAACTTACTTTTGTTTGATTAATATAGTTTACAATGATTACTGTAAATATAAAAATTAAAGTGACTATAAAATAAATAATGAAGTTTTTGTTTTTCATACTACTACCTATAATACTTATATAGATGTTGTATCATAAAATAATTTTATTATTTGCTATTTTGGGATATAAAATATACAACTTTTAGATAATAGATTGTAACTAAGTTGTTATAATAATAGTATATAATCCACTAAAAGGAGAAATTATGGAAATTATATATATCACATTTGCATGCATTTTTCTAGTTGGGATTACAGCTTGTTATATAGTAAAATTTTTTGGCAATTATGAAAAAACTATTTAGCTTTTATAACTTTGTTTCTTCCACTAGTTTTTGCTTCATATAAAGCTTCATCAGCTCTTGCAAAAGTTTGCTCTAAATTATCATTGTCCTTTTGCTCATTAAACTCAGCAACACCTAAACTAACAGTATATTTTATTTTAGTATCTTCATCTATTTTAACTTCAGTATTTTGTATATATTCTCTAATTTTTTGAGCAACTGCATAAGCATCTTCTATATTACAATCTTGAAGAAGTACAACAAATTCTTCTCCTCCAAACCTTGAAATAATATCACTATCTCTTAAGTTTTTTTCTAAAGCTCTTGCAATATGAATAATTACTTCATCTCCCACAAGGTGTCCATAGCTATCATTTATGTTTTTAAATTTATCTATATCTAAGACAATAAGCGAAAGACTTACATTATTTCTTTTGCTGTAAGATTTTATCTTTTTTGATTGCATTGAGAAGTATCTTCTATTTGAAAGTTTTGTTAATGGATCTCTATGAATCATTTCTACAAGTTCTTCATTTAGAAGTTCTAGTTTATGATTTGTTTCACAAAGATTTGTTGTATTGTATATAAATAAACAAACAAGCTCTTTATTTTTATCATAAGGTACAATAGTAATATTTTGTTGCATATATTTATATATACTATTAGTAATAGACTCTACTGGAATTTTTATTAGATATCTATTTGGATTCACATTATAAAAAGAAGGGTTGTTTGTAACTAAAACAGATTTTACTTTTCTTTTTAACTTTTTTTCATTTATGTAGTTATATAGTTCACAAATATTTTTATTTACAACATCTTCTTCTTTTTTGTATGTAAGTATTTCAAGCCATCTATTCCAAGCTAAGATATTTAGTTCTTTATCAAGTATTATAATTCCATTATCAACACTATTAAATATTACATCATTGTTTATATCAATCATTTATATTTATAAATCCTCTAAAAACTGAGAGATTGATTCTCTTAAATATTCAGATGATTCATTTTTCGAAAGTATAATTAATTCACCTTTTATATGTTCATCTTCAAAATTAAGCTCTGTAGAGATTATAATGATATTCTCATAACTTTTGTCAAAGCCATCATTGAAGTCTTTTATGTTTGAAACTCTTTTTATATTTGGAGCTGAAAATGAAATATTCGCATCAATTAAAGAAGCTAATTTTCCTGATGTTACAGATGAAATGATATTTGTAACTTCTAAAACAACATCTTTTATTTCATCATCATCAATTTCATCATCTTCTAAACCAAACTCTTTTGTAAGGTTATAGCTAGATTTTTCATCAATTATAAAAAGATTCTCTCCTGAAATATTTCCATGGATAAGTTGATTAGCTATAAAGTAAGTTCCATTTTCTACAATTTTTTCATTTAAGTGTTTAAGTAAACCTTCTGAAGTTACTGTATTAATTATTGGAATATTTAAAGTTGCAAACTTATCAATGATTTTAGATATGGCAGCAGTTGCTTCACCATAAGCAATATTCATTAATTCTTGTAAGCAGTCTCTTTCCTCTTCATTTAAATCAATAAGATTTTTGCCCATTAGATTAATCCAAGTTTTTCAAGCATCTTTTTTAAATTTTCTAAGTTTATAGGTTTTTTTATAAAACCTAAAGCACCATTATCTTTAGCTTTTTGCATAGCTTGTTCTTGAATGTCAGCACTTACTATAATGATTTTAGAATCTTTATCAAATTCGCTAATTTGTTTAGTTGCTTCAAATCCATCAACTACTGGCATTGTTAAGTCCATAAAACAAATAGAAGGATTGTGCTCCTTGTAAAGCTCAATAGCTTCTTGGCCATTTGTAGCTTCTACAATATTTGAGTCATCACTTATTATCTCTTTTAAATTCTTAATTGTCATTTTTCTTGCTAGTTTAGAATCATCAACTACTAAATATGTCATAAAGTATCCTCAATTAATTTCCAACATTGTAGCATAATAAATTTTGTTTTAATTTGAAAAAAGTGTTAGTTTGTAATGTTTTTTGTGATTTTATATTTGTGTACGTAAATGGTCGGGGCGAGAGGATTCGAACCTCCGGCCCCCTGGTCCCAAACCAGGTGCGCTAACCAGACTGCGCTACGCCCCGACGATTAATAAGGCGGGAATAATACTATGTTTTTTAATAATTGTCAAGGGTATATGATAAAAAGTTACTGAATTTTTGAAATTTCAATATCATTTATGTTTTCTACTAGTTTAAATAAGCTATTATCTTTCATTTCTAAATAACCTTTACTTTTAATTCTTCCTTTAGAATTATAAACAAATTTGTAGTTTTTATCAAAACTTACTGTAATAAACTTATCTTTTTTTACTTCTAATTTTTCAGTTTTCACATCATTTGCCATAGCTTTTTTTAAAATATATATAATTGCGTATTTATCTTTTTTATATTTTGTAGTTTCTTTATTTTTTATACCATTAAAATCTTCGTTATAAAAAACAAACTTGTCTTTTCCAAGTAAAAATCTTGCTATTGAATTTGTTACTTTTGCTTCTAAATAGTTCTCTTTTAATGAGCCAAAGTTTTCTATTTCGCCTAAAGTAATTCCTTTAAATTTTATAGAGTAGTTAGCAAAAGCAAAGTTTGCTAGTAGTAGAACTGGTAATAAAAATTTCATTTTCTTCCTTTAACATGTATCGTATATCTAAAAAGTGTATTTTTTGTGAGCCTTAGTTATTAAAGATACTTGTTTTTTCAATCAAAATATCATTGTGATTAACAAATCTTTCACATCTAAGTCCATTTATTTTTTTACAAATTAGTTGCCATTTTTTTGTATGTCCTGAATTTTCTTTTGAAAAGTCACCTAAAAAAAACATAATAGCATGAGCATACTCATGTGGTAAAACATCATTTATCATATAATTAGAACTTTCTTTAAATCTTTTTTTGTTTAAATATATTTTTATACTGCCATTTTTTTCATATACTGCCATACCAAATCTATTATCATTCATATCACTTGATACTATAACTGGAAAGTCTTTTATCACATTAAAATTAATTTTTGCTAAATATTTAAGTTCTTTTTGTTTTATTTTTATTTGTTGTATATATCTTTTATCTAAGGGGTTTTCAAAAAAAGTATAATCTTTATACCAAATAAAAACTAATAGTGCAGCTGCACTAATAGTTATAAATAAAAATATTTTTTGTAGATTTTGAAAAAACATTTGTTTTATCCAATTGTTTTTATTAAAATATCTCTGTAGTGATTTAACTCTTTCATTTTTGTATCATCTCCACCATTTATATCAGGATGATATTTTCTTGCTAATTCTTTGTATCTTTTTTTTACCTCTTCTTTTGTAGGCTCACTTGTGAAACCAAAAAAGTCTTTTGCTTGTTGTATTTCATTATATCTTGGCTGGTTTGCAAAATTCTGGAAATCATTGGCATTGAAATTTTTAAAATCATTAAAGTTAAAGTTTGGATTTCCTCCTTGAGAAAATTCTTGACCATTAAACTTGAAGTGAAAACTATTTGAACGTATTTTCTTTTTTAAATTATAGATAATTATAAATCCTATAATAAAGATAATACCAATTATCATCAAAAATGTTCCAAAGTTTGTAAATATTAAATATAAAATAAAAAATATTATTGAAAGTCTTACTAGTCTGTTAAATATATAAATAGCTGTATTGTTCATAAAAATCTAAATCCTTTAAAATAAATATGTATTATAGTATTCTTTTTAAAATAAGTAAATTAAAGGTATTTCTTATATTAAAATTAATTATATTTATTAAATGTGTTACAAAAGTAATCATTAAAACTTTAAAAATATTGCTATTTAAATGCTATGCAAAAATTATCATAAAAATATCACATGCTAGGAATATTCTTTTTGAGTTAAAACAAGGAGGAATACATGAGTATTGGTTTACAAGCATTTTTTGCTGCATTACCTATATTTTTAGCTGGTATTTTACTAGTAGGTTTAAGGGTTTCTGCTAAAAAAGCAATGCCTTTAGTTTATATTGCAACAGTTGGTGTTGCATTTGTTGTGTGGGAAGTTTCTTTCAATAGAGTTATGGCTTCAACTATTCAAGGTCTACTTATAACAGTTGCTGTTTTATGGATTATTTTTGGTGCGATTTTACTTTTAAATACACTAAAACATTCAGGTGCGATTGCTGTAATTAGACAAGGTTTCAACAATATTAGTCCAGATAGAAGACTTCAAGTGATTATTATTGCTTGGTTATTTGGCTCATTCATTGAAGGTGCTTCTGGATTTGGTACACCTGCTGCTATTGCTGCACCACTTTTAGTTGCGATTGGTTTCCCTGCTATGGCTGCTGTAATGGTTGGTATGATGATTCAAAGTACACCTGTATCTTTTGGTGCAGTTGGAACGCCTATTTTAATAGGGGTAAATAAAGGTTTAGATGCTCAAGGAATAGGGCTAACTTTAGAAACTTTAGGTTCATCTTGGGATGCTTATTTACAAATTATTACTTCTCAAGTTGCTATCACTCATGCAATAGTTGGTACTTTAATACCTTTATTTATGACAGTAATGCTAACAAGATTTTTTGGTGAAAATAAATCATGGAGTGAAGGTTTAAGTATTTTACCATTTGCTATTTTTGCTGGACTTGCATTTACTATTCCTTATGCTTTAACAGGAATTTTCTTAGGTGCGGAATTCCCATCATTAATAGGTGCATTAGTTGGACTTCCAATAGTTATGTTTGCAGCTAAAAAAGGTTTCTTAGTTCCTAAGAAAACTTGGGATTTTGCTCCTAAAGAGAAATGGCCTACATCATGGGTTTCAAAATTAGAGATTAAATTAGATGCAATGAGTGCAAAAGTTCCAATGTCTTTAACAAAAGCTTGGATTCCATACGTATTAGTTGCTGTAATTTTAGTAATCACAAGAGTTAGTGATGAAGCAAAAGCTTTTGTTAAATCTTGGGTTATTCCATTTAAAGATATTTTAGGTGAAAACTTAGCTTACTCTATTACGCCACTTTACTTACCTGGTGGTATTTTAGTATTTGTGGTATTAGTTACTTATTTCTTACATAAAATGGAATTTAAAGAAATGAAAGAAGCTATTGGTGAGTCTTCTAAAATTATGTTAGGTGCTGGATTTGTTCTTGTATTTACAATCCCTTTAGTTAGAGTTTTAATCAATTCAGGTGTAAATGATTCTGGTTTTGATTCAATGCCTGTAGCAATGGCTAATTTTGTGGCTGCATCAGTTGGAGATATTTATCCATTATTCGCTCCAATGGTAGGTGCTTTAGGTGCATTTATTGCAGGAAGTAATACTGTTTCAAATATGATGTTAGCACAATATCAGTTTGGTGTAGCAGATGCTTTAGGAGTATCAACTGCGTTTATGGTTGCACTTCAAGCTGTAGGAGCAGCAGCTGGTAATATGATTGCAATTCATAATGTTGTTGCAGCAAGTGCAACTGTTGGACTTCTTGATCAAGAAGGACAAACACTAAGAAGAACAATTATTCCTACAATTTATTATTGTTTATTAGCAGGTATTATAGGACTTGTTGGTATGTATGTATTAGGTGTAGTTGATCCACTTATGAAATAAAGAAAAGAGAATTTCTCTCTTTTCTTAAACTACTATTTTAACCTCTTTATAACCTCTTTTTTGATAATCTAAACTATAATTTTTATACATAGGCAACTAATTTTATGTTAAATAAACTTTTAGAAAAAAAAGAACTATTATTTGGTAAAAAAGAGTCATTAGAAGAACTTGTACTAAAAAAGCCTTTTAATGAAAAAAAACTTCAAAAAGCAATATATTCATATGAATTAGACTTAAATAATCAATATTTATTAAAACTATGTATAGAGAATAACTCTTATGAAGCTTTAACTTTTCTTGTGGAAAAAGCTGGTTTTAAAATAGAAAAACTAGATGTAAATAAAGAGAACTTACTATTCTTAGCTATAAAAGAAAAATCCAAAGAGTGTTGTAAAGTTTTATTAGCAAATAATATAGATGTAAATCAAGCAAACATAAATAAAGTAACCCCCTTACATCTTGTAACAAAAAGTGGAATGCAAGAGATATTTGATATTATCACTGATAGAGTTGATAACCTTGAAATTGAAGATAAAGATGGAAGAAATATTCTATTTTATGCTATACAATCAAAAAAGTTTGAGATTATAAAAAAAGTATTTCAACTAACTTCTATAAAACTTAACTTTAAAGATAAGCAAGAAAATACTATCGTTCATTTAAAAGAAATTACTGCAAATCTTGAGTTATTTAAATTCTTTGTAAGTAAAGGATTAAATGTAGATAATATAAATAAGAATAATGAAGATTTTTTATATTTAAACTGTTTAGATTTAGATATCCCAGAAGAACTTTTTATATCATTTTTACAAAAAAGTAATTTAAAAGATAGAAAATATGGATTAAATGAAGAATCAATTTTGATGAGAATAGTAAAAAAAATACTCTCAATAGATATTCAAGTTTTAGAAAACAAAGGGCTGGTTACTAAATATCAAGATAGACTTATTTCATTTATTGAACATGGAGTTGATGCAAATAGTTTAAATAGTGAAAATGAAAACTTTTTATTTGATGTAGTTAAAGCAAAGAATTATTTAGTTTTAGAGTTTTTAGTAAATAGAACTAAAGTAAATATTAATCAAATCAATAAACATGGTCAAAACTTACTTGATTTAGCAATTTTTAATGATAAACCAAATATAGAGTTAATTAAAAAGTTAGTTTATACAAATATAGATTGTAGTGTAAAAGACAAAGATGGTTTTACAATTGTTGAGAAACTTGTAGATGTTATTTTAAGTGAAGATATTCCTAATAGAGTACGTAAAATTGGAAAAACAAAAAGTGCTAAGAATGTAAATTATACTCAAGTTTTAACATTTATTTTAGACTATACAAAAATTGATACAAATGAAATTATGTTTGAAGGTGAACCAATTGTTTTTGAAATAGGAAAATCTTTTCATGTACCATTATTAGAAATATTTAAAAAATATGGTGCAAATTTAAATATAGTGGGTAAAAAAGATAAGCTTACAATCTTTTATAAGGTTTTAGAAGCAGGTAAAAATGCTAGGGATGAGAGAGCACTTTTTTTAAAAATGTTAAAGTACTTAGTATTGTGTGATGTTGATTTAGACCATAAAGACTCCCATGGTGGAAATGTTATACATAAAGCTATTTTAGACCATGATCTACAAGTAGTAAACATTTTAACCTTAAGAGTTAAAAATTTTAAAGCAAGAGATAAAAAAGGAAGAACATATATTCATAATACAGTTTGGGATAATAAAGCAGATATTTTAAAGAAAATTGCTTTTAAAAATAAAGAATTGATGAATATACCTGATAAATTTGGTTTATTACCTATTAACTATGGGGTTATTATGGGCAAAAAAGAAGTTGTATTTGCTTTAATAAAAATGGGAGCTTATTTAAATAACCCAAACAAAGTAAATGAGCAATTTAAAGAGCAATTCTTTTCTAAGCTTGGAAAATTAGAAGATATTTTAAGTTCAACTATGACAGAAAATGAAAGAACTTTAATGACTGAGTTAGTTAGAAGTATGCAAAAAGAACTTAATATAGAATAGAAATAATTTTTAAAATACCTTAAATTTGGGGTTTTAATTCAAGTATAATAAAAGAATTGGTATTCTTTCTACAATGAAAGAGAAAAGGTATAATAATGCTAGGTAATTTGTTTGGTAGTAGTGAAACTATCGAAGAGTTAATAATAAAGAAACCTTTTAATGAAAAAGCAGTAGAAAAAAAATTAGCTAAATCTGATTTTAATAAAAATGATAGTTCTTTACTTCATCATTGTGCTAAGTATGATGCTTTTAATGCAGTTAATTACTTACTAAATATTGGAGTTAAACTTAATTCTTTAAATGAATTTAATGAAAATGCACTTTTCACAGCATTAAAAAACTCAAGTTTAGAAACTTCTAAATTATTATTAAAAAAAGGTATAGATGTAAATCAAGAAAATTTAGATGGTGAAATCCCTTTACATTTAGCTTTTAAATATGGAGCAATTCAATTAATAGACATAATTGCTTCAAAAACACAAGATACAAATAAAAAAAATAAACAAGGTAGAACAGCACTATTTTATGCAATACAGTCAAAAAATAGATTAGCTATTAAAAAAGTTTTAACCTTAAGTAGTGAACTAGATATAAATCAACAAGATAATAATGGTAATACAATCTGTCATCTAAAAGAGATAACTTCTGATTTAAATATTTTTGATGGATTGATAGACTTAGGATTAGATTTAAATTCAATAAACAATAATGGAGAAGATTTTTTATATCTAAATTGTTTGGACTTAGATTTAAATAATAACCTTTTTTCTTTTGCTATAAGAAATAATGCTTCTTTAAATAGAAGATATGGTACAAAGAAAAATACTTTATTAATGCATTTAGTAAATAAACTATTAACTTATGATATTCAAGTTTATGAAAATAAAAGTTTTATAAATAAATACCAAGATAGAATAATGACTTTTATTGAAAATGGTGCAAATGTAAATCTTCTAAATTTAGAAGAAGAGAATTTGCTATTTAATATTATAAGAGCAAGAAGTGAGTTTAATTTAGACTTTATTCTTAACTCTACATCTATAAATGTGAACCAAACTAATGCTATTGGAAATACAGTTTTAGATATTGCTATTTTTAATGGTAAACCTAATATTGATTTAATTAAAAGACTTCTTTTTTCTAATATTGACTCGAGTTTAAAAGATAAGAATAATCATAGTGTTATTGAAAAAGTGGTAGATATTATATTAAGTGAAAATTCTCCAAATAGAGTTAGAAAAGTATCTAATATTAGGGTATATCCTGAGGTTGATTATAATCAGATTTTAAATTTACTTCTAGAGTTTATAAAAGTTGATATAAATGAAATTTTCTTTGAAAGTGAGCCTATTATTTTTGAAATTGCAAAATATTTTAATGTTCCTTTACTTGAGACGTTTAAAAAGTATGGGGCAAATTTAGATATTTTAAGTAAAAAAGATAATCTAAATGTATTTTATAGCGTTCTTCAATCAGGAAAAGAACAAAAGAACCAAAAACAAAACTTCCATAAAACTTTGAATTTTTTAGTTTTAAATAACATAAATATTGATTGTAAAGACTCTTATGGAGGAAATGTAATACATAAAGCAATATTAGACCATGATTTACAAGTTATAAATATTCTTACTAAAAGAATAGGGGACTACAGAGCAGTTGATAATAAAGGTAGAAACTACATCCATAATACAGTATGGAGTGATAAAATAGATATACTGAAGAAAATTGCTTTAAAAAATAGAGACCTTATTAATAAACCTGATAGATTTGGTATTTTACCAATAAACTATGCTGTTATTATGGGAAAAAAAGAGGTTGTATTTTCTTTAATAAAATTAGGAGCTTTTTTAAATAATCATAATAAAATCAATCAGCAGTTTAAAGAGAGCTTTTTCTCTAAACTAGGAGATTTAGATGATATCTTAAATACTTCTATGACTGTAAATGAAAGAAGTTTAATGACTAAACTTGTATCTAATATGAAAGAAGAGTTTCACATAAAGAAATAGCTTTATTAGTTTTTTACTGTTTGCGCTATCTTCTTTAACTCTTCTTTTAGTTTTATAAAAACATCAATAATTTCAGGATCAAAGTGTTTACCTTTTCCTTCAAGAATTATATTTTCTGCATCTTTGTATGTAAATGATGGCAGAGTCTTGGTATATATCTTTTGTATTTACATTGGCATTGTTTTAATTAGTAGTTTAGCTACTTCAAGTTCATTAAGTCTAACTGCTAAATGTAATAGTTGATATGAATATTGATAGTAAAAATAATTTCTTCATGGATAGTTCCTTAGATTTTATTTTATAAAAAATAGCTTAATAAAAGAATTATTTTATTTAGTGTCACTTTCTATTGGTAACATTAGAATAAATTTTGCTCCATTGAAATTATTACCCTTATATTCATAAGATACATTCTCAGCAAAAAGTTTTCCTTTTAAACTTTGAGTTATTATATTTTTTGACATATAAAGTCCTATACCTGTACCTTCTCCTTTTGTAGTAAAGTAAGGGTTAAATACATTTTTTATAATATTTTTATTTATACCTTGTGCATTATCATATATTTCTAAGTTTAAATAATTGTCTTTTTTTGATGTTTTGATAAATATAAATTTATTTTCTTTAAGTTCTTCTTTACATTCAAGTGCTTCAGTTGCATTTTTAATTATATTTACTAAAACTTGCAATAGTTCATTTTCATTACTTTTAATAGTAACATCTATATCTTCTCTGATTATTTTAATATTACTACTTTTAAAAGAACTTTCTAAAAGTTTTAGTGTTCTATTTATTGTGTCTGTTACTTTAAACTCATTAAATTGCTTATGAGGTGAAAAGAAGTTTTTAAAATCATCAATAGTTTCTGATAAATATTTTGTCGATTTTGTAATTTTATCCATTTGTGAATTTATATCTTCAAGATTTAGATGGTCTAATGCATTTTGCATTTTTATTCCAGAAGAAATTGTTGTAATTTGACTTAAAGGTTGTTTCCATTGGTGTGCGATATTAGCTATCATTTCTCCCATCGTTGCCATTTTAGCTTGTTGTGACATTAAGTCATCTTTCTCTTTATTTTCAATGATTTTACTTTCAATCTCTTTTTTATAAAGCTTTAATCTATTTTCTAAAATTCTTGAAATAAAAAAAGATATTATAAGAAGAATTAAAGTTGTTAAAATACTTATTTTTGTAATTGTTTCAATATTGTCTTGTTTTTTCTTTTCAAGAAGTTCTTTTTTCTCTTCAATTTTTTTATTTAAATTTTCAGTATAAAAACCAGTTCCTATAACCCATCTATATGCATCAAATTTTCTGATATAAGAGATCTTTTTATTACTTAGTGCATTTTTATCTGTATTTATAGTAGCTACATAAGTCATATACTTGCCATCATTATTCTTCGCAAAATTAATAATATCTTGTACTAAATATTTACCTGCATTGTTCTTATAATTTATTCTATTCTTGCCAATAAGGTTTGTTTTATAATGAGCTAAGTATTTCCCATCAAAATCAATTATAAAAATGTAGGCATTATCTGCATATCTTATTTTTTTTACATACTCTAAAATCTTAGTTTTTAGTTTTGCTTCAAAATCAACTATATACTCACCTGTTCCTATTATAATATCATAAGGTTCAAAGTATTTATAAAATGAAATTTTTTCAAAGGCTTCATTTGAGTTATGATTTTTATACCAAAAATATGAATCAAAACTTTCACTTTTATTTTTTATTGTTTCAATCATTTTTCTAACAGGATAATTGCCTTTTTTATCTTTTAAGTTTATAAAGTTTTTACCTTCAATAGACTTATTTAATGGTTGAAGCACATTATTTCCATATTTGTCATTTATAAAGAAATATCCTCTTCCATCGTTAAAGATTATACTTTCTAATGTAGTTTTTATTAAAGAAAAGATTTCTTCTTTTGATTTTGTATCTTTATTTTTTTCATAGATTTTTGTAGCAATATTATGAGCAAGATAAACTTTTTCTTTAATAAAAAGTTTTAGCTCTTTTTCTGTATTCTTTTTCTCGTTTTCTATGTAGTTATAAACTCTTTGTACTTCTTCATATACTCTTTTTTTATTTTGTTGATAGTACTCTTTTTCTAATTCAGTAATCTCATTTTTGTAAGCTGTTTCTTTTTCATTTAGAATTATTTTAGTTGCAATAAGTGAGAAGATAATAACAAATATAATAGGTGCATACTTTATAAAAACTATTATAAACTTGTCATTATTTGATTTAATCATTACTTGCCTTTTTAATGTATTTTTTATTATATAATATATGTTATTAAATATAATAAAAAAATACATTAAAAAAGCTTTAAAAAAGGAGTTTAATCCTTTTTTAAAAATAAATATTTTGTGTTAAATCAACAATTTGCTTTAGCATACTTGTATGATCGTTATATTTTATATTTATTGGATAAAGCTCTTTTTTATATTTTAGAACAAGAGAAGGGAATACTCTAACTTTAAGTGACCTTCTTAAGTTTAACTCTTCTTGTAAGTCTTCTTCTATTTTTTGACTTTTTAAATCTTCTTCAAATTTTTTTTCATTTAGGCCAATTTCTTTTGCAAGAGCAATTAAAGTAGAAGCATCACTTGGATTTTTTGCTTCTAGATAATAAGCATTTTGAATAGCTTCTATCATTTCATCTTCTTTATTTTCATATCTAGCAAGCATAGTAGCTTGGCATGCAAGATAAGTTGAACGTCTTGGCTCACATTTTTTCCAGAAATCGTGATTGAATTTTGTCCCAACTTCTTTATTTATTTGGTACCAAATATTTTCAATTATCTCTTGTTGTTCCTTAGGCATAGGTTCATTACTATGTTTAGCTAAACCTCCTACAACATGAACAAGTTCCACATTTGAAGGCAGTTCTTTTTTTAAGTTATCAAGGGTTGGTTTAAATGCATAACACCATGAACACATTGGATCATGAACATGGTAAAGTGTTGATTTCATATATTCTCCTAAAATTTATATTATACTTGTAGTATACTATATTCATTTAAAAAAAATATTGTAGAATATAATTGATTATATAATTAGGGAAAAATATGGACTATGAAGAGTTTGAAAAAGCAGTTGATACTTTAGGAGTTTTAACAAAAACTTCAAGAAAAGATTTGAAAAAAAAATATTTAAAACTCTCAAAAAGATATCATCCAGATATGCCAGAAGGTAGTCATGAAAAGTTTCAAGAAATAAAAGACTCATATGATTTACTTTGTGCATATATGGATTCTTATTGTTTTTTATTTGATGAAAAAGAGTTTAAAGAGCAGTTCCCCGCTTTTACAAATTATAAAAACTGGAATAAATAAAAGGAGAAATAATGTTTGAACAAAAAAAAGTTAAAGAATTAGTATTAACTTCACTAGTTACAGATGCGTATTGTTTAGGTACACATTGGGTTTATGATGAGAAACAATTATTAGATAATTCAATAGACTTTGAAAAGTTAAATAAGCCTCTTTCTATTTGGCATAAAGAAAAAGTTGCAGGAGAGTTTACTCATTATGGTGATCAAACTTACTGGCTTTACGAATTTTTAAAAGATAAAGAAATTTTTGATGAAAAAGAGTATTTGAAGTTTTGGGTATTAAAAATGAGTAGCTACAATGGTTATATTGATGGTGCTTCAAGAAATACTTTACAAAATATAGAAGATGGGGTGACTCCAAGTGGTTCTAATTCTACAGATTTATCTATTGTAGGAAGAATTGCACCTTTATTAAAAGTTTCAAAGACAAAAGAAGAGTTTTTAGAAAATGTAGAAAAATTTGTAAAGCTAACGCATAATTCATCTAAGGCTTTAAATGCTTCAAGGTTTTTTGCAAAAGTTTTATTAAAAGTTTTAGATAAGAAAGATATAAAAGAGGCGATTCTAATATTGAAAGATGAATTTGATATATCAATTCAAAAGCATATTGAAAAAGCAATTGCATCAAAAAATAAAGATACTTTCCATGTAATTAGAGAGTTTGGCCCTGCTTGTGATGTAGACCAAGGTTTTGCAGGAACAATACATTTACTTTTAAAATATGATAGTTTAAAAGAAATGTTAATTGAAAACTCAAAGGCTGGTGGAGATTCTAGTGCTAGAGCCATGATAGCTTCTATAATATTTATGGCAAACAATTCAATAAAGCAAATACCAAATGATTGGTTAGCAATTAAAGTGGTAGTAGACTAGGAGATTTATGAAAAAAACAGTACTAAATTTTTTCTCTGATAAATTATATATAGAATTAGCTATTGCTTCAGTTTTGTTTATTATAGCTTTGTCTTTAGATATGTTAATGGATTTTATTATCTACATGCTTTATTTTATAATCTTTTTAGAGATTGTTAGAGCTGTAATTAACTATATAAGGGAACAAAGAGTTGCTTTAACACTTTTAGTTGATGCTTTCATAATTCTTGCATTAAGAGAGTTTATTGTAAATGTTGTGAAGGTTAATAAAGAAGAGTTAAATACAATAGAAGCAATATTTAGCAGTTCGGTTAATTATAATCTTCTTATTTTATCAGGAGTAATAGTGTTTTTACTTGTTGTCAGATACTTCTCTATTAAAACTTCTCAAAAATATTTATTTTCTAGAAAGTTAAAAGAGGATAAAAAAAACGATTAATGTAACTTATCGTAGGATATAGAATAATTAGTAAATGTTATTCAATTATACTTAAATATTAAAGTTATTTTAATTGAAAACAGAATATTATTTAGCAAGAGTAATGATTCTTTGAGGGGTTTAATAAGAATTATTAGAAAATAGGAATTATTATTAAAGAATTTCTATTAAAGAATAAAGGGGTAATTATGTTTAAATCTATATCCATTAAAGCAAAACTACTAATGATTGTAATCACGTCGATTGTTGTAGTTTCTGTTGCAATGATTATTCAATCAATTGTATCATTGCAAGAGACATCTGAAACTGTAATTGAAAAGTTTAAAGCAGATGCTTACGATTCTAAAGAAAAAGAGTTAGAAAACTATATTTCTTTAGCAATGAAAACTGTTGAATCTTATCATGCAAGAACTTCGAAAGATAAGGTAAAAGCTGAAGTTCAAAGTTATCTAAAAGAACAAACAGGTTTTATGTTATCAGTTATGGAAGGAACTTACGAAAAGTACAAAGATAAAGTTTCAGAAGAAGAGTTAAGAGAACTAGTAAAAACAGCAGTTAAATCTACTAGATATGGTAAAACTGGATATTTC
Source organism: Arcobacteraceae bacterium (assembly GCA_048268245.1). Classification (GTDB taxonomy): domain Bacteria; phylum Campylobacterota; class Campylobacteria; order Campylobacterales; family Arcobacteraceae; genus Arcobacter_B. Next base: position 82,557 of record JBLWVX010000005.1, read on the forward strand.
TGGATGAATGACTTAGATGCAAATATTGTTATGCATCCAATTAAACCACAACTTGATGGAAAAGATTTATCTCAATATAAAGATAAAGGTGGAAAGAGAATATTCTTTGAGTTTGCAAAAGTAGCAAAACAAAATGGTGAAGGTTTCGTTGATTATGTATGGCCTAAACCAGGATTTGAAAAACCACAAGATAAAGTATCTTTTGTAAAACTATTTAAACCATTTGGTTGGGTAGTTGGAACTGGTGAATATGTTGATGATGTTACTTCAAGATTACAAGAAGAAGCATATAAAGCAATTGCAGATATGAGATATGGAAAGGATGGAAGTGGATATTTTTGGATTAATGATTCAAATCATGTTGTAAAAATGCACCCGATTAAACCATCTTTAAATGGTAAAAATATGTATGATTTACAGGACCCAAATGGAAAATATCTATATAGAGAAATCGTAAAAATTGCTAATGAAAAAGCAGAAGGTGGATTCTTAGATTATATATGGGAAAAACCTGGATTCTCAAAGCCACAACCTAAAATATCTTTTGTTCAAAAGTTTGAAGAGTGGGATTGGATAATAGGAACTGGTGTATATGTAGATGATATTGAAGTAAAAATTGCAGAGATGGAAGCAAAGACTCAAGAACAGATTTTAGATGTAATTATTAGAAACTGTATTATTATTTTTGTAATTATGATTATTTTAGCATTTGTAATGGCTGTATTATCTAATAAAGCAATCTTTAAACCTTTACAAGATTTCCAAGATGGCTTATTAAACTTCTTTAAATATATCAATAAAGAGAAAGATGATGTTGATCATTTAGATGATAGTGCAGATGATGAAATTGGTAGAATGGCTAAAATTATCAATCAAAATGTTGTTAAAACTAAATCATTAATTGAACAAGATGCAGCACTTATTGAAGATGTTACAAGAGTAGTTGCGCATATTAAAGATGGATATTTAGATAGTAGAGTTGAAAAAAATACGCAAACAGAAGCACTACAAATCTTACAAACTCAAATTAATGAGATGTTAGATAATTTAGAAACAAACATTGGTAGAGATACAAATGTAATTTTAGATGTATTAGCTAAATATGGTCAACTTGACTTTAGAGAAAATATTAAAAATGCTAATGGTAAAGTAGAAGTTGCAATCAATGACTTATCTAAAATCATTAACGATATGCTAGCAGAGAATAAACAAAATGGTTTAACTCTTGATTCAAGTTCAGATGTATTACTTGAAAATGTTGATAAATTAAATAAAAACTCTACAACAACAGCAACAGCCTTAGAAGAAACAGCAGCAGCTTTAGAAGAAATTACTAGCACAATTATTAATAATACAGATAGTATTACTACTATGGCAGCAAATTCTGAAGAGTTATCTCGGTCTATTAAAATTGGACAACAATTAGCAACAGGAACTGTTAAATCTATGGATGAAATTAATGACCAAACACAAGATATTGCAGAAGCAATTACAGTTATTGATCAAATTGCATTCCAAACTAATATCCTTTCATTAAATGCAGCAGTTGAAGCAGCAACAGCTGGTGAAGCAGGTAAAGGATTCGCTGTTGTAGCGCAAGAAGTAAGAAACCTTGCAGCAAGATCTGCAGAAGCTGCTAAAGAAATTAAAGATATTGTTGAAAAAGCAACTGAAAAAGCAAATGCTGGTAAAGATGGTGCTGATAAAATGATTAAAGGTTATGAATCATTAAATGAAAGCATCTTAAAAACTACAGAATTAATTGCTACGATTTCAGAAGCTTCAAAAGAGCAAAGAGCAGGTATTGAGCAAATTAATGATGCTGTAACTCAGCTTGATCAGCAAACACAACAAAATGTTATTATTTCAAATACAACTCATAGTATTGCTTCTCAAACTGATGAAATAGCTAAACTTATTGTTCAACAAGCAGATGAAAAAGAGTTTATTGGAAAAGATAGTATTAAAAGTGAAGCTGTAAAATTAAACGAAAAAAGTTCAGAAGAGATTTTAGCAGAACTTAGAAATCAAACAAATGCTAAGATTTCATCTAAACCAAAACAAGCACAAACTCACACAGCACCTACATCAAGTGCAAAACAATCATTTACTGACACAAGTAGTGATGATGAATGGGAAAGCTTCTAAAAGAAGCTTTTCTCTCATCTCATTTAATTAATTTATATCCTACACCTCTTAAATTTATAATCATTCCACTTTTTAGTTTTTGTTTCAATTTATGAATAATACTTCTCATACTTACAGTTTGCATTTCTTTTGAACTCCATACATACTCATGAATCATTTCATTTGTTACTGTTTTATTTATATTTTTAGAAAAGAGTGTAAGAAGAAGTTTCTCTTTTACTGTTAAGTCTATTTCATGTTTATGTTTATAAAGCCTTTGCTCTATTAAATCAAAAGAGAAGTTGTTTCCTAAATCTTTTTGTAATTCACTGTTTTTTTCTAAGTTTAAGTGGGATAAATGGTACTCAATTCTAAGATAAAGTTCCTCAAAATCAAAAGGTTTTTTTATATAATCATTACAACCAAGATTGTATGATTTTTTGATATTTTCAATATCAATTTTAGCACTAATCATAATAACAGGGGTATTAATATCTTTTTGTCTAATAAATTCTAAGGTTTTATGTCCATCAAAACCTAAAACATTTACATCTAAGATATATAAATCATAACTATCATTTAGTATTTTATCAATAGCTTTGTATCCATCAATAAAACTATCAATAAAAAAGCCTTTTTTTTCTAAAGATATTTTTATAATTTTATTTAAATTATGATCATCTTCAAGTAATAATATTTTCATTAAACTTCCTTAGTTTTATTTGTTGGAAAAATATATGAGAAGCTAGTTTGTTGTTTATTAGATTCTATATTTATTTTTATATCATTACTTTGACAAATCTCTTTTACAATACTAAGACCTAAACCTAAGCCAATGTTTTTATCTTTTTGTTGATAATAAGCTTCAAAAATAGAATCTTTATTTTTAATAATAATTCCTTTATTTCTTACCTCTATTATTCCTTGATTTTTATAATCTAAAATAATTTCAATATCCTCTTTTTCAAAAGAGTATTTTATTGCATTAGATATTGTATTATCTATTACTCTTTCAAGTTCATAACTATCCATATAAAGCTCAAACTCTTTATAAATTTCTAAATGAATATGTATATCTTTTACTTTTGCAATCTCATCAAAAAATTGAATTCTTGAAGATAAAAAGGAAACTATATCTATTTTTTCACAAGTTGTTTCTCTTACTTGTTTTTTTGTTAAAAAATATAAATCATTATAGATTGAAGAGAGTGATTTTGATGAAGCTTTTATAACTTCAAGTTGCTCTTTTTGTCCTATTTGCTCTTCTAAATTATCCACATTTAAAGAGATCACACTTAAAGGTGTGTTTATTTCATGAATTATTTTTTTTAAGAAAAAGTCTTGTTGATTTAGTAGTTTTGAGATTGTTTGTTTGCTTTCATAAATTTGAAGTTGGGTCTTTATTCTAGCTTTTACTTCTTCTTGCTCAAAGGGTTTTGTAATATAATCAACTCCACCTTGTTCAAAAGCTTTAACTTTAATAGATATATCATCTAATGCACTAATAAAAATTATGGGGATATCTTTAATCTTTTCATTTTGTTTTACCATTTTACACACTTCAAACCCATCAATATCTGGCATTTTTATATCAAGTAGTATTAGATTTGGCGGGTTTTCTTTTGCTGAGTTTATAGCAAACAGTGCATCAGGTGTAGCTTTTAATTCATAAGGTTCCTCTTTTAAAATTTCTTTTAGGTATTTTAGGTTTTCGATTTTATCATCTATTATAAGTACTGTATATTTTTTATTCATTATGTTTACTCTTTTTTCTTTTGCTATTGTTACAATTATAAGCAAATAGATATAAAGATAGATTTAGGATTTTAGGTGAAATTGAAGAAACTTTTTATGTTGCTGTTTATTTTTAATACAGTTGCTTTTATAAGTATGGCAATTGTGATTAATAAATATCAAAAAGCAACTATTGATTTAGAAGATGCATATGAAATGCAATATAAGTCACTTATTTTAGCCCATGAATTAAGACAAAGTAGTGATGATTTAACTAGAATGGCTAGAACTTATGTAATTACAGGTAATCCTATGTTTGAACAGCAGTATAAAACTGTTTTAGATATTAGAAATGGATTAAAGCCTAGACCTAAAAGATACAATGGTATTTTTTGGGATTTTCTTACAATTGATGGAAGTAAAGCTAAATTAGATGGCAAAAAAATACCTTTACGTGAATTAATGAAAGAGGTAAACTTTCCAGATGAAGAGCTGAACTTACTTTTTACTTCACAAAATGAATCAGATGAATTAACAAGACTAGAGCATAAAGCAATGAATGCAGTTAAAGGTATTTTTGAAGATAAAAATGGAAACTATACTATAAAAACAGAACCTAACTTTAAATTAGCTAGACAAATTATGCACTCAAAGCAGTATCATGAAGCAAAGATACGAATAATGAAGCCTTTAGATACCTTCTATAAAGCTTTTGAAAAAAGAACAAAACAAAAAGTTATTGAAGCAGCAAGTATAGTAAAACAACAAGAGTTAAATGTAAATGTAATTGTAGTTTTATCTATTCTTATATTTTTAACTTCCTTTTTTATTATTCTTTTTAGAATAGTATATCCACTTGATTTACTTAGAAAAATAATGTTAAGACTATCAAAAAATGATATGAGTGTAGAGTTAGAGAAAAATAAATATGAAGATGAAATAGGTGATATGATAGGTGCTGTTGAGATTTTTAAAGATAATACAACAAAGCTTATAAGTAGTGAGTCAAAATTAAGAGTTGCTATTAGTGAAGCAAAAAGTGCAAATAAGGCAAAATCAATATTTCTAGCTAGAATGAGTCATGAATTAAGGACACCTTTAAACGCAATATTAGGTTTTTCAAGTCTCCTTCAAAAATCAAAAAATATAAATAAGGATGAGTTAGAAAATCTAAGTATTATTCATAAAAGTGGTAAGCATCTTTTAAATATCATAAATGAAATATTAGAACTTTCAAAAATTGAAGCAGGAAAAATTGAAATACGACCAACAAACTTTGATTTTTATGAACTAATAAAAGAAATAGATTCAATTTTTAGCTTTAGATGTAAGGCTAAAACTATTGAGTTTAATATAAATCATTTATCAACTCTTCCAAAGTATATAAAAGCTGATGAACAAAGGTTGAAACAAATACTTATAAATTTACTTGGAAATTCATTAAAGTTTACAGAAAAAAAAGGCTCTATTTTAGTGAATATCTATGAAAAAAATAAAAAGCTTTTCTTTGAAGTCAAAGATAGTGGTAAAGGTATAAAAAAAGAGGACTTGGAAAAAATATTTAAACCCTTTGAACAAGTAAGTGATGAAGAGTTTAAGCAAAAAGGTACAGGACTTGGTTTATCTATTACTAAAGAGTTAGTAAGTTTAATGGGTGGAGATATTTATGTAAAGAGTCAAGCAAATATTGGAAGTGAATTTTACTTTAGTATAAATTATGAAGAGAGTTTTGAAGAGAAATCAAAATCAAAGAGTTTACAGCTTTTCTCGAACCAAGAGATAAAAGGTGAAAACAAAACTATTTTGGTTGTTGATGATATAAAAATAAATAGAGATTTGATTTGTAAGATATTGCAAGAGTATGATTTTAAAACTTACGAAGCAAATAGTGGGAAAGAAGCTTTAGAGTTAATCTCAAAATATGATATAGATTTAATTTGTATGGATATTTTGATGAAAGATTTAAATGGCTTAGAAACTATGAAAATACTAAGAAAAGATTTAAATAAAAAAATGCCTATTATTGCAATATCTGCAAACGTGTATGAAGAAGATATATCTAAAGCCTTAGCTTGTGGAGCAAATGACTTTATATGTAAACCAATAGATGAAAATGAACTAATCTCTAAAATCTCTAAATATCTAGCTTTAAAGACACAAACTAGTGACTTATCAAATGAAAATATAGAAGATAGCTTTAGTTCTCAAAGTAGTACTTTTTTTGAATTACTAAAAAAACACAGTTTAGATATGAATGAAGATAAGATACTTGAACTTCTTGAAACATATAAACTCTCAAAAAATCAAAAGGCTTATATAAAAGCACTACTTGATGATTTTAATTACACTAAAATAAATGAACTATGTATAAAATATATACACTAGGTCTTTGTTTAGAACTTAAAAAACAACACTAAAACAACACTTCTTTTTTATACTTCTTTTTAGAAGTCAAGATGACTTGAATTAAAAAGGAGAATTCATGAAGAAAAGATTTGCAAAAGCCTTAGCTGCTTCGGCGTTGGTTAGTATGAGTTTAATGGCACAAGCTACTGATACAATTAAAGTTGGTGTTTTACACTCTTTATCAGGAACTATGGCTATTAGTGAAACAACACTTAAAGATACAGTTTTAATGCTAATAGAAGAGCAAAATAAAAAAGGTGGACTATTAGGTAAAAAATTAGAGCCTGTAGTTGTTGACCCTGCATCAAACTGGCCTTTATTTGCAGAAAAAATGAGAGGTTTATTAACTAAAGATAAGGTAGATGTTACTTTTGGATGTTGGACATCAGTATCTAGAAAATCTGTTTTACCTGTGGTTGAAGAGTTAAATGGTTTACTATTCTATCCTGTTCAATATGAAGGGGAAGAGTCTTCTAAAAATGTATTTTATACAGGAGCTGCACCAAACCAGCAAGCAATTCCAGCAGTTGATTACTTAATGAATGAAGTTGGTGTTAAAAGATGGGTTTTAGCAGGAACTGACTATGTATATCCAAGAACTACAAACAAAATTTTAGAAGCTTATTTAAAATCAAAAGGTGTTGCTGCATCAGATATTATGGTTAATTATACACCTTTTGGTCACTCTGATTGGCAAAGTATTGTAAGTGATGTTAAGAAATTTGGTAGTGCTGGAAAGAAAACAGCTGTTGTATCTACAATCAATGGTGATGCAAATGTACCATTTTATAAAGAGTTAGGAAATCAAGGTATTACATCTGAGAATATTCCAGTTGTTGCTTTCTCTGTTGGGGAAGAAGAGTTATCAGGAATTGATACTAAGCCTTTAGTTGGTCACTTAGCTGCATGGAATTACTTCCAAAGTGCCCAGACTCAAGTAAATGATGAGTTTATTGCTAAGTGGAAGAAGTTTATCAAAAATGATAAAAGAGTTACAAATGACCCAATGGAAGCAACTTATATTGGATTTAATATGTGGGTAAAAGCAGTACAAAAAGCTGGAACTACTGATGTTGATAAAGTAAGTGATGCGATGATTGGAATTGAAGTACCAAATCTTACAGGTGGAACTGCAAAAATGCTTAAAAATCACCACTTAACAAAACCTGTTTTAATTGGTGAAATTCAAGAAAATGGTCAGTTTGAAACTGTATGGGAAACTGACGGTGAAGTTGCAGGTGATGCTTGGTCTGACTTTTTACCAGGAAGTAAAGATTTAGTTTCTGATTGGACTAAACCTATCAATTGTGGAAACTACAACACAAAAACTAAAAAATGTATAGGTGCAAATTAATAAAGGTATGGAAGATTTTCTTCCGTACTTTTATAAAGAAAGGTTAATATGAATATTTTAAAAATAATATTACTTAATTTATTGCTAGTAGGTTTTACTTATGCAAATACTTTAAAAGAAGATGTAAACTCCTTGATGTCAAAAAGTTTTAAAAAGAAAGAAAAAGCTATTGAAGCTTTATCTGCTAAATATTCACAAGATAATAATTTAGAGTTTCTTCTTCAAAGAATGTTAGAGGGAAAACTTTACTATATAAAAAAAGATAAAACTTTTGTTTTCTTAAAAGAGAAAATAAAAAATGAATATCTAACTGTTGAGGTTTTCTCAAAAAAAACTTTAGAAAAGAAATCAAAGTATGATTTAAAAAAAATAAAAATAAACAATAAATTAAGAAGTGTTATCAAAGAATCACTTGCAAAGTTAAATCTTTTCTCTAAAAACAAAGAAAAAAGACTTAATTCAGCAAAAAATCTACTTGAAAATTTAGATATAAAAAGTCAAGCTTTAGTTTTAGAAGCTTTAGATAAAGAAAAAGATAGTGATATAAAAGAGGTTTTAGAAGAGATAAAAACAAATCTTGATGCAAAGTATGCTTCTTCTTTAGAACAGAAAATTCAAGCTACAAAAAAATTAGGTGAGTATTTGTCTTCTAAATCACTTCAAACATTAAAAGAAATAGAAACTAGCAGTGAAGATAAAGTTTTAGTTCAAACTGCACAAAAATCAATAAAAAGTATTGAATCAAGTAAATCTTTTTACTCTTTTATTGAAACTGCATTTTTTGGTTTAAGTATGGGATCTGTTTTACTTTTAGCTGCTATTGGTTTAGCGATTACTTTTGGTGTTATGAAAGTTATCAATATGGCTCATGGAGAGCTTATTATGATAGGAGCATACACAACTTATACTATTCAGCAAATTATGCCAGGGCTTATTGAATATTCAGTTCTTATTGCTATTCCAGTTGCCTTTATTGTAAGTGGTATTGTTGGGATTCTAATTGAAAGATTGGTTATTAGACATCTTTATGGAAGACCTCTTGAAACACTTTTAGCAACTTTTGGGGTTAGTTTAATTTTACAACAATTAGTTAGAACTATTTACTCTCCTTTAAATCAAGAAGTAAAAACACCATCTTGGATGAGTGGAGCTTGGGAAGTAAATAGTACGCTGTTTTTAACATACAACAGACTTTATATCATCATATTTGCCTTTGCTGTATTTTTAGCAATTTTATTTGTGATGAAAAAAACTTCACTTGGATTGAAAGTTAGAGCTGTTTCTCAAAACAGACCAATAGCAAGAGCTATGGGGATAAAATCAAACTATATTGATGCCTTAACATTTGGTATTGGTTCTGGCATTGCAGGTGTTGCAGGTGTTGCTTTATCGCAACTTACAAATGTAGGACCAAATTTAGGTCAAGCTTATATAGTTGATAGTTTTATGGTAGTTGTATTTGGTGGAGTTGGTAACTTATGGGGTACATTTATAGCCGCCCTTACACTAGGTGAGATAAACAAATTTATAGAACCAATCTCAGGAGCAGTTCTTGCTAAGGTTATTATTCTAGTGTTTATTATCTTATTTATACAAAAAAAGCCTAGAGGATTATTTCCTCAAAAGGGCAGAGATGTTGAGGATTAATTAGATGGAAAGAAAAGCATTAATATTAAAAATATTAGAAAATGACAAAGGAGGAAAGATAGTTCTTTCTTCTTTAGCTGTAGTAGTTTTTGTAGTTGCTTTTTGTAATTTATTTGTTCCAAGTGATTCAATATTTTACATCTCGACTTTTACAGTAACTATTTTAGGAAAGTATTTAGCTTTTGCATTATTGGCATTGGCTTTAGATTTGGTTTGGGGATATTTAGGAGTATTAAGTCTTGGTCATGGAGCATTTTTTGCCCTTGGTGGTTATGCTTGGGCTATGTATCTTATGAGACAAATAGGTGATAGAGGTGTTTATGGAAATCCTGATTTACCTGATTTTATGGTTTTTATGAACTTAAAAGAGTTGCCTTGGTTTTGGCAAGGTTTTGATAATCCACTATTTACTTTTTTAATGGTGATGTTAATTCCAGGTATCTTAGCTTTTGTATTTGGATACTTGGCTTTTAAAAGTAGGGTTACAGGAGTTTATTTATCAATCATAACTCAAGCTTTAACTTATGCTTTAATGCTAGCATTTTTTAGAAATGATATGGGATTTGGTGGAAACAATGGACTTACAGACTTTAAAGATATTTTAGGTTTTGATTTATCAAGTGATACAACAAGAGTTGCACTTTTAATTATCACTTTTTTAGCTTTAGTTATGGGATATTTAGTATGTAGATTTATTATAAATTCAAGACTAGGAAGAGTTGTTATATCAATCAGAGATGCTGAAAGTAGAGTTAGATTTCTAGGATATAAAGTTGAACAATATAAACTTTTTATATTTGTAGTGTCAGCTGTTTTAGCTGCAATTGCAGGAGCTTTATATGTACCTCAAGTTGGAATTATAAACCCAGGTGTATTTTCACCTTTATTTTCTATTGAACTTGTGATTTGGGTTGCTATTGGTGGAAGAGGTACTTTATATGGAGCAATTATTGGAGCTATTGTTGTAAGTTTCGCAAGTACATACTTTACATCAGCTCTTCCAGAGGTTTGGTTATATGCTTTAGGTGCTTTATTTGTAATTGTAACTTTATATTTACCAAAGGGAGTTGTGGGAGTATTTGCACAACTTAGCTCAAAACTAAAAAAGGCTTAAAATGAAACTATTAAAACATGAAAATGAACAAAATGTAGGTGATTTAAAAAAAGGAGATAGAATCCTTTTAGTTGATGGTGTAAGTGTTAGTTTTGATGGATTTAAGGCTTTAAATAATCTAAGTTTTTCCATAAATTATGGTGAGCTTAGATGTATTATTGGTGCAAATGGTGCTGGAAAATCAACTATGATGGATGTAGTAACAGGAAAAACAAGACCAGATGAGGGTCATGTTGTTTTTGGTGAAGCTGTTGATTTACTAGGCCTTGATGAGCCAACTATTGCTCAAATAGGAATAGGTAGAAAGTTTCAAAAGCCAACTGTTTTTCAAAACAATACAGTTTTTGAGAATCTAGAACTTGCTATGAAAGAAGATAAAAGGTTTTTTAAAACTCTATTTTCAAAATTAAGTGGTGAGCAAAAAGATAAAATTGATGAGACTTTAGGACTTATTGGACTTAAAGATTTAGTTCATAAGCAAGCAGGTATTTTATCCCATGGACAAAAACAATGGTTAGAGATAGGAATGTTAATCATGCAAGAACCAAAACTTCTCCTTGTAGATGAACCAGTTGCAGGAATGACTCCTCAAGAAGTGGAAAATACAGCCCAGATTCTAACAAATCTAGCAAAAGATAATGCAGTTGTTGTAGTTGAGCATGATATGGAGTTTATTAGAAGTATTGCTAAAAAAGTTACAGTTTTACATGAAGGTTCTGTTTTAGCTGAGGGAAGTATGGATGCTATAAAGAACAATGAGAAAGTAAGACAAGTATATTTAGGAGAGTAAAAACAATATGTTAAAAATAGAAAAAATAAACCAATACTATGGACAAAGTCATACTCTTTGGGATTTAAGTTTAGAGCTTAAAAGAGGTAGATGTACTTGTATTATGGGAAGAAATGGTGTTGGTAAAACAACACTAAGTAAAGTAATTATGGGATTACTTCATATAAAAGATGGACAACTTTTATATGATGGAAAAGATATCTCAAACTTAAGTGACCATAAAAGAGCAGGTATTGCTATAGGCTATGTACCACAAGGAAGAGAGATATTTTCACAACTTACAGTTTTAGAAAACCTTCAAATAGGAGTGCTAGCAAATAGAAATAAAATCAAAAAAGTACCTGAAAAAATTTATGAGCTTTTTCCTGTTTTAAAAGATATGCAAAAAAGAAAAGGTGGAGATTTAAGTGGAGGTCAGCAACAACAACTTGCAATTGCAAGGGCTTTATGTATAGACCCAAAGTTTTTAATCTTAGATGAACCAAGTGAGGGAATACAACCAAACATCGTAGCTCAAATAGGTGAGGTTATTGACTATCTTACAAAAGAAGAGGATATGACAGTAATGCTTGTAGAGCAAAAACTTCCTTTTGCAAGACGACATGGGGATGATTTTTATGTGTTAGATAGGGGAAGTGTTGTTGCAAATGGGGAAATAAATGAACTAAGTGATGATATTGTAAATAAATATATGTCTGTATGATTGTTTTATATACAAGTGTAGAAAAAATAATGGTGGCTTTTTAGTTAGAATTATTTGAGATTAAAAGAGAATAAAGAGGTTTTATGAGCATAAAGTTTGATTTTAAAGAGGATGTTTTTAGTTTAGATAAACTACTTTTACCTTCAAGATATTACTATTTTAACGAAGATGAAAACTATATAAAGCTTCTAAATATAGGTGAGGGGATATTTCCAAAAGATAGGATAAAACTTCATGTATCTTTGAATAAATCAAATTTAGTTCTTACAACTGAATCAGCTACAAAAATCTATAAATCTAAAAAAGAGTATGGAATCAACTATATCAATATCAAACTTCAAGAGTGCGCGAACTTGGAGTTTATAAATGATGAGTTGATTTTGTACGAACAATCAAAATATATACAACTTTTTAGACTAAGTTTTGATGAGACTTGTACGTTTTTTTATACTGATATTTTAAGTCGTGGAAGAAGTTATGAAAACTTTGATTTTACTTCTATGCTTATGAAAAACTCTTTTTATGAAAACAATAACTTAGAGTATCAAGAAAAGTTTGATGTAAGTGGTGTTCAACTAAAAGACTATATGAAAAGAAAAAAAAGTAAACAAAACTTTTTTGCCAAAATTTATATGAAAACAAAAAACAATGAAGAGTTTATAAATGAGGTTTACAAAAGTAGTTTTGAAAGTATAACTTACTCTTCAAATCAAAAAATGCTTATAGCTGTAATATCCCATGAAAACATGAATAGCTTAAGAAAAGAAATCTTTTTTATTTGGAGTTTATATAGAAAAAGTCTAAATAAAAAAGATTTTAATTTAGGAAAACAATAAAAGGAGAAAGTGTGTTTCTTACAAATCGTGAATCAGAAAAACTGCAAATTTATACAGCAGCAAAATTAGCCCTTGAGAGAAAAGATAGAGGCTTAAAGCTTAACTATCCAGAAGCTGTAGCAATTATTACTTCATATATTATAGAAGGTGCAAGAGATGGAAAAAGTGTAGCACAGCTTATGGTTGATGCAACAAAAGTTTTAAAACAAGATGATGTTATACCAGAGGTTGCTTCTATGATTTCTATGGTTCAAGTAGAAGCTACTTTTGATGATGGAACTAAGTTAGTAACAGTTCATAATCCTATACCAACTTCAAAAGATATAGAAGTTCCTGGAGAGTATTTAGTAGATGATGAAGAACTTATATTAAATAAAAATGCTCAAATTACTACAATAGAAGTAGAAAACAAAGGGGATAGACCTGTTCAAATTGGTTCACACTATCACTTTTTTGAAGTAAATAAAGAGCTTGATTTTGAAAGATCTGAGGCTTATGGAAAAAGACTTGATGTACCTGCTGGAACATCTGTAAGGTTTGAGCCAGGTTCTAAAAAACAAGTTGATTTAGTTGCTTATACTGGAAAAAGATATATGAGTGGTTTTAATGGTTTAGTTGAAGGTTTTTTAGATGATGAATCAACTGAAGAAAAAGCTATGCAAAATTTATCAAAGTTTTTAGGAGAATAGTTATGAAAATTTCAAAACAAAAATATGCTTCGATGTATGGTCCAACAACTGGTGATAGATTTAGATTAGCTGATACTTCATTAATAGCAAAAATTGAAAAAGATTATACTACTTATGGCGAAGAGGTTAAGTTTGGTGGTGGAAAGACTATTAGAGACGGAATGGCTCAAAGCCCAACAGCTACAAATACGTGTGATTTGATTATTACAAATGCTACTATTATTGACTATACAGGAATTTATAAAGCTGATATAGGAATAAAAGATGGCTTAATTAGTGCTATTGGAAAAGCAGGAAATCCAAATCTTTGTGATGGTATTAGTGAAGGTTTAGAAATTGGTGCAAATACAGAAATACTTTCAGCTGAGGGAAAAATTATTACAGCAGGGGGAATTGACTCTCATATTCACTTTATCTCTCCTGGGCAAATTGATGAAGCACTAGCTAGTGGTGTTACTTCTATGCTTGGAGGTGGAACTGGACCAAATACTGGAACAAATGCTACAACTTGTACACCTGGTGAGTGGAATATATCAAAGATGATTCAAAGTGTTGATGATATACCTATGAACTTTGGATTTATGGGTAAGGGAAATAGCTCAAGTTACGAAGCTTTAAAAATGCAAATAGAAGCTGGTGCTATGGGTCTTAAACTTCACGAAGACTGGGGAAGTACACCTAAAGCTATTGATACTTGTTTAAGTGTTGCAGATGATTTTGATATACAAGTTGCAATTCATACAGATACTTTAAATGAATCAGGTTTTGTAGATAATACAGTTGATAGTTTTAAAGATAGAACAATTCATACTTTTCATAGTGAGGGAGCAGGTGGTGGTCATGCCCCTGATATTATGAAAGTGGCTGGTTTAGAAAATATTTTGCCTTCAAGTACAAACCCAACACTTCCATATACAAAAAACACAATTGAAGAACACCTTGATATGCTTATGGTTTGTCATCACTTAAGCCCTAAAATTCCTGAGGATGTAAGCTTTGCTGAAAGTAGAATCAGAGGAAATACAATCGCAGCTGAGGATGTACTTCAAGACTTAGGAGCTATTTCTATTACTAGTTCTGATTCACAAGCTATGGGAAGAGTAGGTGAAGTAATAATAAGAACTTGGCAAGTTGCTGACTCTATGAAAAAACAAAGGGGAGCTCTTGAGGGTGATGATGAAAAAAGTGATAATGAAAGAATCAAAAGATATATAGCAAAATATACAATAAACCCTGCAATTGCTTGTGGGATTGATGAGTATGTGGGAAGTGTTGAAGTTGGAAAGATGGCTGATTTAGTTTTATGGAATAGGGCATTTTTTGGAGTAAAACCTGAGCTTGTTCTAAAAGGTGGATTTATAGCCCTTGCAATGATGGGAGATAGTAATGCTTCTATTCCTACACCTGAACCAAATATGTATAGACCTATGTTTGGAAGTTTAGGAAAGGCTAGTGCTAAAACAAGTGCAATTTTTACTTCAAAAGTAGCAAGTGAAAATCTAGCTAGTAAACTTGGGATTAATAAACAAGTTTTAAGTGTAAAAAACACAAGAAACATAGGTAAAAAAGATATGAAACTAAATGATTTCATAGGTGATGTACAAGTTGATCCAGAAACTTATGATGTAAGAGTTGATGGAAAACTAATAGAGTCAAACTATGTAGAAGAAGTACCAATGGCTAAGAAATACTTCTTATTTTAAAATGAACACTTTAAGGAATATAAATGATAAAAAAAATAGTTGAGATAAAAAAAGATATTTCATTTGATGATGAGGTTGAGTTGTCATGGTTTGATATGCAAAAGCCAAATTTAACAGCAGTAAGTAAAAATGGTGTTGATTTTATAATAAAAGCCAAGTTTACTCACTTGCATGAAAATGATATTTTAGTTGATGAAGAAAAGTATGCCATCAAGGTTCTAAGAAGTGAAGATATGATTTATATCTTAGAGTTTAAAGATGCTCTTAGTTTTGCAAAAACTGCTTATGAGATAGGAAATAGGCATCAGCCAGTACAAATAAGTGAGTCAAAAATAGTAGTTTTAGATGATATATCTATTGAAGATATTATCAAAGATTGCTATAAAAATGAGTCAATAAAAGTAGAAAAGACAAGAGGGTATTTTAAACCAAATGGAAAAGCACACCACTCACACTAAGGCTTTAAAAAGCTTAAGTAGGTTTTTACAAATACTTGATGGAAGTTTTCCTTCAGGTGTTTTTGTTCACTCTTTTGGGTTAGAACCTCACATGGTTTTAGATGAAGTGAAAGATATAGATACTCTAAGAGAGTATCTTAAAAACTTTATTTATGACCAATACGCAAAACAAGAGTTTGTTTATATCAAAAAAGTGTATGAGGCTTTAAGTAGTGAAAACCTAGGTATATTAAAAAAGCTTGATAAAAATCTAGGAGCATACCTGACTTTCGAGTATGCAAAAGCTTCAAAACATATAGGTGAAAACTATTTTGCTCAAACAAAAACTTTGCCCCAAAAGCAAATAGTAAAAGAGTATTTTTCAAAAATAGAAAATAAACAGTGTATAGGAAATGAACTTTTAGTTTTAAGCTCACTAGCCTTTGACATGGATATAAAAATAGAAGATTTTATAGTTATGTGGACTAAAAAAAATTTAATAAACATCTGTGCAGCAACACTTAAAATATCAAGAATAAAACCCTCACAAATTCAACAGCTTTTATTTGAGTTTGATGAGTTTTTAGAAGAGTTTGATTATAAAAACATTGATACAAAAATCACAAACTTTAATCCACTTTTTGAAGAAGTGATATTTAAACATAAGAACTTAGAACCCAAACTATTTATTACATAAAAATTAGTCAGCAGGAGAAAAAATGGCATTAAAAATTGGAATAGCAGGACCAGTAGGAAGTGGTAAGACTTCTTTGATTGAAAGTCTTACAAATGTTTTGAAAGATAAATATAGCTTAGGAATAGTAACAAATGATATTTATACAACAGAAGATGCAAACTATCTCAAAAAAACACTTGATTTAGATGAAAATAGAATCTTAGGAGTTGAAACAGGAGGATGCCCTCACACAGCAATCAGAGATGATATATCTATGAATCAAAAAGCAGTAGTAGAATTAGAAGAGAAGTTTAATCCTGATATTATTTTTGTAGAAAGTGGTGGAGATAATCTAAGTGCTACTTTTTCTTATGAATTAATAGATTATTATTTATATGTGATTGATGTGGCTCAAGGTGCTGATATTCCTAGAAAAAAGGGTGCTGGTTTGCTTTTTAGTGATTTGCTTGTGGTAAATAAAACAGATTTAGCCCCTTATGTTGGTGTAGATTTAGAGCAAATGAAAGAAGATGTATCAAATAACAGAAAAAACAAACCCTCACTTTTTATCACTAATAAAGATGAAAAAAGTTTAGAAAAACTAGTAGAGTGGTTAGAGGTTTTACTTTGATATAAGTATTTAAAAAGAGCAAAAGGATATAATTTCATAAATTTTAAAAAGAGAAAATACATGATAAAAAAACTTTTTGTTCTAAGCTTTTTAGTTAGTTCTTTATTTGCAAATGAGAACTATACAAAAAAACAAGTAGAAAATATGATAGCTAAGATGGTAGTCTTAGGTTTTCATGGTACAGATGTATCTGTAAATGATAAAATATATAAGGATATAAAAAACTATAATCTAGGTGGTGTTATACTCTTTGATAAAGACCCAAATGATAAAAGTAAAAGAAAAAATATAGTAAATCCTACACAACTTAAGAACCTAACATCTAAACTTCAAAGTATTAAAGCTGAGAAACTTCTAATCTCTATTGATCAAGAGGGTGGAGTAGTGCAAAGACTAAAACCTGCTTATGGTTTTAAGTATACATCATCAGCTCAAAAAATCTCTTCAATGGGTGAAAATTTTGCAAGACAAGAGTATCAAACTCTTGCAAAACAGCTAAAAGAAAATGGTATAAATCTAAACTTTGCACCAGTAGTTGACCTAGCTATAAACCCTAAAAATAAGGTGATCTATAAACTTAAAAGATCATATGGAAAAGATCCTAAACAAGTTATAAAGTATGCTTCTATTTTTGTAGAAGAATCAAGAAAGCAAGGTGTTATATCTGTACTTAAACACTTTCCTGGACATGGTTCATCTTATGGAGACTCTCATAAAGGCTTTGTAGATGTAACAAAAACTTGGAAACAAGAAGAGATGAAACCATATGAATATCTAATAAAAAACAATAAAGTTGATATGATTATGAGTGCTCATGTTTTTAACAAAGAGATGGATAGAAACTATCCTGCAACACTTTCATATGATATAAACACGATTATTTTAAGAGATATGCTTAACTATAAAGGTGTTTTAATAAGTGATGACTTACAAATGAAAGCTATCTCTTCACACTATAGCTTAGAAGATACAGTAACTTTAGCTATAAATTCGGGTGTAAATATCTTGCTTTTTGCAAATCAACTTGCAAAACCTGTAAAACTTGAAACTATCATAAATACAGTTTACACACAAATACAAAAAGGAAAAATATCTCTTGAGAGAATAGTTGATTCAAATAAAAAGATAGAAACACTACTGCAAAAGATATAAAAATAACAATGTTTAAATTTGAAGATAAAACTATCGAAACTTTAAATCTAAACCATAAAAACCTAAAAGAAATCCCTAAAGAGGTCTTTGAAATGAGCTCTTTAAGGAAACTCTACTTATGGAGCAATGCTATTTCGATGCTACCAAATGAAATAGCTAGCTTAAACTTGCTAGAATGTCTTGATATTAGAAATAATACTTTGGAAACTTTGCCTTTTGAGATTTCTAAGCTTGAAAACTTAAAAACACTTTATCTCTCATCAAATAAGCTAAAAGAGTTGCCACTAGGTTTTTCTAAGCTAAAAAACTTAGAAAAAATAGTCTTAAATGATAACTGTTTTGAAGTGTTTCCAACGCAACTTTTAAAAATGCCAAAGCTTCAAAGAGTGATAATAAGAAACAATAATATAAAAGAAGTCCCAAAAGAAATAACAAATATGAAAGGTTTGAAAAACTTAGATATAAGTGGAAATTTATTAGAAGTTTTACCCCAAGAATTAAAAGAGTTGAAGAATTTAAAAAGACTAGATGTAAGCAAAAATAAAATAAAAGAAAATGAACTTAAAATAGAAGAGTTTGAAAGCCTAAAAGTCTTTCAAAACTCTTGATTTTTTGAGAGTGTTTAGAGTTTTGTGTCAGTAACTTATAGTTCCTAGAATTTTAGAATAGGTAATCTTACTAATCCTAATTTACGCCAAAAAGTACAGGTTTTGAATCAGAATTTAACAATCAATATTTATTCATAAAATTTAAAAATCCAATGGTGATTTAATATCACCTTTATTTAATTCTTTTACTACATGTGTATATATCATCGTAGTTTCTATAGATTTATGTCCTAAAAGTTCTTGAATGCTTCGTATATCTGTACCATTCTGCAAAAGATGAGTTGCATAAGAGTGTCTAAAAATATGAGAGGTTACTCTTTTATCTATATTGGATTTTTCAACTGCATTTTTTATATTTCTACTTAAAGTCACATCTAAAATATGATGTCGTCTTTGTTCACCACTTCTTGGGTCTTTCGAGATTTTATTCATAGGAAAAACATATTGCCATTTGGTTTCAAATTTTGCTTTTGGAAATTTTCGTTCAAGTGCATAAGGTATATATACACTTCCATATCCATTTTCTAAATCTTTTTGGTGTATTTCTTTTACTTTCTCAACTTGAATTTTAAGTTCATCTTTTATTTTTAGTGGAAGTGGTAAAGTTCTATCTTTAAGTGACTTACTATCCCAAATATAGATTTTATCGTATCCGAAATCAATATCTTTTATACGTATATTTTGTGCTTCTTTCATTCTTAATCCACACCCATACATAAGTTTAACTATGAGTTGATAAATACCTGTCATATTTAATATAATACTTCTTACTTCATTTATAGTTAAAACTACAGGAATATGCTTTCTCTCTTTTGCTCTTAAAGCTTGAATGTTCTCATCTTTTAATGATATATTCAAAACTTGTTCATATAAAAATAATATTGCATTAAAGGCTTGGTTCTGCGTTGTAGGAGAGACATTAAACTCAGTGGCAAGATGGGTTAGGAATTGTTCAATTTCAACTTTACCCATATATTTAGGATGCTTTTTGTTATGGTATAGTATATATTTTTTAGCCCAATAGATATAGACTCTTTCTGTGCTCATACTATAATGTTTAAACCTTATCTTATCTCTCATAATATCAAGTAATTTTTTAGCCATATGTGTCTCCTAAAATGTAGTATTATTATGTTTTTTTCTAATTAACATACATAATGTATTTTTATTACCTTCATCTAGACAAAAAATATATATTTAAATTATAATTAAAAATAAAAAATCAATTCAAAATATTACATTTTGTAATATTTTTTCATTAAATACCTATTTTAAGGATATTTTATATGAATGTTTAGTTATTGAGATAATTAAGTAATAAATATATATAATGTATTGTTATTAAATAGTTAGCTCACAGAAGGTACTCTTAAGAAAAATATAGTAAACTTACATATTATATACTATTTTACCAAAAGGCATTTAATGGAAATAAAAAATAATTTTAAAATACCCAAAGAACAAAGTTCTGGTTTTTTATTATGGCAAATTACAACAATTTGGCAAAGAAAAATTAAAATAGCATTAGAAAGTGTAAATCTTAGTCATTCAGGATTTGTAATTTTAGCTTCTTTGGTTTGGTTCAAAGAACAAAACCAAGAAGTTACACAAACAACAATTATTGAACATTCAAAACTAGACAAAATGACAGTATCAAAAAGTTTAAAAACTTTGGAAAAAGATAATTTTATTTTACGAACTGAAAATGAAAAAGATACAAGAGCAAAAACTATTATTCTTACAGATAAAGGATTTACCTTAGCACTTAACTCTATCAAAATAGTTGAAGACATAGATATCCAATTTTTTTCAAAGTTGAATATAGAAGAAAAAAAGAATTTGAATAAAATATTTAGTAAATTAAAGGAATTATAAAATGGAATTTAGTCATTCAATACAAATAAAAGCAACACCACAAACAATTTTTAATATTTATGCAGATGTGAATAACTGGTCAATATGGGATAAAGATGTTGAGTTATCCTCAATTCAAGGGGAATTTAAAACTGGTGTTAATGGTGAATTAAAACCAAAAGGTGCTCCTAGATCAAAAATATTTTTTACAGAAGTTATAAAAGATAAATCTTTTACAACATTAGGAAAATTACCATTATGTAAAATGTATTTTGAACATACTATAAATACAATAAATGAGAATATAACAGAAGTCACTCATACAATTAAATTTATAGGGTTTTTATCCCCAGTATTTGGAAAATTAATTGGAAATGGTATTAAAAAAAGTCTACCTGATGTACTTGAAGGACTGAAATTGCATGCAGAAGCTAACAAAACCTTGGAAGAAAAACAAGGGTGTACTTGCGATAGTTTAAAGCTTTATCTTGTAAACTAAGAAAAAAATAGATTTGAACTATCAAGTATAAAACACCCTTGTTTTTCAAGTCCAACGTTATGCTATGATATGAAAATTATGGTATAATACCGTTAAATAATTTAGGGGAGCCGTAAAAGGTCTGGAGCAACACCTTGCAGTAAATAAAAGTCTAAAGTGTACATCTGTACTAACTAATAAATATAATAAGGATAATATTATGCAAGACAAAAAAAACAACAGAAAAAAAACTCCATCCAATAAAGTCCTAACAGGAATAAAATACAACTTAGCATTCGCACTAGCATTTAATGCAAATGTAGAACTAAGTACCAATGTAACAATAAATACTGATAGGGTGTTGCCCTAAGTTATTTACTTAAATATACAATCAAACTTAAAAGCATAACAAATCCTTGGAAGAAGAACAAGTGAAAACGGCGATTTTTCAATCTTCAAAGATTCAATTAGATAAGATATTAAATCAAAAGTGACAAGTTATTAGTTCACTTGTCCTTCAAGTCAGTCGTTAGAACTCCTATAAACTCTAAATTTTGGAAGAAAATCAGAAAATCTTACTTATCGACTTTATAAGCTTTATGTAGAGATATAATTTCTTCCAAAAAGTGTTCAAGAAGTAAAATTTATAGATTCTCTAAAATCAGACTTTTTGAACAATAAAAACTACTTTTTGTAAACTGCAAAGAAATGTGGTACACTTGGTACTTGGTCATCATCATAAGCTAAAAAACTTTGCTCTTTTAGATTTTGTACTGTTATGAACTCATCTATTTCTGATTTACTTAAAGGTTTTGGTATTTCATCTTCTTTTTCATGTTCACCTCTACTTCTACATGAAACTAAAATATATCCACTTTTTGAAAGAAGTGAAGTCATAGAAGTTCTTGCTTTTTTTCTATACGCATCTGGCAAAACTTGAATAGTATTACACTCATAAACTACATCAAAACTCTCAACCCATTCCTTTGGATAGTCAAACAAATCAGCTACTACAAACTGAACTTTTGTATTTGGGTATCTGTTTTTACAAAGCTCTATAGCTTTTGGTGAAATATCAAAAGCAACAACTTCAAAACCAAACTCACTTAAAGCCTGAGCATCATCACCAACTCCACAGCCAATAACACAAGCTTTTTTGTTTGGCTTGTTTATAGAATTTTCTTTTAGCCAGGATACAAGATAAGGACTTGGTTCTAAATCAGCCCAAAATACCTTCGTATAGTCACCTTTGGCACTCTCATAAATATGGTCAAACCATTGAGTTGGTTTGTCTTCTTCATAATAAGACTTAACCATATCTTTGTACTTATCTGCTTCAAAAGTATCTTTGTTTAGAAAATCAAATTCATTCATAATCATATACCTTTTGTTTTTGAGTGATTTTAGCAGTAGTTTTCTTAATGGTGCTATGTATTGACCCGTACAGTCGATTGACAATAGTTCTATAATGCTATATAATTAATAAAGTAATCACAGAAGGTTAAAAAATGGGAAGAAATGAAATTTTTGAGGAAGCATTAGATTTACATGTTACTGAAAAGTTTTTACTTATAGAAGAACTTTTAAAAAGTCTTGACAAACCTGATATTGAAATAAATAAAGTTTGGGAAGAAGAAGCTCAAAAAAGACTTGATTTATATAAACAAGGAAAAATAGAAGCTTTATCTGAAGAAGAGTTCTTTTCAAATGAACATTAAATACCTAAAACTAGCAAAATTAGAATTTGATGACTCAAAATCTTATTATGAATTGCAACAAAAAGGTTTGGGAAAAAGCTTTGAAAATGAAGTGAGAAATTCTATAAACAGAATAAAAAGATTTCCTAACTCATATCAAAAAATCTTCAATGAAATAAGAAGATGTACACTACATAAATTTCCTCACAATATATTATATACACAACAAAAAGATTATATTTTAATAATTGCGATTGCACATCAACATAGAAAACCTGATTATTGGGTTGGTAGATTATAAAAGTATTGATTCATTGAAAGCATTATTTAATATAATTTAATATTAAAATGATTTATTATCTAAAAATAATATATTTTATACTAAAATTCCATTAATAATAATAAAATATTGAGAGTTTGATATGTCTATAAAAAATGATGATAATCTTTTAGAAGAGTTAAAAGAGATAATTTTACTATTAAAGAGTTCTACTGAAAAAGAAACTACAAATAGTAAAGCTTTTGAAATGAAGGTTATTGAAGAATACTTTAATTATAAAAGAGAAGTATTGGAGTATGATCTAAAAGAAAAATGGTACAATAAGTATAAAAGTTATATTTTTACTATTACTATACTTTCTTCATTTATTTTAATTCCGTATATTTTAAAGTTATTAAATGTCATCAAATAAAGAAATATTTATTAATTACTTAAATAAATCAATTGAAAAGCAGATTGATAAATCTTTAGATATTTATCTTTGTATTGGTTCAAGTTATTTTGAAGATGAGTTAAAAGAGTATATTATAAACTATGATACGATAGATTTTGAAATTAATTTTTATGAAGAAATATTTGAAAATTTAGATTTGAATTATCACAAAATTCATTTATTTTTCAGAAACGTCTTATTTGAAAAAACAGCTTCTTTTAAAAATTTAACTCTTGAAAAATTAGAATTTAGAGAAGTTACTTTCAGAAAAATGTAGGCATAAAACAAGTTTGTATAAATAATCTTATCTTTAGACCTTATGAAATAAATGCAAATGTAGTTATAAATGTAGATAATTATTCTGATAAAAATGGACTGATAGTAGATAGTGAAAATTATTTTATTAAAAATATAGAGTTTGAAGATCCTCATGTTTGTAATGGTAAGATTTTTTTTGTAGGTACAAATTTTGAAGATGGTAATTTTAGAAATCGATTATTAGATAATGTAGTTTTTCAAAATTGTAATTTTGAAAATACATATTTTGCTAATTCTTTTTTATCTAAAACTACTTTTTTAAATTGTAAATTTCCTTTAATTAAGAGTTCTTTTAAAAATGTATTCGTTTCGGAAAATATTAGCTTAATTATATTTTTACCTATTTATATTTTTTCTGTCTTTCTAGTAGTTAACCTTTTTTCTAATACTTATCCTAATTTAAATAATGAATATTTATTGTTTTTTCTAATACCTATTATTCTAATATTTATTTTTTTATTTTCCTTCCCTACAGAATTTTTGAAATAATACTTTCTAAATTTATTTTGAAAATAGATTCTAATAAAAAAACTATAATAAATCATCACATTGGTTTAGCAGATGAAAGACTTGTAAATAGGTATATCTCAGAAAACAATAAGGCATTAGATTTTTTGAGTAATAGAAAACAGTATTTAAAAAATTTAAAAATATATTATAACTCCTTATCAAATATAAATTTTATTTATAATGATTTAAAAGTAAATTTTAAAAACTCTTCAAATCCTCAACTCTCTGGAGATTTTCACTATTCTTATTCTTATAATAAAATAATATTAGCAGATAGATTTTATGACACGTTTTTGTTAATCGCTAGTTATATGATAAATGGGTTTTGTGAAAGGTTTATAAAAAGTATTTGTTTTATACTTTTTTTTATAGGAGTACTTTTTCTTATAAGTAATCCAAATGAAGATTATATCTCAACGCCTTCAACACCAGCTTTTTTACTTGAAGTTAATATAAAAGAGATTGAAAAAATGAGGAATACAGGAATTAAAGATAGAAGGATTGAACTTCCTCTAAATTATACAGAAGATAGTTTTTTACTAATGAGTAAAAATAGTAAAAACTTTGCAGAAGGCCATAATTTCTATGCTTATGATAATAGATTTGATTTTAATTTTCTTGAGCATAAAGTACCAAAATTAAACGTACATGAAAATAAAGACTTAGTAAGATTATATTACGCTTTATCTCATATAACTTATCCTTTTACGCAAGAGAGTAAAAGTTGGTTTCAAAATATTACTAAAAAAGCTAATATGACTACCCTTGCTTGTACCATATTGATTTGGATTTATTTAATAGGAATGGCAACAGCAATTTTTAATAGAGTGAAGAGGTAATAAAAGAAAAGTCACCCCTCCACACACTCAAAAAAAGCTATGATAAAATTGCCATACTAATCAAAAAAGCTCAACTAATACAAAGAAAATTTATGTATATTATACATAAAATATTTATACATTGGGAAGATAGATGAAGTTATTAGTTGAACTACCTGAATTGATTGAAGATACTGTTTTGATTACTCCTGCTATTGAGAATCTTTTGAAGCATTATAGAAACGCTGAAGTTACTTTTGTAGGTTCTAGTGTTTCTACACAACTTTTTTCTAAAGATGAAAGAGTTAAAAACTTAGTTGTTGAGGAGACTTCTAAGAGTTTGTTTACTCTTATTTCACTTTTTAGAATGGCAAAAAGTTTTGATGAGCAAGATTTAGTTATCTCTTTTAAAGATGGTTTTTTATCTAAGTTTTTTGTTTATTTTGTAGATGCAAAAAAGAAAGTAAGTTATACTTCAAACAACAAAGATATTCATCAAGTTGAAAAGTACAATAACTTTGTAAATGAAACTTTAGATACTTCATATAAAGCAGGGGACTTGATGCTTCACTTTAAACCTCAATGGTTTAAAAAACCTACTTTTGGTATTCACCCAGGTTCGACTTATGCAGATGTAAAAAGATGGCCACCACAAGAGTTTGCTAAAGTAGCTGTTGCTTTATCTGCTAAATATGACATAGTACTTCTAGGTGGTAAAAATGAAGTAGATATTTGTAGTGTGATTGAAGAAGAGCTACAAGCAAATGGTATTTCAAACTATGAAAATCTTGCTGGTAAAACTTCTATAGCTGATTTAGTAGAGAAAATCGCTGCTCTTGATTTGTTTTTAGGAATAGATTGTGGACCTATGCAGTTAGCTGCTGTTTATAGAGTAAACTCTATAATTTTACCAACATCATATGATAAAATAGAGCAAAGAAATCAGTGGAAAAATCCACTTGAAACAATAGTTTATAAAGAAGTAGACCCTTATGAGGATGAGCCTGATTATACTGTGCAAGCTCAAGATGTTTTAAAACTATTTAAGTTATAAGAGTTTAACTCTTATAACTCAATCTCAAGTCCGATAGGACAATGGTCACTTCCCATAATCTCATCTAAAATATAAGCATCTTTTACAAAATCTTTTAAATCTTCACTTATATAAAAGTAGTCAATTCTCCAGCCAACATTGTTAGCTCTTGCATTTGCTCTGTATGACCACCATGAATATTTATCTTTTATATCACCATTTACAAGTCTAAATGTATCGATATAACCATGCTCTAAAAACTTAGTAATCCAATCTCTCTCCATTGGTAAGAAACCTGATGTTTTTTCATTTGCTTTTGGTCTTGCGATATCTATTTCTGTGTGCGCTGTATTTACATCACCACAAACTATGATAGATTTTCCTTCTTTTTTTAGATTTTCACAATGCTCTAAAAATCTATCATAAAACTCCATTTTATATGTAAGTCTTTCATCTTTTGATTGACCATTTGGAAAGTATACATTGAAAAATGCAATATCTTTATCTCCTAAAGTAAAATGAACTTCATTTATTCTTCCCTCATCAAGTACATCTACACTTGGACAGTTACACTCAAAAGTTGTTTCAATATCTGTAAATAGTGCTGTTCCACTTCTTCCTTTGATAGCTGATTCACTAGCAAATAGTGTTTTATACTCTTTTTCAAAGATTGTATCAGGGATTTGTGATTTCATTGATTTTGTTTCTTGAATACCAAGTAAATCAATATTTGCTTCATCTACCCATTTTAAAGCCTCTTTTTTATCAACTGCTCTAATACCGTTTACATTCCACGAAATAAATTTATATGTTTTTGCCATTTATTTATACCTTATAATATCTATTAAATTTTGAAATTATATCAGAATAGTCTTGTATTATTTTTATCTTGATTCTAATCAAGACAAAAAATATCCTATTTTGATAAACTTCGCCAAATTATTAAAAAAGGAATAAATTATGAATGAAAAAACAATAGAAATTATAAAAGCAACTGCACCAATTGTCAGAGATAAAAAAGATGAAATTACAAATACAATGTATGAGATTTTATTTACTACTTATCCCGAAACAAAGATTTTATTTAAAGATGCAACTGATGATCAACCAAAGAAATTAGCAAATGCAATTTATGCTTATGCAAGTAATATTGATAAGTTAGATAATCTTACTAAGGGAATAGAAACGATGGTAAGTGCACATGTAAAAACAAATATTCAAGCCAAACATTATCCTATGGTAAAAGACTCTTTATTAAAAGCTTTTCAAAAAGTTTTAGGTGAAGCTTGTACTTCAGAAATAGCTACAGCTTGGGCTGAAGCATATGATTTTTTAGCCAATGTATTAATTCAAAAAGAAAAAGAAGCTTATTCTAAAGTATCATAGTTATAAGGTTTAAACTAAAATACCTAAGGTATTTAGTTTAAACTCTAAATGAATTTATATAAGACACTAAGTGTTTCATTGTATCTTCAAAATCTTTTTCATTTTCATGCTTTTTGCTAAGAAGCAAAGCACCTTCAATTGAAGCTATTAAAAAAGTCGCACAAGTTTTTGTATCTAATGTTTGAGATATTTGTTTTTTATCTTTTGCTTTTTGCAAGATGTTTGAAAATAACTCTTTCCATTCATCTAAAATAGTAGTTAAGGCTTTTGCAAAATCCTCATCATGGTCAAGTGATTCTTGAAGTAAGTTTCCTAAAGGACAACCGTTTTTTAAATCCCAACTATTAATATCTTCTAAAATTGATATAAGTGAATCTATAATATTCTCTTCAGTACTTGCTAAATCTTTCCACTTGTTTTCAATTCTTAATTTTATTTTTTCATCAATCATCGATAAAACCATCTCTTTTTTTGAAGGAAAGTAGTGATACATAGCACCTTTTTTTACATCAGCTCTTTTTAAAATATGAGCTAGTGAAGCTGCTTGGTATCCCTTAGAAAAGACCTCTTGAAATGTGGCTTCAATCAATCTACTTCTTACATCTTGCATTTATTTAAACCTTATGAATTTTTGATAATTATATCTAAAATTTCTTGGGGTTCACTTCTTCTAGTATAGTCTTCATCAATGAAGGCATAAATTATTTCTTTGTTTTTATTTATTACATAAGTTGCAGGCATAGGAAGGTTAAAACTATCTTCATTGTTTGAACCAACTATATCAATTCCAAAACTTTTATAAATAGGTCTTAGCTCATTTGCTAGAGAAAAAACAAGCCCATATTCATTTGCTATCTTATTTTCTGTATCACTTAGAACTTCAAAGTTTAGTTCATTTTTCTCTTTTGTACTAAGACTTGCATCAGGAGTTTGTGGTGAAATAGCAACAAGTTTTGCTTTTTTGTTTTCTAATTCTTTATTTATAGACTCTAATGCTTTTAGTTCTAAATTACAATAAGGACACCAAGTTCCCCTATAAAAATTCAAAACAACAAACTCATTTTCTTTTAGTAGTTCATCTAAACTTATCTCTTTTCCTGTAGCATTTTTTAGAGAAAAGTTCTTTGCTATATCTGATACTTTTAAAGCGTTTTTTGAAAGTTTTTCTTCTTTTAATTTGTCAGTTGCTTTTAGCATTACTTCTTGTAGTTCTTGAGGAACTTTTTGTTTAAAAACTTCTTGATATTCTTTTATATTGTCTATTAATCTTGACATTTATATTCCTTAAAATAATTTGTTATTTCTATAAAACCAACCAGTTGGTCTGTTAGAATATTAACAAGAAATCAAACTTGTGTCAAGCTTTTTTTTGATTTCTTATTTGTTTTTTATTTTTCTTCTGAAGTTTTTTTATTAGTTGTAGGTTTGTTTTGAGGGATTAAAGGTTTCGGTGCATTAGGCTTTTTAGGTTTATTTATTCCTATTGATAATGAGTTGAAATTTTTATTTGAAAAATCTTTCTTAGAGCCTATTAAATTATCTCCTTTTCCTCCGTGCATGTCAATATTTTTTGCATTTTGATTATTAAATGAGTAATTAGCATATAAAATATTTGTAAACATAAAACTTATAAATATTATATATTTCATTCTTCTTCCTTCTTTTTATTCTTTTTTTCTTTGATATTTTTAGCTATTCCATAAATAGTAATTCCTATCCAAAATACTTCGATTATGAAAGAACCTAAGTTAAAGTGTACAAAAAGTGATATTAAAAGTAAGATAGCTCCAACAAGATTTAAAAGTTGATACTGTATTGATTTAATAGTATATTTGTTCATTTGTAAAAGTAAGTAAGCAAAAACAACAAATGCCATTCCTACAAAGCTTATCCATTGGTAAATATCCAAAGTATTCTCCTCTAGTGATTTAAAATCGGATTGTAGCTTTTTTTTGATAATAAAGCCTTAATTTAGTATTTTAAATATATAAAATATTTAGAAGGTTTATTTTGATAGAAATTATATTAGCTTTGGTTACATTTTTTACTTCTGCTATTGCTGCTATTGTTGGTCTTGGTGGAGGTATGATGTTGATTGCAGTTCTTCCATCTTTTTTACCTTTAAACGCGATAATCCCTGTGCATGGTCTAACTCAAATGTCAAGTAATATAAGTCGTGCAGTTTTTGCTTACAAAGATATACAGTATGAAACTATTCCTATGTTCTTAATTGGTTCACTTTTAGGAGTAGGGCTTTTTGCTAGTATAATCTCAGTTATTTCACTAGAGTTTGTTCCTTTGTTTATAGGGACATATATACTTCTATCTTTATGGTCAAAAAAGTTTAATAATAAAATCAAAAAGTTTGAAAACTACTATATCTTAGGTTTTTTCCAATCAGGATTATCTGTAGTTGTTGGTGCAACTGGACCTTTGACTCTTACTTTACTTTATAAAGACTATATTGATAAAAATAAGGTAGTAGCCACAAGTGCGGCTCTTATGAGTATCTCACATCTTTTAAAAATTCTTGTATTTATCTATTTTGGTTTTGTATTTTTTGATTATATAGAACTTATAATAGTTATGATAATAGCTGCTATTTTAGGCTCATATGTAGGAACAAAACTAAGAAATAAAATAGATGGAAAAAGGTTTGCTGTTGTTTTAAAACTTCTATTATCTATTTTAGCTATTAAGTTAATAGTTGAACTATTTATTTAGTGATTAAAAGTAAGACTTACTTTCGTTCCCACTGATACTTGGCTTTTTATATCAATAGTTATTTCTAAGAGATCACATAGCTTTCTTACTATACTCATACCAATTCCAAGACCATTTTCATTCTCTTTATAATATCTTTGAAATACCTTATTTACATTTTTTATTCCTACTCCTGTATCTTCTATAATAAGGCTATTATCTTTTATAGTTATGATTACTTTTTCATTTTTTTTGTTATATTTACAAGCATTTGTTAGAAGGTTGTCTATTATTCTATCAACTGCATTTTTATTACTTTTGATAGTTAAATCATCTTGTAGTTTTTCAAAAGTCACTCTTGGATATAGCTTTTCTAAAACTTCGATTTTATTATCAACTAGTTCTTTTAGTGAGATTTCTTCATCTTTTATAATTTGCTGGGGATTTATAAACTCTAAATTTTTATATAAAGATGAAATAGTTTTAGCACTTAATTCTATTCTCTCAATCTCTTTAAAATCACCTTTTCTTCTTAAAAGTTTTGTGTTTAATAAAATAGATGTAGCAGGAGTATTTAAATCATGAATCAAGTCTTTTAAGAAAGTCTCTAGTAAGTTTACAGCCTCTTTCATAGGTCGTATTGAGTACATAGCAAAGGCTATTGATATAAGAAGTATAAAAATGAAAATAACAATACTAAATTTAAATATTTTTATTAAAAAGTCATCATAAACTTTTTGATATTTGTTTTTATCATAAATCACTTTTAATAAATAAGGATTTTTTGATGGGGTTTTAAAGTATGCACAAAGCCCTTCTTTACAATCATAAAGTTTAAAAGTCTCTTTTTTGTTGGTATATTCAACAATATCTAAACTAAATTTATCACTTTGAAAATCAAAAGTATAATCTTTCATCTGATATAAAATATTCTCTTTTATATAGTTTATTCTATCTTGATGGTACATATAAAGTACGATACTTGAAAAAATAATAAGAGGAATAAAAAATAAAAAGGTAGTTGTTAATAGATATTTTTTTTCATAGTTCTTCAAGTTTATATCCTATACCTTTTATATTTGTAATATTTAAATCAAGTGTTTTTTTTAGCTTACTTATCAAAACTCTAAGAGCTGTATCTGAGGGTTTATTCATATAGTCAAAAAATGTAGTTTTATTTACTGTAAGACCTATATTTTTAATAAGAAGTGAAAATACATCTTTTTCAACACTTCCTAGTGCTACTTCTTTTTCATCTTGAAAAACTCTATTTTCAAGTAAATCAAAACTTATATTTCCATAAGAAATTGTTGGATTTCTTCTTTTTAAAGTAGCTTTAACACGTGCAAGAAGTTCATCTGGATCAAAAGGTTTTTTTATATAATCATCACATCCACAATCAAAACCTTCAAGTGTTGATTTTGTATCAATTAGTGCAGTTATGAAAAATGTAGGAGTATTATCTTGGGCATCTCTTAGAAGTTTTAATGTTTCTTTTCCATTTAATAAAGGAACATTTATATCAAATAAATATAAGTCATATTTTTCTTCATATGTTGCCTCAAGTACTTCTTCACCATCATTTACCAAAGTAACATCATAGTTCTCTTCTTCTAGTAAATCAAGTAAACTACTTGCTAAAACAGTATCATCTTCAAGTAATAGAATTTTTAGTTTTTTATTCATAGCTATTTTTCTAAACTAAAAGTTTTAGTAGGAAGTTTGCTTTTTGCTTTGATAATTGCATTTGATTCCTCTTGAACTTTTTTGTTTCTTTTTGCAAGTTTTGTTTTTAGTTGCTCAATGAGTTGTTTTTTTTCAACTGGGTTTTTTGTTTGGTTTATTTTTAAAAGTAAATTATCTATAGTATCAATATTTTCAGTTTGAGCAAAAACTGTATTTAAAGTTACTAATAAACTTATGATTATAAGTTTTTTCATTTTTCACCTACTTGAATTTTATTTTTTATTTGTGTTATAGGGTGTGTTCTAAAAGCTTTTAGACTGCATTTGTTTGTTTGGGCTTTGTCATAGTTTTCATCATATACATTTATTGCTGCATTTATATTTTTCGCAAAGATAGTTGGTGATTTGCTTTGTACTAAAAAAAGTTGAGCTTTAGCTCCTACAATGTCATTTTTATCAAAATAGGCTTTATTAAACTCACTTAAAATATACTCTTTTGCAAAAAGCATATTTTTTTTATGTTTTGAACAGTATTTATATATATTTTTAATCTTTTTAGTTTTTACTGTCTCTTTTTTTTCTGTTTTAGTCATAGTTGTTTGTTTGGTTTCTTTTTCTGCGTTTACTTCTGAATCTTGCTTTTCTACTTGTTTATTTACACATCCTGTTAATAAACTTATGAAAATGGTAATAAAAAATAGTTTTAAAATCTTTGACATTTTTACCTCTTAAGTGTAATTAGTTCTTTTGAAAAGATGAAAATTATAATGGAAACTCTATTAAACATCAAATGAAAAGAGAACTTATACTTAACTAACACTTGTTGTATATACTTCCACCACATAAAAAAATAGGAGAAATTAAAAATGAAAATTATCGTAAAAAGTTTAGCATTAGTATTAGTAGGTCTTACAAGTTTAGTAGCACTTGAAGTGAATGACAAAGTTAACAATGAACAACAAATCGTAAAAGTTAAAGTTAAAAAACAAGTAGAGCAAACTAAACAAGAAGCAAAAGATGTTAAAGAAGATGAAAAATTAAAAGATTTTAAAGACTCTATTAAAAAGTAAATCTTTATATTAAAAAAAAGATTCTTGTTGTTCAAAAAGTCTTAAGGGGTTGAGAAAATCTGACCCTCTAAATTCTACTTCTTGAACACTTTTTGGATAAAAAGGTTATTGGAATAATAAGTGAGGTTTTCTTATTTTGTTCCAAAACTTAGAGGTTATGAAAAATATGTAATTTTGTGTTTCCTTTTCTATTGACAGATTAACCTGATGGTGATTTAATATAGTTTGATAGCTCAATTAAATTACTATCAGGATCTCTTAGATATATAGAATTAATTGGTCCATTTGCTCCTGTTCTTGAAACTATTCCTTCTTCAATTTTTATATTATT
This sequence comes from Arcobacteraceae bacterium, assembly GCA_048268245.1. Classification (GTDB taxonomy): domain Bacteria; phylum Campylobacterota; class Campylobacteria; order Campylobacterales; family Arcobacteraceae; genus Arcobacter_B. The sequence continues at coordinate 115,760 of JBLWVX010000005.1, forward strand.
AATATTTAGGTATTCTATTACTTGATTTAAATCTTCATCTATTATAAAACATAAATCAGCACTTCCAGTTTCTATATTTAAAGCTTTTGGTTCAAATTCCTTACCAAGTTGATGTAGATTTATTTTTTGATTTCCAAACTTTAGAGCAATCCTAGTCTTTTTAAAAACTTCTTTAGACATTCCTAAAATAGAATAAAATTCTACAGTTTTATTTATATCTTTTACTGTTAAAACTAAATGATCTAATCTATTTATATTAATCATATTAAGCTTTCACGTTTAGATAATCTGATATTTGTACTTCATCAATCTGTTCATCTAACAAATACTCTTTTCCATATTTTTTGTATACTTCAGTTTTTAGGAATAATTCAAAAATATCTTTATCAAGATGTTTGTCTTTTACCATAAAACTTAATATCTTTATAGATTCTGATAATGTTTTACTATCCTTATATGGCCTATCTGATGCTGTAAGTGCTTCAAAAACATCAGCAAGGGCTAAAACTCTTGATGGTATAGGCATATCATCTTTTGTAAGTTTTTTTGGGTAACCTGTGCCTATTAATGTTTCATGATGAGCTCCTGCATATAATGGTACATTTTTTAAATTTTCAGGTAAAGGTAATTGTTCTAACATCTTAATTGTCATTTTAATATGGTCTTGAATTTTATATCTCTCTTCATTTGTTAGTGTTCCCCTTGAAATAGACAAATTATAAACTTCGCCCTGATTATAAAGGTTTTTTGGTGCTTTTATTTTAAATCCATATTTTAAATCTTCATCTTCCTTTGAATCTTCTCTTTGTATAATATGCCAGCTTTTATCTGATAATAAATTTTCTATTCTTGGTAAACTATCATCCTTATCTTGAAATCTATTCTTTTCTTCTCTTGATAGACCTAGTTTATCATCAAAATTCCTCATCCAAGTTCTTGAAGCAATCTCTTTTATTCTAGTTTTATACTCCTCATTTAAAAACTCAGCACCTAAGTTCATATTAGCTATGAATTCGAAGTCATCTTTTAATTTATTCTGTTCAACCTTTAGCCAGTTTTCTATCTCTTGTTTATTTTCACCATGCAATTCTTTTTTATAAGATTCTATGATTAAATCTCTAAAAATAACTTCAAATCTAGTTCTTATTTCATGAATTCTATTATATATAGTTTCTAATTTTGTTGCTTTATCAACGACATACTCAGGAGTTGTAACCTTTCCACAATCATGTAACCATGCAGAAATACTTATTTCTCTAAATTCATCTTCACTTTTTATTTTAAAATCTTTAAAAATACCTTCATCACATTTATTTGCTTCTTCTATAATCATAAGTGCTAACTCTGGAACTCTATTACAATGACCACCTGTGTATTTAGATTTTTCATCTATTGCTGTTGCTATTAATTTTATAAAAGAATCCATAAGTTCTTTTTGATTTTCTTCATAAGTTTTTATTGAAACTGACATTTTCCATAGTGAGTCTGATACATCATGAATTTCTTTTATATGAGAAGGATTTTTTTTAACTTCATCAAATTTCCTTTTTTTGATTTTTTCATTCTCTTCAACTATTTTATGTAAGGGATTAACAATCAATTTTGAGCTTAAAACAATTAATGGAATAGATATAATCAAAAATACTATAAAAGTTACTAGAACAAACCAATATATTTCTTTTACGTATGGTTTCATTATATTTTCAATGGGTGAAACTATATATAAAACTTCACTATTATCAAAAAGAGAAAATTTATTATAGAAGAATTTATTATTAGCTAATTTTTCATTAAGTGAATCTTGATTTAAAGAACTTTTATTGTTATTTATTTTATTTTTTGAGACTTTATTATAAGTAATAATTTGACCATTTTTATCAAATAAAAAAACTTCACTACCTTCAACAAGTTTTTCTTTTTTTATTAATTTATCTATATTATTTAAAGTTACATCAATTCCAATGACAGTATTATCACTATTTTTTATTTTTTTAGCATAACTAATACCAAATTTATTTAAGAATTTAAACAAATAAGGTTCTGTTTTTATTGAAGTTGTTGAATTTATAGATTCTTTATACCAAGGTCTTTTAGTAATATCGTATTTTGTATTATTTTTTGTAGATTGAATTTGTTTTAAATTTGAGTCTAAATATTCTCTATATTCAATATTATCTATTATTTTAATCACTAACCATAAAGCTTTTTTAGGTGCATTAAAACTATCTCTAAACTCATCATTAAGATTTATAAGCTCATAATAAGAACCATCTTTATGTCCAACATAAATTGAATAAATATAGTCATTATTTTTAATATCAGAAATAAAAAGATTTAAAATATCATGTCTTACATTTGGAATAGGTTTTTTAGTTAAAAAAGGAACATTTTCAATCAATCTAATAAAAGATTCACTATTTCTAATATAATTATTAGCTTCTTGTTTTAAATTTACAGATAATTGTTTAAATGAGTTTTGAGTACTCTCTAGTGCAATTTTTTTACTTAAATTATATTGCATAACTAACATTACAGTAACTACAATAGTAGTAACTATGAAAAATAAACCCAAAATTGTAGGTTTTATTTTTATAGAAAAATTATTTAAACTCATTATTATCTTCCTTCGTATAACGTTTAAAATGAGCCAATAAATTGCCCGCAGGGTAATTTATTGGCTCCACTGATTTGTTAGCTCTTTATAATTTCAATATCAGGTGATAGTTCAAATCTACTTTTTTCTTAGTTTACAAGATAAAATTTTAAACTACTGCAAGTAGACCCTTGTTTTTCTTTCAAAGGTTTTGTTAGGTTTTATGCCTTGCTTAAGTTAGACCAGCTTCTTCCATTAGAGTTGGTTACAAGTACAGAACCTTTAACACCAGTTAGTTTAATAGCTCTTTTTGCTTTTTCCAATATATCACTTTTCGTATAATTTCCAGATATGGTGTATTCACCATCAGGCATATTATAATCAATACCATCATCTGACTTATAATATCACTAAATCCTTCATCACTCATTGCTTGATATAAAATATTATACTCACTAGAGTTTACATCATGTAATACAATTCTTACTGTAAATGTTGCCACTAAATTATTCTTTTATATTTTTATAGAAACAAGTAAACCTAACTATTTATTAATCATACATTATATGGAAAATAGCCTAAGAATCAACAATAAACATACATTAAAATGTTATAAAAACGAGTTTTAATAACAAGTTCAACAAACTGTAGTTTTAAAATCATTGTTTCCATCGTTTTTTAGATAGTTTCTAAAAAAAGTATAATATACGTAGCTATCTTTATATGCTAATATTGTATTTTGAGATATTATCGTTTAAAGATTACAATTATGTTTTACATGTAACAGCAGGGATAGTTTTACTTAATATATTTTTATTATTTGGGTAAAATATTTATCAATTCAATTTAGGAAATATTATGCCAATCATAAACGTAAAAATGACCCATGAAGATGGAGGTGCTACAAAAGAGCAAAAAGAAGAGTTATCAAAAAAACTAACAGATGCTTTTGTAGAAGTTTTTGGAAGAGGTGAAAAAACTTGTGTAGTAACTATTGATGAAATTTCAACTGACAACTATGCAATAGGTGGAAAGACTATTTCAAATATTAGAAAAGAACAAGCAGATTAAACTGCTTGATTCTTTTCTTTCTTAATATGTAAATCAAGTTGAGGAAATGGTATTTCTATATCATGTTTATATAGAGCATTGTAAATAAGGATTAAGAAATCAGACTTTAAAGAGTTTGGTTGAATTTTATCATTTGCTTTTATCCAAACTAAAAGCTCTAAATCAACGCTACTTGTATTCATATTTTCAAGTCTTATTTCAGGCTTTTTATCTTCATTGTCTTTTACATATTTTAAATCACTATTTTTTAACTCTTCTAATACTACTTCTTTTACTTTTTCTATTTTTGTACCATAAGCAACACCAAAAGGTACATGAAGTCTTCTTGATGGGTCTTCTAGTGTCCAGTTGATTACATTGTTTTGAATAAAAGATGAGTTTGGAACTACAATATCAATATTATCAAAAGTTTTAATAGTAGTTGATCTTATTCTTATATCTGTAACTGTTCCTTTTAATAAATCATTTATTTCTATAATATCACCAATTCTAATAGTTCTTTCAAACATTAAAATCACACCAGCGATTAAGTTTGAAACAACTGTTTGTAAACCAAAACCAATACCAATAGATAATGCC
>JBLWVX010000006.1:0-109415 GCA_048268245.1 Arcobacteraceae bacterium
TTCAGTGAGATTATGGAAAAATATACTAAGTGATTAAAAAGTAACTGGTGGGTTTACACAGTTTAATTTACAGGGTCAATAAATCTAAATTTTATTCATACTAAACTTAATTAAAATCTTAAAAAATATCTGTTGTTTTCTCTAACTTATCTTTATCAAAATGAGTATAAATCCTAGATGTATTTATATCTGCATGACCAAGTGATTCTTGTACAAGAATTAAGTCTTTGTTTTTTTGATAAAGTAGGGTGGCAAAAGTATGTCTTAGCATATGAGCTCCATTCTTTTCTTTTCTAATCCCTACACTTAAAAGTATTTTCTCAACAATACTACTTATATATGCTTGACTTAAAGCTTTTCCTTTTTGATTACAAAATAAAAGATTGTTTTCACAGCATTTTATACTAAACCATTCATCAAGGTCTTTTTTTATGATATTTTCTTTTATCATAACAACTCGGGGTTTATTACCTTTTCCTCTAACTTGAATTATAAAAGCATCACCATCTTTGTTGAAATCTTTTAAATCAATATTTATAGCTTCACTAACTCTTATTCCTGTATAGAGGATAGTTTTAATTACAAGTCTATTTCTAGCAGCAATCTTTGCACTAAATGGGTACTCATTTATACCTTCAATAAATCTTTGAACTTCTTCTTTTTGCATAAATGAGGGCAGTTTAGTACCACTTTTCCCTGATAAACCACCCCAGTTTTTAAGCTCAATACCATATCTATATACATAACTATTGTTTTCTTCATTTTGTTTATCAATATAACCAAAGAAAGTAACAAGAGCTATTCTATAGTTTTTTTTTGTTGCATCAGATAGGGTGCTTGTTTCAGTTGCTAAAAAGTCACTTAGTAACTCTTCATCAATTTCTTTCATTGATGAAGCACCAAAGTTAATCATGAATTTATATAGTTTCTCCAAAGGTATGTAGTATACATGAATACTATTGATACCAATATTTCTCACTTCTTTTACTGTAAACTTTAAATCATCGATAGATTTAAAACCTTTTATAAGCTCCTTTAAAATTTGAGCCAGTCTGTCTTTGTCTTTTACTTGTCTATTTGATAAACTTGTGATTTTACTTCTAATAAATCTTGATAACCAAAATAAATATGTATCGCTAAATGTTGCTTCACAATCTAATGGATATTTCACACTATACCTTTAAATTTATATTTTACTTTTGGAAACTATAATTTCCAAACTATTATATTTAAAGTAATTAGTAAACTACTAGGCTTATAATAAGTCTATATTTAACTCTTTTAAAAGCTTGTCTGATTACCAAAAACTTCCAGTTTCATAAGGGTTTTCTTTCTGATTGTCTAACTCTAAATATACATTATCACTATAATCTATGTATAAGCTATAATCCCCTATGTAAACACTTTTTTCTATTTGTGATTTGTTTAAATAAGCATCTTCACTATATTGGCTTAAGTCCGATAGGTAGTATTCTACCATAGAAGGTGCCATATTATTTACAGCATCTTCAAGGCAGTTGAAGTCATCGACTCCAAAAGTATTATACAAAGAATTTTTATTTAGTAGTATTGTCATTTTATCTTTTCAATTTTAGTTATTAAATCCATTTAACAATGATGCCATTCTATTTAAATCAATTTTATTATCATTAGAGTCATCTTCTTTACGTTCCTCAACTTTTAAGCCAAGGTTGTCAAAAGAGCTTAATGCACTATTTTCTTCACCCTCTTCTTTTTTATCGTGGCTTGCAACATTTAGATTGTTATTGGTGTTTTCATCTTTTTTGTCAAAGTTGTTGTTGGAATTGTTGTTATGATTTGAGTTTTTGTTTTCATTTTTTTCTTCTTCTTTGTCTGAATTATGTTTATTTTCAGAACTATTTCCTGAGTTTAATAAAGACTCAATTTTTCCAAGCATAGATGAAATATTAGAGTTGTCTTTCTCTTTATTTTCATTAAACTCTTCTAAATTACTCTCTAATTCCATTTTTTGTAACTCTAAATCTTCTTTAGCAGACTCTAATTCTAGAACTTCATCCTCTAATTCAGTTATTCTGTTTTTTAAACCATCATTATCATTTTGAAGTTCTTCATATGCATTTATTAGTGTATTTAAAGCATTATTTAATTTTGAAATTGTTTCTGCATTTGTCATTGTTATAAAATCCTTGTTTGTATTATAATTAAAAGTGTATTATTGCAAATTTTAGCTAATAATTCCATCAATTTTTAATAAAGAATCAACACTTGCTTGTCTTTGTGCAAAATCAAAGAATAATTCATCCATATTTTTTGAACCACCCTTGCTTAATATTGTATCTTTATACTTAACTGCTAACTCCTTGTTAAATACATTTCCTGAATCAATAAACATATAAAATGCATCAGCACTTAAAACTTCAGCCCATTTATAAGAATAGTACCCAGCAGCGTATCCCCCAGCAAAAATATGTGAAAAACCATTTTGGAATTTATTATAAGAAGGAGGTGTAATTGCTGCAAATTCTTTTCTTACATTATCTAATACTTCTTGAACTTCTTCTTCTGTTTTGTATAACTTTTGATATAGCTTAAAATCAAACAGTGCAAACTCAATTTGTCTAACTAAAGATAAAGATGACTGGAAGTTTTTAGCTTTTATGATTCTATTAATTGCTTCATCATCTAAAACTTCTTTTGTTTCATAGTGTTTTGCAAATAGTTTTAATATATCTTTATCATAAGAGAAATACTCTAAGAATTGAGAAGGAAACTCTACTGTATCCCATGCAACACCTGAAATACCACTTACATAAGCTTCTGTTACTTCACTTAATAAATGATGTAAAGCATGACCCATTTCATGGAAAAGAGTAACAACATCAGAATGTCTAAGAAGAGAAGGTGTTGTTTCTGTTGATTGAGGGAAGTTACATACTATATAAGCTGTTGGAAGATGAGTAACACCTTTTGAATCTGTATAGTGTGAATGCCAGTTGTTCATCCAAGCACCACCTCTTTTATCTTTTCTTGCTTCTAAGTCTAAATAGATTCTAGAACTTAATTTACCATTCGAACTGATATTATAAACTCTAACTTTTTCATCCCAAGCAGGGGCATCAACTTTTTCAAATTTAATATCAAAGATTTTGTTTAAGAAATCAAAGAATCCGTTTAAAACTGATTCTTGTTCAAAATATGGTCTGTAATATTCTTCATCTAAATCATATTTGGCTTTTTTAAGTTTTTCAGAATAGTAAGCCATATCTGATGATCTAAACTCTTCTTTTGATATACCATCTTCAAATGCTATTTGTTTAATCTCTTCTAACTCTTCTTTTGCTTTAGCTTTTCCTTTATGACCTAATTCTTCTAAGAAAGATACAACTTCATCTTCTGTTTTAGCCATTTTAGTTGATAAAGAGTATTGAGCATAAGACTCAAAACCTAAAATTTTAACTTTTTCATCTTTTAGTTTTAAAATCTCTTCAATGATTTTTCCATTTTGAGGAGCTCTTGTACAATAAGCTTTATAGATTTCTTCTCTTTTTTCTCTGTTTGTACCATAAGTGATATATGCTAAATAAGATGGAATTTGTAATGTGAATTTATATTTAGTCTTTCCATCTTCTTCAAATTTTGCTAACTCTAAATCTGACTTTGGAATCTCTTTTACATCTTCAAAATCTTCAATTATCATTTCCCATGAATTTGTAGCATCTAAAAGGTTATGTGAGAAGCTTTGTGATAGTTCACTAAGCTTTAAATTTAATTCTTCTAATCTTTTCTTTTTGTTATTATTTAAATGACAACCAGAAAGTTTGAAGTCTCTAATTTCATTTTCTAACACTTTATTTTGTATATCATTTAAAGTACTTTTTTCATTAGACTGTATATTGCTTAAAGCATTATATATATTTTCATTTTGACTAATCTCTGTTTCATATTTTGAGATAATAGGAAGACATTCTTCATATACTTTTCTTGTTATTTCTGAGTTTTTTACAGAATCAATATGAAAAATAGGAGTTAGAAAATCGTTTATTCTCTCCCCTACTTCTTGATATGGTGTTACAAAATTTTTGTATGTTTTTTCTTCAATATATAAAAGTTCTTTTATCTTCGTTCTACTTTCATCTAATAGTTCTTGTAATATATCTTTTGAATTTTCTAAATTTTCTAAATTAAAATCTTTAAACATTTAATCTCCTTTTATTTTTTAAATTGTACAGTAAAACCTCTATCAAACTTTTCATAGTCTTGATAAAAGCTATACTTTTTAATATTAAACTTTTTGAAATACTCTTCAAGTGGTTTCTTTTGGTCGTAACCCATTTCACATAAAAGATACTCTATTTTTCTTTTATATGTTTCATCAATAATATCTTTTAGAAGTTCATCCCCAACTTTTCCTCCAAATAATGCGTTTGATGGCTCAAACTTTACATTTTTGGGAAGTTCATAGTCATCTGCTATATATGGAGGGTTTGATATTGTCATATCTATATCTTCATTTACTTTTTCATATAAATTACTTAATCTAAATTCTATTTTATGCTCAACACTATGCTTCTTAGCATTTTGTTTAGCTAATTCGATTGCTTTTTCGTTTATATCTACAGCAATTATTGATATGTCTTCTATTAATAAAGCTAGCATTACAGAAATAATCCCAGAACCTGTTCCTATTTCTAGTACTTTAAATGCTCTATTTTCTTTTTTTATGATTTCAACGGCATTTTCTACTAATATTTCTGTTTCTGGTCTTGGAATTAAAACTCCTTCTTTTACCAAAAAGTTTTCACCATAAAAAGTTGCTTTATTTATAAGATACTCTATTGGATAGTTTGTTTCTCTTTTTTTTATTAGTTTTTCTAACTCTTTTTCTTTTGTAAACTCTTGATTATAATTTAAATGAAGCCAAATAGTGTTTTTATCTAATAAATGCATCATTAAAATTTCTACTTCTTTAGCAGGTATGTGTGTTACATACTTTAGCCTTGAAGATTGTTTTTTTATTGTTTCTTTTATTGTCATAGTTTTTAAATCCTTTAAAACTTGTAATTATAGTAAAAAGAGTTTTTATTAGCCTAAAATGTATAAAGCTAACTCATCAGATAGTAAAAACTCTTTGTTATAGATTCTATTACCTATTTTTTCTATTTTTTCGTATTCTATTAAGTCTTTTATTTTTTCAAGTTCTTTTTCGTTAAAAATTGATAAGTCAACTCCATTTGAACATCTAAAACCTAAAAGTGTTTTTTCTGTTTTTATATCATCTAAATTTAACTCTTCGAACTCTATATTTAAAGGATTTTCTATATACTCTTCAATACTTTTTGTTGGGTATCTTCTATTATTTTCATAGTACCCAACTGCTCCTGCACCAATTCCTAAATACTCTTTATGTTCCCAATATCCATAATTATGTTTTGATTCAAACTCTTTTGCTATTGCAAAATTTGAGATTTCATATTGAGTAAAACCTTTTGAATGAATATAATCAAAAATCTCTTTTGATAACTCTTCATCATCTATTTTTACACTACTCCTATCAAAGAATTTTGTACCTTCTTCTATAGTTAAAGAGTAAGCACTTAAGTGAGTAATAGGTAGACTAAAAGCTGTATCAAAATCCTCTTTCATTGATGATAAAGTATCACCTTGCACTCCATAAATTATATCGCAGTTAATGCCATTAAAACCTATACAACTGGCATTTTGTATAGCTTTTATAGCACTTTTACTATTATGTGAACGACCTAGGAATTTTAGCTTATCTTGATGGAAACTTTGTACTCCAAAACTTATTCTATTTACTCCTAAATCAAACATACCTTTTTGCCAATCAAAAGAAGCAGAGTTTGGATTTGCTTCAGTTGTAATCTCAGCATCTTTTTTTAGATAAGGTTTTATTAATTCAAAAACCTTTTCATATTCATGGAATTTTATTGTTGATGGAGTTCCTCCTCCAATAAAAACAGTTTCTATTTCTTTATTATTTTTCTCAACATAATTTTGTAACTCATGTTTTAATTGTTTTTTTAAAGCCTGCATGTACTGCTGTTTTAAGTGAAACCTATCTGTATAGGAGTTGAAAGCACAATAGAAGCACTTACTATCACAAAATGGTATATGTATGTATAAAAGCAATTTTTAATCCTAGTAATTATATAATATCGGGCTAATTATAAGGGAAAATATATTTATGACTGATAAAAACGAAAAAAAAACAAATAATGAGAAGAAAAACTTTAGACCTAATGTAGCAGCAATTGTACTATCAGCGAAATACCCTCATACATGTGAAATTTTTATTGCTTCAAGAACTGATGTGGAAAATGCATGGCAATTTCCTCAAGGTGGAATAGACGATGGAGAGAGTGCTAAAGAGGCTCTATACAGAGAACTTGAAGAAGAGATTGGCACAAGAGAAGTAGAGATTATTGCAGAGTATCCCAAATGGGTATCTTATGAGTTTCCTCCTGCAATTGCAAAGAAAATGCAACCTTATGATGGTCAAATACAAAAATATTTTTTAGTTAAGCTAAAAAAAGGTGCAAAGATAAACATTGACACAGAAATACCTGAGTTTAGTGAATATAAGTTTGTACCAACAAAAAATATATACGATTATATAACATTTTTTAAACGAACTGTTTACAAACAAGTTTTAAAATATTTTAGAAATGAAGGTTATATTTAAGAAGGATAATGAATTAGATGTTAAAAGTACTTAAGTTTGGTGGAACAAGTGTAGGAACACTTGAAAGAATTCAAAACGTTGCAAATATTATAAAAAAAATTAAAGATGAAGGTCATGATGTTATTGCTGTAGTTTCAGCAATGAGTGGAGAGACTAACAAATTAATTGAGTATGCTAATACTTTTTCAAATGACCCAAAATCAGATGAAATGGATATGCTATTAAGTTCAGGTGAAAGAGTAACATCTGCACTACTTTCTATTGCTTTAAATGAACAAGGCTATAAAGCTTGTTCTATGAGTGGTAGACAAGCAGGTATTGTTACAGATAATGCACACACTAAAGCTAGAATTGAATCTATTGATACTAAAGGTATGAAAGATGCAATTAGTGAAGGTAATGTAATTATTGTTGCAGGTTTCCAAGGTGTAGCTCAAGATACAAATAGAGTTTCTACTTTAGGTAGAGGTGGAAGTGACTTAACGGCTGTTGCAATTGCAGGAGCTATTGAAGCTGATGTATGTGAGATTTACACTGATGTAGATGGAATTTATACTACTGATCCAAGAATTGAACCAAAAGCTAAAAAGCTTGATAAAATTTCATATGATGAAATGTTAGAGTTAGCATCTTTAGGTGCAAAGGTTTTACAAAACAGATCTGTAGAAATGGCAAAAAAATTGAATGTAAATTTAGTATCAAGAAGTAGCTTCACGCCAGAAGTTGAAGGTACATTAATAACAAAGGAAGAAAATATTATGGAAAAACCAGTTGTAAGTGGTATTGCTTTAGACAAAAACCAAATAAGAGTAGGAATGTATGGTGTAACAGATAAGCCAGGAATTGCAGCATCTATTTTTACTTCACTTGCAGATAATAATATTAATGTTGATATGATAGTTCAAACAGTTGGTGTTGATGGAACAACTGATTTAGATTTTACTATTCCAACAACAGATTTTGAAGCTTGTAAAAAAGTAATGGAAAAGTTCAAAAATGATGCAAAAAATATTGACTATAATGATGCAATTTGTAAAGTGTCAATTGTAGGTGTTGGTATGAAATCACATACGGGAGTTGCATCTAAAGCATTCTCTACATTAGCAAATGAAAACATCAATATAAGAATCATCTCAACTTCTGAGATTAAAATCTCTATGATTATTGAAGAGAAATATGCAGAATTAGCTGTTAGATCTTTACATGAAGCATACGAACTGGATAAGTAACAGTGCAAGAGTTTTTAAACTGGACAGTTGATTCAATCAGGGAAGATAGACTTATCTCTCCTTGGTTGGAAGAAAAAAAATATGAATGGACACCTTTAGTATCTAAAAATATTGTAAATCTTTTAGAAAAAGGTTGTTCTGTAATTGTATTAACTGATAAAGAAAGAGAATGGTATTTAGAGTATGTATTAACTCATATAAACTCTCCTAAATTAAATAGACCATTTTTACCTTTTTATGATTTTAAATCATTTTATAAATACATAGACAATATAAAATCAGATGATGATATAGCTTACATTAAAGATATGTTAAATATTTCATTTCCAAATGGATATGTGTTTTGGTATATTGGAAAAAGTCAAGATCCAAGAGCTATTATCCCAAAAGTTTCTAAGAACTCTTTTTTATGGTTGTTTGATGAAGAGAAACAAGATGCTTTTAATCTTAGAAGTACTGATGAAGCTTTAGATATGAAGTTATTACAAATGTTTAGACTTTATAATAAAACAGTTAGTGCAGCACTATTTGCTCAAATAAATGTGGAACATTAGTAAACTATGATTACACAAATAATTGAAAACTCAACTATACTTGTTGTAAATGATTTAGAAACAACATTAAATGAGTTAATTCCTTTTTATCCTAAACACTTAGTAAGGATTATAAAAAATGAGGAAAAAGATGAGTTTTTAATTGCTCAAGCTAATCTTGCTATAAAAGAAGCCTATATTGCTTCAAATGAGAAAAAATATATTTTTTTATGTGGTTCAGTATTTAGAAATGAAGCACAAAACTCTTTATTAAAAGTTTTAGAAGAACCACCTAAAAATGTAGTTTTTATTTTAATAACAACTTCAAAGTCATCTATATTGCCTACTATTTATTCTAGAATGCCCTATAAGTATTTAAAAACATCTACTTTTAAAGAAGTATCACCTTTAGATATAGCAAAACTAGATTTAAAAGATATATACAGCTTTTTAAAGCAGAATCAGAAAATATCTAAAAATGAAGCAAAAGAGTTGATAGAATCAATTTTACTTAAAGTTAAAGAACAAAATCTTTTATTAGATGAGTCTCAATTAAATATATTTTCAAAATCAATAAAATTAATAGAGTTAAACGCAAGACCTATTAATGTTTTAACTACCCTACTTTTATCTTTATCAAAACAAAAAAAATCTTTTTAAAGGATTTGTATGCAAACATACAAAATATCAATAAATGATGCAAAAAAACTTTTTACACAATTAGATTGTGATAAAGGTGGTATAAGTATACTTTCAAAAAAAGCAAAACTTCATAGTTTATATATAAAACAGATGCATGTTGGTGCTGCTAATATTTTAAAACAAGATGCTTTATCTATAGGTGCTGATTTAGCAGTTCCTACAGGAGTAATAACAGCAAAAGAAAAATATGTAGATGGTATTTTATTGGGTACTACAAAACATTTTGAACTTTTAGCTAGAAAGGAATTAGCTCAGCCTTTTGGTCTAAAAGACTTAGCAAAGAGTTTAAAAGAGTATATAAAAGAACATAAGTATAAAACAAAAATCATGGGTGTTTTAAATGCAAATGAAGATTCATTTTTTAAAGATAGTAGATTTAGTTCTAAACAAGCTAGTCAAAAAATAGAATTAATGATTGACGATGGTGCAAATATTATAGATATAGGAGCAGTTTCTTCAAGACCTGGAAGTATTCCAGTTGAGTCAAAAGTAGAGCTTGAGAGATTAAAAGATATTGTAGATACGATTTATGAAAACAAGTATTATGAAAAGGTAGATTTCTCTATTGATTCTTACGAGCCTTTAGTTATTGATTATGTATTAAATAAGGGCTTTAAAATAGTAAATGATATTACAGGTTTAGCAAATGATGAGGTATGTAAAATAAGTGCTTCATATAATGCTCAAGTTGTGATAATGCATATGCAAAATGACCCTAAGACAATGCAAAAAAATCCTGAGTATGAAAATATTATATTAGATTTAGATGAGTATTTTAAAATGCAAATACAAAAAGCTAAATCTTTTGGTATTGATGATATTGTTTTAGACGTTGGTATTGGGTTTGGAAAAACATTGGAGCATAATCTAATTTTGTTAAATGATTTGGAACATTTTAAGCATTTTGGATATGAACTTTTAATAGGTGCAAGTAGAAAATCAATGATTGATATGATAACACCTTGTTCGATCGAGCAAAGACTTCCTGGAACTTTAGCTATTCATTTAGAATCTATAAAAAACGGAGCTTCTATTATTAGATGTCATGATGTAAAAGAACATTATCAAGCAATAAAAGTACAAGAAGCTATAAATAGTATAAACTAGTTATGAGATACTTTTTAAAGTATCTCATGTAAGCTATTTGCTTTTTTCATCCACTCTTTTAAATCATCATAGTCTTCTTCTTCAACCATAGTTCTTACTTTTTTCATATGATCTTCAAATAAATCAATAGATTTTAAAAGGTTTTCTCTATTTTGTTTAAAAATATCAGTCCACATATCAGGACTTGATTTAGCAATTCTACTCATATCTTTAAATCCACCAGCTGCTAGTGCTATAATAGATTTAGGATCTTCATGACCCATAACTGTATTTGCTAGTGAGTATGAAATAGCATGTGGTAAATGAGACATATAACAAGCATGAATATCATGTTCGTCTGAATCCATCACTACAATTCTCATACCAATTGCTTGGAAAACTTTAAAGGCTCTATTTACATGTATGTTTTCATTGTCTTCAAGATTACATAAAACTACAGTTTTACCTTCATATAAATCATCAATAGCAGCTTTGGGTCCAGATTTTTCTGTACCTGTCATTGGATGTGCTGCTATAAAATTTTGTCTAATAGATTCTGGAATGTTTTTTACAATAAAATCTTTAGTTGAGCCTAAATCCATAATAGTTGTATTATCTTTGATATCCAAAAACTCTGGAATCATAGAGATTATATTATCAACTGGAATTGCTAAAACAATTAAGTCACATTTTTCTTTTAGTGTTTTAATGTCTACTAACTCATCTACAAGATTTAATTCTGTAATCTCTTTTTTTGATTTTTCACTTCTTGCGTAACCGTACACCTTTGTGGCTATTGCATATCTTTTTACAGCCTTTGCAAAAGAACCACCCATTAGTCCTAAACCAACAATTCCTATATTCAAATTTATACCTTTTCTTATAATAATTTCGAGATTATATCTTAATATTTATATAATCTATATTTAGCTATATTATTGACTTATTAAGAAATTAAGGAAAGTCGTGAAAAATAAAGCAGTACTATTTTCTTTAGCGTGTGCAACAGCACTTTGTGCAAACACGATAAAATCTATTGAATATAAAAATTTGAATAAAATATCGCCTAAAATCGTAAATGAAACTTTAGGCTTTAAAGCTGGTGACAAACTTGATAATGAAAAGTTAAATAATGCTATAAAAAAGTTTTATGACTTCGGTTATTTTGATGATATAGTTGTCTTTAATAATAACGGTAATATTGAATTAGTATTTAATGAGAAACCTTCTATTGCAAAGGTTGAAATTAAAGGTTATAAAACAAGAGAAGACGAAATTGAAATCATGAAAGATTTTATGAAAGTTAAAAAAGGTGTTATGTATACTAAGCAAAGACTAGAAGAAGGTAAGAAGGTAATTCTTGATCTTTTAGAAAGCGAAGGATACATAAATTCTGTAGTTGAGATAGATACAGAAAAATTAAATGAAAACTCTGTAAAAGTTACTTATAATGTAAATAAAGGTGATGAAATTATCATTAAAAAAGCAAACTATTATGGTGCAGATAAGCTTGATGAAGATGACTTTGAAGATGTAACAGCAAATAATAAAAAAGAGTTTGCTTCATGGTGGTTTGGCCAAAATAGTGGTGAAGTAAAAGTAGATGAACTTAAATTTGATTCTAGAAGAATAAATGAACTATATTTTGAAAATGGTTATTTAGACGCACAAGTTAAAAAACCATATTTAAATATAGATTTTGCTTCAAATCAAGCAAATCTTGATTTCTTTATTACAGAGGGACAAAAATATACTACGAATGATATAAAAATCTATGTAGACTCTACTATTGTAGATCCTAAGTATCTTCAAGAAAATTTAGATTTAATTATTGGAAATACTTTTAATATTAAAAAATTAAGAGCTGACCAAGCTTTTATTAAAACTCAAGTTGCAAATCAAGGTTACGCTTTTGCACAAGTTAAGTTTGATATTAAGAAAAATACAAAAGATTCAACTATTGATGTTGTATTTAATGTAATTCCAGGAAATAAAGTTTATATAAATGATGTAAAAATCTCTGGAAATTCAAGAACTTTAGATAGAGTTATAAGAAGAAATGTATATTTAGCACCAGGTGATTTATATAATGCAACTGATTTAAAAGACTCTATTTCAAAACTTAGAAGAACAAGAAGTTTTGATGATGTAAAAATTGAAGAAAAAAGAGTTTCAGAAGATAAAATAGATTTACTTGTAAAAGTAGTTGAAACTTCTACAGGTTCACTTATTGTTGGTGGTGGATATGGTTCATATGATAAACTTATGATTAATGCTTCTGTTAATGATTCAAGTATTTTTGGTTCAGGTATTGGTGTTGGAGTAAATGCTGATTTATCTGCAACAAGAAGTAAATTTTCATTTAATGTAAAAAACCCAGCTATTAATGATAGTGAATATAATGGTGAATTTGAAATCCATAATAGCGATGATGAAATCACAAGAGATACATATGATTTAAATAAAAACTCTTTAGGTTTCTCTGTTTCAGTTGGAAAAGAAGTTGTAAGAGATATGTATGTTGGTTTAAGATATAGATTTGATACTATTGAAGAAGATTATCAATATGATGATGCATCAAAAAATACTGACCCTAGATATTATTCAGATGCTCAGTATATTACAAGTTCAATTACTCCATATCTAAACTTTGATAATACGGATGATTTTTATGTTCCAAGAGAAGGTTATAAAATGTCATCATCTTTAGAGTTTGCAGGTGTTGGTGGAGATTCAGAATATCTAAAATCAACTACTTCATTTAAATACTTCTACTCTATTGAAGATATGACTGAACTTGATTGGATCTTTAGATTTAAAACACAAATGAAAGTGTTAGCTGATTTGGGTCAATTAAATCCAGGGGATTCTTTATATATGGGTGGTCCTAGATCACTTAGAGGATATAAATCTTATGCCTTTGGTCCAAATAATGAAGAAGGACGAATTGAGCCTGCTTATAAAAGATTATGGACTAACTCTTTAGAGTTAAACTTCCCATTATCAGATAGTGCAAAAATGAGATGGGGATTATTTTATGATTACGGTATGACAGGAGTTGATGACTTTACTGATGTACAAAGATCAAGTACTGGTGCCCTACTTGAGTGGATTTCACCAGTTGGACCGCTACAGTTAATCTTTGCACAACCACTAGATGATGAAGCAGGAGATGAGACTTCATCATTTGAATTCTCACTAGGAGCTAGTTTTTAATGGTTAAGAAATTTGAAAACAAAATAGATAAAGATATTATAAATAGAAGAATATCAAATGAAGAAGCATTAGATTTAATTCAAAATGCTTCACTTTTAGAATTAGGTGAATTAGCATCTTTAAAAAAAGACCAATTACACCCAAATAAAGTAACTACATTTATTGTAGATAGAAATATTAACTATACAAATGTTTGTTGGGTTGATTGTAAATTTTGTGCATTTTATAGACATGGTAGAGATGAAGATTCATATGTATTAAAGTTTGATGAAATTGATAAAAAAATTGATGAACTGCTTGAAATTGGTGGAACACAAATTTTATTTCAAGGTGGTGTTCATCCAAAATTAAAAATTGATTATTATGAAGAATTAGTTGAGCATATTCATACAAAATATCCTCAAATTACTATTCATGGGTTTTCAGCTATTGAAATTCATTTTATTGCAAGAGTATCAAAAATCTCTAAACTTGAAGTTTTAAAAAGACTACAAGCTAAAGGTTTAAGTTCAATTCCAGGAGCTGGAGCTGAAATTTTATCTGATAGAGTAAGGGATATAATAGCACCAAATAAAATGGATTCTGAAGAGTGGCTTGAAATTCATAGACTTGCTCACTCAATAGGTATGAAAACAACAGCTACTATGATGTTTGGTACAGTTGAAACTGATGAAGAGATTATTGAACACTGGGAGATGCTTAGAAAACTACAGGATGAAACTGGTGGATTTAGAGCCTTCATTATGTGGTCTTTCCAAGGTCAAAATACTCAGTTAGCAAAAGAGCAACCAGATATTAAACCTCAATCATCAAATAGATATTTAAGATTACTTGCAGTTTCAAGACTATATTTAGATAATTTCAAAAATATGCAAAGTTCTTGGGTAACACAAGGTTCATATATAGGTCAAATGGCTTTAAAATTTGGAGCTAATGATTTAGGTTCTACAATGATGGAAGAGAATGTAGTAAAAGCAGCAGGTGCAGCAAATAGAATGAATCAAGAAGAAATGATAAGATTGATTAAAGATGTTGATGAAAAACCAGCAAAAAGAAATACTGCATATGAGATACTTGAAAGGTATTAAGTCTAATGAAACTTTCAAAACTTTTATTAGCAACAATGATTATACAAGGGAGTTTAATGAGTGCTGTAATAAAGCATATAAAAATAGATGATATTAAAGTACCTGTAATTTTTGAAGAACAAAAAAGTTTACCAACATTAAACTTACAATTAGTTTTTCAAGACTCAGGTTATATTCAAGACAAAGAAAAAAATGGATTAGTAAGTCTTTCTTCAAAGCTTTTAAATGAAGGAACAAAAGAGTTAGGTTCTACAAAGTTTGCACAAAAACTAGAAGAAAATGCCATCTCTTTAAATGCTTCAAATGGATTTGAAACATTTGTGATTGAGTTATCTAACATTAAAGATGTTAGTAATAAATCTATTGATTTATTAACTCAACTTTTAAGTTCACCAAATTATAGTGATAACGTTTTAGATAAGTTAAAAACTATACAAATTGGAGCATTAAAAAGAAAAGAGAATGATTTTGATTATACAGCAAGAAATTTTCTAAAGGCTACACTGTTTGAGAACACACCTTTACAAAACCCAAGTTCTGGGACTATTGAGTCTATTTCTAAAATTAAATTAGATGATATTAAAGAGTTTTTAGATGAAACATTAGTTTTAAATAAATTAATTGTTGTTGCAGGTGGTGATTTTGATTATGAAGAGTTTAAAAAACTAATAAAACCACTTTTAAAAACACTTAAAAAAGGTGAGAAACCATCACTTGAAAAAGTTGAATTCAAATCAAAACAAAAAGAAGAAATAGTTTTAAAAGATACACAACAAGCATATATTTATTTTGGTAGTTCTTATGCTGTAGAAACAAAAGATAAAGACTCTTATATGGCAAAAGTTGCATCATTTATTTTAGGTGGTTCTGGTTTTGGTTCAAGACTTATGGAAGAAATTAGAGTAAAAAGAGGTTTAGCGTATAGTGCTTATGGATACATTTCAGTTAACAAGTCACACTCTTACTTTACAGGATATTTACAAACTAAAAATGAAACAGCAAATGAAGCAAAAGAACTAGTAGCTTCAATTGTAAAAGATTTTGTAAAAAAAGGTGTGACAGCTGAAGAATTAGAAGCTGCAAAAAACTTTTTAACAGGAAGTGAACCTTTAAGAAGTGAGACATTAGCTCAAAGATTAAACAGAGCTTTTACTCTTTACTATAGAGGTTTACCTACAGATTATTCTAAAAAAGAGTTAGAAAAAATTCAAAACTTAAAACTTGAAGATTTAAATGAATATATAAAATCTCATGATGAGATAAATAAATTAACTTTTGCAATAGTAAGGAAATAGATTTGTTAAGATTTGCACCTAGTCCAACAAGAAGTATGAATATTAGTGATTTAAGAATTGCTATTTATAATTATATTGTTTCAAAACAAAAGAATGAAAGTTTAACTGTAAGAATTGAGGATATTGAAAAAGATAAGATAGTAGAAGGAAAAGATAAAGAAATTTTAGAGCTTTTAAGTCTTTTCTCAATTGATTATTCAAGGGCTGCTCATCAAAGTGACTCTTTAAAATATCACCAAAAAATGGCAATGCAACTTATGGCACAGAAAAAAGCTTTTGCATGTTTTTGTGGAGATGTAAAGCTTGATGAGTTAAAAGAAGAAGCTAAAAAAGCAGGAAAACCTTTTAAATATGATGGTTTTTGTGAAACTCTATCTGATGAAACAGTGTTAAATACAAATGCACCTTTTACTGTAAGAATTAAAGAACCAAATTCAAGTATAAGATTTACTGATTTATTACAAGGTGATTTTAAATTTAAACCTTTGGAGATGAACTCTTTTATTATTTTAAATCACGATAAAACACCAACTTATGATTATGCATGTGCAGTTGATGATATGATTATGGATATTTCAACTGTTATAAGAGATGAAAAGTATTTGGATTCTACTGCTAATCAAATTCATGTAAGAAAATCTCTTTCTTATGATAAAAAAATAGACTATATTCATTTACCATCTATAAAAGATGCAGAAGATATATCTGTTAAATCATTAATTGAAGAAGGTTTTCTTCCTAGTGCTATAGCTAATTATATAGTAGTTTTAGGAAATAAAACGCCAAAAGAGATTTTTTCATTAGAAGATGCAATTGAATGGTTAGATATTACAAAAATATCTAAAGAGTCTGTATCTTTTGATATGGATAAATTAAAGCAAATAAATAAAAAGCATTTGGAAATTTTAGATGATATGCGGCTATCTAAGATCTTAGGTTATGCTGATACGGATTTAGGTAAGCTTGGTAAGATTCTTCTAGAAAAATCTTCGACTATAAAAGAAATAAAAATAAAGCTTAATAATATCTTTGCTCAAAAAGCAACTTTCGAAGGCTATGAAAAAGAGTTTGTAGAAATTAAACTTTGCGTACAAGATGCACCTTTCTTTGAAAACTGTGAAGATTTAGTAAACTATGTATCAGAGAAAACTGGTTTTAAAGATGAGTCTTTACAAAAACCTTTAAGTTATATATTAACTGCTCAAGATGATTATTCAAAATTAATGAATATTTATCCTTTAATTAAAAATTATATAGGAGAGATTGTAAAATGATAGATGCACTTTTAACTTCAATTTTTACAGTTGTTTTAGGGATTATCTTTTTATACAAATGGGTAATCATTATTTCAGCTATTTTATCATGGGTTAAACCAGATCCTTATAATCCAATAGTTCAAATGTTATATAGATTAACAGAACCTGCTTATGCACTTGTGAGAAAATATATTCCTACAGTTTTTGGAGGAATGGATTTAGCACCTATTATTTTAATATTTGCTTTAATTTTCTTAGAAACATTTCTAAAAAGTCTAGCCTTTTAATTATGAAAAGGCTAGCAACTTCACTAATTTGTTTCTTCATACTTACTTCTGCTTCATTAACTGCTAATGAAACAACATTCTTAAAAAAAGACTTTAATCCTACTCTTTCTTGGCTTGAGGAAAAACCTGAGTCTTATGCCAGAGATTTTTTTATAATTCAATATCTAAATCAAGACAATATCTCAGATGAAGAAGCTAAAAAGGCTTATGACTTAGCAAAAAGAAAATCAAGTAGAGTAAATAAAGCATATAAAAAATATAGTGATAAAATTCCTATAGAAGACTTAAAATGTTATAGAGCAACTAGTAAAGAACTTTTTTTAGAAGAAGATAGGTGTTTAGCTTTAGGACTTACATTAAAAGAAGCAACTAAACTTCCTACATCTTATGTAAAAGAAGCTGTAAGAAGAGTTTCAAGCTACCCTACTTTGATGAATGATTTAGAAATAATAGCGGCAAACCAACCTTTTTTAGAGATTTTAAAAACAT
Source organism: Arcobacteraceae bacterium (assembly GCA_048268245.1). GTDB lineage: Bacteria > Campylobacterota > Campylobacteria > Campylobacterales > Arcobacteraceae > Arcobacter_B. Next base: position 17,867 of record JBLWVX010000006.1, read on the forward strand.
TTCCTCATAGATATTATAGAATTTTTTTTGATGTAGGTGAAGAGTATAGACTAAAAGAGTTAAATCATCCAATGCCAAAAGAGTTTATTAATAAGCTATCACTTGAAAAGGATTTTAATAAATTTGTTAGATACACTATTCCTGATCCCAAATATATCTATATTCAGAAATCGTTATTTGAAGTTGAGGACAATAATCTTTTAACCCATCAAACACTTTTCTTTTTATCTATGAATGCTTTGGTGCATAAAAAGGAAGATATAGCTTTAGATTACTTATCAAAAGCTTCTAAAAAAGCATATTTTAGAATGGACAAAGATAAAGTACTTTTTTGGAACTATCTAATTACAAAAGATAAAGATATTTTAGAACAGCTAAGTAATAGCTGGGATGTTAATATTTATTCACTATATGCAAAAGAGCTTTTAAATAAAAAGCTTGACAATGTTTTTTATGACTTAGAAATTGTAAATAAAGATACATCTTTTGATATTTATAATCAATTTGATTGGATAGATGTTTTAGATGATATAAAAAAAGGACTTGATGAAAAGAAACTTTTAAAATATCAAAATGAGATCTTTACAAATAAAGATACTAAACCACATATGGCATATTTACTTGAAAAGTACGCCAATTATAAAGAACAATATTTTATTACACCATATATGGATGAAGTGAAAAAATATAGTTTAGAAAATCAAGTATATATTTATGCTTTGGGAAGACAAGAGAGTAGATTTATCCCTTCTTCTATTTCTTTTGCTACAGCTCAAGGAATTATGCAAATCATGCCATTTTTATCAAAGGCTTTAGCAAAACAATTGAATGTTTCTTATAATATTTATGAACAGTTTATTCCCTCTGTTAATATAAAGTTTGCAAATAAGCATTTAGAAACCTTAAAAAAACAGTTTAATAATAATCCTTTATTTATAGCATATGCTTATAATGGAGGTCCGGGATATACAAGAAAACAGTTTAAAAGAGGTTTATTTAGTAAAATAAATAAAAAGTATGAACCATTTTTAAGTATGGAGTTAATCTCTTATAATGAGACTAGAAGGTATGGTAAAAAAGTACTTGCAAATTATTACATTTATAATAACTATTTGAATAAGAAAAATAAGAAGAGTTTATCTTCTATTTTTCAAACTTTAACTGCACCTTAACAGTTTCACCAGAAAGCTCTAAAGTTAAGTTTGTTTCTTTTTTTAAAGTTTCAAACTTAACTAGATAGTGTTTCCCCCAAGCTCTACTTTCTAAAATTGAGCTATATTTACTATTTTCTTTTATTTCCTCAAAACTTATAGCTTTAAATTTTTCATTTAATATTAAATTATAGTTATAGGCTTTAAAGTCCTGATTTTTTTCATCTACAAAATAAGTTGTGATTATGAAAGTCTCTTTTTTAAGTTTTTCTATATTATTCAAGTATGTAGCCCAAAACAGTACTTTTTGTTCACCATTTTTTATAATATCAGCTTTTTTAGTATGTTGTACAGCTCTGGCTTTTTGTTCATCTGCTTTAAAATATGCTAAAGCACTAGTAGAAGAACAACCAACAAATACTGTTGATATAGCTGCTAAAAGTATAGATTTATACATGTTTTCTCCAAGTTTATATGAAAAGTAATTTTACTTTAAATATCTAAAATAGAAATTAACTAACATATTTTATATATAAATCTTCAAGAAAATATTGTATTATTCCAAAAAGGAAAAATATGGATACACTATTAGTTATTGCACATGGAAGTAGACTTAAAGAATCAAATGAAGAGATTATAAAATTTGCAAAAAGTATTAAAGATTTAAGTGATGATAGTTTTGATGTAAAATATGCTTATTTAGAATTAGCCGAGCCTAATATTTTTGAAGTATTAGAAACTTGCCTTAAAAATAATTCAAGTGGCAAAATTAAAATATTACCTTATTTTTTAGCAAGAGGAAAGCATGTGAAAGTTGATATTCCAAATGAAATTGATAAGGTTAAAGAAGTATATAGAAATGCAAATATTGAAGTATTACCACATCTAGGAAAGATAGATGGTCTTGCTCAACTTATTATTAATAACTACGCCTTAAATGAAAAATGATCTAATCTAAATATACTTTAACTACAATTTGGATAAAATCCCACTATGAATAATAAAAGATTAGTGGTGGCTTTATCTGGCCCATCAAATAGTGGAAAAACTACGCTTATTGTTAAATTATCTGAAATACTTCAAGCTAAAGGATTTAAAGTTTGTATCATAAAGCATGATCCAAAAGATAAAGCTACTTTTGATATTGAAGGAAAAGACTCATATAAATTTAGTCAGACTGGTGCAAATGTGGCAGTTGTAAGTCCAAATAGAACTACTTTATTTAAAAAACAGACATCTTCTGTTGACGAAATAATTAGTTTATTTGATGAATTTGACTATTTACTTGTGGAAGGATTAAAAACATTAGAACTTCCAAGAATTTCTATTTTTAGAAACAAATTAGAAGAATCTTATTTTCCTTGCACAGATGCAATAGCTTGTGATGATACTATTGATGCAAGTAAAATCCCTACTAATATTTATAAATTAGATTTAAATAATCCAGAAGAGATAATTTCATGGATTGATAAAAACGCAAAAAGAGTGTAATAATGCAAGATATAATTAAAGCAATTGAAGAAGCAAGTATAAAAATCAAAGACCTTATTGAAACAGGTGAAACAGGAAAAAGTGAACAAGAAAACTCAACAGGTGATACTCAATTAAAACTTGATATTGCAAGTGATGAGATAATTGAAGAGATTTTTAAAGGTGTTGATTCTATTAAAGCAATAGTTTCAGAAGAACAAGAAGAGATTGTAAACTTAAATGAAAATGGTGAATATTTAATAGCTTATGATCCATTAGACGGATCTTCTTTAGTTGATGTTAATTTATCTGTTGGTTCAATTTATGGTATTTATAAAAATGAATTCAATGCTAAAAACATTATTGCTTCTGTATATGTTGTATTTGGTCCAAGAGTTGAAATGGTAGTTGCAACTGATGATGTAAAAATGTATAGATTACTAAAAGGTAAGTTTGAATTTATTCAAAATATTGTTTTAAATGAAAAAGGTAAACTAAATGCTCCTGGTTCTACTCAAAATTGTTGGGCACCTTACCATAAGCAAATGATTGATGATATTTTCCAAGATGGATATAGATTAAGATATTCTGGTGGAATGGTTCCTGATTTACATCAAATTTTATTAAAAGGTGGAGGATTATTCTCTTATCCAGGTACTACTGATAGACCAAAAGGTAAATTAAGACAATTATTTGAAGTTTTCCCATTTGCATATGTTTATGAGAAAGCAAATGGAGCAGCAGTTGATGGATTTAAAAGAGCTTTAGAAGTTGAAACTACGCATATTCATGATACAACTCCATGTTTCTTTGGATCTAAAACAGAAATTAATAGAGTATTAGAAGTATATAAAAACAATGGATAATCAAGAAGAGATTGTTATTGACGAGTGGCAAATAAAGCTTGATCAAAAACTGCAAGAGCTTAAAACTTGTCAAGAGTCTAAGAGCTTAAAATCTTGTACTCCATGTGAGCAATTTTTTGATTGTGAACTTAGAAAAAGATATGTAATCACTGTTTATGAGTCAATGAATAAAGGCTCTGGCGGTGGATTCGAATTTTAAAATTATTATAAACTATAAAAGAGGTAAAGAATGGAAGAATCTTGTAAAAATGTATATATAACAACACCAATTTATTATGTAAATGATGTGGCACACATAGGTCATGCGTATACAACTATTATTGCAGATATGCTAGCTAGATATTCAAGATTAACAGGTGCAAATACTTATTTTTTAACAGGAACAGATGAACATGGGCAAAAAATTGCTCAAAGTGCTGAACAAAGAGGTAGATCTGCACAAGAGTATGCTGATGAAGTTTCTGGTAAATTTAGAGCATTATGGGATGATTTTGATATAACATATGACAAATTTATTAGAACAACTGATGAAGAACATAAAATAGGTGTTCAAAAAGCATTTGAAACAATGTACAATAAAGGTGATATTTACAAGGGTGAATATGAAGGATTTTACTGTGTATCATGTGAGACATTCTTTACTGAGAAACAACTAGTTGATGAACAGTTCTGTCCTGATTGTGGAAGACCTACATCAATCGTAAAAGAAGAGAGTTACTTCTTTAAATTATCTAAGTATGAAGATAAACTAATAGAATGGTATGAACAAAATGAAGATTGTATTTTACCAAGAAGTAAAAAAAATGAGATTATGAACTTTGTAAAAGGTGGATTAAAAGATTTATCTATTTCTAGAACTTCATTTGATTGGGGTGTTAAATTACCTGAATCTATGGATGAACCAAGACATGTTATGTATGTTTGGTTAGATGCTTTAATGAACTATATCACTGCACTAGGTTACGGTGGAGATGAAAAGAACATGAATCATTGGCCTGCAAGTATTCATTTAGTAGGAAAAGATATTTTAAGATTCCATTCAATTTATTGGCCAGCATTTTTAATGTCTTTAGATTTACCATTACCTAAGCATATTGCAGCTCATGGTTGGTGGACAAGAGATGGTGAAAAAATGTCAAAATCAAAAGGTAATGTTGTAAATCCTAAAGAAGTGGCTGATGCTTATGGTTTAGATGCATTTAGATACTTCATGTTAAGAGAAGTTCCTTTTGGTCAAGATGGAGATTTTTCACAAAAAGCTTTAATGGATAGAATAAATTCTGATTTAGGAAATGATTTAGGAAATTTACTAAATAGAATATCTGGAATGTCTGGAAAATATTTTGATTTCAAAGTTACATCAAAAGATGTTGAAAAATTCCATAAAAAAGAGTTAGAAGAAGTTGAAGCAATCTTAGAAAATATTGAAGAGTATTTATATAATATGCAAATCAATAGATACTTAGAAGATATTTGGAAAGTATTAACAATAGCAAATAAAGCAATTGGGGATTATGAACCTTGGGCTAAAATGAAGGAAGGTAAAGAAGACGAAGCAATGGCATTAGTAGCATTAATTACTAATATTATGGCTAGAGTTGCCCTACTTTTAGATTCTGTAATGCCAGAAAAAATTGCAAAAATTGCTGATTCTTTAGGTGTAGAGATTTCTACAGAAAACTACATCAAACTTATCAAAAATAAAGAATTACTTGATGATACAGTTATTACAAAAGTCTCTCAACTATTCCCAAGAATTGAAGAAATATTATTAGAACAAGCAAAACCAGCTGAAGTTTCTAAAAATGAAGTTGAAAAAAAATCTGAATCTAAAAAAGAAGAAAAAACTGAAGAGCCAGATAATTTAATCACAATCGATAAGTTTTTTGAGACAACTTTAAAAATTGGAACTATTGTAGAAGCCGAAGAAGTTCCAAAGTCTAAAAAACTTTTAAAACTACAAGTTGATGTAGGTGAAGAAAAAAATAGACAAATATTAGCAGGAATTAAAGAGTTTTATTCTGCTGAAGAATTAGTAGGAACTCAAGCTTGTGTAGTTGCAAACTTAAAACCAGCAAAATTAATGGGTATGCTTTCTGAGGGTATGTTAATGGCTGCTAAAGATGAAAATGGTTTATCATTAATAAGACCAGAGGCTCCTAAAAAATCAGGAACAAAAATAAGCTAGTGCAAATATCATCATTAATAGATATAATTGACGGAAGACTTTTAAACTCTCCGTCAATCTCATTTATTTACTCTTTTAAAACAGATCCTACAAAAGTCAATGAAGGGGATTTATTTATTGCAAAAACTATAAATGATATACCTTTAGCTGTTGAAAATGGCGCATTTGCTATTGTAACACAAGAAGTTCACCCAATTATTGATAAGGAGATTGCTTGGATAAAAGTTCTAGATATTGATTTGGCGCTTATTCAGCTTATTCGTTTTAAATTAGCAAATTACTCTTTAGAAGCTTATACTTGTAATAGTTCTACATATGATTTATTAAAATTATATGCAGGTAGTTCTTCTAAGAATTTAAAGTTTTTATCTAAAAATTTAAATAGTTTTATTAAAAATATTGATGATATTCAAGATAATGATATATTAATATCTAAAGATAAAGAGTTATTAGAAAAAATCTATCCTAATGTGAGTTTATTTAATAAAAGTAATTTAAGTTACGAAAATTTAGTAGAGCATTCTTTATTTGAAGTGTCATTCACATATAAAGATATATATTTTCCAAAACTTAGATTATCAAAAATATATATAAATGATTTTTTAGGTGTTTATGATTTTTTAGATCTAGAACTTGATTTAAGTAAATTAAAGGCATTTAAATATTTTAAACCACTTTTTTTAGATAAGTCTTTAGAGATTATTGAGTTTGGAAAAAGTGATAAGTTTATTATTACTCAAAATGATAATACTCTTGTTAAAGATGAGATAAATTATTTAGAAAATAGATTTACTTATGCAAAGACTTTATATTTAACTTCTAAATATAATTCTAATTTAGATTCAAACCAAACTATTGTTAAAACAATGGATGAATTAAAAAAAGCACTTAAAGATAACAGTTTTAATGCAGCATATATAATTGGTTTTAAATATGATGACATTTCACAAGCCTTGCAAAAACTAGAAAAGCAAGCTTCGCTTTTCTAATTTTAAATTTAGTAAACCATTCCAAAAGAACTTATTACTTTACCTACAACTTGAATATCATTTGTACTTAATATTTGTGATGGATAATCTTTATTATCTGATATGATATCAAAATTACCATCAACCCTTTTTTGTATTCTTTTTACAAAAAGACCATGATTTGTTGTAAAAGCAAAGATACCATCTCTTGATGGATCATTTTTTGTTTTATCAACAAAGATAATATTTTCATCATTTAAAGTTGGCTCCATTGAGTCGCCTACTACATTTATTGCATCAATATTTTTTAGGTTTTCTTTGCCACCCAACATATCAATAAAGTATGGAGGAACTTCTAAAGACTCATAATTGTCTTGAGCATCATATGCACCCCCACCTGCACTTACATTTACTGATGGATAATATTTTATCCAGTATTTATCTGTTGAATCTACAAGTGAGTCAGGGTTTTGGTTGTATAGTAACCAGTTAATTGAAATTTTTTTAATTGCACAAAAGTTTAAAATATTTTGATAAGGAATTTTTCCTCTATTTTTCATAGTAGCAAAGTTTGCTTGGCTTAATTCAAGAGAATTTGCTACATCTTTATCAAAAACTTTTCCATTTTTGCCATCTGCACTTATAATATCTTTTAATTTATCGATAATTTCACTTACATCTAACATTTTAACTCCTATTACATACTAATTAGACAATTATATTACAAAATGAAATATTTTTCAAGGGTTTATTTAAAATATTATAGAATTTGAAATATTTATTTTAAAAGGATACATTATGACAATAAAAATTGTAAAAACAAAAGATAATCTTCTTAATTTTTTTCAAAAAATTGACATATTGATTTATAAATTTGGTGATAAAGTATTATAATCTACTAAAATTTTCAAAAATTTATAAATTTAATACAAATAAAAGATAAGTATAAATGTTAATAAAGGTACTTTTATATATCATTACAATAATAATTACATGGTGGTAACCACGGAGAGTATTATGGAAGTAAACTTAGTCACGGAAGCACTTAAGTTCATGTTATTGGGAATGGGAGTTGTATTCTCGTTTTTGATAATTTTAATTTTCGTGTTAAAAGCACAAGCGGCTTTAATTACGAAGTATTTTCCTGAAAAGGAAAAGAAACCTACGGCAAATAAACCAGTTGGTTCATCTGCATCTAACAATTCTGCAAAGACGGCTGCAATTATCGCTGCAGTTCAACATCACAAAAATCTAAAAGGTTAATTTATAATGGCTAAAAAGTATATCGATGTTATGGATACTACTTTTAGAGATGGATTTCAGTCTGTCTTTGGAGGTAGAGTTTTAATGGAAGATTTCTTTCCTGCTGTTGAAGCTGCGAAAGATGCTGGTATAACTCACTTTGAGTTTGGTGGAGGAGCAAGATTTCAATCTTTATTCTTCTACTTACAAGAAAATGCATTTGAAATGATGGACAAATTCAGAGAAATTGTTGGTCCAGATGCAAATCTACAAACCTTAGCAAGAGGTATTAATACAGTAATGTTAGATACAGGTTCAAGAGAACTTGTTGATTTACATGCAAAAATGTTTGCAAAACATGGAACAACAACAATCAGAAATTTTGATGCTTTAAATGATGTACAAAATTTAGAGTACTCTGCTGAATGTATCAAAAAATATGGGTTAAACCATGAGGTTGTAGTTACATTAATGGACTTACCTCCTGGATGTGAAGGTGCACATGATGTTCCTTTCTATGAAAAAACATTAAGACAAATCTTAGATAGTGGAGTTCCATACGATTCAATCTGTTTTAAAGATGCATCAGGAACTTCATCTCCTCAAAAAGTATATGAAACTATCCAAATGGCAAGAAAGCTAGTTGGTGATGATACTCATATTAGACTTCATACACATGAAACAGCAGGTGTTTCTGTTGCTTGTTATTTAGCAGCATTAGAAGCTGGTGCAGATGGTATTGATTTAGCTGCATCTCCTGTTTCAGGTGGAACTTCTCAACCTGATATTTTAACAATGTTACATGCTGTAAAAGGTAAAAACTACGACTTAGGTGGTTTAGATATTGAGAAAATATTAAAGTATCAAGAAGTGTTAAATGATTGTTTAGGTGATTATTTTATGCCACCTGAAGCAACTCAAGTATCACCTTTAATTCCATTCTCACCTATGCCAGGTGGAGCATTAACTGCTAACACTCAAATGATGAGAGATAATGGAACTTTAGATAAATTCCCTGAAGTTATTAAAGCAATGAGAGAAGTAGTAGAAAAAGGTGGATATGGTACTTCAGTTACACCAGTTTCACAATTCTATTGGCAACAAGCATATGCAAATGTTATGTTTGGACCATGGAAGCAAATTGCACCCGGTTATGGGAAAATGGTACTTGGATATTTTGGTAAGACTCCAGTTGAGCCAGATCCTGAAGTTGTTGCTTTAGCTGCTGAAAAACTAAAGATGGAACCAACAACAGAAAATCCATTAGATATTGCTGATAGAGATGAAAAGAAAAAAGTCTCTGTTTGGAAGCAAAGATTAGAAATGGAAGGCTTAGAAGCTTCAGAAGAAAATATTTTCATTGCAGCAGCCTGTGATGAAAAAGGAATCGCATTCTTAAAAGGTGATTCACCATTAAATGTTAGAAAAAATGAAACAACTCAAGGAGAAAATTCAATGGCTAATGCAACTGGAAACTATACTGTAGTAGTAGATGGACAAAAATTTAATGTAAGTATTGCTGAGGGTGATGCTGATATTCAAGTAACACCTGCATCAAATAATTCATCAGAAGCTTCTTCGGCTCCTGTATCTACAAGTGGTGATGCTACAGAAGTTCCTGCAACTGTAAATGGTAATGTATGGAAAATCTTAGTAAATGAAGGTGAAAAAGTTGAAAAAGATCAAAAAATTATGATCTTAGAAGCTATGAAAATGGAAATTGATATTAATGCTCCTGTTGCTGGAACTATAAGTAAAATAACTGTAGATGCAAATGAAGCAGTAGATGAAGGACAAACATTAGCTATTATTGGCTAATTGTATTGGAGTTGAAATGAAAAAAAGTCTATTTATCCTACTGTTTACAATTTTAAGTGTATTTTCTATAAATGCACTAGCAGCAACAGCGCCTGTAGAAGAAACTGTTGAAAAGCAAGAGTATCACTCAAAGTCAATGTCTGATTTAGTTCAGTCATTTTATAATACAACGGGTCTTAAAGCAATTCTAGACCCTCAACCAGGTCTTAAAGGACCACATGGTGAAGAATTAACAGAATTTGCACAAAGTTTTGGTAGAGTTATAATGATTATTATCTGTTTTGTTCTATTCTATTTAGCAATTAATAAAGGTTTTGAACCATTATTATTAATTCCTATTGGATTTGGGGGTATTTTAGCGAATATTCCAATTGCTGAAATAGCAGGTGCAGATGGAATGTTAGGAATCATTTATAATATGGGTATATCAAATGGTTTCTTCCCTCTTTTAATTTTCATGGGTGTTGGAGCTATGACGGACTTTGGTCCATTATTATCAAATCCTAAGACTGCATTATTAGGTGGTGCAGCTCAATTTGGTATCTTTGGTTCACTGGTTGCGGCAATTGTATTATCGCAATTAGTTCCAGGAATTGAGTTCTCATTAGAACAAGCTGCCGCAATTTCAATTATTGGTGGGGCTGATGGTCCAACATCAATCTTTATTGCAACTGCACTTGCACCTGAATTACTTGGAGCTATCGCCGTTGCTGCATACTCATATATGGCACTAGTTCCAGTAATTCAACCCCCAATTATGAGGGCTTTAACAACTTTAGATGAAAGAAAAATTAAGATGAAGTCTGTTAGAAGAGTTTCTAAGACAGAAAAAATCATTTTTCCAATCGTTGTTGTTGTATTAACATTATTGATTTTACCAGATGCTGCTCCATTAATTGGTGCTTTCTGTTTTGGTAACTTCTGTAAAGAATCTGGAGTTGTTGATAGACTTTCAGATACTATGCAAAATGCATTAATTAATATTGTTACTATTTTCTTAGGATTAGGTGTTGGTTCAAAACTTGCTGCTGAGCAATTCTTAGTTGGTGAAACATTAGGAATTATGGCAATTGGATTATTAGCGTTCGCTGCAGGTACTGCAATGGGTGTTCTTATGGCTAAGCTTATGAATTTATTCATGTCTAAAGACAATAAGATTAATCCATTAATTGGTGCTGCTGGAGTTTCAGCTGTACCAATGGCAGCAAGAGTTGTAAGTAAAGAAGGTCAAAGGTATGACTCATCAAACGTTCTTTTAATGAATGCGATGGGTCCAAACGTTGCAGGAGTTATTGGTTCAGCAGTAGCAGCTGGTATACTAATATCAATATTTAAATAAAAAGTAAAAATAAAAAATTTTATATAGTAGGAAAGTTAAATTATGTCTGAAATTAAAGACGCTTTAGGTCTAGAAAATGTAGGTGAAGTTAAAAGGAATCTTGATGTAGATTCTTTAATTAAAGATGCAGTAGCTAACGAAGGAGCAAAAGTTTCTTCAACTGGTGCTTTAATGGTTGATACTGGTATTTTCACAGGAAGAAGTCCAAAGGACAAATTCTTTGTGAACCAAGATCCTTCAAATAAATATATTGCTTGGGGTGATATAAATCAGAAAGTTTCATCTGAAGTTTATGAAGATTTATTAAATAACTCTAAAAAGCAATTAAGTAATAAAGATTTATATGTTACTGATGTTTATTGTGGAGCTTCATTAGATTCTAGAAAATCTGTTAGATTTATCACTGAAGTTGCATGGCAAGCGCATTTTATTCAAAATATGTTTATTGTTCCTCAAACACAAGAAGAACTTGATAATTTTGAACCTGAGTTTACAGTTTATAATTCTTGTAAAACTTGTGATATGTCTTATGCAAGTCATGGTTTACACTCAGAAGTTTATGTAGTATTTAATGTTGAAGAAAACACTGCAATTATTGGTGGTACTTGGTACGCTGGTGAAATGAAAAAAGGTGTATTCTCAATGATGAACTATTGGCTTCCATTAGAAGGAAAGCTTCCAATGCACTGTTCTGCAAATATTGGAAAAGATGGCGATACTGCATTATTCTTTGGTTTATCTGGAACAGGAAAAACTACTTTATCTACAGATCCTAATAGAGCTTTAATTGGTGATGACGAACATGGTTGGGATGACAATGGTATCTTTAACTTTGAAGGTGGTTGTTATGCAAAAGTTATTAACTTAGATGAGGAGTCTGAACCTGAAATTTTTGGTGCTATTAAAAAAGGTGCTATTTTAGAAAATGTTGTTGCTGATGAAAATGGTGTTGTTGATTATTCGAATGCTTCTAAAACAGAGAATACAAGAGTATCTTACCCATTAGATCATATTGAAAATCACACTCCTGATATGAGAGGTGGACACCCTACTAATATTATTTTCTTATGTGCAGATGCATTTGGTGTTTTACCTCCAGTTGCAAAACTTGATAAACAACAAGCTATGTATTACTTCTTAAGTGGTTATACAGCTAAAGTTGCAGGAACTGAAAGAGGTATTACTGAGCCAGTTGCTACTTTCTCATCTTGTTTTGGTGAAGCTTTCTTACCTCTTAACCCTACTAAATATGCAGAGTTATTAGGACAAAAAATTGACAAACATAATGTTAATGTTTACTTAGTTAATACTGGATGGACAGGTGGTCCGTACGGAATTGGTTCAAGAATGAGTATTAAAAATACTAGAGCTTGTATCAATGGAATTTTAGATGGTTCTATTGAAAACTCTGAATTTGAAACATTACCAGTGTTTAATTTATCTATTCCAAAAACTTTAGATGGTGTTGATACAGAAGTATTAAACCCTAGAAATACATGGGAAGATAAAGCTGCTTATGATGAAACTAAGAAAAAATTAGCAGCAATGTATATTGAAAACTTTAAAAAATACTTAACTTTAGAAAGTGAATATGATTTCACAGCTGCAGGACCAATATTATAAGGTATAATTCTACTATAAAAAGTTTACTGTCAAAAGGAGTGAAATTTTTCACTCCTTTTTTTCATTAAATTAAATAGGAGAAATATATGAAATTATCAGAATTTTTAGCTGACATTAAAAATACAGAAGAAGAAGTTGTTTATTATTGTTGCAACCACTTGTTATCAAAGAAATATAATATTGAAGAAGACTCTTTAGATGAAGAGACTTTAAAGTCACTATTTGTTGATTATGATAACTTTACAAGAGCATTAGGTGATAGTGCTGGTACTATTTACAGAAAGTATGAAGCAGAATTAAATGATGTTTATCAAACTATTTGTAATAGATTTAATGAAGATTTTGACAATAAATCTCTTTTTGAATATAGACTTGCAAGAGTATCAAATCAAGAGCCAAGACAATTCTTAGATATTGAAGATAGAGATACACAAGAAACAGTTATTCAAAAATATGAGGATAAAATTAATATAATTTTAGAATCAAAATACTATAAAGAAAATGAAGATAAATTATCTTCTGATTTAGTAATTCCTCAAAAGACATTAGATTTAATTAAATCAGCAGCTGGTTTAGTTTAATTATTTCCTACTAATTCAAATAGAGCTTAACACTCTATTTGAATTTCTTCAACAATTTCTAATCCAAAACCTTGAAGTCCAACAAATGAATGTTTTCCTCCACTTGTCATAAGTTTTATTTGTTTAATATTTAAACTATTTAATATTTGAGCCCCTATTCCATAATCTTTTTGAGTCTCTCTTTTTTTCTCATCTGATAAGAAAATTAAAACCCCACCTTTTGATTGTAAAAAGTTTATTGTTTTTAACATAGAGTTTAATTTTTCATCTTTTAAGAATAATTCAATATCAGGTAAAATTGTATGGAATTTAACATGACTTATTTCATTTTGATCACCTAATAAGATTGCAGTATGAACATTTCCTAAGTGGTCTTTGAACTCTTTTTTCTTTGCAGCAGTTCCTAAGAATGTAGTTTCCTCACTACTAATCTCTTCCACTAATTTTTCATGAGATAATCTATATTCAACTAAATCTGAGATATAAATTTGTTTCATGTTATGTTTTTGAGCAAAAATATCTAAATCATCTCTTCTAGCCATTGTTCCATCTTCTTTCATGATTTCACAAATAACCGCTTCACCATTAAGACCTGCTAGTTTACATAAATCAACACTTCCTTCTGTATGACCTGTTCTAACTAAAACACCACCATCTTTTGCAATTAAAGGGAATATATGTCCTGGTCTTACAAGTTCAGTTGCTTTTGAAATAGGGTTTGCTAAAATTTTTATTGTATCATCTCTTTCCCCTGCACTAATTCCTGTTGCTGCATCTGCTGCATCAACTGAAACAGTAAATGCAGTTTCATATGAAGATGTGTTAGAGTTAACCATAGGATTTAGTTCTAATTTATTTGCTGTCTCTTTTGTAACAGATACACAAATTAGACCTTTTGCATGAGTAGCCATAAAGTTAACTTTTTCAGGAGTACTTAATGCTGCTGAATAAACTAAATCACCTTCATTTTCTCTATCTTCATCATCAAGCATGATGACCATATTTCCTTTTTGGATTTCTTCAATTGCTTCTTTTACTCGTTGTATTGCGTTCATATCTCTTCTTTTCAATAATTTATTTAATATATAATATATTATATCAGAAATTTCAAAATTTTTTCTAAAACCTCTTGACAAATGCTATAATTTCCACTATAATTTCGGCACTTAAAAAATGGGGTATCGCCAAGTGGTAAGGCAACGGTTTTTGGTATCGTTATTCGGGGGTTCGAATCCCTCTACCCCATCCATTTAAGTATCTTAAAATGTTAGTTCGCGGAATAGAGCAGCTAGGTAGCTCGTCGGGCTCATAACCCGAAGGTCATAGGTTCAAATCCTATTTCCGCAACCAATTTAGCCAAAGTGTCAAGGTAGCTCAGCTGGCTAGAGCGCTGGTCTCATAAGCCGGAGGTCGAGAGTTCAAGTCTCTCTCTTGACACCATTATTCACATAGTGAATAATCTTTATAAATTTTGGAAGCTGGTGTAGCTCAGTTGGCTAGAGCAGCTGATTTGTAATCAGCAGGTCGGGGGTTCAAGTCCCTTCACCAGCTCCACTAAATTTCACAAAGTAATTTTTATAATAAATACAAACAATTATTCAAGAAGCGCGATTTTTTTCTATTATACTTTGTACATATTTTGGGGAATTCCCCAAAATATAACTTAGTTTATTCAGTAGCTTTGTGTATTGCTTCTTTTGTTCCTTCATAAACATGTTTGCTTCCTTTTTTTGTAGCACTCCAAGCTTTTGAACTATCTTCTTTTACACCTTCCCAAGTTGCACAACCTGAAAAAATAAAAATAGATGTAATTGTAATTAATAGAATTCTTTTCATTTTTGTCCTTCTTTTCTATGGATTTGGGTTCTCAAAGAAAATATAGTTTGTAGAGTAATCAGAAAACTCAAAATATACTTTACTCTCATTTGTATCTTTTTTAAAGTTTAAATTCTGATCAAGTATGCCATATCCAAATCTATATGGTCTATTGTTCTTTCCTTCTGTTGCAACAGCTGTTGAAAGTTTATCAATTTTTATGAATCTTTTTACTAGTTTTTCTCCTGCATAAACTTCAAGAACTCCATTTACACCTGTCCAGTTTTGAATATATCTATTGATTTTATTTTGCTTCTCTTCACAACCATTAAAAAATAAAGCAGTTGCTACTAATGAAGTGGTTATTAAAAATTTCTTCACTATATTTCCTTATTATGAGTTTTTTGAATTAAAAGTGTACTACAAAAGTACTAAAAGCAAGATTTGACTAGTTTAAGAATTAATAATTTTTAAAAGTAGGATTAGTTATTTATTTTATATGAATAGAACTAAGTCTATTCATATTTTCTTAGATAGTAATTTCTTTAATATCAGCAATTTTTCTAAATTCTTGGTAAACTTTACCTATGATATTTTTTCTATTTGTTTTGATAGCTTCATTTTCATGATTTACATATACATTATCAAAGAAGTTGTCTAATTGTGTTTTTAAGTCAAATAAAGCTTCTAATTGATCTTCATAACATGGATACTCTTTTGATACTACTGTTGTAAATGCTGATGATAATTCTTTTTCTGCATCATCTTCTAATAAAGAGTCATTAACAGTTAATTCAGAGTTTACATCTATATCTTTGATAATATTTGCAACTCTTTTAAATGTTGCAGAATATTCTTTAAAGTTGTCACTTTGAACAATTGGATTTAATGCACAAAGTTTTTTAGAGATTTTTAATATATCAGTTTCTTGTGAACCTAGAACTGCTTTTAATACAGATGGGTTTACATCAAAAATTTTAAATAGTCTTTCATTGAAGAATTCAACTAATTGAGTTTTATCTAATCCTGGGTAATTAGATGCTAATGTATCAACGATTTTATTTAAATCAACTGATAATTCATGTTCCATTGCAATTTTTACAATACCTGCTGCTGCTCTTCTTAATCCAAATGGATCTTTTGAACCAGTTGGAATTTTACCAACACTAAATAATCCCATTAAGTTATCAAGTTTATAAGCTAATGCTATTATTGATGAAAATTTATTTGATGGTAAGTTAGAGTCTTCACCATCTGGTAAGTATTGCTCTTTTAATGCTGTATATACAAGTTCATCTTCTCCTGCAAGTTTTGCATAGTAGTATCCCATTAGACCTTGAAGTTCAGTAAATTCAAATACCATTTCAGACATTAAGTCTGCTTTACTTAACATTACAGCTTTTTGAACAAGTTCTTTGTTCTCTACATTGAAAGTATCAGCTAAGAAAGAAGCAATTTTTGCTTCTCTTTCACACTTCTCATACATAGAACCTAAACCTTCCACAAATGTAAGCTTTTTAAGTCCTTCATTTGAAAGTCCATTATTAATATCATTTTTCCAGAAGAACATACCATCTGCAAGTCTTGGTCTTAATACCTTTTCATTACCTTCAATAATGTAACCAAAGTCATTAGTTTTAGAGTTTGATACAACAATAAAGTTGTTTGTTAATTTGTCATCTTTATAAACAGCAAAATATCTTTGGTGCTCTTTCATCGAAGTTACAATAACTTCCTCTGGTAATTCTAAAAACTCTTCATCAAATTTACCAATTAAAGCAGTTGGATATTCTGTAATAGCAACAACTTCTTCAAGAAGCTCTTTATCTATTTCAATTTTAACACCATCTCTTTGTTCAATCTCTTTCATTTGATCTAAGATGATTTTTCTTCTTTCATCTGGATATAGAATAACACCATTTTTATCAAGTTTACAGAAATAGTCCCCTGCAAAATCAAATGTGAAAGGTTCATATGAAACCATTCTATGTGCGAAAGCAAAATTTGAAGATTTTACACCGTAAAGTTCACCCTCTACTACTTGTTCACCTAACATAATTGATAAAGATCTAATTGGTCTAATAAAGCTATCAGTTCTTGAAGCCCATCTCATAGATTTTCCAAAGTTTAATGATGAAATAAATTCATTTACCATATCATTTAATAAGTCAGCAGAGTCAGTTCCTATTACTTCTTTTTTAAAGTATAAAACTTCCCCTCTTCCTTGATCAATTTTATCTAGCTCATCTACACTTACGCCACATTTTTTTGCAAAACCTAAAGCAGCACCTGTTGGTTCACCATCTTTAAAAGCTATTTTTACAGGAGCTCCAAACATTTCTTGTACTGAATCTTCTTGTTTTACTTGAAACTCTCTATGCCATAATACTAATCTTCTTGGTGTATAGAAGAATTCAAAATCACATAATAATCTATTCTTTTCTAAAATATCAGTCCATTTTTTTTCAATATTTGGTAGCTCTTTTAAAAATGGAATTGCTGGTAATTCTTCAACACCAATCTCTATTAATAATGGTTTATTCATCTATTGTTTCCTTATTAGAAGTCTTGTCATCTTTATTTTCTATTTTATCTTTGTATTTCTGTATTTGTTGTCTGTTAAAGTTGATTATGAATAATGCAACCATAATTACAAACATAATAAGAATTACGATATCTAATATTTCTTTCATATTTTTGCCTACTAATTGTTTATATAAAAGGTAATTATGTTATCTAATGTTTGCTTATTTTTTGGTTAGTGTAGAATTGTTAAAAGTATTATTTTGTAAAACAGATTGCTTATTGCAATCTATTTTACTAAGTGGTTAGGAAAGTCTTTTGTTGTTTCACAACAACATTGATCCATAATTTGTTGTAATTATTGTTTAGAAAAACTACAAAATAGATTTATATATAACTCCATCTATTTCAAAAGAAGCTATTTCTTCTAGTTCTTGATTATTTTCAATAATTGCTAAAATTTTTGAGTCAAACATATAGTTTTCTGCAACCTTTTGAATCTCTTTAGCTAATAACTTTTGAGCAATAATATATTTTGCGTTTAAAGCATTTGCATATATTGCTTCTTTTATTGAGTCTACTTTAACAGCAATAATTAATTCATTTTCATAAGTATATTTAAGTAAATCTTCGTTGTAACCAAATGAAAGTGTAGTATTGCTTTTTGTATTTTTTATATCTTCTATTTTTTGAACTTTTGATAGTTCATCAAATGGTACTAATTTATCACCTATAAGTATCATGTTAATCCTATCTATTGTTTAAACACTCTTGTGAGCAGTAAAAATTACCATTACTTAAAATAGCTTCATTTTGAGAAACATAAGTTTTGCAAGTTGGACATTCTACCATTTCATCAGAAATTTTTTCATTCTTTTTTGATTCAACTATATTTTTTTCTCTTCCTTTTTTAAAGAAGATTAAATAGACTAAAAAAAGCACTATTAATATTGCTAAAATTTTAAAAATCATTATTTACCTTTTATATATAAGTAGTTTCTATCTTTTCTATTTACTACTTTATAGTTGTTGACTTTTGCTTCTTCTATTTCTTCTTGAACAAGTGAACCTTTATAAAATAGATAAGAGCTATCATCTTGTTTAATATTATCAGTAATATCTAAAAGTAAATTTGTATTTGTAACTGCTCTTGAAGTAATTAAATCAACTTTTATATCTTCTACTTTTTCTACTCTATTACAAATAACTGTTAAGTTTTCTAATTTTAAACTAGCTTTTACAAAATTTAAAAAAGACACTCTTTTAACTCTTGGTTCTATTAAATATGCTTTCATATCTCTTTTGGCCATAGCTAAAATAAGACCTGGATACCCTGCTCCTGTTCCAATATCAGCAAAGCTTTCATGCTTATCAATAAAACTTAATGGATATACTGAATCTAGTATATTTTCATTTATATCATCAATAGCAAGACTTCCTGTTAGGTTATGAACCTGTCCCCATTGTCTTAAAAGTTTAGTAAAAACTTCACAATCTTCATAAAATTTATCATCAAACTCTAAGTTGTTTGATTGGCATAATTGTTTTAAATCTATCAAAGCATATGTCCCATTTGATCTTTTTTAGTTTTTAAATATTCTTTATTATATACATTAGATTTTGTAATTGCTGGAATTCTTTCAACTATTTCAACACCTAAGCTTTCTACATAGTCTATTTTTTTTGGATTATTTGTAATAAGTTTAATTTTCTTTACATTTAAATCATTAAATATATATTCAACTACAGAGTAGTCTCTATCATCTTCTCCAAAACCAAGTTCTAAGTTTGCTTCAATTGTATTTCTTCCTTGATCTTGTAGACAATAAGCATTTACTTTATTTAGTAAACCTATATTTCTTCCTTCTTGTCTATGATAGATTATTAAACCACCTTGCTTTGCTATGAAATCTAAAGCTAAGTTAAGTTGGTTTTGACAATCACATTTTAAACTTCCTAGTGTATCTCCTGTAAGGCATTCAGAATGAACTCTTACATAAGGAGATTCTATATTTTCAAAGTCTTCACTCATTATTGCTAAATGTTCTTGATTATCTTGTTTATATGCTTTTATTCTAAACTTTCCATGTTTTGTAGGTAGATTAGCTATATTTGATTGTATTATATTCATTTATCTTTAAACCTTATATTGTTAGAATTCGAGATTATAACCAAAAGAGGTAAATAGAATGTTTAAACGATTTAGAAGACTAAGAATAAATGAAACTTTAAGAGGTTTAGTAGAAGAAACAAAGCTTTCAACTGATGATTTTATATATCCATTATTTGTAAGAGAAGGCGAAGGAATTAAAACAGAAGTTTCATCAATGCCAGGTGTATTTCAAATGTCAATTGATGAGATTTTAAAAGAGTGTGAGTATTTAGTAAGTATTAATTTAAAATCAATTATATTATTTGCAATTCCAGATACTAAAGACTCTGTAGGAAGTGAGTGTTTATGTGATGAAAGTATTATTGCTAGAACAACAAGAGCAATCAAAGAGAAGTTCCCTGAAATGTTTATTGTTACTGATTTATGTTTTTGTGAATATACAGATCATGGACATTGTGGAATTTTAGACCCCAAAACTCAAACTGTAGATAATGATAAGACATTAGAAATATCAGCACAACAAGCAATAGTACATGCTAAAGCAGGAGTTGATATGATAGCACCATCTGGAATGATGGATGGAATTATAGAAACTTTAAGAACTGCATTAGATGAAAATGGATTTGAAAACTTACCAATTATGTCTTACTCAACTAAATTTGCTAGTGCATACTATGGACCTTTTAGAGATGTTGCTGAATCAACACCTTCATTTGGAGATAGAAGAACTTATCAAATGAATCCTGCTAATAGATTAGAAGCTATTGAAGAATCACTTGAAGATGAAAGACAAGGTGCAGATATACTTATGGTTAAACCAGCATTATCTTACATGGATGTAATAAGAGATATTAGAAATAACTCTAATGCACCGCTTTGTGTATATAATGTAAGTGGTGAGTATGCAATGCTTAAACATGCAGGTGCTGCTGGCCTTATTGATTATGAGAGAGTTATGATGGAAACACTTCTTTCTTTTAAAAGAGCAGGAGCAAACTTAATTATCACATATCATGCTAAAGAAGCTTGTGAATTATTAAGAAATAAATAATATGGGAAATACTTATCAAGATGCAATAGAGAATTCTAATATAGTATCAAAAACAGATACAAATGGAATAATCACTTTTGTAAATGATGAGTTTTGTAAAATATCAGGATATTCACATAAAGAGTTAGTGGGACAAAATCACAATATCGTGAGACATCCTGATGTCCCCTCTTCTAACTTTGTTAGTCTGTGGGAGACTATACTTTCAAAAAAGCCTTACAAAGCTACAGTTAAAAACCTAACTAAAAATGGAAAGACTGTTTATCTTAATACTACTATAACCCCTATTTTAGATGAAAATGAAGAAATAAAAGAGTTTATAGCTATACGTTATGATGTAACTGCTGAGGTAGAATTAAAAAAAAGATTAGAAATAAAAGAAAAAGAGCTTGAAGCTTTAAATGCTACTTTAGAATTAAGAGTTGATGAACAAACAAAACAATTAAAAGATCTAAATGCAAATTTAGAAAATAGAGTTGAAAAAGAAGTAGCTAAAAATAAAGAGAAACAAAAGATACTTTTTTGGCAATCAAGAATGGCAAGTCTTGGTCAAATGTTGGGGAATATTGCACATCAGTGGAGGCAACCATTAACTGAATTGTCTTTAGTGATGTTTAATATGAAAAAAGCTTCATTACAAAATGATGAAGAAAAAGTAAAAGAGTTATATTTAAATAGTAAGGACTTAATACAAAATATGTCAAATACTATAGAAGACTTTACAAACTTTTTTAATCCAAAGAAAGAAAAGAAAGCTTTTAATATTAAAGATGCCATATATGAGTCAATAAATATTTTAAATAAAACAATACAAAAAGAGAATATAAATATAAAAATAGATATTCAAAATCAGTGTAAAGTAATAGGTGTATCAAATGAGTTATCACAAGTCATAATAAATCTAATACAAAATGCAAAAGATGCCTTTATAAATAAACATATAGAAAAAAAAGATATTAAACTGAAACTATATGAAAAAATATTTTTTGATAAAAATCATGCTGTTTTAGAGATATGTGACAATGCTTCGGGAATTTCAAAAGATAATATTGATAAAATATTTGAACCATACTTTACTACAAAACATAAAAGCCAAGGAACTGGTCTTGGACTTTTTATGTCTAAAATGATTATTGAAAAAAGTTTAGATGGTTCAATAGAACATGAAAACTATAAAAATGGTTCAAAGTTTACAATTAAAATACCTATGGAATAATATAAATGGATTATAATTTATTAAAAACACTTAAAATTCTTATTGTTGAAGATGAAGTTAATTTATCAAAACTTTTAAAAGATGCTATATCAGATTTCTTCTTTTCTGTTATTACAGCAAAAGATGGAGAAGAAGGACTTAAAAAATTCAAAGCTAATAAGCCTGATATTGTTATAACAGATATTATGATGCCTACTTGTGATGGATTAGAAATGACACATAATATTAAAGAAATAGATGAGTTGTTACCTATTATTGTTCTAAGTGCTCATTCAGATAAAGAAAAACTTTTAAAAGCTATTGATTTAGGAATTAATAAGTATTTTATTAAGCCTTTTGATCCTGATGATTTAATAGAACATATTAATAAAATAGCTCCTAGTTTAAATAAGAGAAGAAAAGTTAAATTAAAAGACTCATATGTTTTTGATAATAACTCTAGGTCTTTATACAAAAATGATAAATTAGTAAATCTTACTAAAAGAGAAAAAGAGTTTTTTTACATTTTATTAAAACAAAGCAATCAAGTAGTTAGTTCTCAAAAGATAAAAGATAGTTTATGGAATGAGCCTGTAAGTGATGAAAGACTTAGAACTTTTATAAAAAGACTAAGAATTAAAACATCAAAAGATATTATAGAAAATGCTTCAGGACAAGGTTATTTAATTTCTCCATTGTATATCTAACTCTTTTGATTTAATTAAACTTCTGTTTAAAGCTAGGCCTTCTTTTATATTTCCAATATTTGATGAGGTTAATAAAAAGTTTTGTAAATAGTATGTATTTTTATACCCTAGTTTTATTAGAGTATCAATCATTTTATTAATATCTTCTTCTTTTAACAGATAAGAGTTTATGGTAGTTCTTAGCTCAAAATCGAAATCTATTTTTAATAAAAACTTTATAGTTTCCATAAACTTATCATATAAATTTGTTTTTGTAATCTCATAAAACTTATCTTTATGAGCTTTAAAATCTATTGCCATATAATCAATAAGTTTTAACTCAATAAGTTTTTGTATTTGCTTTAAGTTTGTTGCATTAGTGTCAAGCTTTATTTTAAAGCCTAATTTTTTTACTTCTGTGCAAAAATCAATTAGATTATGTTGTGTTGCTTCTCCTCCAGAAATCACTACTGCATCAAGCAGACCAACACGTTTCTTAAGAAAATTTAACACATCATTTAAAGTATGATTTGCTGTTTTATTAAAAACAAGTTCATCATTATAACAGTACAAACATCTGAAATTACATCTATTTAACCAAACTACGCAAGACAAATGTCCTGCGTAGTCTGTAGTTGTAAATTTTGTTAGACTATAAACATTTTTTAGATTCAATGAATTTAACTCTCTGTTCATGTTCACCTTTTTTCCCAATATTAAAACTTTCAATAGGTCTGTGATAACCCATAACCCTTGTATATACTATACATTTACTTCTTTTGTGTGAATTTTTTTTAAGCACCTCTTGTTTTTGCATTTTCTTTTAACTCCTTTTCAAAAATTTCATCGTCACATTTTGGACAATATTCATGTTCACCATTTATATACCCATGTTTATTACAAACTGAAAATACAGGAGTAACTGTAATATATGGCAATCTAAAGTTTGTAATTACACTTTTAATAAATTTCCTACAAGCTTCAGTTGAAGAGATTTTTTCTCTCATGTATAAATGAAGTACTGTACCACCTGTATATTTACATTGAAGTTCATCCTGTAACTCTAAGGCTTCATAAGGATCATCAGTAAAATCAACAGGTAATTGAGATGAATTTGTATAGTAGACATTTTTTCCTATACCTGCTTGAATAATATCTTTATATCTTTTTTTATCTTCCTTAGCAAATCTATACGTAGTACCCTCAGCAGGTGTTGCTTCAAGGTTATATAAATTTCCTGTTTCTTCTTGGTAAGCAACAATTTTTTTTCTCATAAAGTCTAGTATCTCTATACAAAAAGCATTTCCAAGCTCTGAAGATAAATCTGTTTCATTATCAAAATAGTTTTTTACCATTTCATTCATACCATTTATTCCTATGGTTGAGAAGTGATTATTAAAACCTTTTAAGTACCTTTGTGTATAAGGGAATAAACCTCTTTCATATAAGTCTTGTATAAAAACTCTTTTTTTCTCTAGGGTTGCTTTTGATAAATCCATTAATTCTTCTAATCTATTGATTAAAGCATTAATATCATTTTTATATAAATATCCTAACCTTGCCATATTGATAGTTACTACACCAATGCTTCCTGTCATCTCAGCACTTCCAAATAGTCCTCCCCCACGTTTGAGTAGTTCTCTTAAGTCAAGTTGTAATCTACAACACATAGATCTTACATGACCTGGTTTATAAGCATTTTCATTTTCTATTAAATTACCATTTTCATCTTTTGTGTATTGACTACCAATGAAATTTTGAAAATATGAAGAACCAATTTTTGCACTATTTTCAAAAAGTAGATCTGTATTTTCTCCATACCAGTCAAAATCTTCTGTAATATTTACTGTAGGTATTGGAAAAGTGAAAGGTTGTCCTGTTTTATCACCCTCTGTCATTACTTCGTAATATGCCTTGTTAATCATATTCATTTCTTTTTGAAAATCTTTATATGTTAACTCTTCAAAACATAAGTATCCTTTTTGTTTTACTGTATTAAGTAAATCAGAATCATTTAGGTTTTTAAATAAGTGGTTTTGATTTCTTGTTGGAATTTGATCTTTTAAATCACCTGGAACAACCCAATCTATAGTAATATTTGTAAAAGGACTTTGTCCCCAACGTGCGGGAACATTTAAATTATAGATAAAACTTCTTATGTGTTTTTTTACTTCACTAAATTCAAGTTTGTCTTTAAAGACATAAGGAGCTAAATATGTATCAAATGAAGAAAAGGCTTGTGCTCCAGCCCATTCACTTTGAAGTATTCCTAAAAAGTTTGCCATTTGTCCTAAAGCTTCTCTAAAATGATTTGGAGCAGTACTTTCAACCCTTCCTCTAACACCATTAAAACCTTCATCAAGTAAAGCTCTTAAACTCCATCCCGCACAATATCCACTAAGACAATCTAAGTCATGAATATGATAATCCGCATTTCTATGGGCATATCCTTCTTCTTTAGAGTAAATTTTGTCTAACCAGTAGTTAGCAATTACTTTACCAGCACTATTATTAATAAGTCCAGCATGGGAATATCCAGTGTTTGAATTGGCATTAATTCTCCAATCTGTTCCATCAATATATTCTTGAATAGTCTGAGTTGAATTTATATATGTAGTATCTTTATCAAGTTGTAAAACTTGTTCCCTTTGTATTTTATGTAGATGTCTATATAACATAAAAGACTTCATTACTTCAAAATATCTAGCTTTATACAACTCTTTTTCTATAATATCTTGGACATCTTCTACTGTTATAACTCTTTTTTCATTTATTAAATCCAGGATATTAAAAAAAATAGCTTGATCATACTTTGTATTTACACTTTTAAATGCTTTTTTTATTACATCTTCTATCTTAAATGACTCAAATTTTTCTTTTTTCCCATCTCGTTTTAAAATTTCTTCTATCATGTATCGTTCCTTGAAAATATTTGTTATTTTAAGGGATAATCTCTTAATTTGATATTATCAAAAAAGTCACAAAAGTGTCATTTTTAGGTGCTTTGAACTATTTAAAATATTCATAAATTAATATCTTTATTAAATTTAAGTTAATAATAATCCATAATTAAATAAAATGTTCCTTTTTATTAATTTACAGAGGAATTATTATGAGACATTTCTTAACATTAGCAGACTATTCGAAAAAAGAGATTTTAGAAATTCTAGATTTAGCAAAACAAATCAAGGAAGAGACTAAAAGAAGAGAATTTAAAGACTATATGCCAAAACAAACTTTAGGTATGATTTTTGAAAAAAGTTCTACAAGAACTAGAGTTTCTTTTGAAACAGGAATCTACCAATTAGGTGGTGTAGGATTATTTCTTTCATCAAATGATATTCAATTAGGTAGAGGTGAGCCAATGAGCGACACTTCAAGAGTAATATCTAGAATGGTTGATATGGTAATGATTAGAACTTTTGAACAAAGTAAACTTGATGAGTTTGCAAAATATTCTAAAGTTCCTGTAATAAATGGACTTACAAATGAGTATCACCCTGTGCAACTTATGGCTGATTATATGACTATTCAAGAAGCAGGTCTTGATGAAAACTTAGTTGTTGCATATGTAGGTGATGGAAACAACTTAGCACACTCTTGGCTTAACTTAGCAGGAAAACTTGGTTTTGAACTTAGAATTGCAACACCAAAAGGTTATGAAGTAGATGAAAAGATTTTAGAAGAAGCATTAGAATTTGCAAAAGAATCAGGTGCAAAGATTACTATTGGTAATGATCCAAAAGAAGCATGTAAAGATGCGACAGTAATAACAACTGATACTTGGGTTTCTATGGGACAAGAGTCAGAGAAAGAGCAAAGAGTAAAAGAGTTTGATGGATACATTGTAGATGAAGCAATGATGCAATTAGGAGCTTCAAATGCAATTTTCTTACATTGTTTACCAGCATACAGAGGTTATGAAGTAAGTGAAGAAGTTATTGAAGGTGATAGAAGTTTAGTTTTTGAAGAAGCTGAAAACAGATTACATGCTCAAAAAGGTGTAATGGTTTGGTTAGATAAACAAAGAAATGCCTAATGATAGATTTTAGCAAATTTAAAAAGTATTCAAGACCTGGACCTAGATATACTTCATATCCTACGGCTCCTGAGTTTAGTGAGCAGTTTACACAAGATGATTTAAAAGAGTATTATTCTAATCAAAGTGATGAAAGAGCACTATCTTTATATATACATATGCCATTTTGTAGAAGTGCTTGTTATTTTTGTGGATGTAATACTATTTTTACATCTAAAGAGGATAAAAAAGTAAGATATATTCAGTACTTAAAAAAAGAACTTAATATCTTAAAGAATCACCTAAATACTAAAAGAGAAGTAACTCAAATGCACTTTGGAGGAGGAACTCCTACTTTTTTCTCTCCTTCTCAACTTGAAGAAGTAATAAAAGCAGTAAAAGAGGTATTTCCAAATTTTTCAGTTGATGCAGAAGTTTCTTGTGAAGTGGATCCAAGATTTTTTACACAAGAGCACATGGATGTACTAAAAGCTGGTGGGTGTAATAGATTAAGTTTTGGAGTACAAGACTTAGATGAAACTGTTCAAAAAACGATTCATAGAATTCAACCTTTTGAATTAACACAAAATGTAATTAAAATTGCAAGAGAAGCTGGAATTCATTCTGTTAATACAGATTTAATTTATGGGCTTCCTCATCAAACAAGAAAAAGCTTTAAGAAAACTTTAGAAAAGATGATTACTTTAGATACTGATAGATTTGCAGTATTTAATTATGCACATGTTCCTTGGCTTATGAAAACTATGAGAAAGTTTGATGAAACAACTTTCCCTCAACCTGAAGAAAAACTTGAAATGTTAAAAGATACAATTGATTTCTTTACATCAAATGGTTATAAAATGGTTGGTATGGATCACTTCGCAAAACCTGAAGATGAACTATTTAAAGCTATTGAAAAAGGTGAATTACATAGAAATTTCCAAGGATATACAACAAAAGGTGGAGCTGATTTAATTGGAATTGGATTAACATCTATTGGAAATGGAGTTGATTACTACTCTCAGAACTTTAAAGATATTCCATCTTATGAACAAGCTTTAGATAATGGTGATTTACCTGTATTTAAAGGTTATAGATTATCAGATGATGATCAATTAAGACAATTCGTAATTATGGAGCTTATGAGTAATTTCTCTTTAAATATCAAAAGAGTCGAAGAAGAGTTCAATGTTAATTTTAATGAGTATTTTAGTGATGCAATTGAAGCTTTACAAGAGTTTGTTCAAGCACAGCTTGTAGAAATCACTGATGAAAAAATTCAAGTAAGCCAAACAGGAACAATGTTAATTAGAAATATTTGTATGCCTTTTGATGCTTATTTAAATAAAATACCAGAAGATAAAAGAAGATTCTCAAAAACTATTTAGTTTTTGAATCACTCATAAGGGTAGTCTGTAAAGACTCCCTTAACTCCTATTTTAAATAATTCATCTATAATTTTTTTATCATTTACTGTATAAACTAAAGTTTCAATCCCTTCTTTTCTTAGTTCTATAATAAGTTCTTCTTTTACTAACTCTTTATTTATATTATATGTTTGGGCATTTAAGTCTTTTAGATATGAAAGAATATTTTTTCTTTTTATATCTTCATCAAGTACAGCAATTGCATATTTTTTATTATACTTATTGATAAGTTTTAAATATTTGTGATTAAAAGATGAAAAAAGTACATATTTAGTACAATTATATTTCTCAATAAGATTTATTATAATATCAATTGCTTCATTTTTATTAGTATTTTTTGACATTTGTTTTATTTCTAGATTAAAATAAATTTCTTTTTTTTTAGCAATTCCTAAAAACTCTTCAAGCGTTGAGATGTTAGTGCCTTTAATATCTAGTTTTTCTATTTCATTGTAATTGAAATCTTTTATATACCAAGGCTTTAAATCTTTATAATTTTGATACATGTGTATATCAGACATTCTTTCTAATGTTTCGTCATGATGAATAATTGGCGTATAATCTTTAGTAAATTGAATATCAAGTTCAATAAAATCACTATTTTTAGAAGAGTTTATTAGTGCTTCTAATGAGTTTTCAACATAAAAGTTTCGGAAGCCTCTATGAGCAATTATTAAATTTTTATTTTTAAAGTTTTCTAAAAAGTTCATGTAAAACTCCTAATATTTCTTATTTAGATTATCAAATATATAGTTAATTTTTTATGAGAATTATCAAAATTTTAGTTAAAAAAACACACTTCAATAAAGTATTATAAATGCGACGTTGGCGCTACTATTTATGTACTCTTAACACTATTTATTGTATATTGCAAAGCTTATTATATTAAATATTATAAATTTTAAATCAAATAAGGTAATAGAAGTGTCAAAAATTAATAAATTTAATTATAACGCAATCGCAGACGATTGTGTTAAATGTGGTAAATGTAAACCTGTTTGTACTATTTTTAATATTAACCAAGATGAAACAACAAGTCCAAGAGGATTTATTGATTTATTAGGTGCATATGAAGATGGTAATTTAGAACTTGATCAAAATGCAAAAGATATTTTTGAATCATGTTTTTTATGTACAAACTGTGTTGAGGCCTGTCCTAATGATTTACCTACGGATATGGTGATTGAACAAGTAAGAAGTGATATTGCGAAAAAGTATGGTATTGCATGGTATAAAAGATTTTTCTTTTATCTTTTAAGACATAGAAAAACAATGGACTTATTATCATCTTTAGGATGGATGTTCCAAACATGTGCTTTAAAAATAGATAAAGCAAAGCAGTCTGCACTTCCTAGATTCTCACTTCCAATCGTAAAGAAAGATAGAGCTTTACCTTTTGCAGATATGAGAAGTTTTTTGAGAAAATATCCAGAGAATATTTTTGCAAAGCATAAAAAACAAGAAGATAACAAAAAAGGAAAAGTTGCAATCTTTATTGGATGTATGAGTAACTATACTTATACAAATACAGGTGATTCTTTAGTTAAAATTTTAAAGAAACTCGAACTTGATATATTTATACCAAAAAAACAAAAGTGTTGTGGTGCCCCTGCTTATTTTACAGGAGCCTTTGATACAGTTGATTATTTAACTAAATATAATATTGAGTATTTTGAATCATGGATTGATGAAGTAGATGCTATTATTATCCCAGAAGCTACGTGTTCTGCTATGATTAATCAAGATTGGGAACATTATTTACATGACCAACCTGAATGGAAAGCAAGAGCACAAAAAATATCTAAAAAAGTATTTATGGCTACTAAGTGGTTAGAAAACAATACAGAACTTAAATATATGCTTGCTAAATCTGACAAAAAAATGGAAGATGTTGTAACTTATCATGATCCTTGTCATGCTAAAAAAATGCAAGGTGTTTGGCAAGAACCAAGAACACTATTAAAGCAAAATTATGTTTTAACTGAAATGAGTGATTCTAATAGATGTTGTGGATTTGGTGGAGTTACTATGCAAACTGAAAAGTATGAGTTTGCAAAAGCAGCAGGTGCTCCAAAAGCAGCAATGATTAAAGACACAAAAGCCAAAATAGTAAGTGCTGAATGTAGTGCATGTAGAATGCAAATAACAAACTCTTTACATCAAGCAGATGTACAAGAAGTAGTATTTAAAAACCCTATTGAATTAATAGCTGAGGCATTGGACTAATAATGCAAGAATGGCAAAATATCTACTCAAATTTTGATCCCATAGCATTTAATGTTGCGGGAATTTCTGTACACTGGTATGGAATAATGTATGCTCTTGCCCTACTTTCAGCTATTTTTGTAGCTAAGTGGTTTATAAAAAAAGATAAACTTCCAATTTCAAATGATCTTTTTGATTCATATATTTGGTGGGTAGAAATAGGTGTTATTTTAGGAGCAAGATTAGGATACATTCTATTTTATGATCCTAATACTTCATATTACTTAACTAACCCATGGCAAATATTTAATCCTTTTACTAATGGAGAATTTGTTGGAATTGCTGGTATGAGTTATCATGGAGCATTTATAGGATTTATTATTGCTTCATATTTATTTACAAGAAGAAATAAAGTTTCTTTTTGGTTTTTAGCTGATATTTCAGTTTTAGGTATCTCTGCAGCTTATGTTTTTGGAAGAATCGGAAACTTTGTAAATCAAGAATTAGTAGGAAGAGTTACTGATGTTTCTTGGGGTATTTATGTTGATGGCGTTTTAAGACATCCTTCTCAATTATATGAGGCATTTTTAGAGGGAATTGTTGTATTTGCTATTTTAGTTTATTTTAGAAAAAGAAAAACATTTGATGGACAATTAGCACTAATGTATGGAATTCTTTATTCTATTATGAGAATAATAGCAGAACTTTATAGACAACCAGATATTCAATTAGGCTTCATCTATAGCAATTGGCTTACTATGGGGATGCTTATTTCAGGGTTATTTACACTGATTTGTATAGTTATTTATGTAGTTTTAAAAAGAGACAATTTAAGTATTAAATAAAAATAGAAGAGAATAGTTTTAACTATTCTCTTCTATATAACCGCTTTCTATAGCTAGCTCATCTATTTTCTTCTTTAATAAATCCAATCTCCATCCATGTCTATTAGCAAAATTTTCTATTTCAGCTTCTCTTTGTTCTGGTGTACAAAATACAAATATTCTTTTTAAGAATGGTTTTGGAATTTGTATAGCTATTAATTGAAAATAGTTCTCTTTACAGCTTCTTGAACAAAAAGCTTTGCTCATAGCAATTTTCTTTTTGCAGTATGGACAATGCGACATTATTTATTACCTTTTTGAATTAATTTGTAGAACTTTGCCTTGGTGACATCTTGTAAGAATTTGGGGTCAACTTCATGTAAAGCTATAATATCCACTTCCTTATCTTCCATAAGCCAGCCTTTTCCTGTATCTTTAATGGTTTCTTCCTCGAAAAGTTTAATTAACTCTTCTTTCGATACTATAAGTTCTTCATGCATATTATAACTTTTTTATTAACGTTTGTAAATAGATAATCTTATTTTTTAAGATTATCTATAGTATAACCTTTGTTAGAATGATTTTTTACTATTTCATAATAAGTTTTTTGTCTAACTTTATTTACAATATTTCTCATAGTGTAAATAGACATATCTTTACCTTTCCAAACAACCTCTTTAATCATATCATAATCAACGATTTCGTTTCTTTTTGCAATTAAAAGTTTTAAGAAAGATTTTTCAAGTCTAGTAAATTCAATTAGAACTCCACCAGCTTTAAAGAATTGGTCTCTGTATTCATCAAAATAAATACCATGATCAAATTCTATTTTATCCCCTCTTTTTGTTTGGTTAAGACACATAATAACTGCAAGTTTAATATCTTTAGCTCTTAAAGGCTTAGATAAAAAAGTATATGCACCATTATTTATAGCTGTAACTATGTTTTCATTTTCATCAGAATCTGAAATTACAATCTTTGGTAAAGTAGGTGCAACTTCTGATAACTCAGTACAAAGTTCAGAGAAAGATACACCTTCAATATTAGTATCAACAACAGCCATATCATAAGTACTTGAAGTAGCTAACTTTATAGCATCAACTAAATTTTTTGCAATTTTCAATTCTTTGAAATATTCATCAAATTCATTTTCTATAGTCTGATGTACATTTTCATCAGCACTAATAAAAAGTAACTTAGCGTTGTATAGTTTTCTTATATTTCTTACTGTCTTTAACATGTTATTACTCTTTATGTATTAATTTTCAACATAATAATAACAAATATTTCTTTATATGTCAAAATAAAAGTTATAAAATGTGTTAAATTAAGTAAGAATTAAGATTATTTTAAGTCTTGCCACGACTCTCCTACGCATACTGACACTTTTAGAGGTATTTTTAATTTATAAATATTTTCCATAATTTTTTGTAAATCAGAAGTTATTTTTTCTATTTCCTCTTTTTTTATTTCAAAAATAAGTTCATCATGTATTTGTAATAACATTCTTATGTTTTCATTATTTCCATATTTTTTAAATATTTCAAGCATTGATAGTTTAATTAAATCTGCTGCACTTCCTTGAAAAAGTGTATTTACAGACTCTCTTAAATATGCAGCTTTTTGCATTCCATTTGCTGAATTAAAATCAAATAGTCTCTTTCTTTTAATTAAAGTTTCTACAAAACCATTTTCATATGCAAAATCTTCTATTGATTTTAAATAGTTCTTTACATTTTTAAAAGCTTCAAAATATGACTCAATATATACTTTTGCTTCTTTTGATGAAATTCCTAATGTATCGCCAAGTTTTTTACTTCCCATTCCATACAACAATCCAAAGTTAATTGATTTAGCAATTGATCTTTTTGCATCAGCCTCTTCTTCACCAAATATTTTAACAGCTGTTTGTCTGTGAATATCTAAGTTGTGATTAAAAGCTTCTACTAAAGCATCATCTTCACTAAAGTGTGCAAGAAGTCTTAGTTCAATTTGTGAATAGTCAATACCAACTAATCTATACCCATCTTGAGGAATAAAGGCTTTTCTTATTTGGTTTCCTACTTTACTTCTTACTGGAATATTTTGTAAATTAGGGTTTTTAGAACTTAATCTTCCTGTTGCTGTACCTGTTTGTAAAAATGAAGTATGAATTTTGCTTTCTTTATTTTCCAAAGCTAGTTTTAAAAGAGGTTCTAAATATGTAGATTGTAGTTTGTATGCTTCTCTATATTCTAGTAGTAAGGGAATAATATCATGTTGGTCTTCTAGTTTATGTAATACAACTTCATTTGTACTGTATCCTGATTTTGTTTTTTTAACAACAGGAAGATCTAATGTTTCAAATAAGATTACTCCTAACTGTTTTGGTGAATTAATATTAAATTCACTCCCAGCAAGTTCATATATCTTAGTAGTTAAATCATTAATGTGAATACTATTTTTCTCTTTTAGTTCTTTTAGAACGTCTGAATCAATTTTAACACCATTACTTTCCATATTTGCTAGTACTTTTATGAAATCAAATTCATACTTAAAAGCGATATCTAAAAGTTTACTATTTTCTTCATCTTTAAATAACTCTAATTGTTTATTAAATAGTTTTAAAGTCATTAGTGCATCTTCTGCTGCATAATTACAAGCTTCATTTATATTTACATTTGAGAAGTTTTCACCTTTTTTTACAACATCTTTATAAGCAATCATCTTATGGTCAAAATATTTATCTACTTGATAATCAAGTCCAATTTTTTCAGCAGTATTTAACATCCATGATAAAATCATAGTATCAGCATATAAATTTAATTCTATACCTAAATTTTCTTTTACAATTACATAGTCATATTTGTAGTTTTGTAAAACAAGTTTAAAGTCATTTAGTTTTTCAATTGCTTTTTTTGAAGTTTCTAAACTTATTTGCTCCCCTACGCCTAAATAAAAATGTGAAATAGGTGCATAGTAAGCTTTGTTTGTTTCGTATGCAAAAGAAAAACCTACAATCTTTGCATTTTTTGCATCTACATCAGTAGTTTCTGTATCAAAAGCTACAATAGAGTCTTTTGGAATTGAGTTAATTACTTCAAAAAGTTTAGCTTCTGTATCTAATAAAATATATTTATAATTTACTTTTACTTTTGCTTCAGGTATTTTAGTTTTATAATTTAAACCATTTTTATTTACCCTATCTATAATTCTATTCATGTCATATTCATTTAGAATATCTGCAATTTTTAAAATAGGATTTTCTTCTGGTAATGTAAACTCTTCTAAATTATCTATACAGTGACAATTGTGACTTAATGTAACTAATTGCTTAGAAACAAATGCCATTTCTTTTCCATCAGTAAGTAGAGTTTTCCATCTTTTCTTCTCGATATTTTCTAAGTTAGCATAAATATTATCTAAAGTTCCATACTCTTTTATTAAAGCTTCTGCTGTTTTAGCACCTACTCCTTTAACTCCAGGAACATTATCAGCACTATCCCCTAATAATGATTGATAGTCTGTAAATTGATTAGGTCTAACACCATATTTTGCATAACAGTTTTCTTCGTTGATAACAACTTTTTTAATAGGATCAAAAAGATAAATAGAGTCATCTTCTATAAGTTGGTATAAATCTTTATCGTGAGATACAATTCTAACTTCTAAATCTTTTTGTTTTGCATCATGTGCAATAGATGCAATAATATCATCTGCTTCAAAACCTGTTCTAATTGCAGTTTTAAAGCCCATTTTTTCAATCCAATCAATTGCAACTGGAAGTTGTGCTAATAAGTCTTGGGGTACATCAGGTCTGTGAGACTTATATTCAGGGTATATTTCACTTCTAAAGGTATCGCCTTTAGCATCAAGAGCGAAAACTAAGTAGTCTGTTTGAAAATCTTTACCTATATTTGATATAAAATTCATAAAACCAGTTAATAATCCTGTTGGAAAACCAGTTTTTGATTTTAGAGGTGGCAAAGCATAATAAGATCTAAATAAAAATCCAAATGTATCAATAACAGTAATAGTTTTTTTCATTAATTTCTTCTTTCATAGTCGTATTTAAAGATAATATATTATAATATGTACACTAAAAATAAGGTTTTACAAGATAAGGAATTAAAATGATTATTATACCTGCAAGATTAAACTCTAGTAGATTTGAAAATAAAATATTAGTTGATATTATGGGCTTACCAATGGTGATTAAAACAGCTAGACAAGTAAGTTCATTAGATACAGTTGTAATTGCAACTGATTCACAAGAAGTAATTGATCTTGCAAAAGAGCATGGTTTTGATGCTGTTATGACATCAAGTGAACATCAAAGTGGAACAGATAGAATTAATGAGGCTGTAAATAAACTAAATTTAGATGAGAATGAAATTATAGTTAATGTTCAAGCAGATGAACCTTTTATAGAAACACAAGTTGTGGAGTCTGTTATAAATAGAGTAAAAGAGGTAATTGAAAATGATGAAGATGTTATGATTACTTCTTGTTATAAAAAGATTAGTTCTGAACTTGCAGATGATCCAAACCATGTTAAAGTGGTATTAGATGAGTTGGGAAATGCAATATATTTCTCTAGAGCAAAAGTACCATACCATAGAGACCACTATGATAATTCAAGTTATTATGGTCATTTAGGTATTTATGGATTTACAAAAAAATCTTTAAACGCATTTTGTGAGTTAAATCCATCGAAATTAGAAGCTATTGAAAAGTTAGAACAATTAAGAGCAATAGATAATGGAAATAAAATTGCTATGGTTCAAGTGGAGTCTAAATCTTTTGGTATAGATACACAGGAAGATTTAAATAACGCACTTAAGATATTTGGTAAATAATTTAAAATTCATAGTTTTATTCGAACCACAGCTATAAAAGTGATTTTAAAGCAATTTTATGTAAAACTATTAAAAGTAATAATATTAAGGTAAAAAATGCATTTTAGTGTCTTGATAGCTGATAAGAATCTTGAAGATTATTTAGGATTTAATCAGCATATTAAAAAATATACTAATGATATAACAATTAACTATTCTACAACTAGTAAAGAAGTTCTTTTTAATTTAGAGAATAAAAACTTACTTGTATTGAATACAAACATTAGTAAATATGAACAAATTACACAAAGATGTAAACAGTTAGATATAGCAATACTATTAATTTGTGAGAATGAAATATCTAGAAAAGAGTATGATTACTTATTAACACCTATTGATTATGATGAATTATACTTCAAGCTTGAAAACTACAATAGTTTACATGTAAAAGATATTCAAATAAAAAAAGAACAAGAGCTTTCTAGTTCTATTATAAACAATATTAATAACCCTTTATTTTTAACAGATGGCAAAAATGTTATTTTCTCTAATCAATACTTTAATCAATTAACATCTTGTCAAAATGAAGATGAGATAAATACAAAGTATAAAAAAATCTCAAATATTTTTGAGAATGAACCTGAGTGTATGCAAAAAGGCGATGACAGTTGGTTAGAGAAAACGGAAAGAGAAGACAATAAAGTTTGTATTATTGATAAGGGTAAAAAAAAATATTTCACTATACAAAAAATTTTCCTTGCTCATAATCATACAAATATTATTCTTCTAAATGATATCTCTCATGAGATAAAGTATAAAAATGATTTATATAATCTTCTTTATACTGATAATCTAACTTCTTTACCAAATAGAGCTAAATTAATTGATAGCTTACAACATAATAGACTAAATTTAGATGCCATTTCAATTTTTGATATTAATTCATTTAAAGAGATAAATGACTTCTTTGGTCATAGAATTGGGGATGATATATTAAAAGGTGTTGGTGAGTTAATTTACAATTGTATTAAAGATTATAAGCAACTAAGTCTATACAAGTTTCCTGCTGATACTTATTGTATTACTAATACAAATTTAGAACAAGATAAGTTTTTAGAAATTGTTCAAAATATTTCAGAAGAAGTTTATAAAAAAGTGTTCTATTATGAACAATATGAAATTGATGTTAGAATTACAGCTGGTATTTCTTTTTCAAATAAAAACAATAAACTTATTACTGCAGATATTGCATTGCAAAGTGCAAAAAAAGACCATAAAGACTATTTAGTATTTTATGATGAATTAGATAAATTTCAAGAGTATGAAAATAATATGTTGTGGTCTAAAAAACTAAAAAACGCATTTAATAATGACAAGATTGTAGTATTTTATCAACCGCTTATAAATAATAAGACAATGAAAGTTGATAAATATGAGTGTTTAGTTAGACTTATTGATGAAGACGGAAAGGTAATATCTCCATTTTTCTTCTTGGATATATCTAAAAAATCTAACCAATATATAAAACTTACGAAAATTGTAATAGAAAAGTCTTTTAAAAAGTTTTCTGATTTACCTTTTGAGTTTTCTGTTAATATATCTTATGAAGATATTGTAGACTCAGAGTTTTTAGATTTTATAAAAGAAAAAATTAAAAAATATAATGTCTCAAATAAAGTTGTATTTGAAATACTTGAAGATGAGAATGTTAAAAACTATGAGTTGTTAATTAACTTTGTTGATGAGATAAAATCTTTAGGATGTAAAGTAGCTATTGATGATTTTGGTAGTGGGTATTCTAATTTTGAGCATTTATTAAAAATGAATGTTGATTATTTAAAAATAGATGCTTCATTGATTAAAAATATTGCAGTTGATGAAAACTCTTTTAAAATCACTAAAACTATAGTAGAATTTGCTAAGAACTTAAATCTAAAAACTATTGCAGAGTTTGTTGAGAATAAAGAGATATTTGATATTACAAAAGAGTTGGGAACTGACTTTTCACAAGGTTACTATTTTTCAGCTCCAATAGCAGAACCTAATTTGTATGAGTTTACAGGAGAGAACAATGAATAAAGAGATTTTAGAGAACATCTCTGTTTTATATGTAGAAGATGAAAATGATGTAAGAGAGTTTACAGCTAAACTTTTAGGTTCATTGGTAAAAAAAGTTTATGCAGCTGCAAATGGTTTAGAAGGTTTAGAAACTTTTAAAGAAAACTCATCTGATATTGATTTGATTGTATCTGATATTAATATGCCTAAAATGGATGGCCTTGAGATGTGTACACAAATCAAGGAAATAAGCAAAGAAATCCCAATTGTAATTACAAGTGCACATAACGACCCTAACTTTTTAAAAAGAGCTATAGATGTAGGTGTTAATACTTATGCTATGAAACCTATTGACTTATACCAGTTAGTTGAAAGTATGATAAAAGCAATTGAACCAATTTTGTTAAAAAGAGAGTTAGAGCAATTAAATATTTCATTAGAATCAAGAGTGGAACAAGAAGTTCAAAAATTAAAATCAATACTTGATGCACAAGATAACATAGTAATTGTTACAAATAATGATACTCTATCAAATGTAAATAAGAAATTCTTAGAGTTCTTTAAAGTAAGTAGTATTGAAGAATTTATCTCAAAAACAGCTAATATTTATGACTTATTCCAAGAAGAGTATGGTTTTATTACAAAAGATTTATTGCAAAAACAAGATTGCTGGATAAGTTATATTAAAAAACTTCCTGAAATAGATAGAGTTGTAAAAATAAAGAATTCAAACGATGAAGAAAGAATTTTTACTGTTAATATTGATAATTATGATGAAAAAGACAACTATTATGTATTGTCATTGACTGATATTACTGAATTAAAAGAGAAATCAAATCTTTTAGAGTATCAAGCAAGTCATGACTCTTTAACAGGTCTTAATAATAGAAATAAATTTAAAGAAATATATGGAAAAGAAATAAGAAGAGGTTTTAGATATAAGAATGATTTATCTTTAATAATTTTTGATTTAGACTTCTTTAAAAATATAAATGATACTTATGGCCATCAAATAGGTGACGAAGTATTAAAAGATATTTCACAAGTAGTTTTAGGAAATGTTAGAGAACATGATATTGTTGTTAGATGGGGTGGAGAAGAGTTTTTAATTTTACTTCCAGAAACTTCATTAGAAGGCTCTTTAAATGTTGCCCAAAAGATAAGAATGGCAATAGAAGATAAAGAGTTTAGTTCTAAGAATCTAAAATTAACTGCTAGTTTTGGTATTGCTTCTTTAAAAGATGGAGATGATGAAAGTACACTTCTTGAAAGAACTGATGAGGCTTTATATGAAGCTAAAAAATCAGGTAGAAATAAAGTAGTTGTAAACTAAGAAGATTTTAACATTAGAAGTTAAAATCTTCACCTAAGTAGTGTTCTCTTACTTTATCATCGTTTCTTATTTCTTCACTAGTACCACTTGAAAGAAGTGCTCCTGCTTTCATAACATATGCTCTATCACAAATCTGTAAAGTCTCTCTAACATTATGATCTGTAATTAAAACACCAATATTTATTTTTGTTAATTGTGAAATAATTTCTTGAATATCTTTTACTGCAATTGGGTCAACCCCTGCAAAAGGTTCATCAAGTAATAAAAACTTTGGATGAGAAACTAGTGCTCTTGCAATTTCTGTTCTTCTTCTCTCCCCACCTGATAGTGATACACCTTTTCTTTGACGAATTGGTTCAATATTAAATATTTCAAGTAACTCTTCAACTCTTTTGTGTTGCTCTTCCTTATCATCAGTCACAATTTGAGCTGCTAACATAAGATTGTCTTCTACAGATAAGTCTTTAAAAATAGATGATTCTTGAGGTAAGTAACCTATTCCTTTTAAAGCTCTTTTATGTAAAGGTAAATGAGTTATTTCTTTGTCATCAAAATATACATCACCTGAACTTGGTTTTACTAAACCACAAACAGTATAGAATGTTGTAGTTTTACCAGCACCATTTGGACCTAATAATCCAATAATTTCTCCAGAGTTTACTTCTAAAGAAATACCATGTAAAATTTCAGTTTTTTTAATGGTTTTTGTTATATCTTTAATATGTAGTTTATGATTCAATTGTATATAACCTTTTATTGTCTTTTTTATCTATATTTATTACTAAAACTTCGTAGCCATACTCATTTAGTATTTCTTGAAGTTTTTTATCTCCCCATTCAACAAAATGAATTCCACTTTTTTCAAACTCTTCTAGCATTCCTAGTGAGATAAACTCTTCTAGTGTTTTATTGTAAACATCATAATGATATATTTTATCAGAGTAGATAGATTGTAATGAAAAGGTTGGAGAAGTTACTAAATCATCTAGTCCTAAGTTTTGTACGTAATTTTTAACAAGTGTAGTTTTACCACTTGCTAAATCACCTCTTAATATTATAATACAATCCTTATTATTTAAGATTGATTTTAAATAAGAGCATAATTCTTTTAGTTGGTTTTCTTTTAATTCAAACTCTTTAGTCAATTTTTATTCCACTTAATTTAATTGATTTGATATTTTAATAAGCTCTTCTAGCTTTTCTTTTGCTTTTCCACTTTTAATTGTATCTTTAGCAATTTCAATACCTTCTTTTATATCTCTTGCTTTTTCATCTACTATTAAAGCAACAGCAGTATTTATAAGAACTATATCAAGTTTTGGTCCAATTATTTCATCAAATAAAATTGCTCTTGTTGTCATTGCATTTTCTTTTGCATCACCACCAACAATATACTCTTTTGGTGCTAGTTTTAAACCGAATTCTTCAGGATCAATTTCAAAGTCTTCAATTTTACCATTTATTAATGATGTAGCATAAGAAATATCAGAAATAGATACTTCATCCATTCCATCTTTTGAAGAAACAATTATTGATCTTTTTGTATCAAGCATATCTAAAGCATATGCAATTTTGTTTATATAAGTTTTGTCAAATACTCCTATAAGTTGCTTTGATACCGTTGCAGGGTTTGATAAAGGTCCTAAGATATTGAAAATAGTTCTATGTGGGATTGATTTTCTAATAGGCATGATATATTTCATAGCAGGATGATGATTTTGTGCAAACATAAAACAAAAGTTTGAATCTTCAAGCATTTTAGCTGAGTTTTCAAGTGACATTTCAAGATTTATACCTAAAGCCTCAAGCATATCAGCACTACCACTTTTACTTGTAATACTTCTATTTCCATGTTTTGCTACATATGAACCACTAGCAGCTAATAATATTGATACAGTTGTAGAGATATTAAAAGAGTTTGATTTATCTCCTCCTGTACCACAATTATCGATTAGTTTTTCTTTTATACTGTAGTGAACAGGAAGAGGAATCAAATGATCTCTCATAGCACTAGCAGCTCCTGCAATCTCTGCAGCAGTTTCGCCTCTTTCATAAAGTTCAATTAAATAATCTCTTACTTCTTCTTGTGGTAATCTATTTTCAAAAATATCATCAAATTTTAATTTTGCACTATTAAACATATTTATCCTTCTATTTTCTTTACGTACTCTTCCATTTTAGATTTAGGTGTAGATTTTGATGTAGGTATTTGTAGAACTTCAAATTTATCACTTCTTTCAAGATATTTAATCTCAATTAAATCCCCTACTTTTACCTCTTTTGCTTTTTTAACAGCTTGATTGTTAATAAAAACAACTTTATGTTCAAGCATATCTTCAGCAACTGCTCTTCTTTTTGTAATATTTACGGCGTTTAAAAATTTATCTATTCTCATAAGAGAGATTATATCTAATTATTATTAAAAGTGCTTTTTATACACTAAATATTAAGTAAAGGTTAATAATATGTTTAAATTATTTTATAGTTATATTTAGATATAATATATGCTTAAAATTTATATGAAATCATAGGATAAATTAAATGAGTAAAAAAGATGTTAAAAAAGTTGTATTAGCTTATAGTGGTGGGCTAGATACTTCTACTATTTTAAAATGGCTTCAAGACGAGTATAATGCTGAAGTTATTACTTTTACTGCTGACTTAGGTCAAGGTGAAGAAGTTGAACCTGCAAGAGAAAAAGCTTTAGCTTGTGGAATTAAACCTGAAAATATTTTTATTTTAGATATCAAAGAAGAGTTTGTTAAAGATTACGTATTCCCAATGTTTAGAGCAAATGCAATTTATGAAGGTGAATATTTATTAGGTACGTCAATTGCTAGACCTTTAATTGCTAAAAAGCAAATTGAAATTGCAAATAAAATGGGTGCAGATGCAGTATCTCATGGTGCTACTGGAAAAGGAAATGACCAAGTAAGATTTGAACTTGGATACTTAGGATTAAATCCTGATATTACTGTTATTGCTCCTTGGAGAGAATGGGATTTAAATTCAAGAGAAAAATTATTAGCATATGCAAGAGAGCATGGAATTGAAATTGATAAGAAACACTTAGATGAAAATGGAAATCCAGCAATTTCTCCTTATTCTATGGATGCAAACTTACTTCATATTTCTTATGAAGGTTTATCATTAGAAAATCCAAATGCAGAACCAGAAGAATCAATGTGGTTATGGACTAATTCCCCTGAAGAAGCACCAAATGAAGCTGAATATATTACAATTTCATATAAAAATGGTGATCCTATTGCTATTAATGGTGAAGAAATGTCACCTGCAACTATCTTAGAGACTTTAAATAAATATGGAAATAAACACGGTATTGGAAGAATCGATATCGTTGAAAATAGATATGTTGGAATGAAAGCTAGAGGTTGTTATGAAACTCCAGGTGGAACTATCATGTTAAAAGCACATAGAGCAATTGAATCAATTACATTAGATAGAGAAGCTTCTCACTTAAAAGATGAACTAATGCCTAAATATGCTAAGTTAATTTACCAAGGATATTGGTTCTCTCCTGAAAGAGAAATGATGCAAGCAGCTATTGATAAAACACAAGAAAATGTAGAAGGTACAGTAAGATTAAAACTTTATAAAGGTAATGTTATTGTAGTTGGAAGAGAATCAGAAAAATCTTTATTCTCAGAAGCACACTCTACATTTGAAGAAGATGAAGTATATAATCAAAAAGATGCAGAAGGATTTATTAGACTTAATGCACTAAGATTTATAATTTCTGGTGAAAATAAAAAATACTATCATTTATAA
The DNA here is from genome assembly GCA_048268245.1 of Arcobacteraceae bacterium. GTDB lineage: Bacteria > Campylobacterota > Campylobacteria > Campylobacterales > Arcobacteraceae > Arcobacter_B. Next base: position 60,967 of record JBLWVX010000006.1, read on the forward strand.
AAATATAAATAAATAATATTTATATTGCTTACAAAAAGGGCATTTTTTACAAATGCCCTTTTTTTATTATCAATAAAACCTATACCCAAACTTTTTATAGTAGCTAAAATGTAACTTTTTTAGGATATAATATTATATGTATTTATATAATTTAGAAAAAAGTGAAAATAAATGAACTATTTAGAAGATCTTAAAAAAATAGTAAAAATCAATTCATATACTGCAAATAAAGATGGTGTAGATGAAGTTGGCTTACAAATGACACAATGGCTTGAAAATATAGGCTACTCTACAACTAAATATAAAAGAGAACTTATTGGAGATCATCTTTTATTTAAATCAAACAAAAAAAATGGAAAGAAAATATTATTATTAGGTCATAATGATACTGTGTTTCCAAAAAATTATTTTGAAGATTATACAGAAGATGAAAAATGGATTTATGGTCCTGGTGTTTGCGATATGAAGGGTGGAAATATTGTAGCACTAGAAGCTCTTAGAAATCTTTATAAAAAATATGGTCAAATTAATAATATTGATTTTTTACTAGTAAGTGATGAAGAAACTGGAAGTGATGATTCTAAAGATGTTACTTCTAGTTTAGCAAAAAATTATGATTATTGTTTTGTTTTTGAAGCTGCAGGTAAAAATTTAGAAGTAGTAACTTCACGAAAAGGTGTTGGAAGATATATTGTTAAAATAGAAGGAAAAGCAGCTCATGCAGGTACTTCTTATGAAAAAGGAATAAATGCAAACCTTGAAGGAGCAATTAAACTACAAAAATATAGTCAATTACTTGATTTAGATAAAGGTACTATTGTAAATGTAGGAAAATGTGAAGGTGGAATAGGAATAAATACAGTATCTCCTTTTTTTGAAATGATGTTTGAATTTAGATTTGATAAAAAAAGTGAAAAACAAAGAGTAATGAGTTGTGTTGAGGAAATATCTAATACTAGTTTTGTTGAAGGTTCAATTTGTCATCTTGATGGAATAATTCAAAGAGATGTTATGGAAGAGAATCAAAAACAATTAGAGTATCTTAATTTTTTAGAAAAACTTACAAATCAAAAAATTCCTAAAGAACACAGAGGTGGAGTTAGTGATGCTAATATTGTTTCAAATTGTGGAACAATTACTATTGATGGTTTCGGTCCTTATGGTGATGGGGATCACACTTTAAAAGAAAGAGCACTTAAGAGTTCTTTTGAACAACGAATACAAATGATGACAAAAATTTTAGATTATTATCAAAATAGCAATTAAAATTATTTATAGAAGGGATAGTATGGGCAATAGACAAATTGGTATGTGGTTATATCAAAATGGTGGTGGAGATAAAATCCAAGAAAAATTAATTAAACAATTAAAACAAAGAGATATTGATGTACTTGCTAATATAAATTTAAGAGATGCAATTGCAAAAAATGGGCATATCTTATACAAGGATATTAAACTTGATAAATTAGATTTGTTCTTTTCTTATAATGCAGGAGAGCAAACACAATATCAAATGTATTTGTATAAAGCATTAAATCATGTAATACCAATGATTAATTCTTATGATGCTTTTGAATTAACAGAAGATAAATTTCAAACATCTTTTCTTTTAAGGCACAACAAAATACAAACAGCTGATTATAAACTTTGTCATAGGGATGATACTCATCATCTTCAAGAAATAATGGAAAAGTGGACTAAGATGGTTTATAAACCAACTGATGGTTGGGGTGGAGTTGGTCTTACAAAAATAGAGAACCAAGAGACATTAGATATGTTAATTCCTTTTTTAAATCAGATGGATTTGAGATATTTTTATGTAGAAAAATTTATAGACTATGATAATACTGATTACAGAATTGATATTGTTGATGGACAGTTTGTTGGTTGTTATGGAAGAAAAGCAAGAGAAGGAAGCTGGAAAACAAATGTTACTAGTGGAGGAAGTGTTTTTCCTAGAGAGGTAAATGATGAGGTAATCAATTTGGCACTAAAAGCTGTTAAAGTTACAGGACTTGATATTGCAGGAGTTGATATTATTTATGATAGAAAAAAAGAAGAGTATATAGTTTTAGAAGTAAATGGAATTCCTGCTTTTGCAACACCAGAACAAGAAAAACTTGGACTTGATTTTAACGATAAAAAAATAGAATTAATAGCAAATTTAATTGATAAAAAAACAAAAAAATAAGGGGAGAAAATAATGGAAAAATTACCAAAGTTAGGATTTTTATATCTTGATTATGTTTTAAGATTCTTTGATCATTCAAATTTCAAAGGTTGGCCTGATAAAATAGAAGAAGTTGTTTATCATTGGAAAAATGATAAAGAAAGGTTTATAAAAGAGGTTAAAAGTAAAAAGATTGATATCTTAATTGGTAATATTCCAGCAACTGCTTATGATACATTTGTAGAAATATCTAAAGAGTTACCTCATGTTAGGTTTGTTCCTTCACTACAAACACAATTTTCAAATAAATCAAAAGAAAATGTAACTTTATTTTGTGAAAAAAACAATCTTAGTATCCCTAAAACAAAGATTTTTTATGATAAGAAAAAAGGTTTTGAATATTTAAAAAACAAAGCCTCTTATCCTCAAATTATAAAAAGATCTTATGGACCATCTAATTATGGTGGATATTATGTACATAAAGCTGATAATTATAATGAAGCAAAGAAATTATTAGAAAATAAGAAATATAATCCTATTTATACACAAAATGCAATTGATTTAAAATATTCAGGGGATTTAAGAGTTATGTTAATTGGACATAAACCTATTTGTGCTTTCTGGAGATTTTCTGGTGATGGAGAGTGGATTACAAACACTTCGCAGGGTGGTACAATGTCATATGAAAATGTACCGATGAATGCTTTAGAGTTAGCAGTAGAAGCTAGTAAAGCTGCTAAAGCTGAGTATTGGGCTTGTGATATTGCCATTTGTGCTAAAACTGATAAACCATATATTTTAGAGTGTGCGACTGCATTTGCAGCCTTTCCTTATATTAGAGATTGGATTGGGCAATATTTAATGTGGGATTTTTCAAATGGAAGATTTGGAATGCCTCATGTTCCTTTATATTCGTGGGAAGAATTAGGAAAAATTGATTCATCTTTACTTAGAACTATGAGACACATTGGGTTTAGTAAATATAAACCTTCTTGTGATGGTACATGGTATATAAATGATCCTAAAGATAAATTTGATATGTCTTTAACAGAAAAATCAATTGATTCAGATTTCCCTGCTTCAGTTAATCCTAAAGATTTACCAATTAAAAAAGAGTTAAATAAGCAAGCTTTAAAAGATGAGTTTGTTTTAGAAAGAATAAATTTCAATTGTGCTTCTCTAACTGATATTATGACTCTTCATGGTATGGAAGAGGAGTTAGCATTAGAAATACAAGAATATTTAAAAGATAACATTGTGACAGATGCAAGTGATTTATTAGAACTTGAATCAATAGACGAACAACTTTTAAAAACTTGGGATGAAAATCTTGATGATATGAGAATTGATATAAATACTGCAAATGAAGAAACTCTTAAGAAAATTAAAGGAATTGGATCTAAATTAGCAAAAGTTATATTAGATTTTAGAAATACTTTTAATGATTTTAGTTCAATTGATGAGTTAAAACAAATTGATGGTATAGGAAAAAATAAATTAACTCAATTAAAGTCTAGATTAAAAATAGGAGAATAAGTTGAAACAACTTTATAGATCATACGCCCAGTCAACAGAAATTTTTAAAGATTTAGAAAAGAAGTATCCAAAGTACATCAAGCTTGAATCAATTGGACAAACTTGGGAAAAAAGAGATATAAATTTAATTACAATATCAAAAGATATAGAAACAGCTTCAACTAGACCTGCCTTATTTTATACAGGAACTATTCATGCTAGAGAATGGATTGGTCATGAATTAGCAATTGAATTTGCAACTTATATTTTAGAAAATCATGATAATGACCCCATTCTTAAGTTCTATTTAGAACATGCAACAATTTATATGGTTCCTTGTGTTAATCCTGATGGTTATGAATATTCAAGAAATCATTTTTCTTTTTGGAGAAAAAACAGGCGTGTAAATGCTAATGGAACCTATGGAGTGGATTTAAATAGAAACTTTCCAATAGGTTTTGTAAAATCAACACTCACTACTTCAAATGTATATGGAGGTCCCGAGCCATTTAGTGAACCTGAAACTCAAGCTTTAAAAAAATTTGTTGAAAGTCATGAGAATATAACAATAGCCTTAGATTATCATTCTCAAGGAAATGTGTTTTTCCCTGCTCATGATTTTAGACATGAGGATACTTTTGATACAACAGATATGAATACTTTATGTGCAAATATGGCAGAAAAAATTAGAAAAATTTCAGGTCGAGAATATGGAATACATCAAGGGAAACCACCAGCTAAGCTTATTTCAGGAAGCGGTAGAGAATTTTATTATTCAAAAGGAATAATCTCTACTGTTGTTGAAGTTGGAACTAGAAATATAAGTGATTATTTAGATGATATGAGTGAACATATTAGAGAACATATTCCTGCACTTTTAGCTGCTGTAGCAGAAGTACCAAACTATAGTGGAAACGGTCCTAAAAGAGTTAAATCTTTTGAAGTAATTGATATAGGTTCTTCCCATGTAGAACTAAAATGGAATTATGAAGATAAAGAAAATATATACTTCGAGATTTATAGAAGTTTAAAAAATAAGTCTTTTTGTAATGATAGCAATTTAATAGTGAGAACCCAAAAATTAGAATTTAGTGATATTAATCTTTTTTCAAATAAAGATTATTATTATAATATTAGAGCTGTAAATAGTAAAACAGGTTTAAAATCACCTTTTTGCCCACAAATTAAAATTAGAACAAATCTTGAATATGATGAATTTAGTAGAACTTATTATGCTAGTAAAAATGAAACAGGATATGTATCTGAAAATATTAATGATAATGCAAAACATTTTGGTGTTAACTCTTTGTTTGTTGGTGTTGATGAACATAAAGGTGTTTCTTATGCAGTTATCACTATTGATATAAAGTCTTTACCCTCAAATGCATTAATAAAACATGCAGAGTTTAATTTATATCCTATTAATAGAGTATCAACAACAATTGAAAAATATGGTGAATGGAATGTTGCTATAGTTGATCAAACCCAAATGGGGGATATTACCGATTTTGATGATGTTGATAATATGAAAATTATTAAATATATTGGAAGACCAACTCAATCTCATCAATTAACACAAGGTATATGGAGAACTTGGGAATTCTCAGCTATGGAGTGTGAATTTCTAAAAAAGTATGTTCATAATAATAAAATAGTATTAAGAGTTGAAGGTCCAAAAGAACTTAGAATTGGAAGAACTAGACAAATGATGCAATGGGACATAGGTTATGGTAAATTTGGTTTTGGTCTTACGTATAGACCAAGCTTAGAATTAACATATACATTAAAACCTGAAATAACTGCTTTATACCCTACTTCTGTTAATACAATAAGTAAAAATGAGATAAAAGATGATGAGATAACAGCTGGTTTTGATGAAAATGGATTAAAAATTTATTCAACTTTTGAATTTAATTTATCATCATTACCACCTTATGATAAGAGCATGATTACAAAAGCATATTTTGAGTTAAATTCAACAAAAATATATATTAAAGATGACATTAGATTTCATATTGAATTTGTCGATGATAATATTGAAAAAAATTACGAAAGTATCACAAATAGAGAAGTTATACAAAATATTGGTTATGATGTTAGTGCAGCAGAGCTTAAGAATAATCAAACACAGTATTTCATGTTTGATACATTTGCTGAAAAGACTTTAAATGAAAAGGTAAAAGATAAAGAAAGTATTTCTTTTGTCTTAAAACCTACTTCTTCAAAAAAATCAATCAAAAATAAAAAAGTATCTTGGGAAATTAAAAATATATCTTTATCACCAAAATTAATTATTGAACATATACCAAAAAGAAGAGATAGTTTAGCTCAAGTAAAAAATGCAAAGCTAATTGAAGAAAATGGAAAAGTGAAATTAACTTGGGAAAACCCTATTGATATTGATTTTGTAGGTGTAAAAGTTATAAAAAATCCATTTAGAGAGCCTTATTCTTCTCAGGATGGTCAAAAGCTTTATGCAGGTAAAGATGATTATACTTATGATGATTTTGGAGCAATGGATATTGATAAGTATTATGCTATATTTACTTATGATGATGTTCCAAATTATAGTAAGCCTATAATATTAAAATATAATGCAAATAAGTAATACTTATTTGCATTTTTAAAAATCACAAGTTATAATAAACCTAAAAAATTAGGAAATAATATGATTTTGAAGTTTAAAGAATTTTATCCAAAAATAGATTCAACTGCTTGGGTAGCACCTAGTGCTGATATTATAGGTGATGTTATTATCGGCGAAAACTCTTCTGTTTGGTTTCAATGTGTAATTAGATCAGATGTAAATAAAGTTAGGATTGGCAAAAATACTAATATTCAAGATTTATCTATGATACATACAGATACTCACACATCAACTATAATTGGAGATAATGTAACAATAGGACATAAAGTTATGCTTCATGGTTGTAAAATTGAAAATAATTGTCTTATTGGAATGAGTGCTACTATTCTTGATGATGCAATAATTGGTGAAGGTTCTATTGTTGGAGCTAACTCTTTAGTGACATCAGGGAAAAAGTTTCCACCTAAAAGTTTGATTATGGGAAGTCCGGCTAAAGTAGTAAAACAGCTAACTGACGAAGATGTAGAAGGCTTAATTAAACATGCAGGTCATTATGTAGATTATAAAAATGATTATAGCTAAAAGAGTTTTCTTTTAGCTATAAATTACTTACATTGTTTATAAGACTCTTCAAGTTTAGTGTATAAAATTTCAAAGCTTACATCTTCCATATTTTCAAGATGTGAAACCATAACTACATTATCTTCTTTTCCATTCCATTCTTTGATATATGTACCTTCTTTGTATCCATTGTCTTGTCTAAATTTATTTAAACAGTTTTTTCCAATATAAAGTTTTTGTAACCAAGTAAATGATAAACCTGATACCTTACAACATCTAAAAAACTGATCAATAAATCTTTCAACACCACTAAATGATGGCATATTATTAGTTTCAATTGCTAAAGCTATATAAGATAGTTTTTCTGCTTCTTTTACCATAAGTTTTACATCAACTTCTGATACAGCTTCATATATACAATGTGTATTTACTAAAGATACAGCTTTTGGTACATTTGTTTCTTGTAATATATAAGACATTAAAAAGTGCCAAATATCAACTAATTCTACATGGATATTTTGCATATCTGGTTTTGCATTAATATTTTTCCAGTGTTTCCAAGGAGTAGAATCAATTAATTCAGCTACTTCCATATGGATACATCTAAGCCAGTTGATTTCTTTACCAAATTTGTTTCTTCCTAACTCCCAGTTTTTGCCATTTGTTGAATCATTTAGTTCTTTTTGTAATAAAAACATTTCTTCTAATTTGTGAGGAAATGAAGATGCTTCTTCTAACAATTCTGCTAAAGGTAAACACTCTTCTACTAAGTTATCTAATGTAGCATTATTTGGTAATTCTTTCTCACCTTTAAGTAAATGAATAATTAAAGAAATAGTATAAGGAACTTCATCTTTTTCTTCCCATTCTAAAACATCAGATGGTGTCACTCCAATGTATTGCACAAAATCTTCAATTGATAAAAATCCTAATGATTTTATGCTGTCTTTTAAGTCTTTGTATAACAAACTTGTCTCCTAATAACATATAGTTGTATTTATTTTCGTAATAGTATCTAAAATTCCATGAATAATAGATTTTATATAAAAAGTATAATGTAACGTTATTTATATGGTTATAAACAGTTACTTAAAGTTTTTTTGTTGATAAAAATTACATTCAAAACCACTTGAGTTCTTTACAACTCTGGAAGGTATAATTTTAGACTTAAAGCCATAAGCCTTACAACCATGGGGTCTGCCCTGCTCCCATGTAACAAAATAATTCACACACTTTTGACAAATAATTCTTTTTTCCATGTAAGTATTTTATCAAATGTTTACTATAATAAGATTAAAGTAAAAAATAACAAATTAATAAGTGAAAAAAAAGGCAAAAAATAATGTTTACAAATATGAGCATCACTAAAAGACTTTGGGTTAATATGATTTTAACTCAAATAGGATTTGCATTTATAAGTATAATGGCAATTTATATAGCATCCGATATTATAGCAATTATATCGATAAACATTGTTTTTGGGTTATTGATTTTTTATACAACTACAGCAGCAAGAAATAGAATACTTGGTGGTATAAACAGATTTAAAAAGTATATGAATGAAATTGTAAGTTTTACTTTTATGAGATCAAATAGTGTTGAAAAAGCAAAATTTATCAAAAATGATGAAATTGGTCTTATTCTTCATGAAATGAATGACTACTATGACACTTTTGACAAGATGAGAAAAGAAGATATGAAAGTATTAGGAGAAATAATTTTAACTCTTAATAAAGTAGAACAAGGTATCTTTAAATGTAGAGTTAAGTCTGATTCTGAAAACTTTATGGTTAGTGCTTTAAGAAAATCTTTAAATCAAACACTTGATGTTTTAGAAAGAAATATGAATAATATTAAAGATACTACTACATCTTATGCAAATGATGACTTTACTAAAAAGATTGATATACCATTTGACATTAGAGATAATATGCTTGAAGTAATGACTAGTATTAACGCTTTAGGTGATACCTTATCTGTACATGCTCAAACAAACCTAGAAAACGGACAAAGATTAGAGCAAAATGCATCAATCATGAGAAACTCTATGCATAACCTTTCAACAAAAGCAAATGAACAAGCAGCTTCTCTAGAACAAACTTCTGCTTCTTTAGAAGAAATCACTTCTATTACTAGAAATAATGCTGATAATGCTTCTAAAATGTCTAATTTAGGTAATACTGTTAGAAGTGCTGTTTCTAATGGTAGAACATTAGCTTCTCAAACTGCTGAATCTATAGAGGAGATTAATACAAAAGTATCTTCTATTAATGAAGCTATTACTATTATTGACCAAATTGCATTCCAAACAAATATCTTATCTTTAAATGCCGCGGTTGAAGCTGCTACTGCTGGTGAAGCTGGTAAAGGTTTTGCTGTTGTTGCTCAAGAAGTTAGAAATCTAGCTTCAAGAAGTGCTGAAGCTGCTAAAGATATTAAAGATTTAGTTGAAGATGCAAATGAAAAAGCAAATGCAGGTAAAAAGATTTCAGATGAAATGATTAATGGATATGAGACATTAAACAATCATATTAATGAGACTATTTCTATTATTGAAGATGTAAGTAACTCTTCAAAAGAACAAATGAGTGGAATTGAGCAGATTAATGATGCAGTAACAATGCTTGATAGAGTTACACAAGATAATGCGAATGAAGCGAATCATACAACAAGTATTTCAAATGAAGTATCACAAATGGCTAATTTATTAGTTGAAGATGCTAAGAGCAAAAAGTTTTAAAGGATTAAAAATGGCAGCAGGACAAGAGACAATATTAGATGATTATGCATTTTTAGTAAGTGAAACAGATGCAAATGGAATAATAAGATTTGCGAACAATGATTTTTGTAGTATAGCAGAGTATTCAATAAATGAATTATTAGGACAACCACATAGTATAGTAAGACATAAAGATATGCCGAAAAAAGCATTTAAATCATTATGGGACACAGTACAAAGAGGAGAGATTTGGACAGGATATGTAAAGAATGCTACAAAATCAGGAGGGTATTATTGGGTATATGCAACAGTATATCCATTTGAGTCATGTGATGGATCTAAAGGTTACCTGTCTTGTAGAAGAAAAGCTTCTCCTAAAGAAATCACAGCATCTGAAGAACTTTATGCTACCTGGAACAAAGAGGAAGGAAAATTTTAAACCTCTACTCTACTTTGTATAGCTTTTGATAGAGATAAGATATCTACATTCTCTAGACTAACACCTGTTGGAACACCTTGAGCTATTTTTGAAAACTGAATGTTCTTATCTTTTAACTTATCTTCTATAAATAAGATAAAAGCATCATTTGCAATTGAAGGTGTTATAGCAAATAAAACCATTTGAACTTCATTTTCAACAACAAATCTATTTAAAGCATCAATAGCTTCTTGGTCTAATTCTTCAATTACAAAATATTTCCCATCAAACTGTTTAGAGTCTTCGATAATAAATATATCTTTCGCACTTTGAACAATACATAATTTTGTATTATCTCTTGAGTCATCTAAACAAAACTCACATATTTCATGTTCACTCATAGAGCCACATTTTACACATTTCGTTATATTTTTTAAAGCATTTTCAATACTATGAGCAATTTTAATACCGCAGTAATTGTCATTCATTACTACATGATATGCCAATCTTAGTGCAGACTTTTTACCAATAGTTGGTAGAGACTCAAAAGCCTCAACTAATTCATAAAATTTTTCTAATCCTTTTTTCATGGGTGGATTATATCTTATTTTTATAATATTTTAGATAAAATCGCGTAAATTAAACAAATATAAAAAATTATTTAGGAGATATTTAATTGACTGAATTAGATTATTACGAAGTATTAGAAGTAAGTAGAGATGCACAAAAAAGTGAAATTAAAAAAGCTTACAGAAAAATGGCGATGAAGTATCACCCAGATAAAAACCCTGATGATCATGAAGCTGAAGAAAAATTTAAATCAGTAAATGAAGCATACCAGGTTTTAAGTGATGAAGAAAAAAGATCAATTTATGATAGATATGGTAAGCAAGGCTTAGAAGGTCATGGACAAGGTGGAGGTTTCTCTGGTGGTTTCGATGATTTAAGTTCTGTATTTGAAGAGATGTTCGGTTCTGCATTTGGTGGAGGTGGCTCTAGAAGACAAAGAAAAACATACAATTATAATTTAGATATCGCAGTTGAAGTTAAACTAGAATTTAATGAAGCTGTATTTGGATGTAATAAAGAGATAGACTATACTTATAAAAGAGCATGTAAATCTTGTAAGGGTACAGGTGCAAAAGATGGAAAGCTATCTACTTGTAAAACTTGTGCTGGTCAAGGTCAAGTTCATACAAGACAAGGTTTTATGACTTTTGCTCAAACATGTCCAACTTGTCAAGGAACTGGTCAAGCACCTAGTGCTTCATGTAAGTCATGTAGTGGTACTGGATATGATGAAGTTAAAGACTCATTTAAAGTTGATATACCTGAGGGTGTAAATGATGGAATGAGAATTAGAGTTTCAAATAAGGGGAATATTGCACCAGATGGTTCAAGAGGTGACTTATATTTACAAGTAAATGTAAAAGAAGATTCTCACTTTGTTAGAAATGATGATGATATTTATCTTGAAGCGCCTATTTTCTTCACACAAGTAGCTCTTGGAGATAAAATAAAAGTTCCAGGACTTAGAGGTGAATTAGAATTAGAAATACCAGCAGGAGCTAAAGATAAGCAACAGTTTAGATTTAGAGGTGAAGGTGTTAAGTCTGTTCAAGGATATGGACAAGGAGATTTAATCGTACAAATTAAGATTGAGTATCCAAAAGCTTTAAATGCTGAGCAAAAAGAACTACTTGAAAAATTACAAGAGAGTTTTGGTGTTGAAAGTAAACCCCATGAGTCAAGCTTTGAAAATATGTTTGACAAAGTTAAGAAGTGGTTTAGCTAAAATATAAAACACTTACTTTATTATAAACCTTGTTATAGTATAATAGATTATTATTACTATAATAAGGCTATTTAATGTATAAATACATTTTTTTATTTTTTATTTCTATAACTACCCTATTTTCTCACTATATTGAACTTTCTACTGTTTATGATAAAACTCTTATTTTTAACAAAGAAGAGTTAAATTATATAAAAAATCATCCAATAATTGATGTTGGAGTTGAAGAAGACTGGCCACCCTTTGATTTTGTAGAAAATAGTGTTTATAAAGGAATAGCAAAAGATTATTTGGATCTAATTGAGAAAAAAAGTGGACTTAAATTTAGATATAACTATGGATATAGTTGGAGTGAACTATTAGATTTAGCAAAAAATAAGAAAATAGATTTATTACCTATTTTATTTAAAAATAAAAAAAGAGAAGAATTTCTAGAGTTTACACAAAAAAGTTATATAAATATAAGAGATTATTTATATAGTACTAAAAAATTTGCTTCAATAGAAAAATTAAATGGAAAAAAAATAGCAATACCTAAAGGTTATGCCCAAGAGATCTTCATAAAAAACAACTATCCTGATATTAAAATCTATTATGTTAAAGATATTTTAGAAGCAATGGATGCAGTAATTTTAAATAAAGCTGATGCTTTTATTTCTAATATTGCATTAGTTCAGTATTTAATCAAAAAGCATAATATTAGTGGTATAAAAGCACAGTTTTTGATTAATAAGCAGAATAAACTTTATATGGCAACCCCAAAAGACTCTTTTATTTTAAAATCTATAATTGATAAATCATTAAATTTAATAAGCACTTCTGAAAAAAATTTAATTTATTCAAAATGGATAGAAAATAATAAACATATCCAAGTTAGCTTTTTTACAAATCAAGAAGAGAGTTTTATAAATAAAAATAAAAAAATATATATTGCAAATGAATTATGCTGGATTCCCTATGATTACTATGAAAATGGCAAACCAAAAGGATTTGTTGTTGACTATATAAAACTTTTATTTTCCAAAATAGGAATTGAGCCTATTTTTGTAACTGATAAGTGGTCTGCCTTAATGGAAAAGTTCAAAAATAAAGAGATAGACCTTCTTCCTGTAGTAGCACATAACAAAAAAAGAGAAGAGTTTTTATCTTATACAAAAGAGTATTTAAAGCAAGAATTTATTTTAATTACAAATAACTACACTAGTGATATTGTGAATATTGATGATTTAGATGGAAAAAAAGTGGCACTGGTAAAAGGTTGGACTTTAACTTCGATTATTAAAAAATATTTTCCAAGTATTGAATTAATTGAAGTTGATACTTTAAAAGATGTTTTTGATGCTGTAAAAAATAACATTGCAAATGCAACAATACAAAATAAGTTAATAGGAACTTACTATATAAATAAACACTATTCTTTAAATTTAAAAGCTGTTTCAGAAGTAAAATTAAAAGATTATAACAATAAGCTTTTTATGGGAGTAAATAAAGAGAAAGAAGAATTAGTAAATATTATAAACAAGTCAATGGACTTAATTTCTAAAAGTGAACTAGATGCTTTAAACGAAAAATGGTTAAGTATTTCCAAAGATATAAATTTTACTAGAGAAGAACAAGATTTTATAGATAATAAAATAGTTAATGTAGCATACACTGATAACTGGGCTCCAATAAGTTATGAAGAAAATGGTCAAGCATATGGTTTAGGTTTTGATTTTTGGGAATACATAGTAAAAAAGTCAAAATTAAAAGTAAATCTAAACTTCAAAAGTAATTTTACTGAAGCATTAGATGATATAAAAAACAAAAGAAATGATATCATCATAACAACTTCACAAACTAGTGATAGACAAAAGTATTCGATATTTACTGATGTATACTTTAAAGCACCATTAGGAATAGCTACTTTACAAAATAGTAACTATATTCCAGATGGTTCATATTTACTTGATAAAAGAGTTGGTGTTGGAAAGAATTATACAGCTCATAAACTATTAAAAGAAGCCTACCCTAATATGAACTTTGTATTACTTAAAAATGTACAACATGGATTTGAACTTTTATCTAATGGGAAAATAGATGCATTAGTTGAATCAATGCCTATTTTAGCTCATAATATAAGAAAATACGCATATAGTAATATAAAAATATCAGGAAGTATAGGAATTAATTTTGATTTACAAATGATGATAAGAGATGATTATGAAGTTCTTCAATCAATCATAAATAAAGTTTTAAATACAATGACTCCTGATGAAAAAAGAAAAATATATGAAAAATGGTCAAAGTTAGAGCATACACAAGCATTTGATTATTCTGTTTTATGGAAATACTTTTTACCATTTTTTGTAATAATATTGATTATACTTTATAAAAATAGACAACTTTTAAATTATCAAAATAGTTTAAAGAAAACTCAAAAAGAACTTGAAAATACTGTAGAAAACTTTAGAGCTTTGATTAATCTTACTATTGAAGGAATATTTATTATTAAAGGTAATAAGATTCTATTTTCAAATATAGAAGCTTTAATAATGTTTAATATAAATAAAAAATATTTACACAATATAGACTTTAATTCACTTTTTAAATTTAATGATGAAAAAAGTTTAACAAACATAATAAGTGAGGCAAAAACGAAAACTTACGAATTAACAGCAGTAAAAAGAAACAATAAAACTTTTCCTATTTTACTTAAGTCAAAAACGATTCTTTTTAAAGGAGAGAATTGTGATATTATTTCTGTTATTGATATGAGTGAAATTAAAGATAAAGAACAGCTTATTATTCAACAGTCAAAAATGGCAAGTTTAGGTGAGATGATTGGAAATATTGCACATCAATGGAGACAACCTTTGAGTTTTATTTCTACAGCAGCAACTGGTATGAAATTGCAAAAAGAGTTTGATCAACTTGATGATAAAACTTTTAATGACACAATTGATAATATCGCTCAAACAACAATGTTTTTATCACAAACTATTGATGACTTTCAAAACTATTTAAAAACAGATAAGACAAAGATGCAATTTAATCTGAGTTCTAGTATAGAAAAACTTTTAAATATTGTAAAAAGTTCATTTACAAATAACTTTATTGATATTGAACTTAGTTTGGATAAGCAAATTAATTTAAACTCTTTTGAAAACGAACTAAATCAAGCCTTATTAAATATAATCAATAATTCAAAAGATGCTTTAAAAGAAAAAGATTTTGATGATAGATTTATAAAAATAAATACCTTTAAAAAAGCAAACAGTGCTATTATAGAAATAATTGATAATGCAGGAGGTATTAATCCTGAAATAATTGATAGAATCTTTGAACCATACTTTACAACAAAACATAAAAGCCAAGGTACAGGCCTTGGACTATATATGACTCATAAAATTGTTAGTGAGAGTTTAAAGGGTGAAATTAAAGTTCAAAATTTATCTTATGTTTTCCAAGAAAGAAATTTTGATAAATGTACAAAAGTAACCATTATACTTCCACTTTCATAAGAGATTAAAAACTTATAGAATATAATGTTTGCCATTTTATTACGGTTATTAAAGACAAAAGGAAGCAATTTATGGGTAAATCTTATTTAGAATCATATCCTGATGAAAATGGTTACTTTGGAAAATTTGGTGGGTCATTTATTCCTCCAATGTTAGAAAAACCATTTGCAGATATCACAAAAGCATATGAAGAGATTAAAAACTCTCCTGAATTTATTGAAGAGTTAAAATATGTTAGAAAGCATTTTCAAGGAAGACCAACTCCTATAACTTATGCTAAAAATTTAACAGCACACTGTGGCGGAGCTAAGATTTATTTGAAAAGAGAGGATTTAAATCATTCAGGTGCACACAAATTAAATCATTGTATGGCAGAAGTTATCTTAGCTAAACATATGGGCTTCAAAAAAGTAATTGCAGAAACTGGTGCTGGGCAACATGGAGTAGCTTTAGCAACTGCTGCTGCTTATTTTGGCTTAGAGTGTGAAATACATATGGGTGAAGTTGATATTGCAAAAGAGCATCCAAATGTAGTTAGGATGAAAATTTTAGGTGCAAAAGTTGTTCCTGCAACTCATGGTTTAAAAACACTTAAAGAAGCAGTTGATTCTGCCTTTGAATCTTATGTATCTCAGGCTGATACTGCAATTTATTGTATTGGTTCTGTTGTAGGTCCACATCCTTTCCCAATGATGGTTAGAGATTTCCAAAGTATTATAGGAATAGAATCTCGTGAGCAATTCTTTGAACATGAAGATAATCTACCTAATAATGTAGTTGCTTGTGTTGGTGGTGGATCAAATGCTATGGGTATTTTTGCTGGTTTTATTGATGATAAAGAAGTAGAACTTTATGGAGTTGAACCAATGGGTAGAGGTAAAGAACTTGGTGAACATGCAGCTACTTTAACATATGGTACTGAGGGTGTAATGCATGGATTTAACTCTGTTATGCTAAAAGATGAAAATGGTGAACCTGCACCTGTATATTCAATTGGTTCGGGTATTGATTACCCATCAGTTGGTCCTGAACATGCATACTTAAAAGAAACTGGTAGAACTAAAATAGGTCTTTGTAATGACAAAGAAGCTGTTGATGCTTTTTATAAATTATCTCAATTAGAAGGTATTATTCCCGCTTTAGAATCTGCACATGCAGTTGGATTTGCTATGAAGTTAGCTAAAGAGCTTCCTTCAAGTGAAACAATCTTAGTTAATCTTAGTGGTAGAGGTGACAAGGATATTGATTTTGTTATTGAAAACCACCCTATTCCAAACGCTAAATTCTAGTATATAAAAAAGGAAAATATTTTTTTCCTTTTTTATTTTTTAATCTCATAAATATCTAAATATAAGTAATAATTTCTTCCTATTTATGATAAGCGTAATACCTATGTTTTTAATGTGGCTTAAAATATTGTTTTGTGCTATTAGTGGTTTAGTTATGATATTTATAAGGGTAACTTTACTTATGAGTTTTTTCTTTCATGGCTTATAAGATATAAACCAGAGAAGATAACAATAATAGCTCCTATAATTGTTAGCATATCTGGGATATGTTTGAAAATAAGCCAACCTAAAATTGAAGCACTTATAATCTCTAAATATTGAAATGAGGCTAAACTTGAAGCTTTAGAGTGATAGAAAGCTTTCGAAACTAATAATTGAACTATTGTTGTTATCACACCTAAAAGAAGTACCAACCACCAATCATTGAAATCTATTTGGTTAAAACCAAATGAATCAATATTTAAAAGCTCACAAACAACTATAATAATACTTAAAAGAATAGTTGAAACTAAACCAATATAAAATTGCAAACTTTTACTATTTGTTTTAGTAGAAACCTGTCTTAAACTAATTAAATATAAGGCATAAAAAATAGCTGATACAATGGGAAAAATTGAAGCCATACCATAAGCAGACCAGTTTGGTCTTATAATAATTAAAGTACCAATAAGTCCAATAATTACAGCAATTATATGATTTTTCTGAAGTTTTTCTTTAAGTATAATTACACTTAAGAGTGTAAGTACAAGAGGTTCTATAAAAAATAGTGCTATATTATTTGCTAAAGGAAGATACTTTAATCCCCAAAATAGGAAAACAATTGAACAACTTATGTATATACTTACTAAGATATATTTTTTATTAAAAGTAGATATCTTATATTTTAAACTGTTAGATAATATTATAAGTATAATAGCTTGTATAAGAAATCTCAACCAAGCTATTTGTAAAGTAGTATAAGAACTTGACAACCATTTTGCAATAGCATCACTAAAAGGTAGAAGCAATACAGCTAATACCATAAATATAATACCTTTAAAATTTTCTTGATTTTGATTTGTGAAAGTTTTTTGCATTAGAGAATTATAACAAAATATAATTTTATTAAGCTTTTATTTTTATTTGATAAAATTAAGTAATACAAGGAATTAATATGAAACTAGAATATGCAGGATTAAAACCAATTATTAGTGAACATGGTATTACCTTTAAAGATGGTAAAGAAGATAAGTTTAAGTACTTAAAATACGCAGCAGAACTTTTAGAAGCTTTTGATCATGAATATAAAAGAAAAACAAACTATACCCATGAGCTTAAAGAGCAAAGATTATCGTCTAATGAGATGTTAAAACTTATATTAAAATTTCATCCTAATATCGAAAGTAGTATGCAAACTGAAATTAATTCATATTTAAAACACTTGGATGAAGAAGAAAATGATGTACAAAATAGAAGTTTATTAAATGAGCTTGAAAAAGAAGCTTTTATAAATAATCTAAAAATAATGAGAGAATATAAAATACAAAGAGCTAGAAATAAGATTTTTTATTTTCATTGTATTGAGACAATAGTTGAACTTATTATTGAACATGAGATAAAACATATTGAAGTTCCTTTTAATGAAAGATTTTGGCATGTTCTACAAACTTTACAAGGTAAGCTTTCAGAACATAAAATATCAAGTGATATATCTACAACTAAAAATGACGAAGCATTAAAAGCCATTTTAAAAGTGGCAATCTTTCCTTCAAAATAGTAAGTAAATAAAACTTACTATTTTATCAACTAACAAATTACAAATACAAAAAATTAAATTATAAAGCTAAACTAACAATATATAATACAAAAAGGATTCAATATGAATACTATTTTATCAATTGCTGGTAGTGATAGTGGTGGAGGTGCTGGAATACAAGCAGATATAAAAAGTTCCTTATATCACAATGGTTTTATGACAACTGCTATTACAACTATTACAGCTCAAAATACCTTAGGTGTTCAAGGAGTAGTTCCTTTAAATCCTAGCTTTGTAAAACAACAAATAGACTCTGTAATAACAGACTTTGATGTAAAAGCTGTAAAAATAGGTATGTTAGGCTCACAAGATTTAATAGAAGTTGTAAAAGATTATATAAAGCATTTAAATATTCCAGTAGTTTTAGACCCTGTAGCAATATCAAGAGCAAATTCAAAACTTTTAGATGATGATTGTATTGAGAGTTTAAAGCAACTTTTTTCACTCGCTACACTTATCACTCCAAATAGATATGAAGCTAAAGAGTTTTTTAAAGTTGAGCATATTGAAGATATTTTATCTTGCGATAATTATGATACTAACATTTTATTCAAAGATATTGAAGATAATGAAGACTTTGCAGTTGATGTATTAAAAACAAGTGATGGAAAACTTGAATATTTTCAAACTAAAAGAGCTAGTGATTTAAATACTCATGGTACAGGATGTTCATACAGTGCAGCAATTGCAACGCTATTGTCTTATGATGATGATTTAAAAGC
Organism: Arcobacteraceae bacterium; assembly: GCA_048268245.1. Classification (GTDB taxonomy): domain Bacteria; phylum Campylobacterota; class Campylobacteria; order Campylobacterales; family Arcobacteraceae; genus Arcobacter_B. Next base: position 80,041 of record JBLWVX010000006.1, read on the forward strand.
TGTAATAAAAGAAGCAAAAGAGTATATATATGAAGCAATTGTAAATGCACCTAATTTAGGGAGTGGAAATGGACCTATAAAACATAATTTAAAAGGTTTAAAATGCTAAAAGGTTTATACGTTATTAGTGATGATACACTAACTCCTGATGAAACTATTTATGATGATATTAAAAAAGATTTAGTTGTAAATAAAGCTGCTTATTATACAAGTCTTTTTAAATAAAGGATTTATTATGTCTAAAAATATATGGATAATTGGTGCTAGTAGTGGTATTGGCTATGAGCTTACAAAATTATATTTGCAAAATGGCTATACCGTAGTAGCAAGTTCAAGAAATGCAAAAGAGTCATACGAGTTAAATAGTTTAAAATCATCTTTTAAACAAACTTTATATTTAAAAGACGTGGATGTTCAAAGTAGTTCATCTATAAGTGAAGCTGCTTTATTTGTATGGAAGAAATTAAATTACCTTGATGTATGTATTTTTAATGCAGGAGTTTATGAAGTCTCACCACTAAATAGTTTAAATATAGATGAGTTTGAAAAAATGACAGATATAAACTATCTTGGGGCTGTTAGACTTACAAATATTATCACAGCAAAGTTTGAAAATCAAGGTTTTGGAAAATTAGTTTTTAATGCTAGTTTATCTAGTTATTTTGGTTTACCAAATGCAGGTGCTTATGGTGCTAGTAAAGCAGCACTTGTAAATTTTGCACAAGCTATTCAGCCAGAACTTCTAAAGAAAAATATTGAACTTCAAATAATAAACCATGGCTTTGTAAAAACAAGACTTACAAATAAAAACAGTTTTGATATGCCTCAATTAATGAGTAGTAAAACAGCTGCAATTGAAATCTTTCATAATCTAAACAAAGAGTATCAATTTGAAATAAAATTTCCATTTAAGCTTTCATTTTTCTTGTATTTATTAAATGTATTGCCATATAAAATCTCTTTAGCAATTACAAAAGGATTGTTAAAATGAATTATTCAAAATATATACAAAACTACGCTTTGTTTTTTGAGAATTTAAACAAAGATATATCTATACAAGAATATGAAAACATATTTAGTAAAGATATATATTTTGAAGACCCTTTTCAAAAAACAAAAGGAATAAACTCAATATATAATATTTTTGACCATATGTATAAATCTTTAGATGAGCCAAGATTTATAGTAAAAGAGATAATTGAAAATGAGAATATTGCTTATTTACAATGGAACTTTATCTTTAAATACAAAAATAGTAAAAATATAGAAAGTTTTACAGGAGTTAGTAGAATTGAGTTGAATGAAGACTTAAAAGTTGTATCACATATTGATTATTGGGATGCAGCTTCAAATATCTATGAAAAAGTGCCAGTATTAAAGTCAATTTTACGTTTTATAAAAAATAAGATAAAAGCATGAATAATAAAAGGGTTCTAATATATGGTAGTTTAGCTATTCCAATAGCAATATTAGGAATGCCTTTATATATTTATCTTCCTACATATTACGTTGAATCAATAGGATTAAATACAGCAACTGTAGGAATAACCCTATTTATTGCAAGAGTGTTAGATGTGATAGCTGATCCATTTATTGGAAGAGCTTGTGATAGATATTTTAGTAAAAAAAGTCTTATTTTGATTGGCTCATTGCTTTAACTTTTGGCTTTTATTTTCTAATAAACCCTTTTGAAAATTATCCTACTTTATCTTTGATTTTGTTTTCTGTTATTACTTATATTGCTTGGAGTTTATTAAATATTCCTTATCTTGCATTAAATGCAGTATTAGGAAAGAGTAGTTTTGATAATTCCAAACTATCTTTTAGTAGAGAAATTTTTGCTATTGTAGGTGTATTGCTAGTTTTATTACTTCCTTTTTTATTAGGAGTTTCTGATGATTCACAAAAAAGTTTAGAGCTTATATTTTATTTACTTGTGTTTTTGCTACCTTGTATATTAGCTATTTTTCTATCACAAATAAAAGAGCCAACATTACAGTTGAATAATATTAGTTTTTTTAACTCTTTAAAGCTTTTTTACAATGAATTTAAAGAAGCTAAAAGACTATTTTTAGCATTTTTGATAAATAATCTAGCGAATGCAATTCCAGCAACACTCTTTTTGTTTTATGTACAGTATTATTTGCAAACACCAAAGTTTACAGGAGCTCTACTACTTTTATATTTTATAAGTGCAATTATTGCTGTTCCTTTTTGGCTTAATTTATCAAAAAAAATGACTAAAAAGAAAACATGGGTCATATCTATGATAGTAGCTTCATTTTTCTTTTGTTTTACACCATTTATAAATGAGGGTGAATATATAAAATTTGCATTTATCACTTTTTTTACAGGTATATGCTTGGGAGCTGATATGGCTTTGCCCTCTTCTATTCAAGCAGACTTAGCTCAAAGTTCAAAAAAAATAGGAAATGAAATATCAGGTACACTTTTTGGGTTTTGGGCTATGTTTACAAAATTAGCCTTAGCTTTAAGTGTGGCTATTACTTTTATATGTTTAGAGTTAGTCTCTTTTGACACTGCTAATCCAAGTAGTTTTTCATTAACTGTTTTAGCTTTACTTTACTCAATTTTACCAGTACTTCTTAAAATAGTAGCTATTACACTTCTCTTAAAATATAAAAAATAACAGTTTTTTATAAAATGACAAAAAACAGCTATTAAAAGTAATTAATAGTTGTTATTATTACTTTACTAAAACATTTAGGTGTCAATTATGAGTGTAAAATTATTTATTATTTTAGCTATGTTCTCATTATTACATTCAAAGCCTTTAAAGTCAGTCCAATTTGTTGACCCTAAATTTTTTAGTGGAATTTGGTATGAGCATGCTCGTACATTTAACAGTTTCCAACAAAACTGTGTAGCCTCAACTGTTGAGTACTCTTTAATAGATACTAACAAATATAAAGTATTCAACAGATGTTTTGAAAACGAAATAGGTGGAAAATTAATTGAGTATTCAGGAACTGCAAAAGCCTTGAGTAATAACTCAATGTCTAGTATGAAAATGACCTATTTTTGGATTTTTTCAAAGAAATACAATGTTATTTATCTAAACGATTATAAAACTGCAGTTGTTGCAGATGATGATTTAGAAAACTTATGGATTATGAGTAGAAAACCTACCATGCCAAAAAAAGAACAGAAGAAAATCATAAGTTTTTTAAGTGATTATATCGATGTAAATAGTCTAATTTATACAAAACAAGATAAAGAAGGAAGATACAAATGAAAATAGCAGTACTAGGAGCAGGAATTAGTGGTTTAGGTAGTGCTTATCTTCTAAGCAAAAGACATCAAGTAGATTTATATGAAAAAGATAGCAGACTTGGTGGGCATGCAAGAACTACACTAGTTGAAGAAAATGGTAAAAAGTTTGGTGTTGATACAGGTTTTTTAGTTTTTAATCATGAAACATATCCTTTTTTAACAAAACTTTTTGAAAAGCTTGATGTTAAAATAGAAAAAAGTGATATGAGTTTTGGTTTTTGGGATAAAGATGAAAATATAGCTTATAATGGAAACTCAATAGGTGGTCTATTTTTTCAGAAAAAAAACCTTTTTAATCTTTCTCATTATTCTATGATAAATGATATTATGAAGTTTAACAAAAAAGCCAATAATGATTTAGAAACTAATAGCAAAGATTTAGATAAAGATTTAGAAGGTGAATATGATGCAATCATTGCAGTTGAGATGTTTGAGGCCGTTGGGAAGGAGTATTTTGATATATTCTTCAAAAAATGTGAAGAGCTTTTAAAACCAAGTGGGGTTTTAGCTTTACAGATTATTACAATGCCTGATAATAGATATGAGTCTTATTCTAAAGGAACTGATTTTATTCAAAAATATATCTTCCCAGGTGGTCACCTTCCAAGTGTATCAAGAATACTTAAAAGTACAAGTTCAAATACAAGATTAAATCTTTTACATATGGAAGAGTTTACAGAAGATTATGCAAAAACTTTAAATATTTGGTATGAAAATTTCAATGCAAGAATTAAAGAGATTAAAGCTTTAGGCTTTGATGATTACTTTATTAGAATGTGGAAAATGTATCTAAATTATTGTGAAGCAGCTTTTTTAACAAGAAATGTAAATCTAGTTCAAGTTGTATTTACAAGAGATCAAAATATGCACCTAAATAAAGGTTTGGTTGCATGAAAACAAAAAATCTATTAGTTGTACTATTTATTGTACTTCTTTTTACAGGATGTGGAGCTATGAAACTTGAAGATTTTAATAATACAAGTCCTAAGTTTGTTGTAAAAGATTATTTCAATGGTGAACTTAAGGCATATGGTTTAGTAAAAGATAGAAGTGGTAAGATAATCAAATCTTTTAAAGCAAAAATGATTGGCTCTTGGGATGAGAATGGAGTTGGAACCTTAGATGAGTATTTTGTTTATAATAATGGAGAAACACAAAGAAGAGTTTGGACTTTAATTCCTTCAAAAAATAAAAATGAGTATATTGGAACAGCCTCTGATATAATAGGTCAAGGTATACTTAAGTCAAATGGTAATACAGTAATGATTGATTATACAATGGAAGTTCCATATAATGATTCTACTATTAATATAGATGTTAAAGATTGGTTACATTTACAAGAAGATGGTGTAATTATAAACCATTCAAAAATGAAAAAGTTTGGTTTTACTGTAGGTGAGTTAGTAATTACTATAATTAAACAATAAAGGTTAGTTATGTTTGATTTATCAAAAATGAGACAAGAGTATATGACAAAGGGCTTAGATTTCAAAGATTTAGATGAGTGTCCTTTTAAACAGTTCGAGCTTTGGTTTAACCAAGCAATAGATGCAAAACTTATAGAGCCAAATGCTATGAGTTTAGCAACTGTTGGTAATGATATGAAACCATCAATTAGAACTGTTTTACTTAAAACTTTTGATACAGACGGTTTTGTCTTCTTTTCAAACTATAAAAGTAAAAAAGCAAAACAAATAGATGAAAATCCATATGCAGCTATTCACTTTGCTTGGTTAGGCTTAGAGCGACAAGTAAAGATGGAAGGTAGAATTGAAAAAATCAGTAAAACTGATTCTATGAAATATTTTTTATCAAGACCAAAAGGCAGTCAACTTGGAGCTTGGGTATCACATCAAAGTGAAGTTATTAGTTCAAGAAGTTTACTTGAAGCAAAGTTTGATGAAATAAAAAATAAGTTTTCAAAAGGTGAAGTACCCTTCCCTTCTTTTTGGGGTGGTTATAAAGTAGTGCCCCAAACAATAGAGTTTTGGCAAGGTGGGAAAAATAGACTTCATGATAGATTTGAATATAAAAGAAATGAAGATAATACTTGGGAAATAAACAGACTAGCACCATAAGGATAAATAATGAGTTGTAAATGTAATGAAAATTTTTGTATTAAAAATGAAAAAGCAACAATACACTTTATAACAGTAGTTCCAGAGTTATTAAATAAGTGTAGAATAGTTCTAAAAGATATGAATAATTTAAGATTTAAAGAACATATTTGTAGTATTGACGTAAATGATGTTAGAACTTTTTTTGAGAATCAAATAGAGTTTTTTGATGAAAACTTTACACAATTTGAACAAAATGAGATAAAAATTTTTGTTGAAACATCAAATGAACTTTTATCTATTACTTCTGTATTAAAAGCGAAACCTTTAAATATTTATTTAAACTTTATAAAAGACAATAGTTTTTTTGAGATTCTAGAGAGTGAAAGTTTAACTACACATTTTCAGCCAATAATTGATATACAAACTAATAGTATTTATGCTTATGAGTGTTTAACAAGAGGTGTTCTACCAAATGGTGATTTGATGTATCCAAATGACCTTTTTGAAAAATCAAATAGAAATGATACAAACTTTAGGCTTGATAAACTTTGTCGTGAGTCTGCTCTCAAAACTGCTGCTGTAAAAAAAATAAACTCAAAAGTATTTATAAACTTTTTACCTACAGCTATTTATGATCCCAATTTTTGTTTACAAAGTACTGTAAGATGGGCAAATCAACTTGAACTTGATCCTAGAAATATTGTTTTTGAAGTAGTAGAAACTGAAAATGTACAAGATAAAGTGCACTTAAAACAAATCTTAAACCACTATAGAGAACAAGGTTTTAAAATAGCTTTAGATGATGTTGGAGAGGGATACTCTTCTTTAAATATGATTATAGATATAAAACCTGATATTATAAAAGTAGATAGAAATATAATAGATGGAATTGATACAAACGAGTTAAAACAATCTGTTTATAGAGCATTAAAATCAATTTGCATTGATAATAATATACAAATATTAGCTGAGGGTGTTGAAACACAAGAGGAGCTAAGTATGGTTAAAAAACTAGGTGTTGATTTTGCACAAGGTTACTACTTTGCTAAGCCATACTCTGAGCCTATAAGAAGAATATTTTAATGACAGTTTTTTTAATCTATCTACATCAACTATTTGAAGATATTACTGTTTTTAAAAACAAAAAAGTAGTTTTAATAGAAGAGCCTTTATATGGAAAATATAGTTTTGATAGTGACAATAGAAAAAAGCTTCCAAAAGATATATTTATTCCAGCAGCTCTATCTTATGAAAATGATTATATAAATGAAGCAAAAGAGTATTGTAAAAAGTTTGATAACTTTGGAAACTATCAAGATGCTATTACAAAAGATACTAATCTTATATATCTTTTTCACTCAAATATTTCAAGTAGTTTAAATGTAGGTTTACTTAATTTAAACTATGTAATTGAAAAAATAAAAAATGCACATGCCCCTTATAATGCCAAAGAAGGATTTATAAGACAGATTATTGGTTGGAGAGATTTTATGCTAAAAATCTATGAAGATGATGGCGTGAGACTGCGAAACTCTAATTTTTTTGAATTTAAAAACTCAATGCCAAAAGCAATTATAGAAGGTAAAAGTGGCATAGATATACTTGATGATGTAATAAAAAAAGTAGATAAAACAGCATATGCTCATCATATAGAAAGACTTATGATTTTAGGTAATATCTTTTTATTATTAGAAATAAAACCAGATGATGTTTATGAATACTTTATGCAAAACTATATAGATGCCTACGATTGGGTAATGGTTGGAAATGTGTATGGAATGAGTGGCTTTAGTGATGGAGGAAGTATAACTACAAAACCATATATTGCAAGTTCGAACTATCTAATAAAGATGAGTGATTACTCAAAAAAAGATTCTTGGTGTAAAATAGTTGATGCTTTATACTGGAGATTTTTATATAAATACTCATATCTTTTCAAAGATAATCCACGAATGAAAATGCAAATATCACTTTTAAACAAAATGTCAGAAGAAAAATTACAAAATCATTTAAAAACAGCGGAAGAATACTTAAAAACCATTTTTATGAATAAAAGTTCATAAGCTATTCATATTTAATTCATTAGTTACAGCTATATTTTCTATAATAAAAGGAGATATATGCGAACTGCTTTAAAAGCTTTAAAAGCTAATAAACTTAAAACCTTACTAATATTATTTAGTTTAACCCTTAGTATTTGTTCTATTTTTTTAATTAGTTCAATCTCAAATGGTGTTATTTATATGTACTCTTCTATGCTTAAAAATGATGGAGATATTATAATAACTCAAGCAAAGATTTCTGATACATTTTTTTCAAATGTAGATATAAATCTTATTAATAAAATAAAAGAGTTTGATGGAGTAAAAAAAGTATCAGCTGTCATTGTAGGGGCAAGTCCTGTTGAAGAGTTACCAATTGTGGCTGTATATGGTATAACAAAAAATAGATTTTCAAACTATACACTAATTAAAGGTTCATATCCAAAAGATAATGAAGTTTTAGTAGGAAAATCTATATATGATTCTTTAAAATATAAAAACAGTATTCAAATTTCAAAAGATACATACAAAATTTCTGGAGTATTTAAGAGTGAAATTGGTTTTGAAAATGGTGGAGTTGTATTAAATATAAATCAAGCTTCTAAAATCTTCAATAAATCAGCTTCATTTCTTTTAGTAAATACAAATATTCAAAAAGATATAGATTTCATAATAAAAAATACACAAGACTTATCAAATGATATTGAAGTTAAATCTACAAATAGCTTTGTAGATAATTATAACCAATTTGAAATTATCAGAACATCTTCTAAACTTATTTCCTCTGTTGCTTTTTGTATGGGACTTTTAAGTGTTGTAAGTATTATGAGTATTACTGTAAATCAAAGAAAAAGTGAATTTGGGATAAAAAAAGCTATTGGAATTTCTACAGGAAAAATTATTAATCAAATAGTTTTAGAAACAGCCATTTTGGGCTTTATTAGTTTTCTTTGTGCATTTTTTATAGCAAATATATTTCTTCTGATGATTGAAAAATTTGAGCTATTTCATGGATATATAAATGCACATTTAAGTAGTACTTTAAGCCTTACACTATTTATCTGTTCAATTTTAATGGCTGTAATTGGCTCAATAATTCCTGCTTTAAATGTATCAAAAATTGATCCAATAATTTTAATGCAAGGAGATAAAATATGATAATAGAAGCAAAAAACTTGTCTCATGACTATAATGGAGACCTAGCCTTAAAAAATATAAATCTAAGTATAAAAAAAGGTGAGTTTATATCTATTATTGGTGAGAGTGGAAGTGGTAAGACTACCCTACTTTCAATTTTATCAACACTTTTAAAACAAAAAGATGGGGAACTATTTTTTGAAAATAAAAAATATAAAGATATTAAAAATATAGATAAATTTAGAAAAGATAACATTGGCTTTATTTTCCAATTTCATTATTTAATAAACTACCTTACAAATGCTGAAAATGTAAAGATTGCAAATGAAAAAGTCTTAGATAAAGATGTAATAGAACTTTTTAATTTATTAGATATTAGTGAGCTTCTAAATAAATTTCCAAATGAAATATCAGGAGGACAAAGACAAAGAGTAGCAATAGCAAGAGCACTTATAAATAAACCAAAAGTTCTTTTTGCTGATGAACCAACTGGCAATTTAGATTCAAAAAACTCTTTAAAAGTTTTTAAACTATTTCAACAGTTATCAAAAGAAGGAATCACAGTAATAGTTGCAACACATGATAAGAGTCTTGCACAATTAGCAAATAGAATAATTGAGGTTAAAGATGGACAAATTCAATAGTTTCATAAATCAAAATTTTAAAATCTCTTTGATTTTTCTTTTTTTAGGGATATTTTTTGGAATAATCTATTCCATTAATTTATTAGGTTTCTCTATTAATTCTAATACTTTATTACCATCAAATATAAGATCATTACATATTTCATTGATGTTATATGGTTTTATTCCTTTAATGCTTTCTTATTTACCATTTTTACTTATAAATAAAGATGGAATTAAAAGTGATAAAGGACTTAGATATTTAGAGCTTTACTCAATCTTTTGGTATATTTTCTTAGTTTTTATGATAAATAGTTTAGTTTTAGGGAATACTAGAGGTTTAGCTTTTTATGACTTCCCTTATGAACTAAACTTTATCTTGGCTCTAAGCGGAGTTTTTTATGCTTTAGCTTTATATGAATACATAAAACTATATGAAGTTAAACCATTATGGATAAAAATATCACTTGCTATTGTAGTAATTGCACCTTTTAGCCTTTTGATATTAATGAACCCAGTGATTGGGCAAGTCGAAAGTACTATAAGTGGCCCACATGGTGATAATACTTTAGGTATGAGTTTTGCTTTAATTCCTATTTATTATCTTATCATCAAACTTCTTCATAAAGATAATTTTAATGCAAAATGGCATATTTTTTGGATAATTCCATTTGTTTTTTATATTTTATCTGTACTTTATAGAAGTTTTATTGATTCATTAACATATGAGCAAGAATGGTTTTTACAATATTTAACACTTTTATATATACCTTTACTTTATAGATGGTTTAAAGATGCAAATATATCTAAAACTCCTAAATATGTTTTATTGATATCTATATTAGCCTTTTTGTTTGTGGATATTGAAGGAAATATTCTTTTTATTCCTGAGTTTAGATGGTTATTTCATAGAAATGATTTGATTGTAGCTCATGCCCATGTTGCAATGGGAATCTCAATTTTATTTATGACTTTTGCAATTTTAGTAAATCATATAAATAGTTTAAAAGATATTAAATTTTACAACTATTATTTATTTGGAATTTTAGGAATTTTTTTAGTTTTAAGTATCTCTGGATTTATACAAGCAGGTGTTATTAAAGGTGATATAGAAATATTATGGAGTTTAAGAACTCTATTTGGAATAGTAGTATTTATATCTTTTTTTAAACTAATAAAACTAGATTTAAAACTAAATTCTTTACAAAAATATAATCTATTTGGGGCTTTAAGTGATGGCTCAACCGGAATTATTTTAATTTTTCTTGGAAGTTATTTATATCCATTGTTAGGTTTTAAATTTACAAATAGTTATGAATATATAGTATTTGTTTTTGTTTTTACTACAGGAGTAATGCACTATTTTGCTTTTACCTCTAAAAGCTCACAGTATGAGTTTACTTTACTTACTGCACTAATTAGAGTTTTTGTTAGCTCAATGTTTTTTGCTTTATATTTAAATGGTAGTTTATCTTATGAAGCACTTTTTATTACAGTTTATGATTTATCTTTTTCAATTCTGTTTTTCTTAATTTTTTGCAAAAGGGAGTTAAAATGTTACCAAAACTAGCTTTACTAATATTTATATCTTTTGAACTATGCTTTTATTTATTGATTGCACAAACAGGAATTGTTGAGTATCTTTCATCTAATATCTTTGCTATTTCACCAATAGCTATTGGTGGGATTGTAGGTTCAATACTAGTTTATTTTATTAAGTTGTCTTCTAAAAATAAAATAGTTCTACTTTTGTTATTACAATTTTGTGTAAGCCTGGCATATCCAGATTTTTCAAAACTTTTACTTTTCTTATTAGGTTTAAGTGTAGGAGGATTAGCTCCTTTAATAATTGAAAAAATAAAAGAGAGTTCAGTTATACAATTAGCAAGTGCTTTGGCTTTATCATATGCTTTAGGAACTGCACTTTTTGTAATAGAACCTGCTAGTAGACAATTTATAGCACTTAGTTTTTCTTTAATATGCTTAATAAGTGTACTGCTACTTAAAAATACTGAGAGAAGTAAAAGTTTATCAAGCTACTCATACTCACTTTTTTCAATGGTTTTATGGGTTTTCTTAGACTCTGCATTATTTGAAACTCTATCAAGAGACATATCTATTTCTATTTGGAGAGATGGCTTTACTTTAGAAATAATTGTTTTTCATATAGTAGGTGTTTTGGCTGCTTTTGCATTTAAATTTGAGAAATTTGAGAATGAGATATTAATAATCTTACTTTTTGCCTTAAGTTATCTTTTTTATTTTTTACAAGAAGCTGCAATATTAGCTTTAGTTTATCCTTTTGTGATTTCATTTTACAATGTGACTATTTTAAGAAGTATTATAAAAAAAGATTTTAAAACAATTTGTATTTACATGGTTTTTATAGGTTGGATAGCTTCAGGTGCTGGATTATTTGTAGCTTTAGAAAATCTAACTTTATATGTTCCAATAATATTTTTGATTTCAATAATAAAAATTTTAAGCACACATAATTTATCAATAAAGGAGAAAAAATGTATAAATTAATATTTATGATTATTTGTATTTTAAGTACTTTAAATGCAAGTAATTTAGTTTTAAAAGAAGGAAAGATTGAAGCTCATACTGAAGTTTTTGGTGATAGTAATATTGATCCTTACACTACAAATATAAGCTCTAATATAGAGTTTGATAATACTATTTCAAACATAAAAGGAGCTATTTGGTTTGATAGTATCAAATTAATTAGTGATAATCTTGATAGAGATAAAAATATGCATGAGTTATTAAAGTCCGAGATAAATCCAAAAATTAGTTTTGATTTTATAAGTATCAAAAAAATTGATGAACAAAACTATGAGATAGAAGGATACTTGTCTTTAAATAAAGTAAGTAGAAAAGTAAAGAGTATGACAAAAATAAAAAAAGAAAAAGAGGATATTATATTTGATGGGACATTTAATATAAATCTAACTGATTTTAATTTAGAACCACCTACACTATTGTTTTTAACTGTTAGAGATAGAATTGATATTAAATATATATTAGATTTCAAGGCAATGTAATATGAAAAAATTTGCAATAATAGTCTCTATATTATTTGTTAGTTATTCCTTTTGTAATACCTATGAAGTAAGTAAAAAAATTGACAAGTTCTCTTTGTTTAATCAGTTTGATAAAAAAGTCACAATTGATGAAAATATAAAATATATGCTTGTTTCTTTTGGGAAAAATAGCTCTGAGACAATAAATGATTTTATTGAGGAGAATCAAAGGGTCTTAACAAAGAATAATATAGTATTTATTGCAAATATCTCAAAAATGCCTTCAATCATTATAAAAATGTTTGCTATTCCTAAAATGAGAAGTTTTAAACATAATATCTTACTAGTATATGATGAGAACAACAATAACTTCAAAGAAAAGCAAAACTATATAACATTATATAAGTTAGATAAATTAGTGGTTAAAAAGATTGACTTTTTAGAATCAAAAGAGGATTTACAAAGAGTTTTCAATGAAAATCGATGATATAAATAATTTAAATATTTCAGTAAGAAAATCATGTTTAGATAAATTTAAAATACTTCATATAAGTGATTTACATATAAATAAAAAGACAAATATTTTATCAATAAAAAAGCTTATAAATTTATGTGAAAATATAGACTATGATATTTTGGTAATTACAGGAGATATTATAGACTGTAAAGCTATTGTTATTAAAGATAAACTAACACTATTAAATAGCTTAAAAAATGCATATTATATAAGTGGGAATCATGATTTATTTTATGGATTAAAAGATTTAAAAGACATATTAAATGGGATAGTTTTCCTAGATAATAAAATCGAGTTTTTAGAGTTTAACAATAAAAAAATAGCACTTGCAGGTCTAGGTGATAGATTTTCTAAGTTTTTTAGAATTAAAAGAAATGAAAAATCTTTATTAGATTTATTAGTAAAATATGAAAACACCATTTTACTTGCTCATCAGCCAAAAGATTATACATATGCAGTAAATAATGATATAGATATTTTTTTATGTGGACATACACATGGTGGGCAAATTTATCCTTTCCACTATATAGTAAAATTATTTCAACCTTTTTTATATGGACTTCACTATGTAAATAAAACAGCAATTTATGTAAACAAAGGAATTGGCACTTGGGGTATAGATTTCAGATATAAAGCAAACAGTGAAATAACTCTTTTAAATCTGGTTTATAAGTAGTATTCATTTTAAATTCATATTTTTATAATATAATTTTTATAACTTATAAGAATAGGATATTTATGAAAGTTTTGATAATTGAAGATGATATAAAAATTATAAACTTTTTAAAAAAAGGCTTAGAAGAAGAGTCATATAGTGTTGATTTTAGCTTAGATGGTGATGAAGGTTTCTATCTTGCTAGCGTAAATGAGTATGATGTAATTTTATTAGATATCATGCTTCCAATAAAAGATGGTATTGAAGTCTGCAAAAGTTTAAGAACTCAAAATATAAATACTCCTATTATAATGCTTACAGCAAAAAATAGTACAGAAGATACTATAAGAGGGCTTGATATAGGTGCAAATGACTATCTTGCAAAACCTTTTTCATTTAATGAGCTTTTAGCAAGAATAAGAGTTCAATTAAGAGTTAAAAGTGAAAATCAAACAACAATTTTAAAAATTGATGACTTACAATTAGACTTATTAACAAAAACTGCACAAAGAGCAAATCAAAAAATAGAACTAACAGCAAAAGAGTTTTCTCTACTTGAATACTTAGTTCGAAATAAAAATAAAGTTTTATCAGAAAGTGTTATTTTATCTTCATTAAGTAATATGGAAGATAGTAATATAAGCAACATAATAAATGTATATATTTATAGATTAAGAAATAAAATAGATAAACCTTTTGAAAAAAAGCTTATTAAAACAGTTCGAGGAATGGGGTTTAAAATAAGTGAAGACTAATATATCAATAAAGAAAAAACTTTTAATTTACAATATTCTTATTCAGTTTATTATATTGATAATCTTATCTTTTTCAATATATAAAACACTTAAAATTTCTACTTTAGATAAAATGCAAACATCATTAAAAGTCATTATTTTAGATGTGGTAGATGATATTTTAGATTACAAATCAAATCTTCATTTTGATTTATATAATGAAGAAAAAGAGTATAACTTTTCTCCTTTATATATAAGACTTGTTGAAAATAATAAAGAGAAAAAAGTTATAAATAGTACAAACTTTCCTTTGGAAATATCAATAAATGATAAAGAAAAAAAGAAAAATAGTGTCTTTTTTAATGAATTAGATGATTATATTGTTGGGAATATCATATTTGATATAGACAAAAAAGAGTATATAGTTCAAGTTGTAACAGACTATAAAATACTTAACTCAACCCTTGAAAATCTATTTTATATACTACTTTTTATAATACCTATAGTATTGATTTTTTCAATTACTGGGGGTTACTTTTTGATTTATAAATCCTTTAAACCAATTGAAGAGATTTTAAGCAGCTTAAAACTTATCAATGCTTCTGACTTATCACAAAGAGTTAAAAAACTACATAGTAATGATGAAGTAGATTTATTGATTGATGAAATAAATAACCTACTTCAAAGATTAGAGATTTCATTTAAAAAAATAAATCAATTCAGTAGTGATGCATCACATGAGTTAAAAACACCATTAACTATAATAAGAGGTGAGATAGAAATTGCCCTTAGAAAAGATAGAGAGAACCATGAATACAAAAATAGTTTAGAAGTGTGTTTAGATGAAGTACTTAGAATTCAAAATACTATAGATGATTTACTTTTCTTAGCAAAAAATGATACAAACACTTCTGATAACTATACGGATATTTATTTAGATGAAATAACTTTAGAATCAGCATCTGAACTAAAATCTTATGCATTATCTAAAGAAATAACACTAGAAACAAACATTAAAGATATGAGTCAAATTAAAGGTTACCCTTCTTTATTAAAAGTGGCTATTAAAAACCTGATCAAAAATGCTATTGATTTTAGTTTTGAAAATAGTAAGGTTAAAATTAGTTGTTACAAGGAAAATGACCTAACTGTAATTAGTGTAGAAGACACTGGAATTGGTATTGCTAAAGAAGAACAAGATAGGATTTTTGAAGAGTTTTATAGAACAGATAAAAGCAGAAATAAAAATTCAGGTGGAACAGGACTTGGTATGGCTATTTGTAATAAAATAGTAAAAAATCACAATGGAAGTATTAAATTAACTAGTGAAATAAATACAGGAACAATAGTTAAAATATATTTTAAGCGTTAATTGATGAATATAAAAGAAAAAGTAAAGTTTATTTTTTTAGTAATTGTTTTCTCAATAATAGTGATATTTGTGATTAATAGCTTAACTTTATATCAAGTTAAAGAAAATAATGAAACAAAAAGCAATATTTCTAATTTAGTTTATACTTAACATAAAATGAATAGTTTAGTAAAAGACTTACTAAATACAAAAACTATAAATGAAATCAATAACATCAAAAAAGAGTTTGTTAGCTTTGAACAGCAATTTGAAAAGATACTAGATATATTTGAAAATGATACTACTAAGGACTTTATAGATAACTTTATAAAAGATATTCATAAATATGATGAGATAAAAATGAACCTTGAAAAATATTTACAAAATGAAATATTTTCTATTGTAAATAAAAATACAAAGTTTTTAAATGAAACTAAAAATAATATAGATAGATTGTCTGAAAATTTTATTGATAAGTTTTACTATACAGTATTATTTATTTTAGTTCTTACTGTAGTGTTCATTTTAATTTTATCAATAAAAGTTAACAAAAATGTAGTAATGAGTTTTGAACAAATTGAAGATGAAGTAAATAAAGGCTTAGAAGAGATAAGAAGTTTAAATAATGAAATCGAAAATACGCAAAAAGAAGTTGTTTTTACAATGGGCTCAATTGGTGAGAATAGAAGTAAAGAAACAGGTAATCATGTAAAAAGAGTTGCTGAATATTCTAAATTATTAGCTTTAAAATATGGATTAGATAAAAAAGAAGCTGAATTGTTAAAACAAGCAAGCCCTATGCATGATATAGGAAAAGTTGCTATCCCTGATTCTATTTTAAATAAACCTGGTAGATTTGATGATAATGAAAGAAAATAATGAATACTCATGCAAAACTAGGCTATGATATGTTAAAACATTCATCAAGACCTCTTTTAAAAACAGCTACTATAGTATCTTTAGAACATCATGAAAAGTGGGATGGTACAGGCTATCCTAATGGTTTAAAAGGTGACGAAATACATATTTATGGAAGAATTACAGCTTTAGCAGATGTATTTGATGCATTAGGTAGTGATAGGTGCTATAAAAAAGCTTGGGAAGATGAAAAGATATTTAAATTATTTAAAGAAGAAAAAGGTAAACATTTCGATCCAAAACTAATAGATATTTTCTTTGATAATTTAAATGATTTTCTAAAAATTAGAGATACTTTTAAGGATTAGTTTTTATAAATGAATAAAGAAATATTACAAGAAGCAAATAAACTTATTAAAAATGAGTTAATAAATCAAACAAATATAAATAGTGTAAAACTTTTTAAGACAAGTGATTATTCAAAAAGACAACCTTTAACTTATGAGTTTTGTTTGATTTTAGTACTGCAAGGTAAGAAACTTGGATATTTACCAAATAAGGATTTTGAGTACAACAAAGATAACTATTTAGTAGTTCCTATTAGTCTTCCTTTTGAGTGTGAGACATATGCTTCAAAAGAAGAGCCTTTTATTTGCTTAGCTATTGATATTGATAAAAAGATGATGTTTGATATTATTTCATCTTTAAGTAATCAAGAAGCCAAAAAGTGTAAAAAAATACAAATGGGAGTATTTCAAGATAGTGTAACACCTCAAATAGAAGATATAGTTTTAAGGCTTTTAAAAACCCTTAGCTCAAAAGAAGAATCAGCTATTTTAGGTGAGTCAATTTTAAAAGAGTTATATTACAGAATCGCAACAAATAGTAATTCTCACTTTTTATATAAAATGTTTTTAAAACAAAAACAAGAAGCAAAAATAGCTAAAGCTTTAAAAAGTATCCATGATAATTTTAATCAACCTTTAGACATCCCTACTTTAGCAAAACAAGAGGATATGAGTGTATCATCTTTTCATACACATTTTAAAAATATCACTTCATATTCACCTTTACAGTATATAAAAAAGATTAGATTAAATAAAGCAAAAGATTTTATAGAACAGAAAAATATGCAAGTTAACAATACAGCTTATGCAGTAGGATATGAGTCAGTGTCACAGTTTTCAAAAGATTTTAAAAAATACTTTGGTTACCCACCTAAAGAGGCTAAAATAGCCCTTTAGGTAAAAATATTCTGTTTATTTCATTGAAAGTTTTAGAATTTTTTCACTAGTTTCTAGTGTAATATTAGCATTTTCACCAATAGCTGTCATACCATGTATTTTTAATCCTGATAAAACATTTTCAATTACTTTATCATCAATTTCATAATCATTTAGGTTTGTTGAAATCCCTACTTTCTCATATAAATTTTCAATAGCTTTAATTACAGCTTCTTCATCTTCATTTATATTAAATACTTCTGTTCCCATTTGAAGAAGTTTTTCTTTTTTATCTTCTTTTAACACTCTTAAAAGTGATGGTTGAACAATTGCAAGTGTTCTTGCATGATCTATTCCATAGTAAGCAGTTAATTCATGCCCTATGAAGTGTGTAGCCCAGTCTTGTGTAACACCAGTTCCGATAAAGCCATTTAAGGCTTGGTTTGCAAGAAGCATTAAATTTTCTAACCATACATCTTCTCTTCTATTTTCCCAATCATCAGCAAGTTTTGATAAACCTTTTAAAATAGTTTGTGCATATCCATCATGTAAAAGTGATGTGTTTGTTTTTGTAATATACTGTTCACATGTATGAACAAAAGCATCAACTAAACCATTTGCTAGTTGTCTATCACTTAATGAGCTCATAACAGTAGGATCTAAAACTGCAAATTTTGGAAATGATAAAACTGAGTGGAAAAATCTTTTTTCATTTGTTTCTTTTTTTGTAAGAACTGCACCTGTATTTGACTCACTTCCAGTTGCTGCTAAAGTTAAAACAACACCTAAAGGTAAAGCTTTTTCAACTTGTGCGCTTCCATCTAAAAAGTCCCATGCATCACCTTCATATAAAGATGCTGCTATTAAGTATTTACAACCATCGATAACAGAACCACCACCAACAGCAAGTACAAAATCAATGTTATTTTCTTTTACTACTTCAACAGCTTTGTTCATAGTCTCATAAGTTGGATTTGCTTCAACTCCACTAAACTCAATCCAGTCATAACCTTCAAGTGCAGCTGCAACTTGGTCATAAACTCCATTTTTCTTAATAGAACCACCACCATAAACAACTAAAACTTTTTGCTCTTTTGGTATATGTTGTGTGATTGATTTAATTTTTCCTTTTCCAAAATAAATAGTTGTTGGGTTATAATAATCGTATGTAAAACTCATTGAAAATTCCTTTAATTTTTTAATTTATGTATTATAGAATAAAACTTAAAGATAATAAATAGTAAAACTTACAAATTTCATGTCAATTTCTACAAATAAGCTAAATGTCAAGAAAGTGTTAAGAAAGAATTTTTAGATATTGAATCTTTTCATTTATAATTCTCTTATAAATAAAAAAGGAGCAATATGAGACTTATATTACTAATAACACTTTTAGTATCATCTGTGTTCTCAAATGATATTCAAAACTATATGAATACCTTAGAACAAGAAGTAAAAAGGAATAATCCAAATTTTGAAGGCTTTGATTTCAAAAGAGGTGAACTAATATTTACTTCAAAACATATAGGAAAAAAAGGTAAAGAAATTTCTTGTACATCTTGTCATGGAATTGATTTGACAAAACCACATAAAAACTTTTTTACGGGTAAGCAAATAAAGCCTTTATCTCCTAATGTAAATAATAAAAGACTTAGAAATATTAAAGATGTAAGAAAATGGCTTAGAAGAAATTTTAAAGATGTATACAATAGAGTTGGAACAGCACAAGAAAAAGGTGATGTTTTAACTTATATTATGAATAAATAGGAGGTGTAATATGAAATATTTATTTATAATATTATCTTTATTCAATTTTGTTATGGCAGATAATGACTACTATCTAAAAAAAGGTGTTAAGCCTGTAACTAATAAACTTTATATAAATGAATGTTCTGCTTGTCACTTTGCTTATCAACCTGGGCTATTACATGAAAAATCATGGATAAAACTTATGAACAATTTAGAAAGTCATTTTGGTGTTGATGCTTCACTTTTAGAAGAGGATTTAGTTACTTTAACTAAATATTTAAAAGATAATAGTGCAGAAAAAAATATGGATTATAAAAGAAGCAGAAGGATTATAAATAGTTTAAATGGTTTTGATCCATACCCTATTGCTATTACTAAAGTTCCATATATCATCAAAAAACATGATGAGATTCCAAATAAATATATAAAACAAAAAGAAGTAAAAGCTTTGTTTAATTGTAATGCTTGTCATACGACAGCAAAAAAAGGTATATATAGTGAAAGAGATATTTATATACCAAACTACGGAAAATGGGATGATTAGGAGTTTATTATGAAATCATATATATGGAGTTTACCAACTAGAGTTTTTCATTGGTTATTAGCTTTATTTGTTACTCTTGCATTTTTAACTGAGGATGATGATTTGATTACATATCATGTTGCAATTGGTTATGCTCTTTTAATTCTTATTCTTTTTAGAATTGCTTGGGGTATTTTTGGCCCTAAGTATTCAAAATTTTCTGATTTTACTTTTAGTATTAGTAAGAGTAAGGAGTATCTAAAAAATATCTTAGATACAAAACAAAAATTTATTGGACATAATCCTTTAGCTTCTTTTGTTATGTTATCTATGTTATTAGTTATTTTTTTTACTATTATATCAGGGGTACTTACTTTAGGGATACAAGAAGGGAAAGGTATATTATCTTTTTTAAATAGTGATTTTTTTAAAGAGATGGACTTATTTGAAGATGTACATGAGTTATTTGCTAATTTACTTTTATTTCTTATTGGTTTACATTTAGTTGGTGTATTTAGTGATAAACTTCTTCATCCAAAACATAAAACATTAAATTCTATTTTTACAGGTTTTAAATCAACAAAAGAAAATATGAGTATACAGCTTAATATATATCAAAAACTTATTGCTTTTTTCTTCTTTGTATCATTGATATATTTCTTTGTTTATTGGATTGAGAATGATAAAAATAATATCTTTATAGCTTCAAAGTTTCAAGCAAAAGATTATAAGCAAGAACATGCACTTTTTTTTAAAGAGTGTTCTTCTTGTCATATAATATATCCACCTGAAGCATTACCTAAAAAATCATGGAAAGTACTAATGTCACAATTAGAAAATCATTTTGGTGATGATGCTTGGATTCCTAATGAAGACAATCAAAATATATTAGCTTATTTGCTAAAAAATAGTGCTGAAAATAGTACTAAGAAGTATAGTGTTAAAATTTTGAATTCTATAAAAAATCAAGATATAATAGCTATAAGTCAAACTAACTATTGGAAAAAAGTGCATAGAAAAATACCTAAAAAAGCTTTTTCCCATGAAGATGTAAAAAGTAAGGCAAATTGTAAAGCTTGTCATAATGATATTGAAAAAGGTTTAATAGACAATGGTAATATTAAGAGTATTGATAGTTTTATTTAGTCTGTTTTTTTATTTAAATGCTTCTGATAATTCAAATAAATACCATATATATAAAAACTTAGATTATTTAGATTTAAGTACAAATCAGGTTGATAAACTAAAAGAAGTTTTAATTAAATATCAAATAGATTACAAAAAATATCATAAAAAGAAGAAAAAAGAAGAAAAAAAATTAAAAGAGTTAATTTTAAAAGATAAATTTAATGATGATAATTATGAAGAGAGTTTAGAAGAAATATATGAAGAATTGATAGAATTAGAAACAAATTTTATTGAGAATATTCATTCAATTTTAACTCCAATTCAAAGAAGAAAATTTTCAAAACATTTTAGGGAGTGGAGAGTTGACTAGAAAAGTATTATTAATTGAAGATGATTTACAAATGCAAGAGTTTATAAAAGAATACCTTGAAGATTATGATTTTGAATGTACTTGTTTTAGTGACCCTAAAGAAGTTATAAGTCACCTTAAACTTGATAAAGATTATTCGATAATTATTTTAGATTTGATGTTGCCAAATATGGATGGTTTTGATTTATTAAAAAAGATAAAACTTATTACTAATACGCCTATAATAATATCTTCTGCTAGAGGTGATATTGGAAATAAGATACATGGATTTGAACTTGGAGTAAATGATTATTTAGCAAAACCTTATGAACCAAGAGAACTAGTTCTTAGAATAGAAAACATACTAAAAAACTTCACAAAAGATAATATTAAAATATCTGATTTTACAATCGATAAAGCAAATATGGAAGTATCTATTGATGATTACCCAATTTTATTTACCAAAATAGAGTTTGAAATTTTTATTTTTTTAATAGAGAATTTAAATAATATCACATCAAGAGAACAAATATTAAATGCCACTTCATTAGATGAAAGTACTAAAAACAGGTCAATTGACACTCATATTTCTAATATAAGAAGTAAAATTGGTGATGATTCTAAAAAACCCAAATATATTAAATCTGTTTGGGGTATTGGCTATAAATTTGTTGGATAAAGAGTAGATTTTGGATATTAGAAAAAAAATAAGTATTCTATTTCTCATCAGTTTAATTTTGATGACAATAATTGGTATATGGATAGATGATATAAATTCACAACGAATTAATAAACTTGTAAAAGATAAATATATTGATATTGCAAATAAAATTGTTTTAGATATAGAAAACACAGATAAAACACATCAACTTATAAAACAATATGATTTAAAAATATTAGATGATATATCAAATAAGAATATAAAAACTTTATATCATCAAAAACATACATTTGGATTTATACATATTTTTCAAAAAGAGTTTGATGATGAGTTTATTTTACATATAAAATACTTGAATACTGAATACATACTAGAGACAGCTGATGAAGAAAATATAAATGATAGAAGAGTATTAAACCTCTTAGTTATCTTAGATATTTTATTGCTAATTGGGATATTTTTATATATATTTAAACTAATATATCCATTGAAGAAAATTACTGATAACATAGATAACTTTGCTAAAGGTGAATATAATAGTAGAGTTGATATAACATCGAATGATGAAATTGGAACATTAGCTAAAACTTACAATAAAATGGCAAGTGAAATAGAAGATTTGATAAAAACAAGAGAAAATTTATTGAGAGATATTGGTCATGAGTTAAGAACTCCAATTGCAAAAGGTAATTTTGTTTTAGAAAAAATAGAAGATAAATCACAAAAGCAAATTTTGAAAAAAATTTTTAAAGATTTGGAAGAGTTGACAAGTGAGCTTATTGAATTAGAAAAGTTAAACTCTACAAAATTAAATATTTCAACTTTTGATGCAGAAACTCTTATAATACAGTCTTTAAATAAATTATATATTGATAATGAAGAAAATATTGAATTGCTAATTGAAAATAATTTTAATATTAAAGGTGATTTGGATTATTTATCAATTGTTTTCAAAAATCTTATTGATAATGCTTTAAAATACACTACCAAAAATCCAATATTTATAGAGATTAAAAATAAAGAAATTATAGTCAAAAATTCAGGTTTAGAATTAAAGAAAGATATTTCTCATTATATAAAACCCTTCGTTCAAGAATTACCACAAAGAGATGGTTTTGGGTTGGGATTAAGTATAGTAAATAAAATTCTTTATAAGCATAACTTGTTTTTACATTATGAATATAAAGATAAAATGAATTGTTTTAAAGTAAAATTTTAAATATTACAATTTGAAATATTTTTAAGTGTATATGATTTTTTATACTAAAATTACAAAATGAAAAATAGTATATACAAAAAGATGGAAGTCTTAGCAGACTCAGCAAAATATGATGTTTCATGTAGTTCAAGTGGAAGTGATAGCAACTATAAAACAGGCGAATTAGGAGCTACACATAAAAGCGGAATTTGTCATACTTATACAGCTGATGGAAGATGTGTATCATTACTGAAAGTCTTATTTACAAATCATTGTATTTATGATTGTTCATATTGTATAAATAGAAAATCAAATGATATAAGAAGAGAAGCTTTTACTCCAAGACAACTTGCAGATATAACTATAAACTTTTATAAAAGAAACTATATAGAAGGTCTTTTTTTAAGCTCAGGTATCGTAAAAGATGAAGACCATACTATGAACTTGATACTTAGAGCTTTAAAAATACTAAGACATGAGTATAAGTTTAATGGTTATATCCATGTGAAACTAATTCCTGGTTCTTGTGATGAGCTAATACGTGAAGTAGTAGCATTAGCAAATAGAGTAAGTTCAAATATAGAACTACCAAGTAATAAATCTTTGAAACTTTTAGCTCCAAATAAAACAAAAGAAAAAGTACTACAACCCCTAAAATATGCCAGAGATATAAGTTTAGAAAAAGAGACAAAACCTATTGGAATGAGTACACAACTTATAGTAGGTGCTACCCCTGAGAGTGATAAAGATATATTAAAACTAAGCTCAGTTTTATATGATAAAGCATTATTAAAAAGAGTTTATTATAGTGCTTATATTCCTGTAAATGATGATAAAAATCTTCCTGCTATTATTACAAAACCACCATTGCTTAGGGAACATAGGCTTTATCAAGCTGATTGGCTTTTGAGATTTTATGACTTTACTTGGGATGAGATAGTAGATGAAGAAAATCCAAATTTGGATGAAGATGTTGATCCAAAAACATTTTGGGCACTTCAAAATTTACAATACTTTCCAATGGAAATAAACAAAGTAAGTAAGGACGAGCTTTTAAGAATACCAGGGATTGGCGTAAGAGGTGTATTTAAAATACTAAAGGCTAGAAGATTTAAAAGTTTAGATTTTGAAGATTTAAAAAAGCTAAAAATATCACTAAAAAGAGCAAGATATTTTATCACTTGCAAAGGAAAATATCAAAAAGATGTGGCATTTTACAAAGAAGATATAAAACAAGCAATAGTAAAACCAGCTCAAAAAAAGATAATTCAACCAAGTTTATTTGATATGGATTATAGTGCAATAACAGGTGAGATATAAAATGATTTTACAATATGATGGAAGTTTCGAAGGCTTTTTAAGTTTAGTATATGAGGTGTTTTATAAGAAGCATAAGCCAACTATGATTTTAAGAAGTGAACCTAAAACATTGGTTTTAGAAGAGATAAAACTTATAAAAACAGATGAAGAAAATGCCCTAAAAGTACTAAAAGCAATTGAAGAAAAATTTGATAAAAAATCTTATGAAAAAATTATTAATACTTTTATGTGTGATTCAAAAGAGTTTGAATTAGAGCTTTTATCTTTTATTATTTATGGGTTCAAAGATAAAAGTGAGCTTCTTAATATAAACAATTCTTGTGTTTTTTATATAGATAATCTACAAAAAGAATTATTTAGACATGTGCATAAAATGACTGGTTTTACGAGGTTTGAAGAGCTTGAGGATGGAAGTTTATATGCCAAAATTGAGACAAAATTTAATGTAGTATATTTTCTAGGAAAACATTTTTTTAAAAGACTAAATAATCAAAAATACATAATACATGATATAAACAGAAAAGTTGCTTTTATAAAAAATGATTATTATCTTGGAGTAAAAGAGGTCTTAGATTTTGAAGAACCAAAGGTCTCTGATGATGAACAGATGTTTCAAAATTTATGGAATACCTTTTTTAAAGCCGTAAGTATAGATGAGAGAAAAAATGAAAAGTGTCAAAAAAACTATGTTCCCCTACTTTATAGAAAATATATGACCGAATTTATTTAAGACTTATTTAGAACTGATTTATAAGATTTGCATTTTGATTTTGCATATTTTTATACTCTTGTTTTAGCTGCTCATATTGTAAATAATAGTCATTATATAAAAACGAATAATCACTATTTTCATCTTTGTATGTATCATATTGATTTTTATAAGAGCTACTTAATGTATCTAAAAAAGAAAAAGAGTTAATTTCAAGTAAAATTTCATCAAGTTGTTCTTGTGGTATTTGGTCTGTTGTTTTCATGTTTTCATTATTTATTTTATAGTTTGCACTTTTATGTAGTAAATCACTTAGACTATTATTTGAATTTTGTGATGAAAAATAGTTATGTTTGTCTTCATATTTAGTTGATAAAAAATTGTATCCAAGATTAAAAGGTTTTCCTAATACTGTATTAAACATGGCTTTACTTAAGTTTTCATCATTTGTAAAAAGTGTAGCTAATCTTAAATTTTTTGCTATTTGTTTATCTTCTTCATTTGTAAAAAGATATTCTATTTCTTCAAGACTTATATTTTTGATGTTTTCAAAAGTAAGACTGTTTGTCTTATCTGTTTTAAAATCTTTATCTATAGAAGTTTTAATTTCTTTCAAAAACTCTTGGTTTTTAGTACTGATATTATCTTTTTTAATATTTGCTAAGAAATTTAGCTCATTTATATTTGAAGTAAACAAAACACAACCTTTTTATAGTTTAAAATACTAATAAAACATAGTAAAAACTCATATTTGCTCATAAAAGCTTTTTTGCGATTTTGAACGTGCGATTACACTACTAAAACAAACCTCGTCCAAATATAGAGTTAAGTTTATTTTAAGATATTAACTTACATTTAGACCCTACTAAAGAGTTTATATATTATATAAAATAAAAACAAAAAGGACAAGTATGAAAAACATTATTCTTCTTTTAGTTACTGCATTTTTATTTTTTGGATGTAGCTCAAAAAATCCTCCTTTAGAAACAGTAAATAAAGTTGATGTTCAAAAATATCTTGGTACTTGGTATGAAATAGCAAGGTTTGAACATAGATTTGAGGAAGGATGTAAAAATGTGACTGCAAACTATTCTTTAAAAGATAATGGTGATATAAAAGTTATAAACTCTTGTACTCAAATAAAAACAGGAGAAAAAACACAAGCAACTGGTGTTGCATATGCAGTTGACGAAACAAATAGTAAGCTTAAAGTTAGTTTTTTTAGACCATTTTATGGGGACTATTGGATTTTAATGCTTGATGAAGAGTATAAATATGCACTTGTTGGCTCACCAAATAGAGAATATTTATGGATTTTATCTAGAACAAAAACTATAACTGAAGAAACAAAAAATAGTATCTTAGCAAAACTTCCATCTTTAAAATTTGATGCATCAAAATTTATATGGACTATTCAGGATTAAATATATGTATTATAAAAAGCTACACAAACCTAAAAAGCCAAAAGAATTAGAAAATGATATGCAAGAGTTTGATGATAATAGACTAATCGAAATGGCTTGGCAAGACAGAACAACTTTTGATGCTATATACCTTCAATACGGACTTACAGAAAATCAAGTTAAAAAAAGAATGAAAAAATTACTAAGCAAAGATGGGTTTAAAAGATGGAGAAAAAGAGTTCATGGTAGAGCAACAAAACATAAAAATAAAGTTTACCATAAAGCAAATAGGTTTCAAGGTCCATGGTAATCTTCTATTCATGAAATGACAATTTTTTTATACTAAAGGCGCTGCTTTTAGTATAAAATAAATAAAAAAAGGACTTAAGATGTTAAAAGAGTTAATTTTTACAGGTTTAGGTGCAACTGCTGTTATAAAGGACAAAGTTGAAGATGAACTTAAGAAGTTAGAAGAAAAAGGTAAAATTGATTCTTCAGATGTAAAAGGCTTTATAGAATCTTTGGAGAAGAAGGGGCAAGACGAAGAAGAAAGACTTAAAAAGCATATCAAAGATAGTTTAAAAGAAGCTATTAATGAGCTTGGTCTTGCAACTAAAAAAGATTTAGAGAAATTAAAAAAGGATCTAAAATAGAAACTTTTTTCTCTAAACTGAAACTCTACTCACCTAAAAGAGTCTATAAAGTCTTTAGGTTTTTAATGACTGTTTATTTAGTTATTAAGAAAAAAGAGAGTTTTATGTGGATTAAACCTCTTGACCCTAAAGGCTTAAAAAACACTACAATACAATTGGGTGCTAGTTTCATAAAATTAGCTCAAGTGCTGGCAACACGGGCTGATTTTTTTAGTGAAGATTACTTAGGTGAATTAAGACAACTTCACGACCAACTTCCAACAATGTCAAATGACAGTTTCCAAAGGGTATTTGAAAGAGCATTTTCAAATACTCCTTTTAAAAAGTTTGAAAAAAAAGCTATTGCTTCTGCATCTATAGGTCAAGTACATATTGCCAAACTAAAAGATGGACAAAAAGTAGCTGTAAAACTAAGACGTGAGGGAATAAAACAAAGAGTTATAGCAGATATAAATATAATCTCTTTTTTTAATAAAATATTCAAACCCCTATTTTCACACTATACAAAAAACTCAATTGAAGCTGTAATTGTTGAGTTTTCATCTATGATTAGACAAGAGGTTAGCTTAACAACTGAACTTCAAAATCTTAAAAAGTTTTCCTCTACTTATAAAGATGAAGATATAAATTTCCCAATACCTTATGAGCAATACTGTAGTGATGATGCTCTTGTTATGAGCTATGAAGAAGGTTTTAGATTTGATGATAAGGAATCAATACTTAAATACAATATAGATTTTAACAAGATTATTTCAAATTTAGTTAGTTTTTATACTACTCAAATGCTAATAAAAGGTTATTTTCATGCTGATCCTCATCCTGGAAATATACTTATCACAAAAGAAGGAAATATAACTATGCTTGATTTTGGTATGGTAAAAACTGTACCAAATGATAAAAGAGTAGCAATAATTGAACTTATAAAAGCTGCAAATGAACAAGACTATGAACTATATATTAGTGCTAGTAAAAGACTTGGAACTATTGCTTATGAAGCCCCTACTAGCGAGCTTGCAGAGTTTACAAGTAAAATGTTTGATATATTTTCAAATGATAATCTTGATAGTGAATCTATGCAAAAATTAGCTTTTGAAGTATTGGAGAGTACTAGAAATATGCCTTTTAAATTACCAAGTGATGCTATATATATTTTAAGAGTTAGTGCAATCATAGAAGGACTAGGTACAACATATATTGAAAACTTCAATGGTGTAAAAGACATCTTGCCAATACTAAAAGACAATCTTCCAAAAGCTCTTGGAGCGAAAGACTCAATAGTTGAGACTATAATAGATGAGATAAAAGACATACCTTTTACAATCAAAGATTTAAAGTCAACTTTAAAACAAGCAAGTGAAGGTGACCTTGAAGTTCAGATTTCGCAAAATCAGTTGGAGTACTTAACTAAAGAAGTTAAAGAGTACTTAAAGCCTAAGTTTGTATCTTTGTCTTTGATGATAAGTTCAATTTTCATTTTGCTTTTAGACAAAGAGTATAAAGAAATAGCAATAGGACTTTTTGTTTTTGCTCTTGCTAGAATAATATATAAATAAGGAAATATTATGAACATAGCTATAATTGGTGCAGGCTTTAGTGGATGCTATTTATATAATAGATTAAAAAATGAAAATCATGATATCAAAATCTTTGAAAAATCAAGAGGATGTGGAGGAAGACTAAGTACAAAATATATAGATGATAAATTTGTAGATCATGGAACACCCTACTTTGAGACTAAAGAGCCTGATTTTATCTATTTTGCAAATAGATTTGAAAGAAAAGGTATATTAAGAAAAGAAAAAAATAAATATTTCCCAACAAATGGTATAAATAAATTTTGCTCTTCAATGATAGATAAAAAAGATTTAGTAAAACAAACAAAAATAATAAAGTGTATAAAAAAAGAGTCATTATGGTACTTATATGATGAAAAGTCTAAGTGTTACGATGGTTTTGATTTACTTGTTGTAACTATTCCAGCACCACAAATTTTAGAAATGGATATACAAATAGATGAAAAAATAGCCCAAGATTTAGCAGACGTAAAATACAACTCAATAGCAACACTTATACTTTACGATGATAAAGAGTTTAAAGTAAATGAAGATTTATTTAGCTCACAGTTTTTCAAAAAAGTAGTAGATAATAGTGCTAAATATGAC
>JBLWVX010000007.1:0-96318 GCA_048268245.1 Arcobacteraceae bacterium
AGCAAAAAGGCTTTATATGCCTAATTGGAAGAACATTTCAATACATCATATGTTTTGGTTCAAGATTAGCATACTTTGCTTGTGTAGCCTCATCCATTTGATTTCAATACATCATATGTTTTGGTTCAAGTATACCTGCAATATCAATTGATGAGATTGCAGATTGATTTCAATACATCATATGTTTTGGTTCAAGCTTTATTTTCTTGTATTGATGTAAAAGTTTTACTATTTCAATACATCATATGTTTTGGTTCAAGAAATCACTTCCAATTGAAATTAGTGATGTAACCATATTTCAATACATCATATGTTTTGGTTCAAGAATAGAGTTGTTTTGGGAAGTTGTTGATTGAATGCTATTTCAATACATCATATGTTTTGGTTCAAGCACAAAAAACAACAGCAGCTGCAGCAACACCAGGATTTCAATACATCATATGTTTTGGTTCAAGCAGATCTTGAAGTTGCCAAATACATCAGCATACTTATTTCAATACATCATATGTTTTGGTTCAAGTAACATTTCTGCTGTATTTAGTGATGAAGCTGTATTATTTCAATACATCATATGTTTTGGTTCAAGCTGATTGTATGTGATCGCATGAAGTCTTGATCTCTATTTCAATACATCATATGTTTTGGTTCAAGAGTAGTATCTATTTTTTTTAAGGTAACTACTCCATAATTTCAATACATCATATGTTTTGGTTCAAGTATTTAGCTTTAGTAATATCGACCTGTAAATAAGTCATTTCAATACATCATATGTTTTGGTTCAAGAATGTTTTACAGTCGTAGTCAATGGACTACAATAAAATTTCAATACATCATATGTTTTGGTTCAAGGATAGCTTCCTCTGTTTCTACTTTATGATATTTTATTTCAATACATCATATGTTTTGGTTCAAGGTAACTTTAATTTTATAATCTGATATCTTTTCAAATATTTCAATACATCATATGTTTTGGTTCAAGAGGCTTAAGATTATGAATTTAACAAAAATAGCCTAATTTCAATACATCATATGTTTTGGTTCAAGTTTATCTCAGGGATCTTAAAAGCTCTCTCTAGAGTTATTTCAATACATCATATGTTTTGGTTCAAGAAGTCTAACTCTGCTATCTCTTCTAGATCTAACATTATTTCAATACATCATATGTTTTGGTTCAAGCAAAGTTTCTTAAGAGAGCTTGTCTCTTGTAGTAAATTTCAATACATCATATGTTTTGGTTCAAGGCTCTGATCCAGTTCTAAGAGTATAGATATTCCCTAATTTCAATACATCATATGTTTTGGTTCAAGAAGACAATGGCTGAAAGTGAGAGTTAATACTCTTTAATTTCAATACATCATATGTTTTGGTTCAAGTTATGTATTAGATAGAACTTTTATCAATGCAGGAACATTTCAATACATCATATGTTTTGGTTCAAGGATATTACAACTGCCATGTGCCAAAAGATTATAAAATTTCAATACATCATATGTTTTGGTTCAAGGACTCAAAGATATTCAAAAGTTCATAGAGATAGTGATTTCAATACATCATATGTTTTGGTTCAAGTTTGCTTTTTGCATATTCTTTAAAATCACAATTAACATTTCAATACATCATATGTTTTGGTTCAAGACACGAGAAACTAAGAATGCAAGTTTATTTAGCAAAATTTCAATACATCATATGTTTTGGTTCAAGATTGTCTGCACCATCATTTGTAACTCTAAGTTTCCCATTTCAATACATCATATGTTTTGGTTCAAGATTTGCAATTGTAGGGCTTAATTCTAAATTTTGCTTATTTCAATACATCATATGTTTTGGTTCAAGAAGTCTATAAAAGTATTTATTTTATCTTCATCAATATTTCAATACATCATATGTTTTGGTTCAAGCTTCTGCAAAATTAGCTGGAACAATCATTTCTTTTATTTCAATACATCATATGTTTTGGTTCAAGCTTATTGAATTACAAAAAATCATCTACTAATTGTTATTTCAATACATCATATGTTTTGGTTCAAGCCAATTTGTTGAAAGTTAAATAATAATGGAAAAGCTATTTCAATACATCATATGTTTTGGTTCAAGTGGATAGAAGCGTATACTCTTCCGTTTATGTCTGTATTTCAATACATCATATGTTTTGGTTCAAGAAACCAAATTGTCTTTCTGTTTCCTTATCTAATGCTATTTCAATACATCATATGTTTTGGTTCAAGTGGCCTGCTGTGTCTGCTGCATCAAATAATAACTGATTTCAATACATCATATGTTTTGGTTCAAGAGGCGTAATATCCTCTATTTTTATATTTATAATTATATTTCAATACATCATATGTTTTGGTTCAAGCTTCTCTTACTTGTGCTAAAAAATGTGCAACTCTCAGATTTCAATACATCATATGTTTTGGTTCAAGAAACATTTCAGCATTGTATTTCGGATTATCCCCTATTTCAATACATCATATGTTTTGGTTCAAGCATGATTTATTTCATATACAATCTCTATACTATCTGATTTCAATACATCATATGTTTTGGTTCAAGAAAAGATGAATTTCTTTTAAATACTATGTTATCAGTATTTCAATACATCATATGTTTTGGTTCAAGGAAGATAAAATCGTTCATCATAAAATCATCTTTCCCATAAAAAGGTCTTTTCAAAAAGTTTTTCCAAACAATTATTATAAAAACAATAAATTGTAAAAGAACTCTTTAAAAGTACGATATTATAGCTATTTTTAGATGATATTGTTTTTAAGTAGATTGGAAAATTATATAAAAATTGATTCAGATTCTTTTTTGTTTGAACCAAGAGTAATTTCTGCAAAACTTCCTGAGTTTTGTACTTTGATTATGGAAATAAAATCTAAGTCTTTATCTATTACTTTTTTTAGTTTATTTTCGAGCATTATTTGATGTGATGGAGTAATATTACCCCTAAAGATAGACTTTTGATGATGTTTTAAGTATTGTTTACAGATTTTAAAAACCTTGGCAACTCTATATTTTCCCGCTTCACTAAATTCATCTGCAATATCATAAAATAAAAAAACATAATTATAATTAAAATTTTGTTTCTTACTTGCCATAAACACCTCCTTATATTTTCTCTTTTAAACTAAAAGGTTTAAACTCTTTATCTTCCACAATATACTTAATAAGTTTATACCCATCTAACTTTATGCAGTTTTTATAACTTGTTTTTCTTTTTAATCTTTTGTGCATAAAAGTTTCATTTATTCTTGTTTCAAAAGCATCAATAAAAATCTTTTTTCCTTCATCATTTAATAAAGCATAATTTAAACTTTTATCAAAATGCTTACTTACTTGAAGCCTCTTTTTACCAACTAAATCAAATATAGTTTTAAAAACTATTATAGGCTTAAAAGCTTCACTTATATCAAGACTTAAACTAAATCTTCCTTCTCTTGGAGAGTGCAAAAAGCTGATTGTTTGGTTTAGGTGAGTTTCATATAAATTTGAAATAGTTTTTGTATAAAGCAATGTATTTCCAAAGCTTACAAGTGCATTGATAGGATTATCAGGTGGTCTTTTTACTCTTTTATTCATTATAAAATCTTCAGGTAAAAAATATTTAAAACTATCATAAAACCGCGACCAAACTTGACCTTCTATAAAAAGTATTTGTTCAATTGTAAGCTCTTTTTCTAAAAATCTTTCAACATCACTTTTTAACCAATCAAGATAATTCTTCAACTCTTTTTTTCCATGTCTAAAATAGTGATACAAAACCTCATGAATATTTAAAGCTATGGATTTTACTATTTGTTTTGCAATAATCAATCTCTTTTCAATAAAACATAAAGACTGTTTTATAGTCAAATCTCCACTTACAAGCTGCTCTTTTGGATAAAAACTTCCGCTATAATTTTCATGATAATTAAAAAGATGTAAAGTTATCCCAGCTTTTGAAATAAAATCTAAAAACTTTGTATTGAAACTCACTTCATTCATACAATAAAGCTCTCTTGTATCTTGGATAGGAATATAAAAATTGCCTTTTTTATTTATAAAAGCAATAGAATTATCCTTTCTTTTTAATTCACCCATTGAAAATATATATCTTGTATGATTTTTTGCCATTTGTACCCTTTGCTTTTTTATATAAAACAGTACTCATAATAAGCACATTTTCTACACTTTGACTCAAACTTTGCTTGTGGTGGAGTATCTTGATTTATCAAAGTTTCAATTTCATTCAAAATCTTTAAAAGCTTTTTTTCACTTAGCTCATCAAGTTCAATATAATGTATTTTTTTATCTTGTTTGTTTTTCTCAATAAACTCAATCTTGCCTTTTTTTATCACGCCTTTTTGCTTTAGTTTATAAAGATAAAGTAAAACTTGCCATTTTACAGACTCCACATCACTGTCAGATTTTTTTACCTCAACCAAATAATCTCTTGTAAGCTTGTCGATTTTTATATTTTCTATACTTATTTCAGATTTTTTAGATTTTTCTTCATTTATTTCATGTAAGATTTTCCCTATTCGAACATCTTCATTATTATCTTCTAGGTTTATACGGTTTGCATGAAGCCATAATTTTTTCTTACATATAAAAAAGTATGAGATTAATGTTCCATTTATATTTACCAAAACAACCCCTCAATCCTATCTTTCACATATTGATTTAAAATAAGACCTTTTTGAATATCAAAAACTTCATCTGTAGCAAGATAAATATGATGTGCAGACTCAAAATCACTAATAATATCAAAAATCATTTTTTCTTTAGAACCCTTATAATAAAAATTTTGATTAACAATATATAAACTAATCTCTTTTTTAATTTTAGAATATTCACTATCTATTGCTTTCATATTTTTCCAAAAATTCTTATCTTTTTCTATTAGCTTCTTTTTCTCATCAAGTTCTTTTAATATCTTCCATAATTTATTAGCCTCATCATTTATAGGGATAAAAAAACTAAAAGATAAAGGAGCAGAAGATATTAAGGTAAAATACTCATCTATTTTTTTATATTCAAGCCTTTTAAATAATTCATCAATCTTTGTTATTTCAGGCTGTGTATTGTAATAACTATCTAATAGTTTATATTCAAGAATCTCTTTTTCTGATATACTTTTATAATCTTGAAGTATCCTGCTTGTTTGTTCAATATCATAATCACTATATATTTTATATCCCTGAAATCCATTATCATTTTTTATAATAATAACATCGGCTTTTCCAATTTGAGATTTTTCACCACTCCTATTTCTTCTTCCCATTGATTGAATAATCAAATCTAATGGAGCTAATTCTTCAATACCATCTTCTAAAGATATATCAACACCTGCTTGTATTAATTGAGTTGCAACTACTATTTGTTTTATACCTTTCTTAGAATTATTTTTGATTTTTGATATTATCTTTTTTCTATGATATGGTGTTATTGCACTTGTTAGTAAAAAAATATCCTCTTTCTCATAACCTTCATCTTCTATTGATATTAAATAATCATATATAGCATTAGCACTATTTATTGTATTAACTCTAAAAAGTAGATCTCTTTTAGTTTTTAATTTTTCATTGATTTTTTGAAACAAATCTTTATATTCATATACTTTTAGATTATTTTCCTCATTTGTAATATCTATATTAATCACATACCTATTAAAAAACTTATCTATCTCATCTTTTGATAATATTTTATCAACTGATTGCATCGTATAACTATTTGATAATATATCCTTTGAGATATTAGGAAAAGTTGCACTTGCAACAATAATCTTACAGTTAAACACTTCACTCATAAATTTTAAAAATTTAGAAACTGCATACATTAAATTTAAAGGTATTAACTGTATTTCATCTATAAGAATCACACTATTTGAAAACTGATGAAATCTTTTTAAAAGTGAATTCTTTCTTTTAAATATTCCATAAAAAAGTTGATGAAATGAGGTAACAATAAACTCACTATCCAAAGTATCCAATAAAAATTGTTTTTTATCAATATCATATTCTTCATTTGATTTATCGACTATAAACTCACCACTTAAAGAATGTTTTTCTAAAAATACTTTGTTATTAGAAGTATCAATATCCATAAAATCTAATAATTCTTTTAATATCCCTGCATTTTGTTCAATAAGTGTAATAAATGGTAAAAGATAAAAAACTTTTCGACTTGTTTCCTTTTGTTTAATATCTATTGCAAGTTTATATAAAAGAAGAGTTTTCCCAGCTCCCGTTGGAAGTTTTATAAAAAACACATCATTTGATTTATTATTATCATATTCAGATACTAAATTCTGATATATTTTTTCACGTACTTCATCTAATGGTGTTTTATCTCTAATTTTGAAATACTCATTTTTAAACTCTTCAACTTTTTTAGAATCTACTAAAGTATTTAAATTATTAATACTATCTTCCCTAAATATAGCATCTTGTTTATCTGCATAAATAAGTAAAGAAAAAAGTAAATTAAAAACTAAAAAATCATTTTCTTTATAATTATTTTTAAATCTAAAATATCCTTCATCAATAACATCTTCATTAAATTCTTCTTCTAAAAACTCACCAAATTTTAAAGTAATATTTTCAACTTCTAAAAAATACTTATATAATCTATCTATTTCTTCAGCATTATTTTTTATTGTTTGATAGATATTTAAAATATTTTCTAACTCATTCTCTTCAAAAAACTGCATAGATTTTGAGTCATCAAGATTTAAGTGATGGTAACGAATAGCCATAAACACAAAAGATGATATTCTCTTATCAAAATCAAAAATTTCTCTTGCTATAAAAAAACCAAAAAAAGCAGATATAAGTCCATGCTCTGAAAGTCTTTTTTCTCCTTTTTCAAGTTCTTTTTCTTGTATAATTTTCTTTTGAAAATAAAATGATGCTTTTCCAAAATCATGACAATAAACTACTATTTTCAGCATCTCTTCAAATTCATTTTTTGAGATACTTAAATTATCAAAATCAATCAATAAACTATCAAATCTTTTTTTAGCCTTTTTATATACTTCATCCAAATGAACCACAAGTTTTCGCTGTGGTTCAGAATGGGAAATAAGACTAAATGAATTGATAAAGTCTTCCATCTCTATCTTCATAAAGTTTACTTTCTAAATTTTTTTTATTTTTTATCTTAAGACTATAATCTCCTACAAAACTTATCATCTCCTTTGTTTTTGGTAAACTTCTATCAATATTGAAAGATATAGGAATAAGCTCATTATAAAAAGCCACAGGTTTAGTAATCCTGAAATCAATAACACCTTTTTCAAATGAAGTATAAATATTATCTGTAATATTTTCTGCTTCTTTTACTTCTATAGGTTCAACTTTATCTATTTTTGCAAAAAGCTGTTGCATTCCAAGATTAGGATTATAAACAAATCTTCCATCCTTTAATCTATTAAAAAATATATCATGTACTTTTTTGTTATCTTCTTCAACATCATTATCAATTATAATAAATATTTCCCACTTAATATCTTTTAAAAATTCGTACCTAGTAGGACTTCTTTGTCCTCTAGCAGGTGGATTTTTTATTGCATTTTCATTAAAAGTAAACTTTGCACTTTTCCCTTGCATTAAATTTATACCTACAGTATCTTTTTTTATTTTCGAAGTTAAAAGTTTAACTGCATAATCAAACTTATCAAAAGGAAGATTCAAAATATAATCTTTTTTACTCCATCCCATAATAGCACCTATCATGCCCAATATTGCAGTTTTGGGTGGTATTACAAAAGATTGTGGTTGATTATTAGCAAATGGCTTTTTAAATAAAGCATAATCACCACTTAACCTAAATTTAATTGCTTGTTTCATTTTATTTTAACTCTTCTATTTGTTTACCTTTGATTGTAAAGTAAGTAACTTTCTCTTTTAGCTTATCATCTAATTGTAAAAAGTCTTTTTCAAAAGAGAAACTATCTACATAAATACTTACACTTTTTATTAAATCTTCAGATTTATTTAAAAAGCATTCAAGTTTTGAAAAATCCAAATCACTTTTTATATCATCAAATTTTCTATATTTAAACTTTTTCTCATCTTTTAAAGATATAGAATATTCAATATCTGGTATTTTGTAATAATCATCATTATATTCTATATCAATAAATAACCTTGATTGTTGTCCAGTTTTTGAACGAGTATTTTTAGTATTTATTTCATTCCAAAGTGCTATTTTCATTTTTTCTAAATCTTTTAAATCTTTATTTATAAGATTTTCTACTGCTGTAGTTGGATTAAAATACCCAACACAAGAGAAAAGCCCATAAGGAAGATAAGAAAAAGTTGCCATAGAACCTTGTGTTTTATCTTCACCACTTTTCATAATAGTAGTATTTTGAGTCGTAGGTAAAAATACTTTATTTAGTGTTCTATTGAATAATTTAAATTGAACTGCACCTGTTGCTTGTGTATTATATTGTCCTGTCTTACCAGCAACAACTGTTCCAAAAAGTCTTACATCTATACATTTTGTCTTCAACTTCTCTAAGTTTTTAACTTCATCATAGACTTCTTTATTTTTATCATCTTTTTTAATTGTTTTTTTATTGTCTGCTAACTGTATAGCCCTTGTTCCTGTCGTTTCTTTGGCACCTTTTTCAGAATAAAATATAGTTTCATCTTCAAAATTTAAATCAATAAAATCTCTAATATACCTTTTTAATCTTACATCAGAAACTAAAGCCATTTGAACATCTTCATCATATCTTTGTTCTCCAGTAAATGGATCACCATTAGGTACACAATCTTTTGCATCATATAAAAATATAAACTCTCTTTTATTCATTATTTTCTCCTTTATTTTTTTCATCTTCATTTGGTTTTATAGGGTCTTTTTCAGATTTAATATTCGTGTATAAACCATTTCCTAAAAATAAACCAAATATAAACTCGTCTTTATTAAAACTGCTATCACTAAGATTTAGCATCTCTAAAGTTGCTAACCTACTATTTACACTTTGCAAGCCATCAAAAGAATGAAACTTTGTCTTTGCAAATATTTCATTTATGAAAGATTGTAAAGAGTTTAAACTATTTCTCTCAACTCTTTTCCCAACAAATGATAAAACTTTTTTATCATAATTATTTATCGACCAACTAAGAATATCTATAGATAAACCTAAGCATACACCTATTCTCATTGAAGCTGAATCTTTTACAAGATTACCCGTACTTAAAAAGTTTGATAATTTTTCTTCATAAGTTTTACCTTCAAATAATTTCTGACTTTTTTCCTCTTCGCTCATTTTTAACTCACCTTTATTTAATTTATCTATCCAATTTAAGAAAATATAATTCTCTTTTTTGGGAATATAAATATATGCCCCTTTCATATTTCTTTTACTTACATCATATTGCATTTTTTCGTTCATCAATAAAATTAAATTATCACAATCTATTTTATCTCCTAATGCAATTTTTCTAAAAAGTGATGTTCTAAACTTTTTATATTCATTTTTATTATAAATTTGATAAATATGATTTTGCCAATAAAAATTTGTAAAATCATGATTGAACTGTTTTTCAAAGAACTCTTTTAATGATCCATCAAATAATTTTGAAGTTTCTACTAAATAAGAAGGGATCACATCTTTTATAAACTCAATTATCTCTTTACCACCTCCAGTTTTTGCTGGTTCGAAAAAATAAAAATTTAATAAAATCTCTTTTCGATTAGATAAATTATCTTTAACTAAATCTAAAAATCCTTTAAAATTATTCTTAGATAATCTTACATCATTTTGAAATTCATTTAAAGCGTTATCACTTAAAGATGTAGCTGTTATATATGATTTCATTCCCATAAAATAAAATTCATGAAAAGATTCTAAATAAGTTTTTCCAATCATGAAATTTATATATGCTTCTTTTGATAGTAAAAATAAGTTCTTATCATCTTTTAAATCATATTTTACATTTACTTTATCTGTAGAATATGGATAATAAAAACTACCACTTGGAGAATATAGTTCAGTCTCTATATTTAGTATATTACAATTACCAATTACCCTTTGTTTTAATTTTCCACTTCCGTGGTATACCTCTTCTGAAATATTAGAAAACTCTATCTCTTCAAATTTTTTAAAAATACTTTTTTGACTACTTATATAATAAGTTTTATCATTCTGCTTAAATTTTAAAACAATTGCTATAGTTTCGCTTTTTTTATTTTTCTCTTCATTCGCTTTTAAAAGTCCCAAATTAGCTAAATCTAAAATTGAATCTATATTATCAACTATCTTACTACTTAACTTTTTTAAAAAGTTTTTTTCTTCTATTTCATTATTTAATTTATATACCTTTTCTATCTCTTTTAATCCATTATCAAATTTCTTTAATAGTTTCTTTTTCTCTTTAGTAATTTCAGATTTAGTTACAATAAATGAAGTAGGGAAAAAATATAATGTACTACCTTTTTTACCTCTATGTACACCAAACTCTAAATATTTTTCTCTATCATTTATAGATTGAATAGTTTTGTTAGGCTTGAATTTAAATTCTTTTCCATCCCATTCTAAAATAATCTCTACATAGAAATTAGATAATCCTTTAAATGTAAAAACTGATGCTAATTCATTTGATACTTTTCCAATATCAACAATCTCTTTTAACATACAATCCCCTTCCCAAGAACAAACCCTCCGCCATAACTTTGGCGCTCACCTAAGCCACAAGCAAGTGCTACAAATGCAAGTTTTTGACTTATTTCATCTTCATTTACTATTATTTTAAACTTATTTCCAAAAAGTCTTACTTTTTGCTCTTTTTTATCATTTATTTTTTTAGTAAAGTAAATTGATTGAGGTTTTTGGTTTTTTATTTCAAAAAGTTGTATAAAGTTCGAAGTAGCATTTAAGTCTTCATTATAAAATGACTTATATTTTTTTAATAAGTTATCTTGAAGTTGCTTTTGTAAAACAAAAATATCATCTTTGATACTCCAAAACATCTGTTTCTCACCTTTTTGTCTTGGAAGTGATACTATTACAGGTGTTGCGCTATACAATTCTGTTATAAAAAACTGTTTTACGACTTTTTTATTTGTTTCAACTATTTGTAAGAAGTGATTATTTATATTTTCACGAAGATGACTAGACAGTAAGTCTATAAATTCTTCATCAAGTGAACGAAGAGTAAAATTATAAATTTTTCCTTTCTTATAGAGTTTATCTTTTTCAAGGGGATAAAACCCACCAAAACTATAAGCCTTAAAGCCTTTTTGTCCATGTAACTGTTTTAGTCTTTCATCTTTTAACATAGAAAAATTTATAAATTTTGAGATTACATCAAAACTATTTACAAACTCTATGTCTTCTTTTATAAATGCTGTGCATATTAGTTCAAAGTATTTCATATTAACTCCATTTTTTACATCACTATTTTATCGCTTTATTATTTTAAAAAAATTAAATACATATTAAAATAACAGTTTTTATACAAACTTCTCATCCTCTTCAAAAAAAGTATCGTATATCATATATAGCATTCCTACAAACATAAAAAGTTCCATTTTTTATCCTTTTTGAATATTTATAAAAAGTTTACTATACTTAGTAGACATTATAATGTCCGTTTTTATACTAGGAAAAACTTATGAAAAAACATGATTATGATAAGATACTTTTTAGACTAACTTCTATTTGGCAACGCCTAAGAGAGGGGGGGGGATTTTAAGTGTAAAAGATTTAGCGATTGAATACAATGTATCCACAAAAACAATACAACGTGATTTCAATGAACGTTTAGCCTCAAAGCTACCTATTGAAAAAAGTGGACATAAATGGAAAGTCAAAGATGGTCATAGTATAGATAAGAATTTAAGCTTTGAAGAAGACTTGGTTTTAGATATATTAAAAGAATTATCTTTATCTATGGGAAGCACTTTTAGCACTAGCACAAATAAATTATTTTCTAAGATACAAAACCAACATGAAACTCCTATTTTTTCTAAAATTGAAATAGAAGATATAAGTAATAAAACAAATATTATAAAAAATATACAAGAAAGTATCAAAAATAAAACCCAAGTTGAGTTCCAATATAAAGATAAATATAGATTCATTGAACCTTATAAAATAACTACTTTTGATGGGTACTGGTATCTTTATGGAAATGATATTTTATCAAATAAACTAAAAACTTTTTATATAAAAGATATTGAGTCTTTAATCTCTACAGACAAAACATATAAAGAAAATCCAAAAGCAATTGAAAAACTAAAACTTGCAATAAATGTCTGGTTTGAACCAAATGAAGAGTTCTTTGAAATAAGACTTTTAGCAAAAAGTCAAATTGCAAAATATTTTATTAGAAGACCTCTTAACTCTTCACAAATTATTGTTAAAAAATATGAGGATAATTCTATTGAACTATCTCTAAACATCACAAGCGAAAATGAAATATTATTTGAACTAAAAAAATGGCAACCACATCTTTTAGTAATAGAACCAAAATCTTTAGCAAAAAAAATACTAAATACAAACAGAGAGTTTTTTGACAATCAATTAGAACTTATGATTTAGAATTCATGAGGACTACAAACAGATTTTTCAACCAAAGATAAAAACTCTTCTCTTGATATATTTTTTGCTCCAAGTGATTGAAGATGAGAACTTGGGACTTGACAATCAATAAGTTTAAAACCATTATTTTTAAGTCTTTGTACTAAATAGTACAAAGCAACTTTGGAAGCATCACTTTTTTTAGCAAACATCGACTCTCCACAAAAGATATTTCCTATATTTATTCCATAACCACCACCTACTAATTTATTATCCAGATATGCTTCAAAAGAGTGAGCAAAACCCATTTCATGCAACTTTACATAAGCTTCTATCACTCCATCCAATATCCAAGTACCTTCTTTATGTTTTCTTGCATTTGCACACTCAATTATTGTTTGTTCAAAATTACAATCAAATTTTACTTCATAAATATTTTTGCTTATTGTTTTACCTAAGCTTTTAGATACTTTAAACTCATCTAAATCTAATACCATTCTAGGATTTGGAGACCACCATAGTATTGGGTCATTTTGATTATACCAAGGAAATATTCCTTTTGTATATGCAGTGATTATTCTATTTGGATTTAAATCACCACCATGAGCAATAAGACCTTCATCATTTGCATATAAAGGATTAGGAAAGTTAAAAGAGTATTTATCCAATGGATATATATTTAGATTCAAAAGTAACCTTCATTTTTGAAGATTATAACAAATAAGTTAAAGAAGTAAAATAAAGTAGGAAAACCTACTTTATTTATTTTATAAATTTGAGATATAAGTAGCTAATGCATCAATTTCAGCATCAGTTTTAGTAGTAACTTGTCCAGTCATAACACCTTTCATAGCTCCACCATAAGTTCCATTTTTATATCCATTTAAAGCATCAAGAACTTTTTGTTTATCCCATCCTTTTATAATTTGAGATTTTCCAAGTGCAGCTTTTTCACCATTTTGTCCATGACATGCAGCACATGAAGCAAATAAAGCTTGACCATTTACAGCTGGTTTTACTTCTTCTTTTTCTTTAGTCATAGAATCAACCATAGCAGCAGCTTCTTTACTTACACTATCAACTACCTCTTTAGTTTTTTCAACAGTATCATTTACAACTTCTTTTGTTTTTTGAACTGTTTCATCAACCATAGCAGGTGTATCTTCAGCTACTTTTGATGCAGCAGTAGCTACTGATTTAGAAATATCTTCAGCAGCTTTAGTAACAGTATTCTTAACTTCATCGGCTGCTTTTGCAACAACTTCTTTTGTTGTTGGCTCTACTTTTGCTTGCACTTCTTCTTTTACTTCAACATTCGTAGTTGTTTCTTCTTTTTTTTCTTCAGTACAACCTGTAAATAGTAATACAGCAACAGCTGAACTTAATAAAATGTTTCTCATGTTCTAATCCTTTTGATTAATAATTTTTTATTTTACTTTATATTTGCTAAATAAGCACTAAATTTTTGGAAGTATACTTTTATATTGTATAGTAATTGTGTTAATAATCAGAATATATTATTTAAATAAATATTTAAGCATGATATCTTGGATTCTACTTGCTTGAGCAATAGCATACATACCAGCTTCCATTGCAATTTTTAATCTATTTAAATTCATAACCTCTTTTGCATAATCCACATCTCTAATAGTAGACTCACTAGCTCTTAGATTTGTTTCCATAGTCATCATATATCTAATAGATGATTCTAGTTGATTTTGAGTAGAACCAAATTCTGATCTAAAAGAGTTTAAAGTAGTTAAAGCATCATCAAGTACGCTCATATTTGTAGCAGCTACATCTGCTGTAAGTGCACCCTCACCCAAATTTTTTAAAGCTGTTAGATTTAAACCTGTACTGTTTGATCTAACACCACTTAGCTTTATAGTATCCTTTGCTCTCTCACCTATTTGAAAAGATAGTTCATTTGAAAATGTATCATCATCACTTCCTTGTTGAAGTAAAGATATACCATTATAGTTAGTCTGTGAAGCTATGTTATCAAGTTGTTCAATATATTTAACAATATCTTTTCTTATGGCTTCTCTACCTTCACTATTTGTTGTAGCAGTTCTTGCTTGAATAAGTTTTGATTTGATTATATCTATTATATTTGATTGTTCACTCATTGCTTTATCGGCAATTTGAGTTAAAGCTATTGCTGAGTTTGCATTTTCAATACTTTGTTTTACTG
Organism: Arcobacteraceae bacterium; assembly: GCA_048268245.1. GTDB lineage: Bacteria > Campylobacterota > Campylobacteria > Campylobacterales > Arcobacteraceae > Arcobacter_B. The sequence continues at coordinate 14,715 of JBLWVX010000007.1, forward strand.
AATTTGCTTGAGTTCTTAGTTTATCAGCTATAGCAAGACCTGAGGGATCATCACTTGCACTATTTATTCTAAGTCCACTTGATAATCTTTCTAAAGATTTTTGATAGAGGTTACTAGTAGTATTATAATTTACATATGCTATATAAGCTGATATGTTTGTATTTAATCTCATAGTAAACTCCTTTCATAAAATCTAAAAAGTATCATTTATACAAATTGTATTCCTAATTATCTCATCTTTTAGTTTAAACAATTCTTAATATTAGTTTAATTATATTTTAGAGTTTAAAAAAAGCCACTTGTTAAAGTGGCTTATATTCGAATGTAAAATCTTCTTTATAATCAATCTTAACTTGTCCGCCTTTTTTAAGCTTACCAAATAAGATCTCATCTGTAAGTACATTTTTGATTTTCTCAGAAATAACTCTATTAAGAGGTCTAGCTCCCATAGCTTTATCATAACCTAATAGTGCTAACTCTTTTTTAGCTTTCGCTGTAATAGAAATCTTGATATTCTTATCAACTAATGCCTCTTCTAAGTCTTCTATAAATTTACCTGCAACTTTTGCTACTACATCAGAACTAAGTGGTGCAAAAGATACAATGTTATCAAGTCTATTTCTAAACTCAGGTGCAAAGAATTTATTGATGGCTTTATTCTCATTTAGACCATCATCTTTAGCAAATCCCATAACATTAGCTTCTGTAGCACCAAGATTTGATGTCATAATCAAAATCACATTTTGGAAATCTGCTTTATTTCCTGAGTTGTCAGTAAGCTCAGCATTATCCATAACTTGAAGTAATATAGACATTAAATCAGGATGAGCTTTTTCAATCTCATCAAGTAATAAAACCGTATGAGGATGTTTTCTAATAGCTTCTGTTAAAAGTCCACCTTGCTCAAATCCTACATATCCAGCAGGAGCTCCAATAAGTCTTGAAATTGTATGAGCTTCCATATATTCACTCATATCAAATCTCTCAAAATGTACACCTAATTGATTTGATAACTCTTTTGCAACTTCTGTTTTACCAACACCAGTAGGTCCAGTGAAAAGAAAACTTCCAATAGGTTTTTTATCAAGTCCAAGACCTGCTTTATTTCTTTTGATTGACTGAGTAATTGCAGAGATTGCATCATCTTGTCCAAATACTCTTTTTTGCATATTTTTCTCTAAAGATTTTAATAAAGTTAAATCAGACTTAGTAGCACTTCTAGCTGGGATATGTGCCATTTTTGAAACTGTAAGCTCTATATCTTTTGCTGATACTGTAAGATTGTTTTTAGTTTTTGTTTTACTAGTAGCTAAACCAATCTTCTTTGAAGCCCCAACCTCATCTATAACATCAATAGCACAATCAGGTAAGAATCTATCCGTAATATATTTTTTACTTAACTCAACAGCACTTTGGATAGCACCTTTTGAGTACTTAATACCATGGAACTCTTCATATTTAGACTTTAAGCCTTCTAATATAGTAATAGCATCTTCAGTTGATGGCTCTTCAACATCTACTTTAGCAAATCTTCTACTTAAAGCTTTATCTTTTGAAAAATCATTTCTAAACTCAGCAAATGTAGTAGCTCCTATACATCTTAGCTTTCCATTTGCAAGCATTGGCTTTAAAATATTTGAAGCATCCATAGCACTTCCACCAACACTTCCTGCACCAACTATTGTATGAATTTCATCAATAAATAAAATTGCATTTGGAACTTTTACTACTTCTTTTAAAAGTGATTTTAACTTTTTCTCAAAGTCACCTCTATATTTAGTCCCTGCAATCATAGAACCCATATCAAGTGAAAATACTTTTGCATTATTTAAAAACTCAGGTACTTTTTCATTTGCTATTTCTAAAGCTAAACCTTCAGCAATTGCAGTTTTACCAACACCTGGTTCACCAACTAAAATAGGATTATTTTTCTTTCTTCTTGAAAGTATTTCAATAACTCTTGAAATCTCTTTTTCTCTTCCAATTACAGGATCAATCTCACCTTTTTTTGCAAGTTCAACTAACTCAGTTGAGTTTTGATCTAATACTTTATTCTCTTTTTCTTTACCTATTCTAGAGTCATCCATATCTTCATCTACTTCTTTATGAGAAATCTCTTCAAGTATATCTACTTTTTGAATTCCTGCTTTTTTCAATAGATAAGAAGAATAAGACTTTTCATCTTTTATAAGTGCAACAAACATATCTTCAACATTTGCTTTTTGCTTTCCACTTGTGTGGGTATGTGCTACCATATATTCAATAGTTGATGTTAAAGATACAGTCTCAATAGGCTCATCTTCAACACCTTCTGGTAATACTGGTGTATTCTCATCAATATATTTTTTAGCCTCATCAAAAAGCTTATTTGAATCAACTCCTAAATCAATAAATAGATTTTCGATAGTCTCATCGTGTAGTAACATTAAAAAAATATGTTCACTTGTTAAATACTCATGTTTACTACTTTTTGCATAGCTTACAGCTTGTGCAAAAATATTTCTTAGCTCATTACTTATCATTTTTTACTCTTCTTCCATAACAGCTTTTAAAGGAAATCCCTTCTCTCTTGCCATTGTTTTTACTTGTGCAACTTTTGTTGCTGCGATTTCATGAGTATAAACCCCACAAACTTCCTTACCCTTATTATGAATATTCATCATAATACTTGATGCTTCATCAACAGACTTTCTAAAAACTTTTACTAATACATCTATAACAAAGTCCATTGTTGAGTAATCATCATTTAATAGTAAAACCTTAAACTTTTTTGGTTCTTCTAAATCTAATTCATCATCTAATTCTATTTCTATTTCGTTACTCACTTCAAACCTTTTATGTGATAAAATATAATTTATTTTAAAATACATAAATTATACCAAAAAGAAAATTATATGCTAAAACAAAAAGATTATTATAAAAACAAGACAATATTTGTAACTGCTACAAATACAGACGTAGGAAAAACTTATGCAAGTGAAAAGTTTTTAAGACATTTTGCAAGTTTAGGTTTAAAAGTAGGATATTTTAAACCTTGTGAAACAGGAGTTATAGACTCTCCTTTAGATGGAACAAAGATGCTAAAGCTAGTAAAACAGTTAAATGAAGATTTTGATGTAACTATAAATGACATAGTTCCCTATCAATTTAAACTCCCAGCAGCTCCTTATGTATCAAAAGGAGATATCACTATAGATATAGAGTTTTTAAAACAAAAACAAAAAGAACTTCAAAAAATGTGTGATGTTCTAATCATAGAAGGAGCAGGAGGACTAATGGTTCCTATTGAAAAAGATATATTTATTATTGACTTAATAAAAGAGTTTCAAGCTCAAGCTTTTTTAATCACTCCATCAAAGCTAGGATGTATAAACGACACCTTACTTTCAATCCAAGCTTTAGAAACTAGAAATATTGATTTTGAGTTCTTCATAAATTTATATGAAGATAAAGATAGTTTTGAGGAAGTTTCACTTCCATTTTTAAAAGACTATTTTAGTGAAATAAACTATCTAAATGACCTTTAGATTTTTTATTTAAATTTTTGAGAAAAACTGATTTTTTTACAAAAAATTTCAAAATTTATAAAATTTTAGTTTTTTTCAGTCTTTTATTTATAGTTAAAACCTAGCCTTTTTATACACTTTTTTTACATTTATAGTGCTTCAAAGCACCATAAATACCTACTTTTATTATAAATATAAATCTAATCTTAAATAAAATTGCTATTTTAAATAATATGAAAACAATTCATTTTAAATGCTGTATAACTTTCTCGTTCGTTTTTAATAAGCTATAATCAGTGAGATTAAAAACAAGAAGCAAATATAAAAGCACAAAACAATAAAGAAAGGTAAAGTAAGATGACTTCTGCAATAGATTTATCTAAATTAACGGCAAATGATGACTTAACACCAGTTCTTGGTGGACACTGGCCAGGTATTCAAATATACTACCCTCCAATTAAGTTTAATCCATTAGACGGAACATACGAGAGTATGGAGCAAGCAAAGCTTAGATTACAAAAACATGCTTATAAAACAAAAGCACATACTGTACTTTTTGACTTAGAAGACGGTTGTAGACAAAAAGCTATGTCAAGAGAGTTATTAATTCAAGAACTTCCAAAGTTCCCAGAGAGAAACTTTCAAATAGCAGTTAGAATCAACCCATTTAGAACAGATGAGTATGAAGAAGACTTAAAAATGTTAAAACAAATTCACAAATATGTTGATGTAATTGTTTTAGCAAAAGCTGGAGAGGTTTATGGTTCAGCTGAGATTAGAGATTTATCTTCTTGGTTAGTATCTATTGGAAGTAACTTAACAATTCAACCAATTATTGAACACCCAAAATCACTTCAAATTGCTGATAGATTAATGGAGCATTCAACAGTTAAACATGTTGTATTTGGTATTCATGACTTCTCAAAAGCAATGGCATACAAAATTACTCCAACTGGATGGATTAATGAATTAGAGACTTTCTTTAATATGTTAACTATGGAAGCAAGAGTAAAAGGTACAGGTGTAATTGGAGGGGTTGAAGTAATGTTAACACCACACTCTTTACCTGACAATTGTTTAGAGAAAAAAGATATCAGAAGATGGTTAGATTTACATGGTGATGAAGCTTCAAGACAAGTTTACGCTCATGCTAAAAAAGAGTGTGCAATGGGTCTTACAGGTAAGCAAGTAATTACTCCTAATCATATTAATGTATGTAAAGTTGCATTTACGCCATCTCCAAAAGAGATTGCTAAAGATGTATCTATATTAAAAGCTGCTATTGAAGCAGATGCATTATTATCTGGTGCGATTAGATATGAAGGTGAGATGTTAGATCCACCAATGTTCGGTAAGTCATTACAAAATTTATTAAGAGCATATGCATTAAGAGCATTACCAAAAGAAGATGAGTTATTTGCATTAACTGTATTAAATAAAATGCCAATTCATACATTTAAAGAAAACTGGCCATACGGTCAAATCTAATAAGGAGTTATAATATGAGTTCAAATATCAAAATTGAAATACCTGAATTTTTAAATATCGGTGTTGCTTGTACTTCTGCTCACGTAGGAACAACAAAAGAAAACAGCACTGCTATGATTATCGAAGATGATAAGTTAGGTACTGATGAAATTTCATATAAAGATTTAGCACAAAAATCTGACCAAATTTGTAACTTCTTACAAGGTTTAGGTTTTGAAGCTAGAGATAGAGTACTAGTTTGTTTAAAGAATTCACTTGCATACCCTATTTCTTTCTTTGGTGCTATTAAAGCAGGAATTATTGCAGTTCCAACTTCAACTTTATTATCAGGTTCTGAAGTAAAATATCTTGCAGAAGATTCACAAGCAAGGGCTATTGTATTAAGTGCAACTATGTATGAAAATTTAACTCCATACTTAGAAAACTTAGATAACCTAAAAACAATTATTGTTGCAGGTATTGATAGTGTTTCTGAGTTAAAAGTACCAAAAGGAATGAATGTTTACGCTTTAACTGAAATTTTAGAGCAAACAGATACAACTCCTAATCACTATAAGTCAAAATCTGGTGAGCCAGCTTACTTAGTATATACATCAGGTACAACTGGTTATCCAAAGGGTGTTTTACACTCTCATAGATCACTTGTAGGTAGAACTCCTGCAACTGAATACTGGTTTGATTTTAAAGAGAATGATAGAATCATGCACTCTGGTAAATTTAACTGGACTTATGTATTAGGTTCTGCTTTAATGGATCCATTATTTAATGGTCATACAGTAATTGCATATGAAGGTGCAAATGAAGCTGGAACATGGATTGATTTAATTAAAAAACATAAATGTACTATCTTTATTGGAGTACCTACAATTTATAGACAAATCATTCAAAAGACTGATTTCACAGCTGAAGATTGTCCATCATTAAGATATTGTATGTCTGCTGGTGAGCACTTATCTGATGAGATGATTGGTCTTTGGAGAGAAAGATTTAAACAAGATATTTTTGAAGCTATTGGTATGTCTGAGTGTTCATACTATATTTCACACTCTAAGAATAACCCAATTAGACCTGGTTCTGCTGGATTCGTTCAACCTGGACATACAGTAAAACTACTTGATCCTGATACTTTAGAAGAAGTAGAAGATGGAACTGAAGGTATGATTTGTATTGGTGAAGATGATCCAGGATTATTCTTAGAGTACTGGCAACTAGAAGAAGAGACTAGAAAAGCTAGACATAATGGATGGTTCTTTACTGGTGATTATGCTAAGAAAGATGAAGATGGATACATCTGGTTCATTGGTAGAAAAGATGATATTATCAATACTATGGGATTCAGAGTATCTCCACACGAGATTGAAAGAGTTGTAAAAACTAATAACGATGTAGCTGATTGTGTTGCATTTGGTTTAGATATTGCCAAAGATAAAACACTTGTTGCAATTGCAGTAATTGGACATGATACTTTATCAGAAGAAAAAGAAGCTGAAATTTTAAAATTTGCTCAAGATAATCTAGCTAAATATAAAGCACCTAAGTTTATTTTTGGACTAAGTGATTACCCAAGAACTAAAAATGGTAAAGTTTTAAGAAAACAATTAGTTAAAAACTTACATGATCAATACCATGCAAAAGAAACAGGTGAAGAGATTGTTGAGTACAAAGCTAGAAGATCTATGTTATTTGTACCTTCTTATAATAAACATAATGTTGAAAAAGCAAAATCTGTATTAGCAGATACTGTTATTTTTGACTTAGAAGCTATCTTACCTGAGCAAAGAGAAGCAGGAAGAGAAACAATTAGAACTGTTTACAAAGAGCAAGGTTGTAAGTTTGGTGAGTCTGAGAGAGTTCTTAGAATTAACAACTTAGGATCTGAAGATATTGCAAAAGATTTAGAATTAGCAAAAGAAGTTGAACTAGATGCTTTACTATTCTCAAAAATTGAAACAGCCGAGCAAGTAAACGAAGCTGTTAAATTAATTGAAGAAATAAATCCTAATTTAACACTTATGATTATGATTGAAACTCCATTATCTGTACTAAATATCCAAGAAATTTGTGCAGCTAGTCCAAAAGTTGCAGTTGTAGTTGCAGGTTCAAATAAATTAGCTAATAGACTTCAAATTGATATTAAAAAAGGTTCTAAAGCAATGTTTAATTACCTATCGCAAATTGCACTTGCTGCAAAAGCATACGGTAAGATTGTTATTGATGGTCCTCATTTTGATGTACATGATGAGTTTGCTTGTGAAGATTCAACTAAAGATGCATTTAACTTAGGATTTGATGGTAAATCATTAATTCACCCAATCCAAATTGAGTACATCAATGATATCTTTACTCCAAAACAAAAAGAAGTTGAAAACTATGAAGCTATGATTGCATCATATGAAGAAGCTAAAAAAGAAGGTAAAGAAGTAATCTTACACAACAATAAACTTGTTGATGGTGCTAGAATTAAATGGGCTAGAAAAATGATTGCTTTATATGAAACATATAAATCATTAGGTCAAAACCTATTTGGTAAATAAGGAGAACTAAGTGTCTAAAATTAACGTTGGAAACTTTTTCGAAGACTTTTCAATTGGTCAAAAAATAGTACACCCACTTCCAAGAACAGTAAGTGAAGGTGATGTATCTTTATACATTGCTTTTACTGGTTCTAGATTTGCATTACATTCATCTGATGTAGTTGCTCAAGAAATGGGATATGAAAAAAGACCTATTGACGATACATTAAACTTCCACTTAACATTTGGTAAGTCGGTACAAGATATTTCGTTAAATGCTATTGCTAACTTAGGTTATGCAGAGATTTCTTTCCCTAATCCTGTTTACATTGGGGACACTGTTTCAATGACTTCAACTGTTATTGGATTAAAAGAGAACTCAAATGGTAAATCTGGAGTTGTTTATGTTCACTCTATTGGTGTAAACCAAAAAGGTGAGGAAGTATTAAACTTCAAAAGATGGGTAATGGTTCACAAAAAGGACAAGACTACAACAACAGGAATTAAAGAGATTCCTACTTTTGCTGAGTCTACTCCAATTCTAGATGAAATCAATATACCAGAAATCAAATGTGTTGATACTAACGCATCTGGTGGAAAGTTTTTCTTTGAAGATTATGAAAAAGGTGAAAGATTAAATCACCCAGAAGGTATTACAATTGATAACAGTGATCATACTTTAGCAACTAAGTTATACCAAAACAATGCAAAAGTACACTTCAATGACCATATGATGAAATCTACTCCTATGGGAGAGAGATTAATGTATGGGGGAATTGTAATATCAATGGCCAGAGCTATTTCATTTAATGGTTTACAAAATGCACAATGGATGTATGCTATTAACTCTGGTGCTCATGCAAACCCAACTTATGCTGGTGATACTATCTATGCTTACACAGAAGTTTTAGATACTATTGATCATAAGAGAGATGATATTGGATTATTAAGATTAAGAACAATTGCCCTTAAAAATCAAAAATCTGATGAAATTGAGTCACCAAAAGGTGAAGATGGTAAGTACTTAAAGAATGTAGTACTTGATTTAGATTACACGGTAATCATTCCAAAGAAAAAAACACAAAAATAAATTTAATTTTAAAAAAGGAAGGAAATTATAATGACACACCCAAACGAAGCACTATTTGAATCTGGTAAATCTTTACCAATTATCCCAACTTGTGAGCACTTTGCAGGAAGTGAAAAGCTTATCAAAAAAGGTTTTGATATGCAAAGAAAGCTTGGACCTGTTTTCGATATTACTTGTGATTGTGAAGATGGAGCAGAAACTGGTAAAGAAGTTGAGCATGCAGAAATGATCGTTAGAGTTGTTAACTCTGAAGATAACCCATATGGAATGGCTGGTACAAGAATCCACGATTTCTCTCATCCAGATTGGAGACAAGATGTTGATATTTTAGTTCCTGGTGCTGGTGAAAAACTAGCATACATTACATTACCAAAATCAACTTCTTACGAAGATGTAAAAACTCAAATTGAGTACATCCAAGAAGTAGCAAAAAAATCTGGTATTTCAAGAGAGATTCCAATTCATATCTTAATTGAAACTCATGGTGCTTTACAAGATGTAGAAAAAATCGCTACATTACCATGGTTACAAGTATTAGACTTTGGATTAATGGACTTCGTATCAGGATACCAAGGTGCAATTCCAGCAATTAACATGAGAAGCCCAGGTCAATTTGATCACAGATTAATTGGAGCTGCTAAAGCAAAAGTTGCACAAGCTGCAATCCAAAATCATGTTATTCCAGCACACAACGTAACACTTGATCTTAAAAACCCATACCAAACTTACAAAGATGCAGAAAGAGCAAGAAACGAGTTTGGATTCATGAGAATGTGGTCAATTTACCCAACACAAGTACAAGCAATCGTTGATGCTATGAAACCAGACTTCACTGAGTTAGAAGCTGCACAAAATATTCTTTTAGCTGCACAAGATGCTGAGTGGGGACCAATCCAATATGATGGTGAGTTACACGATAGAGCTACTTACAGATATTTCTGGGAATTAGTACAAAGAGCTCACTTCTCTGGTGCTAAATTAATGGAAGAAGTTAATACAAGATTCTTCTCTTAATAACAATAATCTAAGGCTTTTGCCTTAGATTAACTTCTTATAAATTACTTAATTTTTTTTCTTATAAAACAAACCTTTTTTTTACTTAATAATCTTTAGTTAAAATATCAATTATTTATATAGCTGTTAAGAGTTAACACTTTTTTAAAATAAAATTGTTAAGATTTTATGAAAAAAGATTTTTTTCATAATTACATAGGTATAATATTTACAATTTCTAAAGAAAAGGGAACAAATGAGCGTTATTACAGAACAAGATATTATTGATAGTGTTGCAGGAGCATGTCAATACATTTCATATTATCACCCAACTGATTTCGTAGAAGGAATGGTTGAGGCTTATGAAAAAGAACAATCTGAATCAGCAAAGAATGCTATCGGACAAATTTTAATTAACTCAAAAATGTGTGCAATGGGTCACAGACCTTTATGTCAAGATACTGGATCAATCAACATTTTTGTAAAAGTTGGTTTAAATGCTAAACTTGATATTTCGAGAGAATTAGAAGATATTTTAAATGATGGTGTAGCTAAAGGCTATACTGATCCAGATAATACTTTAAGATTTTCAGTAGTTTCTGACCCAGCAGGTGAGAGAAAAAATACTAAAAATAATACACCAGCAGTTATTCACATGAGTGTAGATAACTCTGATAAAATTGATATTACAGTAGCTGCTAAAGGTGGTGGTTCTGAGAACAAATCTAAATTTGCAGTATTAAATCCATCTGATTCAATCTATGACTGGGTTATGGATAATGTAAGACAAATGGGTGCAGGATGGTGTCCTCCTGGTATCTTAGGAATTGGAATTGGTGGAAATCCAGAAAAAGCTATGTTATTAGCTAAAGAATCATTAATGGATCACGTTGACATTCATGAATTAAAAGCTAGAGGTCCTCAAAATGCTCTTGAAGAGTTAAGACTTAAACTTTATGAAGACATTAACAAAATAGGAATTGGAGCACAAGGTTTAGGTGGTGTTACTACTGTTTTAGATGTTAAAATCTTAGACTATCCATGTCACGCTGCTTCTTTACCAGTTGCTATGATTCCAAACTGTGCTGCTACTAGACATATTCACTTTGAATTAGATGGTAATGGTGCTGCTAAATTTGAAAAGCCTGATTTAGATATCTGGCCTGATTTAGAAATTCCAATGGATACAGTAAAAAAAGTAAATATTGAAGATTTAACAAAAGAGAATTTATCTCAATTTAAATCAGGTGATACTCTATTATTATCTGGAAAAATCTTAACAGCAAGAGATGCTGCACATAAGAAAATCGTTGAGTACAAAAATGCTGGTAAACCACTTCCAAATGGTGTTGAATTAAAAGATAGATTTATCTATTATGTTGGACCAGTTGATCCAGTAAGAGATGAAAAAGTAGGACCAGCAGGACCAACTACATCTACAAGAATGGATAAATTTACTAAAGACATGATGGAAATTGGTATCATGGGTATGATTGGTAAAGCTGAAAGAAAACAACCAACTATTGATTTAATTAAAGAGTATAAATCTACTTATTTAATTGCAACTGGTGGTGCAGCTTACTTAATTTCTCAATCAATTAAAGATGCTAAAGTTGTAGCATTTGAAGAACTTGGTATGGAAGCTATTTACGAATTTGAAGTAAAAGACATGCCTGTTACTGTTGCGGTCGACACTGAGGGTGTATCTATTCACACTACAGGTCCTGCAAAATGGAGAACTATTTAATTACAAAGGCTTTTGCCTTTGTAATTAACACTTCTTTTTTCTAACCTTTTTGAAATAATACTCCCTCCTAAAATAATCCTTATACAAAAAAACTAAGTTTTAACTTTGACTTTAAGAAGATAGATTTATGCTATATTCTTATTCAACAAAAAAAGATTGATATATTTTATAGGAAAACTCAATATGTTATTAGACGATTTAAAAGATTATTTAGGATTTGCTGTTGCTGGAAATTTTGCTAACCACTTAGGAGAAGCTGGAGAAGCTGATGAGTTTTCAGTTATTAAAACACAAGAAAAAGATGCTCCAAAAGGAATGTTTCCCTTTTATATTAAAGGTCATGATTCATTTTTAGGAACTTACCCTATTTGTGATGAGATTATTTATACACATGGAAGAGAAAAAGACAACTTACAAGTAGAAGCTGAAGTTGCACTTATTTGTGATTTTGTTTATGAAGATGGAAAAGTTAAAGATATTATTCCTAAATACTTCTCTGCTTTTAATGATTGTTCTATTAGAATTCAAGATGGAAATAAACTAAGTACAAAGAAGAACTGGGGAGAAAATACAAAAGGTATTTCTCAAGATATTATTGAAATAGACAATTTTACAGAAGATGGAATACTAAATAGATACCATATTGCTTCATTTATAAAAAGAGATGGTATTGTACATGACTATGGTACTACTAGTGCTGTAAAATCATATAGTTACTTCTTTGAACAATTGAAAGATTGGATGATAGATAAACTAAATACACAAGAAGATTGTGGACCACTTGAAGAATTAACTCAATTCTTAGATGTTGCAGCTAAAGACGCAAAAGGTATCTTAATAGCAGCAGGAGCTACAGCATATGCTGACTTTGGAAAGAAAAACTTTTTAGAAAAAGGTGATGAAATTTTTGTTTATGTATATGATGCTCACTTCCATTCATTTGATGATATCTACAATGATATGTGTGGAATGGATACTTTCTTAAGTCAATGTTCTAAGCTTCATCAAGTTGTACAATAAAGTATAAAAGGGATTAATCCTTTTATACTTATTTTCTTAAAGCCTTAGTATTTACAACAGCTATATTATTTAAACATCCAAATAACTCACCAGTTATATCTTCAATCTCTTTAGCCTTTTGTTTTAGTTCATCATTACTTGCATTTGAAGCATTTAAATCCATAAACTCTTGCATTAAAACATGGAAATTCTCTTTTTTAGTTTTTAATTCTCTCCACTGTGTTGAAGCTGTATAAGGCATATTTTTTGATTCACTTTCAATAATCCATTTACCTAACTCAGTCTCTTCATTTTTTACTATATCTACATGGCTATAAGTATTTAATTGTTTATAGTACTCTTTTTTTAGATTGATATTATTATTTTTGTACTTTGATATCTGTTGAATTAAATCAATATCATCAACCATATCATAATATTTTTCATTAATTTTTGTTTTCTTAGTAATTCCAAGTAACCTTGATGATAATTGAGCAACTTCCTTTGATAGTAAACCAATACTCGCAGAAGTAGCTGCATTTTCTTGTGTCATTCTATCAAGATGTGCAACAGCATCATTTACTTGAATCATACCACTTTCTTGTTCTTTTATTGCACCACTTACATTGTCAATAATATTTTTAGTGTCTACAATCTTTGAAGATAGTTCATCATAGCCTTTAATCATATTATTAGCTATATTTTTACCTTCATTTGACTTTTGTGTTGCATCTTCAACTAATGCTTTAATCTCATTTGCAGCCTCAGCACTTCTACTTGCAAGATTTCTTACTTCTTGTGCAACAACAGCAAAACCTTTTCCAGCTTCACCTGCCGTTGCTGCTTCTACAGCTGCATTAAGTGAAAGAATATTTGTTTGGAATGCAATTTTATCAATAACACTAATCGCTTCATTTATTGCTGTTACTTTATCATTTATCTCATCCATTGATGTAGATGTTTTATTTGCTAATTCATTTCCAGTTTTTGCTGTATTATTAAGTTCATCTGAGATTGTAAGCATTCTTTCAACATCTTTACTACTTGATTGCATATTGCTTGTAATTTGCTCAATAGAAGCTGCTGTTTGTTCAAGTGAAGCTGCTTGTTCATTTGAACTTGTAGATAAGTTTTGAGAAGATTTACTTAAAGTAATTGTATTAGATTCTAATTCTTTTCCTGCATTTGTAATCATTGCAACTAGCTGAGATATAGATTGCCCTAATAAGACTGAACCAGCAAATAATGTACCAAAATCACCATATAAACCATCTTTTTCATTTTCATCTAATCTTGTATCATATGCACCTTTTGCATACCCATCTAAGACTTTGTTTATATTAGCAACTTTATTGCTTGTATTTAATATCATATCATTAATACTAAGTCTTAAAGACTCAACCTCAGCTGTTGCACCATGTTGTTTAATTTCATACTGTAAAAAACCATTTGATGTTTTTTGAGCTACATCAGATAATTCACTTACAACTTTTCTATCCTGTTCTATTATATCTTTGATTTTTATTATTTGTTTATTCATATCTTCAGTCATTAAAGCAAACTCATCTGAACCTTTAACTTCCATAGGTTTTAGATAATCTTTTTTTCTACTTACATATAAAAAGAAGTATTCTAAGCCCTGCTTAAACTCTTTAAGTGAATTAACAATTTTTTTTGTCATAAAAGATACTGATACTATTACTAAAATTAAAACTACAACAATAAGTGTAATTAATATATAAAACTCTTTATTTATTTTTGAGATTTTTAAATTTATTCTATCTTTTAACTTATCTACTATTTGTAATTCTAAATTTCTTAACTTTTCAATCCTTTTTAAAGAAACCTCATCCCATTTTTTTAAATCAGCACCATATATATTTTTAGATAATTCATCTAAACTATTTAAAGCCCTTTTATCATCAATTTGTACATACTTATCTATTTCTTCAATACTTTGTTCACTATCTCTTAAAGCTTGAATTTCTGATGCCATTAATAAATAAGAATCAAATACTCTTTGTATTTTTTTTATAAGTTTTTTTTCAACTCTTGTTACACCTTTTATTCTTTTATAGGCTTTAAGTTTTCTAATTATTGATACATGTTGTTGTTCAAACTTTTTATAATATGCTCTATCACCTCTTAGAACATAGTTCTTAAAGTTATGTATAAGCCCTCCATACCCTGCTAACTCTTTTATTTGTGTAAGTAAACTATCCTTATTATTCTTTATAGTAATTAGTTCTCTTAACTTTTCAACTTCTAAGTTTTCATCAGACTTTAAAAGCTCATCAAGTTTTTTTAGTTCTTCATCAAACGCAACTTTTTTAAATGTATTTAAATAAGTATTTTGAGAAGCAACTAATGAACCAAATTTAAAACCATCTTCATTTGAGATAGATGCAATTTGAAATATATTTCTCAAAATCAATGACTCTTCATATGCTCTATCTTTTATATTTGATAAAGATACTAAGGATTCTGAGTATTTAGTTAACTGTGCATTATTTGAAAAACTAACTAATTCATCAAGAAATGTAAAAAGACTACTTTTCAAAGAATCATAATAAGTTTTTACTTTTAATGAATCTAGTTGGTTGTTTCTTATTTTAGCTCTTATATTAGATAAAGACGAAAGTTGTTTTCTTAACTTTAATAAATTGTCATCTATTTTAATTCCGAATTTTTTTGAGTTGAAAGTTTTAATAAACCTATCAAATTCTTCATAAGCTTTAGTTGTCTTATCCTTTTGGTTTTCTAATTCATTTTTAAAACTTTTACCATATGAAGCTATATAAATTAAAGAATAGTATCTTTCTTTTTGAAACTCATTTAATAATGAGCTTGCTTTAATATTAAACTCTAAATACTCTTGAGTCAAAAGCATTGAGTCTTTTATTTCATACTCTTTTTTTAGTATTATTAAAGATAAAATAATAATACTAACTAATGGAAGTACAAGTATAATTAGTATTTTATTTTGCAATTTTAAGGTGTTCATTATTTCTCCATGATAAATTTTCAGTACTATAGTATAAAAATTATCAATAGATATTTAATGAATATTTGATTGTAACCAGACTGTAATCATGGGGTTATTAATGAGTTATTTATTATTATTTAAGAATAAGTAGTATTTTTTATAATGTGAGATATAACAGTTTTTATATAAAAGAAAAGAGTAAAACTCTTTTCTTTATTAAAGATCAACTAAAGCTTTAAATTTAACTCCACATCTACCTATATTGTCAATATTAACATGATTTCTTTCATTGATTTTATCATCTTCAATAAACTGATATTTTACTTCTAAAATAACAGGTGTAGTTTTACTTGGTATTTCATAAGTATCATAATATTCACAAAATAACGCACTTTCACAAGATGAAATCATAGGAGGGAAACCTTCTTTTACAGTTTCAACGTCTATTTCAAACTCTTCTATTTCACTTTGCCCTTTATCAAGTGGTGTTGCACACTTTTGAACAAGTTCAGCATGCTCTTTTTTCGCAAAACAAATAGTTGCTTTCTTACTTTTATTTATATTTGCTAATGAGTCCTTAGGAGTTCCATCATCTTTTTGTCCAATAGCCACTAAAACTAAAGCAGGATTAGATGATATAGGAATAAAATATGAGAATGGTGCACAGTTTAAAACACCGTTTTCATCTTCTGTAACAATCCAAGCAATTGGTCTTGGAATAACAGTTCCAGACATTATTTTATATCTATTTAAGTCGTTTACATCTTTATAATCTAAAATCATTTACTTCCCTCATTTTTCTTTTGAATATACAAAATTATAGCTAAAGGTTTTAATTAACAAAAATATTAGTTACTATATTTCAGGCTTAATAAATCTATGTTTCTAAAAGTTATTTATTATAAAGATTTATCAATTTTATTTATTTTGAAAGGGGCAAAGATATTTTAAAATTTGAACCTTTATAAACTTGATCTTCTAAAACAAACTCTTCATTTTCAACACTTAAAATGCCATTTGCATGTTTCTCAACAATCTGTTTTGTCATATAAAGACCAATTCCTGTTCTACCATTTTCACCTTTAGTTGTAAAATGAGCTTTAAAGATATCCTCTTTTATGTTATCAGGAATTCCTCCTGCACTATCTTTTATATTTATGTGAGCATAATCATCATCACTGTAAATATCAATAACAATAAATCTTTTTGACTCATCAATATCAAGCAAGGCATCTCTTGCATTATTTAAGATATTAAGAGTTGCTTGTAAAAGTTCATTTTTAATTGCTTTTACTTTTACACTGTTATAGTTTTCAATAATAGTTATATAACTATTTTTCATTGAAGCACTTATTAATGAAAGATTTTTTTCAAGTAAATCAGTTAAATCAAACTCTTCTAATATTTTCTTTTCATTAAAAAAGTTCCTAAAGTCTTCTATTGTATCTGATAGATGTATTGCTGTATCAACTATTTTTGAAAAATCTTTTTTCAATTCATCTTTTTCTAGAATATCAAACTCCATTTTCAATGAATTTCCACTGGCTATTGTAGAAATAGTACTTAAAGGCTGTCTCCATTGATGTGCAATATTTCCAATCATCTCACCCATTGAGGCCATTTTAGATTGACTATAAAGTAGTTGATCTTTTTTTCTATTTTTTCTAACTTCTTCTTTAAATCTATTTTTTAACTTCTCATTTAACTCTTCAAGTTCTTTTGTTTTTTCTTCTACTTTAAACTCTAACGTAGCATTTATATTTTTAAGTGCATTTTTTTGATTCTCAATTCTAAGCTTATGTCTTTCAAATAATTGAGTTAACTTTAGTGATATAAAATATGAGATTATTAAAGCAATTATTAAAAATACTGATACTATTTGAATAGTCTCTTTTATACTTTGTTCAGTTTTTTGTTTATCTACTCCAATAATCTTTTCAATATTTTTGTCAATATCATCTATATAAACTACTACACTTATTAGCCAATTCCAATGTTTTATATAATTTAAAATATACAACTTATAGCTATTATCATCAATTTTTTTCCAAATAAATTTATACTTTTCATTTGATAAACCAACTTTTGACTTTTTTAAGAATCCACTGATTGATTCAATAACTTCTTTATCTTGTTCATAAAGCAAAAAACTTCTATTTACATATGTATATTTTTTAGAATGTTGTAATATTCTTAAATCATCATCCATTGTAAATATATATCCATTATCACTAATACTCATTAGATCTAATCTTTTTTTAACTTCATTTTTTGAAATAGAAATATACTCTTTTAAATCAACACTATACCCAACTACAATATTCAATTTAGGAAAATCTTTTATATATGAAACTTTAAAATCTTCTTCATTCGAATTTGATTCATTGTTAGAGTAAAGAATGAAACCTTCACTCTTTTTTTGTATTAGTTTATTGAATTTTTTTAAATAGTCTTTGTTTGTATATATTGGTTCACCTAAACTTCTATCATAGTTTAAATCAAGAAATTTAGTATTGTCTTTGTAAGTATAAATAAAATATTCGCCATTATCACTTGACTTAACTTGACTAAGAGATTTTAAAAGCTCAATTTGAATTGAGCTATGAAGGTCTTTATTTTGTTCATCTTGTTTATTTAAAACTCTACTTGCAAATTCAATCTTTGATTTTATATTATCTTTTATAACATTTAAAGAACTTGCTTTCTTAAATTTTATATATGAATTAACAGACTCAACTATTGTCAATACTCTTAACTCTTCTTTATCTAAAAAATCTTCTTTTAATTTATTATAATCTGTTTCAAATTTTGAATTAGCTTTTTCTATATGAATAAAAGTAATAATTGATGCTGTTAATATAATAAACACCATAGGTATTATATATATCAAACCAGTAAAGTGCTTTTCTTTAAACATATATTATCTTAAATTTTAAATTCTTGCTCTACTTGCTTGGCTAAAAGCTCACCTTTTATACTGAGTGATGAATCTAAAACATATTGATCTTTTTTTAAATTCTTAAGTAATCTTTTTCCCTCTTTTAGTGAAAAAAGTCCACTATTTTCAAGCTTTAAAACTACATCATTTAAAGACTCATCACTATCTTTTTTAAGAATACCTAAAAGTAAAACTTTTTCATTTATATCCATGTTTTAATCCTAATAAAATATAGAGCAAATAGCATAAATCCAAGCCCTAAAACAACAGTAATTATAGCAAGAGAAGTTAAAGTTGCCATTAATCCAATAAACATAGTCGTTATTATGCATGAAATCATGAAAAACATATCATTATAAGAGATTACTCTACCTAAGTACTCATCATCACATTTCTCTTGTAAAAGTGCATAAGTAATAGACCATAAAACAGTAGTGAACAATCCTGTCATAAAAACAAATATTAATGATACATAAAAGTTATGTTGAGTTAATCCCCAAAGAATGATAGCAATTCCTTGAATTATTAATAAATAGTGTATATTTGTTTTATTTACATACTTTGATATAAAAAATGGTCCAATCATTAAAGCAAATGCTCTAACGGCATTTGAAATTCCTATAGCCAAAGGAACAGCTATTACATACTTATATTCATTTTTAGCAAGTAGTGTTACTAATGTATCAAAAGATGTAAGACCAACACTTGCATGTAAAAAAATTAGGTGCATGATTTTTGGATTTTCTTTAATATAGAAAAAACCATCTTTTATTAAAGCAAATATTTTATGTTTAATTTCACTTTGTTTTACTTCAAAATCTATTCTAATAAGTACTAAAAGAGCTGCTAAAAAAAATCCTGCATCTATAATAAAAGCTGTTTTTACACCCACATAATTAACTACAACTCCACTTATTCCCATACCTGCTGAGTAAGCAAAAGACCAAATAATAGAATGAACCTCATTTGCTTTTTGTAGAGCAGGTCCTTTTACTAATTTTGCAAGTAATGACATCTCTGTAGAGAAAAACATAGAAGCACAACTCATTCTAATAAATATAAATATCAAAAGAAGCCATATTTGACTTTTGTCATCAATAAGTAAAAAACAAAGTGTCATCAGTAGCTCAACACTTAAAAGTGCTACCATTAAATTTTTTAGTTTAAATCTATCTATAATAGCCCCTGAAAAAGGAGCTATTAATACAGCTGGTAAAAAGTGCATTGCTGTTACTACAGCAATTGCTAACTCAGAAGAACCAAATTGAACAAGCATTGTATAAATAGCAACATTTGAAAACCATGCTCCAAAATATGCTATTAATTGAACTGCTGATAAATCTCTTATTACCTTATGTTTTGAAAATAACTCACGATAATTCAATTTGGATTAATACCTCTTGATACATAGCAGAAAAAGAATCTTCATCCTCTTTATTAGGAGTTAAGTAATTAACATACTTATTCCCAGCATAGAAAAAGGCACAATTTTCTTTTATGTCAACACTTGTTTTTACTTTAAATTGTGAGCTTCCATATGGTGAAGATATTTTTACTTCACTTCCATCTTCAAAACCTACATTTGGATGAAGATATACATTATTATCACTATTAAACTGCGAATTTAATGAGTTTTTACTTTTAGCAGTTATTAAATAGAAATTCTCTTCTGTTTTATTTTTGTATAAAGGCTCTACATCAAGCTCTTCTATAAATTCAAAAGTATCAAACTTTTCATACTCTACTTTATTATTTTCATAATAATCAAGAATTTCATCTTCTTCTTTTAAAGGCTCATATGAAAACTTTTCTATTAAATACTTAGCTAAATCATATTCACTAATAGTCTCTTTTGATGCTTCATTTATAACTTCTGATATAGCAATAAATTCATGTCCATAAGATAGTCTAATATCTCTTTTACATAAAAAATCACTTGAAGGAATAATAAGATCTGCATATTCACAAGTATCATTATATGTAGTTCCAAAATAAACAACAAAACTTTTTTTAAGTCCATCTATAACAGCTTGTGTATTTGGTGCTGATACTACTGGATTTGCCCCTTGGATAAATACTAAATCGTAAGAGCCAAAATCAAGTGAGGCTACTGATACTTTTTTGTTTTTGCCTTTATATGCAAATTGTTTCTCATATCCATAATTTGAATCACTTAAATACCATACTCCACCTGCTTCTTGATTGTGAATACCCAAAAACATTGCAAAGCCATCAATAGCTCTCATTATTTGAGCACCTTCAAAATATTTTTGAACACCAAGTCCTAATACTATTGATACTTTTTTACCTTCAATAATGTCAAATAGTTTATAAGCATCATTTAAAGCAACTCCTGTTGTTGCTTCATAAGATACCAAAGGTCTATTTTTTGATATATCAAAAAACCAATCATGACCTTCACTATTTTCCTCAAGATACTCTTCATCATCTAATCTATTCATAAATGTAAGTCTAGTTAAATACAAAGCCAACTCATGATCTGTTTTAGGGTTTAATTGTAAGTGAAGTTCTGACTTTTTAGCAATTTGGGTTTTTATTGGATCTATAGTAATAAATGTTTTATCTTTAACAAGATTATATATATGAGAAGAAGTTTGAGTAAAATTTCTACCCCATACAATAATTACATCAGAATCTATTAAATCTTGAATTGGTGGATTTTGTACACTACCTCTATTAGCTTCAATTCCAGCACCTCCACCTCCATCACATAAACTTCCTTTTGTTAAAACTGCTCCATGCTTAGCAAAAAAGTTTTTAGGGGCACTTTGCATTACACCTAAATTTCCACTTCCCTTATAAAATAAAGTAGAATTAACATCTGTTGTTTTTAATTTATCTTCTAAAATATCTAAAGAGTCTTGTAAAGAAATATCAGCCCCTTCATATTTTGCTGTTTGTAGATTATCTTGTTTTAATAAACTTGCAAAGTTTACACATAATTTTCCATTTGTTACACTATTTTCTTTTGAACCTTTTATTACTCCATCAATACTTTTTGCCTGACATGCGTCATAACAGTCTAATGGACAGGCTACTTTTTTATCTAAACTCAATTTTTACTAACCTTGAAAATGTTTTAACCTTATCTACAATAATTTCCACTTTATATGATGAAATATGTGATGAATCAGCAACAGAGTATATTTTATTTATTTTTATATTTGTTTCTTTACCATCTAAAAATATCTTTTTATTTTTTATATTATCAATACTTGAAATAGGCACAAAAAACTCTAATTTTCCTTTTGATAAATCTTGTGCTTCATATAAAAGTGTTCCAGGATTAACATAATCCCCTTTTTTTACTGCGATATTAGATATATAATTTGATTTTTCAATCAACCTTTTTTTTGAAATAGTATCTTTTAAACCCTCTATTTTTATAATAATATCTGCTTTTGAGGATTTAAGATTTACTACTTTTAACTTTTGTGAGTCTTTTTCAAAAGCTGGTTTTGAAGATACTCTACTTAATCTTTCATAATTCTTTTGTTCAATATTTATCATTTCATTTATATATGAAAGTTTATTTTTTGATTGTTCTAAATCTATTTTATTTATATTTGAATCAATTTGTACAATCAATGAATTATTTGCTTTTTTTCCTTCAATATTTTCATTTGTATATATAACTTTTCCAGAAACTGAAGATTTTATTTTATAACTTTGAACTGGTTGTAGTTTCGCATAATATTCACTTGCAAAAGCTGAACCAATTAAAAACATACTTATTAACACTGCTTTCATTTATAATCCTTTTATATCAACTGCTTTTAAATATTTGATAATATCTTTCTTTAGTATTTCTATATCTTCTTTGTTCTCTTCAACACTAAATATAAACTCATTTAGTTTTTCATCTTTATTTATATAAACACTTAAAACTTTTAAAAGTTCACTTGTAGTCTTAGATAATCTAACTTTTTTTATTAAAGGTATATCATCAAGTTTTTTTAATTTTCTTGAATTTATAACATAATAATATAAACCTAATGTTAATAGTGTTGTAATAATACCCAAAGAGAAATATAAAATATTATTGCTTATTGAACTTTTCTCAACAACTTTTACAATTTGTTTTTTTTCTACACTTTTCACTGCTTTTTCTAAACTAGCTTTTATATTGTTTTGAATATTTTCATTTTTTGTAACTTGTATATTAAAAGTTTGTGTTTTTTTATTTATAATCTCTTTTTTATCCTTATCAAAATATGAAAACTCAAAAGATGGTATTTTATAAGACTCATTTGAGATTATAGTGTAACTCTTTTCATAAAAGCCTTCATATTTACCATCTATATATTTTGTTTCAATTTTAGCTTTATTTGAATATATCTTTGCATTTGGGATATTAAGATCAAAATCTTTTATATCATCAAAATTTCCATTCCCCGAAATTTTAATAGTATAATTTACAGCATCAAAAGCATTTACACTCTTTTTATCAACACTTGCTTCTATATCAAAGCTACCAACTAAGTCTATATTTTGAGGTAAAGGCTTTACTTTAAGTTTTAAAGCATTGGAATAAATCTTTTTATTTGAAACACTATTAGTGAAAAAACTCATACTATTTCTTGAGTTATCTACATATTGAGCATCAATTCTTAAAGGCTCAATTGTAAGTTCACCACTTTTTTGAGGAAATAGTAAAAACTTTAATTCTGTAACTATATAATCATTGTCTTCATAATTTCTTTGATAATTAAGCTTTTTATACCAAAAGCTTTGAAAATTTGGATTTATGAAAGCTAAATCGATTATTTGCATTTGTGATTTATATTTAAATTTTAAAAGTAACTCAAAAGGTTCTGATACATATAAATCATTTTTACTCGAAACTATTTCAAAATCAAAATCTTTTGAAATACTCTTTTGAGGTAAAACTAGCTTAAACTCTTTTTCTTTTGTTTCATACTCTTTACCATCAAGAATAAATTTTAATGATGGAAAAATGAAATTATTATTTGGATAAAAAGAATAAGCTCTTTTTATTTTTTTTGTAATTTTTGAGTTTATGATAGTAGTAGAACTAGAGTTCGAAATAGTTGATACTTTTTGTCCTGATATGTTATCTATTTTAGGAAACTGTATATCTTCACCTTGAAGCTCCAAACTAAAAGTAAAAGCTTCATTTTTTATGGCACTGTTTGGTAAGTTAAGTTTTACATTTGCAAAAACACTTGAAAGAAATAAAAAAAACAGAATTGCAAATCTAATTTTTTTCATATTTAAAACTCCAATGTTCCTTCAATAGCAAAGTTTGCTTTTGAATCTAATTCAGCATGAGATAATACAGCTACTTGAAGACCAAACTTTTCATATATTTCAGAAATTCTTTTTCTAAGTGATGGGTCAACTACCATTGCAACTTTACTATACCCTTTTGCTTCAATTTGCTCAATTAAATCTTTTGTATGGGTTACAAGGTTATTAATTTCAGCAATTGATAACATAAGCTGTGTTGCACCATGTTGGTCTTGTAGTTTTCCAATAAACTGTTGTTCTAACTCAGGTTTTATAGTAACAATATGTAAAACGCCATCATTATCAACATATTTTTGAGTAATTAATCTATAAAGCTTAGATCTAACATGTTCAAGTAAAACATCAGGTGCTTTAGTAAATTCAGCAATATCTGCAATAGCTTCAACAATTGTTAACATATCAACAATTGGTATTTTTTCATGAAGTAAATCTTTTGATACTTTTAATAAAGTTCCATATGATGTAACTTTCATAGCTTCATCAACTACTATAGGGAAGTCTTTTTTTAACCTATCAATAATATCAACAATATCTTGTCTTGTAATAATATCTTCTGCATGCTTTTTAATAATCTCTGATATATGAGTTGAAATAATAGTAGGAGCATCAACAACTGTAAAACCTTTCATTAATGCTTCTTCTTTTAAATCTTGAGAAATCCATGTTGCATCAAGATTAAATACAGGTTCTTTTACTTTTAAACCTCTAAGTTTTTCTGTACCTAAACCTCCCATTGCAAGAAGTTTGTCAGTTTCAACTCTACCTTTAACTAATGGAATTCTTTTTAAATATAATTGATACTCATTTGGAGCAAGACTTGCATCATCTGAAATTCTAATTTGAGGAATGATAAAACCTAACTCACCTGCTATTGTCTTTCTAATAGCTTTGATTTTATCTAAAAGTTCAGAATTTCCTTGAACTAATTGAAGAAGTCTAATTCCAAGTTTTAACTCCAAGACTTCCATTTTCATAATAGTTTCAATATTCTGTTCTTCATTTGCAGCTGCTGCTTGCTTTTTCTTCTCTTTTATAGTTTCAATATCATCAGTCATCTTAGTTTTAGATTCTTTTTCCTCCGGTTTAGTTTGAAAGAATCTTGTAATTGCATTTTCTTGACCATTTTCAATCATACTTATTGTATAACCTATAAATATCATCATTGCACCCATAACAACTAAAATACCTGTAGGGAAACCTGGTACAAAACCAAAAAGAATCATACCAATACCAACTAATACTAAAGCTTTTGAATCTTTTACAAGTTGTATTACAGATTGGTTTGCAAATTTATCTTCATCCATATTAGATCGTGTAATAATAATAGCAGTTGCTGTTGATAAAATAAGTGCAGGAATTTGAGCTACTAGTCCATCACCAATCGTTAAAATTGTATAAATTTTTCCACTTTCAGTAACAGTCATATCATGTTGGAAAAGACCTATCAATAATCCACCAATTAAATTTACTAAAGTGATAATAATACCAGCAACAGCATCACCTTTTACAAACTTAGATGACCCATCCATAGCTCCATAAAAGTTTGCTTCAGAAATCAGTGATTTTCTTCTTTCTTGTGCTTCTTTATCATCAATAAAACCAGCATTTAAATCTGCATCAATAGCCATTTGTTTACCAGGCATTGAATCAAGATTAAATCTTGCAGTAACTTCAGCAACCCTTGTAGCACCTTTTGTTACAACCATAAAGTTAATAAGTACTAAAATAATAAATACAATAATACCTATTACCATATTTCCACCAACAACAAATTCACCAAAGGCTGAAATAATCGAACTTACAGCATCAGGGCCATTATGTCCCTCACTTAAAATAGATCTAGTAGTTGCAATATTTAAGGAAAGCCTAAATAGTGCTAATATAAGTATAATTGTTGGAAAAGTTGTTAAGTCTGAGGGTTTATGAATATATAATGAGATTAATAAAATAAGTAATGATAAAGATAAAGATATTACCAAAAAAAAATCTAATATACCCTTTGATAAGGGAACTATAATAATTACTAATATAGATACAAATAATGCAACTACAAATAAATCTTTCGATAATATCTTTCTTATGTTCATATATGAATTTAACTTTTAATTTAAAATAACTATCTAATAAAATTAACTAATGATAATTCATTAGTCTTATTTATTGTTGAATATAAAGCTGTGAAAGTTAATTCTAAAGCTTTAGCTTCAACAGCAACTTTTGCTAAATCAGCTGCTGCAATTTCTTGAAACATAATATTGTATTGTGTGATTTTTGCAGAAATTTTCTCTTCTGAAATTTCAAATACTCTGTTTCTTCCACCAAGTTCTGCATGGGCAACATTTACTGCATCATAAGCACTATTAATGCTTTCTAAACCTTCTGTTAAAGCAGCATT
Organism: Arcobacteraceae bacterium; assembly: GCA_048268245.1. Taxonomy (GTDB): domain Bacteria; phylum Campylobacterota; class Campylobacteria; order Campylobacterales; family Arcobacteraceae; genus Arcobacter_B. The sequence continues at coordinate 40,662 of JBLWVX010000007.1, forward strand.
AGCAACTGCATCACTTACAGGATTTCCATCAGAATCAACTTTATTCAAAGCATTTACAACATTATCTATTTCATCAAATATGTTTGTTTTTGCTTCAAATTTTGTTCCATCAACATTTGGTGTAGTAATTTGATATGGATACTTAGCAGCATTAGCTCCAGTATTTGGAGTAACTGTTAACTCATCTGTTGTAGCATTTCCATTAAAATCATATCTAACTAACTTAGTTGGAGCAGTTATAGAATCTGGTTTCCACTCAAAACCATCTTGATCAACTATTCTTTGAGATGTTGAGAATTCTAAAGTTTCTGCTTTTGTTGCAGTATCTGTTGAATACATCATCATATCAAAACCATTTACACCTTTTTGTCTATAAGAACCTTCGTCAACTGCTATTTTTCTTAAATGATTATCACCATTGTAATTAACTTCTCCTGTTACAGGGTCTTGAACAAAAGATGCAATTGATGAGTCTGATCCTGAGAATAAATACTCTCCATCAATTTTCGTATTAGCTAAATCTAAAATATTTTGCTTAACACCTGCAATACTAACTGCAATTGCTTTTTTACCTTCATCAGTTGTTGTATCTGTATTTGCTTTTAAAAGTTCACTTTTTACTTGTTCTAATAGAGTTTTAATCTCTGCAATAGCTGAATCTGATACATTGTTATGAACTGTTGTTTTATTTAATTGATCTTGAATTCCTTCAAAAGTTCTTATTTTATCTTCAACAAAAATTTGTCTAGTAAATAAAACAGCATCATCACTACCATTGTCTATCTTTTTTCCTGTACTAGATTGATAAGATATTCTTTGTTGCTCGGCATTTAATCTATCTAATCTATGTAATGTTACTTCTGTTTGATTTATCATTGTAATACCTTTCTGAACATCTGTATAATATCATTGAAATTATACCGTTCCTGTGTACCTTGAGTTAAAAACTCTCTTATTTGCTCTTTTTTAGCCATTGCTGCATCTAATTCTGGATCCATACCAGGTTTATATGCGCCTACTCTAACTAAAACTTCATTCTCTTTTATTAACGATAATACTCTTTTTAACTTTAAAAAGCCATTATAATGCTCTTTATCCACTACTTTATCCATTACCCTTGAAGCTGATTTTAGAAGATTTATAGGGGGATAAAAACCTTGTTCAGTCAACTCTCTGGTAAGAACAATATGTCCATCTAAAATAGATCTACTTTGGTCAGCAATTGGATCATTCATATCATCCCCATCAACAAGCACTGTAAAAAAAGCAGTTAATGAGCCTTTGTCATTATTACCAGCACGCTCCATTAGCTGTGGTAAAAGAGCAAAAACTGAGGGTGGATAACCTCTACTTACAGGTGGTTCGCCTGTACTTAATCCTATTTCTCTTTGAGCCATTGCAAATCTAGTTACAGAATCCATCATAAGTAAAACATCATGACCTTTATCTCTAAAATATTCTGCAATTGCCATAGCAGTAAAAGCTCCATATTTTCTCATAAGTGCAGATTCATCAGAAGTTGCAGCAACTATTACTGTGTTTTCTAAATTATTATCAAGATTATAGTGAATAAATTCAGGTATTTCACGACCCCTTTCACCAATAAGAGCTACAACTTTTATTTGTGCTTCACAACCTTTTACAATCATTCCCATAAGGGTAGATTTACCAACACCAGAACCTGCAAAGATACCTACTTTTTGACCTTTTCCTGATGTTAGCATAGAATCAATAGACTTTACACCTGTTGAGAATCTTTCATCAATTATTCCCCTATCAAGAGGAGCCATTGATAGCTTATTTATGGCAGAGTTTTCATGTAAATCTTTTATTTTTCCTTTATCGTCAATAGGATCACCCAAAGCATTTACTACTCTTCCTAGAAGTCCATATCCACACTTAACAGAAAGACCTTCTTTTTGCAAGTAAACTTTATCATGTATTCTAAAACCATCAATAAAAGAAAAAGGAACTATTGTAAAATCACTTCCATTTATAGAAGCAATCATTCCTAAAACAGTATATAGATGCTGAACAGATTCAATTTTTACAATATCCCCAACTGCAACTTCTAACCCTGTTGCTATAACAGTTGTACTAGAAATATTTTTGATTCTTCCAAAAGCAACGGATAAATCACTTGATTCAATATTACTAATTAATTTATCTAAATCCATTACATCTCATCACACATTTTTTTATATAAACTATCAACTGAACCCTTTACTTCTTTACATCTTGTAATATACTCTTGTTTTTTTGCTTTATTATTTTGTAAATCATATATATTTATTAAATCATAATAAATCTTTACCTCATCATTTGGTTTTATACGTCTTGTATTCTCTAAACCTTCAATTAAATAATCCTTTGACTTATCTATATTATTTTTATCTTCTTCAAGTTTAGATAAGGCCATTTCAACAAATGGAGAATAAATATATGCTTTTATTTCTTTTTGTTTATCATAAAGTTTATTTAAAATATCAATTGCTTCATCTTTTTTAATATGCTTTAACAAATAAAAATAGTAATCATAATAAAAATCCACTATCAAAGGATTTGTTTCATTTTTCTTAATGTAATCTTTATTTCTAGTAGCATATGAGAAAAATTTATCTAAAGCTAAACTGTCATTTTGAAGTTTTATTATTTTATATCTAGTTAAAAATTCTTGTGCTAATACACCCTTATTATTTACCATTTCTACTTTTGCAGAATAATCTAAAGCTTCATCATAAAGATTTAATGCTAGTGCCATTTTTTCTAAATATAAGTATATATTTGCATCTCTACTTGTATTAAAAGTACTTTTAATTTGATTATAAGCCCTTTCATAAGGCACATCAATTAAACATTCAAAGAACTTATATTTTACACTATCATCTTCAATTAGTCTCTCTAAAGTAGAGTTACTTGATGTTTTCAATGCATCATTTAAAGCAAAACATTTATTTTCATTTAAAAGCATTTTTATTCTATCTATATTAACTTCATCAAATATTGCATTCATTGATTCATATCCAAATCTTTTTGCAATTGTATTTGAAATAGTTTTGTAAATCTTCTTTTTTCTTAAGATGTCATCAAATCTTTTTGCTTCTTTTTCATTTATTAGCTCTTGTAATAGAGCTTTTTGCTGCATTGATTCTGAATTTTCATATTTTTGAGAAACTACAGTTGTTTTTAATATATTTTGTCTCATCAGTATTTCATCAATGTACATTTTTGATTTTTCTAAATAAGCACCTTGAGAGTAGTCATTAATAATATCAGTGTATAAAGCTTTTGCTTTCTCTAAATAGTAATTTGTTCTATCATACATTAGCATGTAAGTATTTGCCAATTTAAACTTAAAATCTTCAATTGACTCTTCTTTTGTTGTTCTATTTAATAACTCTTTTAAAATATTAGCTGCATGCTCTGGCATACCAGCTTTTATCAATTTATTTATTTTTCTATTTGCTAAATATGAATCATTTGCATAAAAGTCAATATTGTTTTTAAGAACTTGTGATATTAATTCATTTGCTTTTTCATAATCTTCAGTAAAAATATATAAGTCAAATAACTCATTTGCTACAATAGTAGCTACTTCTTTATCTTTAGTTTTAGCTAAAATTTCATATAAAATTCTAATAGCCATTTTAGGCTCTTGCTGATATTTATAAACCTTAGCTAAAGCTATTTTACCTCTTGTTTTTACAATTTTATCATTAAAGTTATTTACTATAATTTCAGCAAAATATTTTGCATCTTTTGATCTATTTGATTCAAGTTTTAAATCAACTAAAAGTTCATAAGCTTTTGGTAAATCATATTCATTTATTTGAGCAGAATTAATAGCTTGCTCTAAAACTTTTGCAGCCTCAACAATAAATCTTTTTGACTCTTTTTTTAAAGATAACTCACTATAGATAATAATAATATCAGAATTTAAAACCTTTAATCTATTTTTGTCTTTAAAACTTTTAATTTGAGCATATGCTTCATCAATTTTTCCATCTTTTGCTAATTGTCTTGCATTTTGAATTAAATCAAAGCCATCACTTATTTCTTGCTTTCTTTGCTCTGATATTTGCGTACCCGAAGAGTTAATAAAACTATAGTAAAAATCCTTTTTTGCATATAGAAAATTTATGAAAAGAAAAAATATAATTAAAAATCTCATAATTTACCTTTTATTCTTTTTTAGTTCATATATATATGAGAAAATTTCTGCCAATGTTTTATAAAACTCACTTGGAACTTGTTGTTCAACTTCTATTTGATCAAATAAAGCCCTTGCTAAAGCTGGATTTTCAATAATTGGAATATCATTTTCTTTTGCAATATCTTTTATTTTTATAGCTAAAAAATCTATACCTTTAGCTATCATTTTAGGTGCAGAATCTACACTGTTATCATATTTCATAGCAACTGCATAATGGGTAGGATTTGTAATTACAACATCCGCATCAGGAACATCTGACATCATTCTTTTTTGTGCCATTTGCATTTGTATTCTTCTAATACGACCTTTTACTTGTGGATCTCCATCCATATTTTTAAATTCATCTTTTATCTCTTGTTTACTCATTCTAAGAGACTTCATATAATAATGTCTTGTAAAATAAAAATCAATTATAGCAAAAATAATTATAATAAGTAATATCGCAGCTAAGAAATAAGCTGTTAATTCTATCATTGTATTAATAGTACCTATAGTTTCTTGATCCATCATAGAAAGCATCATTTCACCTGTAAAAAGAAAAAGCATAACCATTACAGCCATAATAATTATAAGTTTTAATGTCAATTTGAAAGCTTCGACTAATTTTTTTAAACCAAATACATTTTTCATTCCCTTAATTGGGTCTAGTTTTTGCAGATCTAACTTTATTGGTGTTACGATCATTCCAAACTGCACCCAATTAAAAATTAGAGCTAATACAAAAACTAATATAAAAATAGGTGCTAAAGCTTTAAAAGTTGCCATTGTTACAGAATAAGTCAAAGAATAAAATATTGTATTATCCATTTCTTGACCAATCAAATTATAACAATACATCATAAGCTTTTTGATTTCAAACATTGCAGATGATGAAAAAAACAGTAAGTATAAAGAGCCAAAAAACAGTATTGCAGCCCCTGTTACTTCCATGGATTTAGCAACATTACCTTCTTTCTTGGCATCCTCTATTTTTTTGGGTGTGGGTTCTTCGGTTTTTTCGTCTTCATCAGCCATTATACAATCCTACTTATTGAAACTTAGATAAAAAATATTCTGTAAAAGTTTCTGTAAATACTTCCATCCCAAACATTAAAAATAGAAAAATCAAACCAAACTTCATCTGAAATGTAATAACAAAAGGTGAAAATGCTGGCATTGATTTTGTTCCATAACCATAATATAAATCTATAATAAAACCAATAAAAAATAAAGGTAAGGCAAATGCGAAAGCAAATGCGAACATTCTTTTTATCTCATCAATTGCTAGTTGAATTCCATCGTATGAAAATATATCAAAAGATCCTAAATGAACCATTGAAAAACTTTTAACTAACATTACAATTGTTAATTCATACATTCCTGTTTGAAAAAATAGTGCAATAATTATCCAATATAAAAGCCTAGATACTAAACCTTCTTGAGAACCAGTTGAAGGGTCAAACATCATAGCCATAGATAAAGCAGTAGAGTAACCTACAAAATCACCAATAATCCTTACTGCTGCAAACATTATATGAAAAAAAAGTGAAGCTATCGCACCTAAGGTAATCTCTGAAATCAACCCTATAATAAAAGTTTCTTGCGTAATTGCTGTAGTTACATCAACAACAGGAAATAAAAATACTGTTATATAAAATGCGAAGGCTATTCTTATTCTTACACTTACTGCTGCATCACCAAATATTGGCATAAATGCAACAAATGCTAAGATTCTAGCAAGTAAGAGTAGAAATTCATAGATTACATTTTCATTTAATAAAGATAGAAAGGCTTCCATTAAATACTACATATAATCTAAATTTTTATCATCAGTTTTATTATTCTCTCTTGCTTCTAATATACTTCTAGTATCTGAGCTATTATTTTGTGAACCTTTATTTTGTTTAGTATTCTCTTGATTATTTGAAGAGTTATCGTTATTTTCATTTGAATTAAAATCTAAATTGAAATTAGACTCTTCATTAAATGTTTTACTTAATGCATTCTTTAAACCATTTTGACTATCAATAAAGGCTTCAAGTGTAGAATTATTTGAAATATTCATACTAATATTAATGCCATTATCTTTATCACTTTTCATAATAATTGCAATTGAACCAAGGTTTGCTGGGTTTAAATTAATTCTAAAAGCAGTCACAGGAGGCTTATAATTTTCATACATTTGTCTAGCAACATCTGACATCATTGTAGACATTTGCTGCTTAGCACCAATAATTCTTGCTTGTATACTTTGAGCTAAAGAAGGATTAACATTTACAGTAACCTCTTCTATTTTTTCTGTAGAAGTTGAAACTGTGTTTATTAAAGTTTCAGTTGCCTTTACTGTATTTGTAATTTCTATGTTTTTATTTATTATATTTCTAATTTCATCTTGTTTAACACTATTACTCATAGCAAGTCTATCTAAAAGGCTTCTTCTATCTGTATAAGCTTTATCTTCAACTTTTATTTCTTGATTATTACTTACTTTCACCTCAACTTTTTTAGCATTTAAATCAAGCTTTTTCGCCGCTTCTTTTACATCTTCCGTACTTTTTGCATTTTTAACTTGATTTATAGCATCTGCTTTATTTGCAAGTGAGCTTTTATTGGCATTACTTCTTTGTGTGCTTAAATAAATATTTGTTAAAAAATCTTTTGAATCATTACTATTTTTAACAGAAGAACTAGCATCATTTTTTTGTACTTCAACATTTGTTTTAACATCATTTAATGTTTTTTTCTCATCTATTTTTTTACTATCATCAACTAATTTATCAAGCAAAGATTTACTATCTTCTTTTTTATCATCATTTTTAATAATATTAGGTGATTCAAGCTCTTTTTTTGAAATATTTACTGTTTGTTCACTATTTTTAGAATCAATTGAAGCTAATTCTTTTGCAACTTTTTCACTCTTAATATCATATGATTGACTTGAAACCAATGATTCTTTATTTAAATTATTGTTATTCTCAACTTTTGTGTTACTTAAAACTTCACTTGATACTTTTGTTTCTTTTACTTCTTTCTTCTCAGTTAAGTTAACATTATTTATATTTTTAGTTTTTTCAAAATCTGAAACTTCTTTAGAATTTGAACTATTAACATCTTTTTTATCAATAGTTTCAGTTTTAAGCTCTGTTGTTTTTAATATATCTTGATTTTTTTCTGTTTTAACTGAACTATTTGAAGACACAATGATGTCAAGATTAGTACTCTTATCATCAATTGTTGTACTATTTAATACTTGTATATTTTTTGATTCTTCAGAAACTTCATTTTGTATTTGATTCTCATTTTTACTTATTTGAGTTAAATTAGCTTCTTGTGTATTCTCAAAAGCTTTAGAATTAACACTAATATTTTCTTTATTAGATTTCTTTTCACTTATTGAAACTTCTTCTTTTTTATCATTATCAGTGATTATTTTATTCTGAGAGTTTTTATCTGACGCTTCAACTGTCTTATTATTTAAAGTCGAATTATCTACTTTTAAAGTATCTTTTTTTTCTTCTACTATTTTATCTTTTACACCTGATTTTTCTAAATCTTTATTTTCAACATCAGTTTTAACTTTTGTATCAGGCAAAGACTCTGCTTTTATATCTTTTGTTTTTTTATCACTAGAGTTTTCTACATCATTTGAATTATTAGGTAAACTATTAGCAGTATTATTTTTTTCATTCTCTAAATTATCTTTAGCATCTTTTTTAGAAATATTGTGAAGGAGATCTTTTTTTTCTTCAATTTTATTATCAATATTTTTACTACTTGTTTTATTCTCTTCAGAAGACTCATCTAAGGTATCTTTATTAGATGTTGAAACTTTTTCAACATCTTTAATATTTTCTTTTTCTGTTTTAATTTCTTTTTTAGATTCACTTTTCGCTTCAACTATTAATCTATCAAGTAATGAACTTTGTTTAGAAGAAGATGTATTAGTACTATTTTTTGAAGTCTTTAAAGTTGAACTATCTTCAGTATTAACTTTTGCTAAATCTGTATTTTTTGTATTAGACTGTTTTAAATCACTATCTTTTAATGAAGTTTTATCTTCTTGATTTATATTTTTATCAGTAGTCTTAACTTCTTTTTTTACTTCTTCATTTATAGTTGATTTATTAACATTACTTTCATTTTCACTATTTCTTTCTTTAGTGGGAATTTCTGTTTTATTTTCATTTAAAACAGGTTTTTTTTCTTCTTTCATTCCACTTAACATAGAATCAAAAAAAGAAGCTCCTTCTTTTTTTTCTCCCTTATTAGAAGTTTTATTACTAGATGAAGCTTCATTTACAGTAGTCTGTTTTGTTAAAAAATCAACTTGTTTACTCATAATCTATGCTTTCAATATATCTAATGTTTTTGTATCGATATTCTTATGCGTGTTAAATGCTGCAACATTCGACTCATAAGACCTCATTGCTTCAATTAAGTTAACCATTTCAATTACTGGATTAATATCAGGATAAGCTACATATCCTTCTTCATTTGCATCTGGATGTTGGGGTTCAAATCTCATTACAGGCTTAGCATCAGATTCAACAATAGATTTAACACCTACTCCTCTTAAAGCTACATCAGTTTGTTCTTTTGCACTCATATTATTCAAAGATGAAGCACTATTTTCTTTAGTATTAGTTTTACCTAATAATATATCCTCAAAAACTACTTCTTGCTTTTTGTAAGGACCACCTTGTTCTGTGTGTGTTGTCTTTGCGTTTGCTATATTTGCACTTGTAACATTTATTCTTGTTCTTTCCGCACTCATACCAGAAGTTGCTATATTATATCCATCAAAAAAACCCATTATCAACTCCTATTTATATTTGCATTCTCATAACTTCTTTGTATGCATTTAAAGCTTTGTTTTTAACTTCTAGTCCAAGTTTCATAGAAAGTTCAGCTTCCTCTATTTGTTGAACTGCATGTTGAAGATTTGTTACTTTTCCACTAGCTATTTCTTCCATGGCTTTATAACCTTGAAGTTGTTCTTTATTCACTTCAGATACAGCATCATTTAGCATATTTGAAAATGTAGAATCTTTTTTGTTATCTATATTTACATTATCTTTAAGTGTCAGTGGATTTATTGAGTCTGCTATTGAAGATATATTCATCTATTATCCTTTAGCTTGCATTTTGTTTTCCAGCTTTTTCTTCAGCTTTTACTATATCTTGAACATTTAGTTCATTTAACATAGCATCTATTTTTTCCTCATTATAGTTAAAATCTAGTTCAGCTTTTCTATCATCTAAACTAAATAAGGAGATTATTAATGAAAGCATCATATTACTGATACCTTTTAAAATTACTGTTATACCTATTATACCTAAAATCATTTCATAAGGCGTAAACAGTTCTGCATTTACTACAAAAAATATCACTGTTGCAAAGAATCCAGTGGCTATGTATAATCTAAAAATTCCACTGTTTATAACATTTTGAGAAAATCTTTCTACTACCATGTTACTCTTTTTTCTTTAACAATAAAAAAAGTACAATATTTTATATGCTCTTGCACTTCAACAAACCTTTAGTGAATATTTTTTAATAAATAATCAATTATCACCTGCAGTTGTCTTGTAGAATCATCTTGGATAAACTCTTTAGTAAAGAGTTTTCTCAATCTTCCAGTTGTAGATATGTTAGCAGATGTTGAAACGTTACCTACATATTTTACCATAAAATCTTCACTTAGTCTATTTTTTTTTGCTAAATTTACAAGAGAATTTACGATAGTTTGGCCTATCTGGTAGCTCTTAGTATGGTTAAAACACAACATAAGCTTACTTTTATCATTGGATAGCATTTTTATAAGAGAATATACATCTGTCAAGGCACTTGGATCAGTAGTTGTAATAGCTAATATATTGTCAGAAATTGATAAAAACTCTTTTACATAATCATTTAATCCCGCTCCTGTATCTACAAGAACTATATCAAATTTATTTAAGTCAATTACATCTTGAACAATTCTTGAAAAAATAAAAGAGTTTGAATGATTTGAATACTGATATCCACTCTTTCCAGCTACTAAATATAAATCTTCGTAATCTGTTTTTAAAATAACTTCATCTAAACTTTTCATTCCATCTATATAATCAAAAAGTGTCACTTTTGGTTTTATATTTAGAAGTACTTGCATATTAGCCAAACCAATATCTGCATCAATTACTGCTACTTTAAAACCTCTTTGTGATAATAAAAAAGCCATATTTGCTGTAAAAGTAGATTTTCCAACCCCACCTTTACCTGAAGTGATAGTGACAAGTTTTGTTTTAGATTTATAGTTACCTCTAACTTTATTAGTTAGATTTACAAGCTTACTAGCTTGTGATGAAATTGCATCAAACAAGCCTATCTCCTAGCACATTCATTATTCATAAAACAATCAATTAAAAAAGAGCTATCTGATACAACTAAATCATCTGGAACATTCTGCCCAATTGAAAAATATGTTATTGATTTTTTTGTTTTATGAGCAAATGAAATTAGATTACCAAAACTTTTTGTCTCATCAAGTTTTGTAAATGTTAAATAATCAATATTTAATCTTGAATAGTTTGCATATATTTCAAGTAAATCACTTTGTTTAACATTTGCAGGCATTACCAGTATTTTCTCTATAGGTAACTCTTCTACTTTCTTTTGGTAATCATTAATCATCTCAATTTTATCAACATCATATTGACTAGATCCTGCTGTATCAATAAATATATAATTACAATCTTTTAATCTTAAAAGTGCCTCAGATAAATCCTCTGGTTTTTTTACAATCTCCAAAGGAAGTCGCATAATATTTGTATAAGCTTGTAATTGCTCAATAGCACCAACTCTAAATGAATCTAAAGTAACAATTCCTACTTTATAACTTTGTCCTAATTTATATGCATATCTAGCAGCCAATTTTGAAATAGTAGTAGTTTTACCAACACCTGTTGGCCCTACCATCATAATAATCTTTCTTTGATGTTTTCTTAATGGCATTTCATATTTAATAGGAATAATTCTTCTAAGAATTAATTTGAAAAAATCATTAACTTTTTTAGGATTTGATTTTAGAGAAATAGGCAATTGTTTAATTGTCTTTTTCATAATAGTATAAGTCATTTCTTGATCAAACTCATTTTGTTCAAATAAATTATAAATATCTACAAATTCATGGGGAATAGTTAAATCATATAACTGGCTTTTAGGATTCCATAAAGATTTTTGAACAAGTTCCAACTTTTCTTGCATTTTTGTAATTTCTTCTTTGAAATCATAAACTTGCGTTTGAATAGGAGTTGAATCTTGTTTATATTTTTTTGTAACAACTGACTTTTTATATGGCATATCATTTTTATTGTCTTCATCTTCTAAAGCAACAACCACTTCATACATGTTTTTACCTGCATCATGAGCATTGGCAATTTTTTTAGTTGATATTACAATAGCTTCTTCACCACACTCATCTTGCGCAGCCCTTAGTGCAGCAGTAGGTGTTTCTCCTAAGAAAGAGAGCATATTCATTTTAATCTTCCATCTTTATAGATTTTCTCGATTGTACCATCAGCCTTTTTTATTCTGATAAAATCATCATTTTCATAAATAATTTTACCTTTTTTCTCTATTTCTAATGCACCGAACTTAAATGTAACACTCTCTTTTTTATAAGTCTTTACATTTTTTTGACAAAGAATTGATCCATCATTTATATAATGTCTTGTTACATACTCATTTTGATTTATATCTTTCAAAGTTAAAGGTATACAAGACTTTCTGATTTTATTAACATTAGCTAATCTTAATTTTGATTTAGATAGTTTTTCTTCATATGCAAATGATTCTTTTGCAATAAGAACAGTTATTGCATAAGAGTGAATTGATAAAAGAATAATCAATAAACTATGCTTTAACATCGAAGATTTGTCCTCCATTTACAGCTGTAATTTCGTCAACTAAATCACTATACATTTGTTTAATAGGTAAAACAATTGAAGCTAGTTTTTTATTTAATTCATATAGTTCTTTTAATTCATTTTCCAAGGCATCAACTTCTTCTCTGTATATATTTACGTCAATACCCTCTTTCATTTCAGAAATTAGTTCACGATTTAAATCTGATTTCAAAGAAACAATTTCATTAATTAAATAGTGTTTATGGTCATTTCTTTCAAGTAAACCTTCATTTTTACCTTCTTTTATATCCACAATATCTTGTTTAATTGAATCTTTTAATTCATTTACAAGCTTTGTCATATTATCCACTACATCTGTAACCATAATTTATCCTTACTTATTATTTCTTGATAAGAACTCATAAAGCATATTACTTATTCCTAAACTACCTGTTGAATTATCTGAAACAGCTTGTGTGTACATCCCTTTTATAATATCAGAACCTGCACCATCTCCTGCAACTTTTGTTGATTTTAGAGATATATCCATAATTTGTTTTAAAAAAAATGCTTCAAACTCATCACTTACTTTTTTCAACTGATCTTCTTCTAATTTATCTGTTTTTATATTGTCGAATTTTTTTGTATTATTTATTACTGACATATTTACTAAATTATTGCTATTAATATTCATTATTCCAACCTATCAAAGAAATTTTCTTCACTTAAAATATCATCTTGTGCTTCTTGTGCAAAGAATCTCATTTCAACTCTTCTATTATCTGCTGAAAGTTCACTTTTAGGATGATATGACGAATAAGCAGATACCTTTAAAATTGATGGGTCGATTCTATTTTTTATAAGCTCTTTTACAACAGATATAGATCTTAATGCTGATATATCCCACCCATCTCTTGGTATTTCGCTATTATTTAAATTGTTTCTATCTGTATGCCCTATAATTTCAATATTAAAAGTTTGAGGCATAGTTCTAATAACTCTTGCTATTTTTGCAACAAAGTTTTTAGCTGCTGGATTTGCTAAATCATATTCTCCTGGTTTAAACATAATTGTTGAAGGGATGTCTAATGTAAACTCATTCTTACCTTTTTCAATATTCACTTCTTGAAGTTCAGTTGTAGAGTTTGAATTTATTTCTTGTACAATTTGAGACATTTCCTCTGCTGCATTTTCTGCTGCATTCTCACTAGAACCATCACTATCATCATTTTCTGAAGTACTTTGAGCATTATCATGTTTTTCTGTTTGAGTTTCTACTGAAGTATTAGTATCAATAAATCCCATTGCCTTTTTCATTACTTCAAAATACTCTTCTACTTTCTTTTTATCCATTACTGCCATAGATAAAAGAAGAATAAAGAATGTTAAAAGTAATGACATTAAATCACCAAATTGAACTAACCAACCTGGCAAACATTTTGGACATTCAGGACATTTATCTTTACCCATTTTATTTTCTACTCTTCCACTTCAGTTAAAATTGCATTTAACTGCATTTTAATATTACCAATTGATTCTTCAGCTGCAATCATAGTAGTACCTTTAATAATTACTTCACATACAACCATCTCTTTACTATGTTTTTGTTCTAATTTACTTTCAAAAATACCTGCGATTAAAGTTCCTACTAAAGCTCCGTACATTGTAGTAAGTAAAGCAACGGCCATTGCAGGACCAACTGCTGCTGGATCTGAAAGGTTAGCAAGCATAGCAACAAGACCAACAAGTGTACCAATCATACCCATGGCACCAGCAGTTCCTCCGATATTTCCAAAGATACTAATCATTGTCTTGTGTCTTTTTTCCATATGCTCTAATTTATACTCAAGTAAAGGTTGTAAAACCTCTGGTTTTGTACCATCAACTAAAAGCTGAAAACCTTCTTTGAAGAAAGGATTTGTTTCTTCCATTACCTTTTGTTCAATTTGCATTACACCATGCTTTTTAATCTCAGTAGCATAAAATATAATTTTTTCAACTAATTCAGGTAAAGGTTCTACTTTAACTTCATTTATTGCAACTTTCATTGAAGCACCAATTCTTTTTAAATCACTTGCTTCAAATTGTCCTGCTGTAACAGCAATTGTACCACCAAATACAATAACAACAGAAGGTACATCAATATAAGGGCCAAAACCAACACCACCTAAAATAATGGCTAATGCTACTAACCCCCATCCACCAGCAAATCCAGCTAAGGTACTTTTATCCATAACTTACATCCCTATTTGACTTAATCTTAAGTCTTCGTTTCCAATTTTTTTGATTTTTAAACCAAATTTTCCTTCAACAATAACGGCTTCACCTTCACCAATCTTTACCCCATTTACTAAAACTTCTAAAGGCTCATTTACCATTTGTTCAAGTTCAATAATTTCTCCAACATCCCATTTTAAAATATCTTTTAATAAAACAATCTTTGTACCAAGTCTTACACTAAGTTTTAATTTTACATCATATAATAATTCTAAATTTTTAGGTGGTTTAAAAGAGTTGTCAATGTTATGGCTTGGACTTGAAATAGGAGCCTGTGGCGCACTTTGAGGTGCTTGTTCCTGAATAGGAGCTGTATCACCAACAATTGTAGAGAAAAAAGGAAGTATAATTTCATCAAAACTTACAATAATCGGTAATTTTTCATCTCCTAAAGATACTATAAACTCATGACTATTTTGTTTTGATTCTAAAACATCAATTTCAATTATTTTTGAACCTACAACTTCAGCTTTAATTGATTCAACATCACCAAAACCTTGTGCATTAACTGCTGTACAAAAGCTTCCACATATATTTGATATAATTTCATTTACAGCATCAGTAATTTCATCATCAATATGCTCTTTTAAATCTCCCATCCCACCTAACATTAAGTACTCAAATTTTGTGGCACTTATAGTTGGTACATAAAAAAAACAAGTTGAAGATATAGATTTAAATTCAAATTTAACTTGTGCTTCTATGAACTGTGAAGACTCATAGTTTTCTAGTGATAAAGGGTTTACTGTTTCAACTTGTGAACTATTTGATAATAACTGCTCTAGGGTATTTGCAAGTTCATCTTTGAATATATTTGATAAATCTGATGCCAATTAAACTAACCTTATTTTTTATTTTGTGTTTCTTCTAATTGTTGAAGGATGTATGCTTTTACTTTCATCATATCTTCTGTAGGATATTTATATTCCGCATCACCTTTAGTAATTTTTACAAAAAAATCTTTTGAGTTTTTGTTATACCCAAATCGTACATTGTCTAAAATTACTTCATTTGCTTGTATTTCTTGCTTACTTCCAAGTGTTTTTTTATACTCTTCATCTTGAATAAGTTTACTTTTTTCACTAGTTTCATTTACTTTTTCAACTTTTTCAATGTTATTTAGTTTTGCATTATCTATTCCAGCTATTCTACCAAGTTCCATACTAGACTCCTTGAAAGATACTATTTTTAGATATTATAGCAGAAAAAAATTTAAATAATTAGTTGTATAAAAAGTTTTGTGTATAAATTATAAAGATTCTAAATATTCATCAAAGCCAATAAGTTTAAAGTCAATAAGAGCATCTTTATAAGCTTGTGTTATATATTGTTTTGCACTTGATATTTTAAGTTCTTGAATAAGCTGTACTGCAGTTAAAAAGTCTGCATCTTTATCATTTAAAATTGCTTTAATTAATGAAATTTGGATAGAAGCATCATTATATCTACCTGCTTTAAGTAAGCCAGCAACTAAAAGATACATAGTGTATTTATCCTCTAATTTATACTCTTTTTGAAGATATTCAATTGTTTTAATAGTTTCATCTGGTTTACCTAAATGTAAATCACTTAAAGCTTTAGTTCTAAGATAGGATGGGGATTTTTTACCTGCAATTGTTAAATCTGCTTTTCTCATTAGTCCAATCGCTTTTAAAGTATCAATATAATACTGTGTTATTATTAATGGACCTTCTAAGAAATTATTATTAAGAGTTAATGGAACACTATCTTGAAGTCTTGAATAATACCTATAATTAGATTCATTTTCATTTCTATAAACCAATCTCATTAAATATGTCAAAGGATCTTTAAAATGCTTAGATAATAAAGGATGATCAATTGTTTGTTCATTATCTTTTAGTTTTTCTAAGTAATCTAATGCTTTAAAGAATATTGTACTTTTATAAGCTAAAGGTTCTTTTTCAAACTTGTATTCTTCATTTATAAAAAGTTTATAAACTTTTTTTGCAAAATAGTTATAAGTACCTTCCTTTGTTCTAATAATAGCATCAATATAATCTTTATCCTCAAGTTTTTTACCTAACTTATTTGCAGTAATAAGAGTCATTACAGCATAAAGTTTATTACCTGGATTTAATTTAAAGGCTTTTAAGAAATATTTATGAGCATTAAAATAGTCTTGAATGTGAGTATAAGATAAAGCTAAATTATAATAGATATATGATTTGGTATCTGTAACAAGAAGCTTTTTTAATTTAACCACTCTAATAATTGGATCTTCTTTTATAATACTTAAAAATTTTGTATTATATTCAACCATTTCCTCTAATGAGTTTAAATTTCCTTCAGAATTAAATATAAATCCTTTTGAGCTATCATATATAATCTCTTGTGAATCAGAAAATATGAAAGGTGCAAAATAAAATAAAAAATTATATTTTCTATCATCATCAAAATTTAATATAAAGTTTAAGTAATCTTTAGCAGTGTATTTATTTTCATTAAAAAATATTTCTAAAGGTAAATCTTGATTAGCTTTAAAAATAGATTTTCTTTCTTGTACTAAATCTAGATTTTCTCTTAACCTTTCAATGTTATTTGATTTTAAATCTACAAAAACTCTAAACCAAAGAATATGATTTAATCTATTAGGATTTAAAGTATTATTTTGTGCTTTTTCTAAAAGAAGATTCGCTTTTTCATAGTCTTTTAACTTTATATGTAAAAGTGCTTTTTTTAAATCCATTGCATAATCCATTGAATTTAAGATTTTTAAAGCACTTTTATACTCTTTTAGAATTATATATGTGTCAGCTAACATTCTTTTTGAATGTTCAGTTAAATTTTTATATTTTCTTGCAATCTTTACAATAGTATCTAAGTACTTATTATCTTTAGATATTTGATATAAATAATAACATGCTGACATATAAGAATAAGTGTTTGTATTAGCACTAGCTTTATTTTCATAAATACTATTTAAGTAGACAATTGCTTTGTCAATTGCTTCAAGCTTATAATAAGCAATTCCCATATTCAATTTTGAGGGTATTTTAATTACTTTTGAAGTTCTTTCAAGAATTTCTATAGCTTTTTTGTACTCGCCTTTTCCTAAAAAAAGTACAGCTTTATTAAATTCCACCTGTAAGGCTAAATTTTCTTGTGTTTTTTTTAATTTGTCATATTGAAAAAGTATCTCAGGTTGAGACTCAATTAATTCATTTTTAGCATATAAAGTATTACTAAAAATAGTAAATACTAATAATATTTTATATACTAAACTACTTATTAATTTATTTTTTCTAAACCATTGTATTAACTTGTGCATATAACTCTTCATTTCTACTTTCAAGTTCATCTACTCTATGTCTTAGATTCATATTTTCAAGTCTTGCTTCTTGCAAGTCATCCCTAGCAACTTGAAGATTATCATGACTTTTTGACAATGTATTAGAACTAATTTTTGCTTGTTTTTCATATCTATCAACAATTTTTTGTAACTTATTTATTTCTTCTTCTAATAGATTTTTTTCTTCATTTACCTTCCTATACAAAGACTTGTATACATTAGCACTTGAGAAAAAATATAATAATAAGATTCCTATAATTGTAATTAATAAAAAATTTTCCAAAACTATCCTACGTAATTTAAGTAAAGTAGTATAATACTACTCTACTTATTATCTTTTTAAGTTGATTAATGTATTTAATAACTGATCTGAAGTTGTGATTGATTTAGCATTTGCTTCAAAGGCTCTTTGGAAAACCATAAGATTTACTAAACTCTCACTTAAATCAGCTGTACTAAGCTCAAGTGTTTTACCTTCAACCTTAGCAGTTTTGTCATTATTTAAGTTATAAATGGGCTCACCTGATTCATTTGTTTTAGCAAGTAAGTTATCCCCTGATGGATTTAATCCTCTGTTATTATTAAATAAAGCAATTGCTACTTGACCAATAGCAAAATCAGCACCATCTTGTTTCATCATAATAAGACCAGTGCTGTCAACAGAAAACTCACCAAAGGCCGAATCTGATATACCTAAAGTATCAAGTCTTAATTGTAATGACCCTTTTGTTGCAGTTTGATCAACTTTATTTATAAGTTCAATAAACTCTGCCCCAGCACCTTGTCTTCCACTGTAATCATTATTTTTATCAAGTGGAGTATAAACAGCTGTTAAGTTGGCACCAGCTGTATCTGTAGTGTGATCATCAGCAATTTTCATAGAACCTGTAAACTCTACATCATAATTTTCATTTAACGTTTCAATTACTAAATGTCCATTTACATTTTTTGCAACTATATGATCAGGTAAGTTATTTGTTACTGTTGATGTAGTACCATCCTCTGACGAATAAGTAATTCTTGAACTATCATTAATAGCTGCAACAATATCATCTATTGATGTAACACCATCTAAGTGAATATTTAAAGCATTTGGAGGAGTTGCACCATCATTTGGAATTGGTACACTTTGACCTAACTCTTTATCATAAATTGTAATACCATATATAAAGTCCTTTGTAACACTTCCATCTTTTGCCAATGATAAATCAGTAGTAGTATAAACATCTCTTTGCTTACCAGTAATAAGTTTAGATAAAGCATCTTTTGATGACTCTAATGCTCCTATCCCTTCACCTTTTTTAGCCTCTATTGTTGTTAAATAGTTACCTTGTACTGTTGTATTCCCTGAACTCTCACCTACTTCTGATATTGTAAACTCTTGTCCTGGTATAAGTGATTTAATCTGTATTATACCTTTTGACATTTGGTATAAGTCATGAGAATTTGGAGTTAATGTATCATCTAATTCTAATACATCATTATTTGTTCCACCACCTTCATCTGACATATATGCTACTAACCCTGGAACTTCATCTGATATCTTATTTGCTAGACCTTTATATGTCTCTATTCTACTTGCTATCATATTTAAAGTATCTCTTTGATTACTTGTTAAAGCATCAATCTCAGCATCTGTTGGAGGTGATGATAATGTTCCTGTTGCTGGTAAACTATAATCTGCTAAGTAAGCATCACCAAATGGTGCATTTGCTGCTGCATCAACATAAAAGTCTTTTATCCATTGTTCTGTTGCTGTTGTTGATATATATGTTTGTGATTTTTTTACACCATCTATAAATACATATATCTCTTCACCCTCTTTACTTACTAGAGAATCGGCATCTGACGTTTTAAAGTTAATATGTGATACTTGTGCTGTTGATGTTGCAGACGCTCCATCTGGCTCTTCTGATAATCTTTGTAACCATGTAGCATAATCTTTTATTGCTGCTTCTATATCTGATACTTTTGCTGATTTACTTTTATATCCTGCTCCATCAAATACTGTTTCTGAATCACCCTTTGCAGTTTGTGTATAATCAGTGGCTTTTGCTGTAATTGTCTCAACATATGTACTATGCTTTATTATTTTTGATGATAAAAGTTTTGTATAATCATTTGTGAACACATTTACATTTGGGTTTGTACTTGTTACATCTTTTATTGGATCTATTGAAGACATCATCCAACCTTGTACTTCATTTCCAGCAGAATCTTGCAAGGTTCCATTATCACCCATTCTAAAGTTTCCAGCTCTTGTATAGAAGTTTTCAGTTGTTCCTGTTGCTCTTGTATTTGCAACTGTAAAGAAACCCTCACCACTTAAGGCCATATCGTAATCAACACCTGTTAATTTTAGGTTACCTTGTGTGTATAGTTTCTCTGCATCTAATATTTTTGAACCTTTACCAATTCTATCTTGGTACATTTGGTCTGCAAATGATATTCTTGATGACTTAAATCCGATTGTATTTACATTGGCAATGTTATTTGATTCATTGTCTAATGCTTGTTGTTGTGAAGATAGTCCAGATATCCCCGTCCATAGTGCGCCAATCATGATTTATCCTTTTTATAAAAATGGTGAACAAAATGTTCACATATTAACACTTCAAAAAGTACTAATATGAAAACACAAATAGCTATTATTTTCTAAGATTAATAGCTGTTTTTAATAACTCATCAGATGTAGTTATTGATTTAGAGTTCGCTTCAAAAGCTTTTTGATAAGTTAGTAAATTAGTCATAGTGTCAGCATTATTCGTATTACTAACTTCCAATGAGTCTTTATGCAAAGTATTAATTTTTCCTGCATACTGTGGTTTTCCTGCTTCTAAACCGCTTTTATACAAGTTATTTCCTTGAGGTTCTAATCCTTGATCATTTCTAAAGAATGCAGTTTGGATCTTACCTACTACAAACTTATTATCTCCATCAGATAAATAAATAATACCCTCATCCATACTGATAGATCCAAACGTATATTCTGAAAGATTTAAATTAGCTAATTTCATTTGAATATCATTAACCTGTAAAGCTTCTTGATTTTGTAAATTGATTGTACTTGTTATTTCAATAAACTCTGAACCAGCTGTTTCAACTGCAGCTTTTAGTGCATCTCTAGCACTTATTACCATTCCATAACCTGTACCTAAACTTTGATTTTGTATTTGGTTAATAGAAGCTGCTTTATCATTTACAGCAACATCAACTATAGCTATTTCTTTAGCTGGTATCATAGATTCAACTGTTACTTTTCCAACTGTAGTATCGACATAAGAGTTCATACCTTGTATATTAGCTATTTTATCTGCAAATAATCTCATCGTCGTATCAACATCAGTATCAAATTGTTGTCTTACTTCTCTATTATTAATGTTAACTTTTATAAAATCATTTTCATCTTTTAACTCTGATAAATAACTGCTAAAATCTAAACTTGTAATTTGATTTTGTGAAAGTGTTGTTTCTTCAGTAGAAACTGATCTATATAAATCTAATTTATCTTTATAATCAGTAATTAAAGCTTCAATATCAACTACTTTTGAACTAGCTCTTTTAAAACCTTCTCCACTAATACCACTAGCTTGAGCAGTTTTTGAATAATCACCAATTCTTGCATTAATTGTTTGAATAAAGTTCTCATTACCTATTGATTCACTTGCAAGAAAATTTGAATGAATACCACTTAATTGTGTGTAATTTGGGTTAGTTGTAATAATTTGTGGTTCTTGAGGAGTTAAACCTTGAACTTTTAATCCATCTGGCGTTTGTAATAATCCATCTGCACCTAGCTTAAAGTTTCCAGCTCTAGTATAGTAAAGTTCATTATTTTGTGGATCATTTACCATAAAATAACCCTTACCCTCAATACCTATATCTAAACTATGTCCTGTGGGTTTAATATCACCTTGTTGAAACCTCTTAAATACTTGCTCGACTTGGACACCATTACCTGTACCGTTTTTATACATTAAATCTTCAAATCTTACATCATTAGCTTTATATCCAACAGTATTAGTATTTGAAGAGTTATTTGATTCAGCTGTTAAAGCTTTTTCATATGTATTTAAACCAGAGTATCCGTTCCAAAGTCCACCAATCATAGTTCAGCCTTTAAAATATTTTTGTTAGACTAGAGAAAGGAATTGAAGTTAGCTGATCTGAATATACAGGTGTTGTAGCCCCTGTTAACTCATACTTATGATCTGCTATTTCTTCATTATTTTCATCAAGAATAACTAATTTACCATCTCTAACTAAAGGAAGTCCTGGTTCTTGTAATACTATTTTATTACCTGTAACATTACCTTCACTATCTAAGATTTCACCTTTTACATTATAATTTACTAAAGTATCTGGTGTAGAATCATCGTCATCAGTAAGTTTTACTCTATCTTCGTAATATAAAATTTCTTGTGCTTTTACTTGAACTTCACCATCAGTTGTTTCAACAGATCTAACAGTATAAGCTTTATTTACGCCATTTTCACTAATATTACCATCTTCAACATTTTTTCCTATAATATTTGCAGCATTTGATAATGCAGTTTGGGCATAAGAATTCTGCAATGAAGCCATAGCTTTTACCATTTCTTGATTTGTACTAATAGTTGACATTTGCATTTGAGAAGCCAACATTTGTTTTGAATCCATAGGTTTTGTAGGATCTTGAAGTTTTAATTCTTGAATCATTAATCTTAAAAAATCATCATTAGTTAATTCATCATTACTAATAGAAGAAGTGTATGAACTTCCATCAATACCTGTGTTTGTATTTACTTGAACATTATCAACAGCCATAATATAACTCCTATACTAAATTTTCATCAAAGAAATATCTAACAACATTGTCTGAATCCATTGCATCTTGAACTCTTACAGCTAATTTATCATCAATTACAATAATATCGCCTGTACCAATAATTCTTTGATTTACATATATATCTCCACCAGCACCTGCTGGCTTATCCAATGAAATTATGTCTCCATCACCTAGTTTTAGAAACTCTGCAATTGTAATATCTGAGTTTCCTAGCATCACATCAACAGTAATTTCCGTATCAACTAATATATCATAATCTCTTTCACTTATTTCCATAACCAAACTTTTATAAAAAATATTATTCTACATACATTATAACATAAACTTTTAAGAAATAAAATAGCAACTTGTATTTAACTAAATAACAGTATCTAAGGTTTCTAACATTGAAGCAACTTTTGCTTCAATATTTCCATCAAAGTTACCTAAATCACTTGCAATTACAACTCCACCTGCAGCAACATTAGGATCTTCTCTTAATTCTATATAAGGCTCAAGTGCTAATTGGTCTTTTAAAAGTTGATAATCTTTAGGATTCAAATGAATTTGAACTTTTGAAGCAGTTTTAATTTTATCTAGTAAATGAGAAATAGTTTGTTTAGCAATCTTTGCTGAATTCTCTCCAACTTCAATACTAATTATTTTTTGTGCAATTGAGATAGAAGTTTTTAAAAGTTTTGATTCCATTTGAAAAGTTGCTTGCTCAAAAAAAGCAGCATAATGTTTTAAATCTTTTATAGCTTGTACTACTTGTGCATCAATATCTCTACCTTGAACCCCACCATTTTCAATACTATTAACTTTTTGTGAAATTTGACTAATTTGTGCTGCAAGATTCCTAACTTCACTTAAAACAGGATCTATATGTCCATTTAATTCTCTAGTATCTAAAACAGCCTGAGTAGTAGGTGTCTCTTCTTGTATACTATTTGAACTATTAACAAAATTGCCTAATTCATACTTTTGTACTTCACCACTTCCATTTAAAACTTTTGCATTTGATCGAACATTATTACTTGCCATTATTCATCCATTTCTCTATCAATTATTCCATCTTCAATCATTTTTTGTGCAACATCAAGCATTTTTCTTTGTGCAGCTTCGATATCTTTAATCTTAACTTTATTAAGCATTTCAAACTCTTCTTTAAATCTATCCCTTGCTCTTTGAGACATAGCACCAGTTATTTTTTCCATATCTTCATCAGGAGCATTTTTCATAGCAACAGCAACATCTGCTGTATCAACATTTTGTAAAATCTTCATAACATATTCAGTATCAAGATTTAATAAGTCTTCAAATACAAACATGTTTTCTTTGATCTTTGTAGCTAAAGAAGTATCCACACCATTAATATTTTTAAGGATATCTTGTGATTTTGGACCTAATCTATTTAACATATCTGCAACAACTTTAACACCACCAACATCAACAATAGAAGACAATAATGATTCTAACTTTTTCTCAAGTACTACAGAAATAGTTCTTACAACATCAGGTGAAACGTCTTTTATTGTTGCCATTTGCATAGTAACCTTAACTCTTACTTCTTCTTCTAATTGCATTAAAACTTCAGCTGACTTTGGTGCATCCATATGAGATAAAATTACTGCAATTGTATGAGGAGATTCATCTTTAATAAAGTCAGATAACTGTTTTGGATTAATAGCATCTAAATAAGAAAAAGATTGTGATGCTAATCTTAATCTTGATAACTTTGCTAATACTTCATCAGCTTCGCCCTTACCAAGTGATTTATATAAAATATCCCTTGCAAAATCATAACCACCAGAACTAATAAAACCTTTTGTTCTCGTATATAAATGAAACTCTTCTAAAATAGCTAAAGATGTTTCTTTATCTATAGAGTTTATTTGAGTAATCGAAGTTGAAATATCTTCAACTATCTCTTTTGGTAAGTGTTGAAAAATTTTTACAGTTGCTTCTTCTCCTATTAAAACAAAGAATCTTGCAACTTTGTCTTTCATGGACATTCCTTTTAGAACTTCATGTAAACTTTCACTCTTTTCTGACATTATTTCTTACCTTTTAAATTTGCATCACCCTCTGATAATAAAAGTTCAATCATTGAAGCCATTTCAGCTGGATTATTATTTACTTCTTTATCTAATTCTTCAACTAAAACTTCATACTTCGCAGCTGATTCTTCATCTAAGCCCTCAATATTATTTAGAATTTGACTCTTGATTTTATTTTTTAATCTACCTTTTGCTGATTCTCTGTCAAATTGATCACCATAATCTCCTAACATATCATCAACAAGATTTTCATCATCTACTTCATCTTTCTTCTTTGCAGTTCCATCACCTAATATAACAACTTCATGATTTACTATAAACTTTTTGTAGAAAACAAATAGTAAAACTGCTGCAATTAAATATTGAATATATTCACTGAACTCTTTAAGTATAGTCTTAACCATTGCAAGAGTATCTAATGAAGAAGCTACTGAACTTCCACCTTCAATTGGGTTACCATTTTCATCAAGCTGTGCACCATTTACTGAAAGTGGCTTAACTCCAATGAATTTAAAGTCTCTTACAGTTACCTTATCTCCCCTTTTACTATCATAGCCTACTGTATCTTGAACAATTGATTCAATTGATGCCAAAAACTCTTCTTTGTTCTCAACATCATTTAATACAGTTGAATCAAATGTAACTCCTGCTGTAATTCTGTTAATTCTTGAATAGTTATTATCTTTTTGTTTTATTATCTTTTTCGAAATTTCATAGTTTGTTACAGTATTAGTTCCTTCACTATTTGATTGTGAATTCCCATTACCAGCAGCACCACCTGGAGTTTGTATATTATTATCAACCCCAGCAGTTCCTCCTGTACTACCTGTTGTTCCTTGAGAAGAAGATATATTTTCTATAACCTGTTGAGATCTAATAGTTCCTTCTGGATCATAAATCTCTTCTTGAATATCTTGCATAATAAAATCAAGTGAAACTGAAACTTTTGCTACAACTCTTCCTGGACCAACAAAAGGTTCTAGTAATTCAACTATCTTCTTTTCATAATCATCTTCAATTTTCTTTTTATATTTTGACTGAGAATATGATTTTTGTGTTGCCATATCATCTTTTGATTTTTGAAGTAAACTTCCATCTTGATCAATTAATTTAATATTCTCATGAGTTAAATCAGGAACTGCAGAGGCAATAAAGTTTTTGATACCATCAATTTGTTTTTGCGTTAAAAAAACACCTGGCTTTAAAGATAATACAGCAGAAGCAGTAGGAAGAGTTTTTCTCTCAGTAAATATTGTATCTTTAGGAATAGCTATTTTCACACTTGCTCTTAAAACACCTGTTAAAGACTCCAAAGATCTTGAAAGTTCCCCCTCTAAAGCTCTTAGATATTTAACTTTATTCTCAAAATTAGTAGTCCCCAATGATGATTTTTCAAAAATTTCCCATCCAACATGTTTACTAGTTGAAGCTTCACTTGTTACAAGTTTGATTTTTGCAATATTAATAAACTCTTTTGAAGTTTTCAAAGTAAGATTATTACCAGAACCAATTACACTAAAAGCAATACCAGAGGCTTCAAGTTCATCACTTGCTAACATTACTTGTGATTTTGTTAAATTTGAAGCAATTGTATAGTTTAGTTTTTTGTCTTCTGCTTTTATATTTGAATAAACTAATAGACCAATCAATAATATAAATAAAAGAGAAAATCCCCCAATTATAACTGCTCTTTGAGCAGCATTTAAATTATTTATAAATTTTAGAAGTTGATCCATATATTATTTATCCTGATTAATTTTTAGCTGATGATTCTATAACTGATCTAAATAGTCTTGAATCTTTTTTAATTGCTGCTTGCAATGCATCAAAAATTACTTTATTTTTTGACATTTCACTCATTTGTGTATCTAAGTTTACATTATTCCCATCATTTTGTTCTTCTAAACCTTTTACTTTAACTAATCTTGGATTAGGAATATTAGAATTATGATTTATGTTTGGCAAGTGTTTGCCACTTGTTTGAGCTAAAGCTAATCTTGGCTCTTTTTTCTGATTTGATAGTTCATCTTCAAAAACTAATTCTTTAGTCTTATAATTTGGTGTATTTATATTAGCAATATTACTCGATATTACTTTTTGTCTTTCACCTCTAAAGTTTAAATGTGCAAAGAGTGTGTTTGTTACGCTACTTGCTTCCATTATCTAGTATTGTTCCCTATTTTATCAATTAATTTAGAATTTATTTCATCTATACTTGAAACTGCCTTTTGAGATTGTTCAAATCTTCTATGTGCATCAATTAATTCAACCATTGCAGTAACTGAATTAACATTTGATTTTTCAATAGCACCTTGTTCTAACAAACCATCTGTATTTTCAAATAATAGAACTTCATTTTCATCTTTTAGTTTATAAGTATTATTCCCGATTTTTTGAAGGTTTGAGTAAGGAGTTTGAGCAACACCAATATTATTTTTAAAACCTTCCTCTACAAGTACAGGTTCATTATCAGCATTAAGTACATTATTTCCATTAGAATCAACTAAAAACCCATCAAAACTTTTAAATGCACCATCTCTGCTATAAACTATGTCTCCGTTTTGATTTTGTATCTTAAAAAAAGTATCTGGTTGAGTTAATGCAAAATCCAAATTATTCCCTGTAGGAGCTATTGGTCCCATTTCACCATTTATAAACTTTGCATCGATTTTTGGAATATTATTTGTAACTTCATTTATTTTTGTTGGAATAAACCCTTCATCTTTTGCTCTTTGAAGATAATAATTAAAAGTAGTTTCTGTTGTTCCTTCTTGTTTAAATCCATTAGTATTAACATTTGCTAAGTTATTACTTATTTGGTCTAATCTATTTATTTGATTGACCATTGATGCTGCAAGAGGGTATGTTCCTTGATTCATAAAATATCCTTACTTTCCAAACTCTTCAATTAGTTTATCTAAATCTTCACCTATCAAAACTTCACCTTCATCTCCATGAATATGTTTTGCAACTGCAATTTCTTGTTCAGTATAATCATCTTCAAATAAATTGTTAAGATATAATGAAAGTTTTCTAATAACTGACATAACTCTTTCAATTTTTTGTCTGTTAATATCATTAAACTGCATAAGTTCCATTGCTTCAAAAATTTTCATATCTTCTGCATTTATTATAGTTTTCATGTCTTCTAAGCTCTTATTTACTTCTTCAACTTTTTGAAGATGATGTTTAAAAACTTCAATATTTGGAAATTTTGCATTTAATGATTTTAATAACTTATCTTGAGAAACTAAAAACCCTTCTATATCTGAAACTTTTGTTCTAAATTCATTATTATTATCTAAAGCAAGACTTAACACATCAAAAATTTGAGAAACTTTTTCTTCTGAATCATTTGCTACTTGATTTAATTGATTTACAACTTTTGTATCTTTCTCAGCAGGCAAGGGAATTACACCTTCATTTATTTTAGTGTCAGTCCAATCTTGTACAATTTTTTCAGGGCTTACTTCCTCTTTTTTAGGCTCAGGATTAGGTCTTGTATCCACAGTAGGTGTATATTCAGTAATCCCAT
Source organism: Arcobacteraceae bacterium (assembly GCA_048268245.1). Taxonomy (GTDB): domain Bacteria; phylum Campylobacterota; class Campylobacteria; order Campylobacterales; family Arcobacteraceae; genus Arcobacter_B. The sequence goes on from JBLWVX010000007.1 coordinate 68,730, forward strand.
CTATTTGAGATAATAAATCATCAATGTCATCAGATGAAGCCTGTTCACTAGAAGTATTCATTTCTAAATCATTTAGAATATCATCTGTTTTCACTTCATCATTTATTTCAAAATCTTTTAATAAAGCATCAATATCATCATTATCAACAGTTTCATTAGAAGTTTCAATATCTTTTGTTTCTTCAACATCATTTATTTCAGAAACTGATCTTTCTTCTTGAACTGGTTCAATTTTTTCTTCATTTTGTGTCTGAGAGATTAATTCATCAATTTCACTTGTATCTACAGTTTCAGATGCTTTATCTGATGATTCAGATGACTCATCATCAGAAATATCAAGTCCATTCATTAATGCTTCAATTTCTTCTTGGCTCATACTCATAATAACGCCTTATTAACTTATTTTTTTAATACCCCATCAAGCTTCTCTTTTAAAACTTCTGCATTGAATGGTTTTACAATATAATTATTTACCCCAGCTTTTAAAGCTGTAATAACTTCACCTTTTCCACCTTCAGTTGTAATCATGATAATAGGAGTCTTTTGATGAGCACCCTCTGCTCTTACTTTTTTAACTAAATCTAAACCATTCATATTAGGCATATTCCAATCAGTTAAAATAACATCGTAGTTAGACTCGCCTAATAATTTCCAAGCTTTAACACCATCTTCAGCCTCATCAAAATCATCTTTTGCATAACCTAACTGCATTACAACATTACCAATAATTCTCCTCATAGTAGAACTATCATCAACTATTAGAATTCTCATCATACAACCCTTTAATCTTTATTAATATTCAATTATTGATTATTATATATAATTTGTTTTAAATATCCACTTAATCTAAACTGATTAATAACTATATAGATTTATCTTTTTTTAATTGTTCTTAAAATATAATAACTTATAATCTAAAACTCTAAAGGAAATTCGATGATAAGAGGACTTTACACTGCTGCAACAGGTATGAATTCTATGCAACATCAAATTGATGTTACATCAAACAATATTGCAAACGTAAACTCAACAGGCTTTAAACAAGACAGAGCTGAATTTCAAGACTTAATTTATGAAACTTTAAACTATACAGCAGGTCAAACCTCACAAACAACTCTTAATCCAACAGGAATAGATGTTGGTTTAGGTGTAAGAATTTCTGGTGTTCAAAAAAACTTTACAGAAGGTGACTTAAAACTCACTTCAAACCCTTTAGACATTGCTATTGAGGGAAAAGGGTTTTTTCAAATTACTCTTCCAAGTGGTGAAACTGCCTATACAAGAAATGGTACATTTAAACTTAATGCAGAAGGAACAATTGTAAATGGAAATGGGTATCCACTTTCACCACAAATAGTGGTACCTGATAATGTAACAAAATTAACTGTTGGTAAAGATGGAACCATTACAGCTACAAATCCTCAAACAGAAGAGATTGTAAATTTAGGACAAATAGAAATTGCTGATTTTATTAACCCAGCAGGTTTAGCTCCCATGGGTGAGTCTTTATTTAAAGAAACAGAAGCTTCTGGTGCTGTTTTTACAGGTAATCCAACTACAGAGCAGTTTGGTAATACAAGGCAAGGTATGATTGAGTTATCAAACGTTAAACTTGTTAATGAAATGGTAGATTTGATTACAGCACAAAGAGCATATGAAGCTAACTCTAAAGCAATTACAACTACTGATGGTATGCTTGATACAGTTAATAGGTTAAAAAGATAGGTAACTAAATAAGATATGAATTTAAATGAATTAAAAAAACTTCGAGAAGAAAAATTTTTAGCTCATAAAAGGAAAAAGAGAGAGTACTATTTAAAAAATAAAGCAAAGAAAAAAAGAGAAGTTATTGATTATGAAAATGAATTAAATGATTTAAACTTTGTAAATAAAATTAAAGAAATTGCTAAGGTACAAAAAGCACATGTTGATGATAGAAAAGAGTTGATTGTAGCAAAAATCAATGAATATAAAAACAAGAAAAAAGAGTACTACGAAGAAAATAAAGAAAAAAGATTAGAGTACGATAAAGAGTATAGAGAAAAGAAAAAAGAAGAGTTAAGAGAGTATAGACGTCAATATTATCAAAAAAATAAAGAGAAAATATTAGCAAGACAAAAAGAAAAAAGAAAATATTCCAAAAAGAGTGACTAATGGCAGAAGAACAAAAAGAAGAAGAGTTAGAATTAACACTAGAAGAGACTCAAGACTCTTCAAATGATACACAAACAAATGATAAAGTTAATGACAATAACTCAAATAATGAAGATACGTCTGATGAAAAACCAAGTTTTAAAAAGAAAAAAGATGATAATAAAATCAAAAAAATACTTTTTGGAGTAATTGGTTTTTTAGTTTTAACACTTATAATTGGATTAATACTTTATTTAATGGGATTTTTTGATCCAGAAGAACAAAAAGAAGAAATTCCTGATAAACCCATAGCTCAAAAACAAATTACTCAGCCAAAAGATGAGTACAAATTTAGTTTAAAAGATGTAAACACTGATAATTTAAATAAAGAGCTTTCAAAACTAACAAACAAAGATATTTTAGCTAAAAAAGAACAAGATAAGATAGAAGAACAGAAGCAAATATTAGAGAAAGAAAGACAAGAATATAAAGAAAAACTTTCCCAGCAAGAAGAAGAATTAACAAAAGAAAAAGAACTACTTCAGGCTAAAAAAGAGAAATTAGAAATACAAAAAAATGAACTTGAAATTTTAAAAGAACAAGCAAAATCTTTAAAAGAAGAAATGCTAAGAGAAAAAGAAATATTAGAAGTTGAAAGAGAAAAATTAATTCTTGCTCAAATGGAAATAGAAAATACTATTAAACATGAAGAGAATAAGAAAGAACAAGAAATGTCAAAGCAAACACCTTCAAATGAATTAATAACTGCTTCTAAGGAGCAAATGCTAACAAATACAAATGAATCACTTGATACAGAATTTGTAAATCTAATTAATGTAGCAAAAATAAAAGGTGAACTATTTAAAGATTATTTAGACAAAATTTTAGCTATTCATAATAATGTATTACTATGTAGAGATGACTTCAATAATATTGAAATATATTTTGGTCCATTTACTGATAATAATCAAAGAAATGAGATATTCAATAAACTAAATACAACTGACTTTTCAAATGCATATGAAGTTGAACTAACAAGAGAAGAGTTTGATAAAAGATGTAATTATTAGTAAACTCACTATGAGTTTTCTAATATTACAAAAGCATCTTGTACATTTATAATTTTATTCTCAATATCTACATTTAAAATATATTTATCAAAAATATGAGGTAGTAAAAAAGTTTTAGGTAGACCTTTTTCTACTAATTCATCAGATGTTTTAATTTCAAGATAATCACTAGAAGGATATCTATGAAGCTCTACTACAACACCTAATTCTAGATCATTTTCAATTATTTTACAATCCATTAAATCAAACCAAAAATGCTCATTTTCTTCTAATTTACAGTTTTGTCTTGTTTGCTCTGGCGTTGAAAATAGTTGCTGATTAGTAAGTTTTTTTGCAAGATCAACATCTTCATAATCTTCAAATTGAATAATCTCTCTATTTGCATTATACTCTTTTACAATTAGTGATGTCTTTTTATTTGTAATAAATTCTGAACCTTTTTTGAACTGTTCAGGGAAGTCTGAGTCAATGAAAAGTCTTAAATGACCTTTCAGACCCACAGCTTTTCCAAGCTTAGCTACGTAAATTTTATCATTCATAGAAAACTACTTAGATACCACTTGAATTTTATAAGAAATACCATCTTTTGCTTTACAACCATTTGCCATAGTTTTTAAAGCATTAATCATATTTCCATTCTTACCAATTAGTTTGCCAATATCAACACTATTAGCTACAATTGTTATTTCTGCAAATGTATCATCAATCATCTCTTTATAAACCTTAATATCATTAGGTTCACTAACAATTAATTTTGCATAGTTTTCTATAAATTTAGTAATCATTACTTATCTCGATGAATTATTTAGCTGCTAATTTTTTAACTTTTTCAGATGGCTTAGCACCAACACTTAACCAGTAGTTATATCTTTCTTCATCTAATTTTAATACTTTTGGCTCTGAAACTGGGTTAAAGTAACCAATTGATTCAATCCATCCTGAATCTCTTCTTTTTCTTGAGTCTGTTACAACGATTCTGTAAAATGGTTTCTTGTTTCTACCCATTCTAGTTAATCTAATTACTGTCATGTTATTTTCCTTTAATTTTTTTACTATTATAGTATTGAATTCTAAACTCCATAAAGTTTACAGCTCAATACTATTAAGTATTTTTTATTTAGGGATTTTTGGCATCCCACCAGGTCCCATCTGAGACATCATATTTTGAAGACCTTTCATTCCACCTTTTGATGAAAGTTTCTTAGCCATTTTTGAAGCATTTTTAAATTGCTTTAAAATTTTATTTATTTGCATTTCTGTTAAACCAGAACCTTTTGCAATTCTTTTCTTTCTTGAAGCATTCATTAAGCTTGGTTGTTCTCTCTCTTTTGGAGTCATTGAACCAATTAAAGCTTTAATCCTTTTAATCTCATCAGAGTTTTCAAAATCCATATCTTTTAATGGCCCAGCCATTTGTGAAAGTCCTGGAATCATTCCGATAATAGATTTCATTGAACCTAATTTACTCATCATTGCAAGTTGATCTAAGAAATCATTGAAGTTAAATTCACCTTTTTTAATTTTCTTAGTAACTTCTTTTGCTTTTTTTTCATCAATTACAGCAGATGTTTTCTCAGCTAAACCTTCAATATCACCTGCACCCATTAATCTAGATACAATTCTATCAGGAATAAATACTTCAAGATCTGGCATTTTTTCACCAATACCAACAAATCTTAATGGAATTCCTACTTGATGAGCAATAGATAAGGCAACTCCACCTTTTGTATCACCATCATATTTAGAAAGGATAACACCATCAATTCCAATTTTTTCTTTGAATGTAGTTGCCGTTTTAGTTGCATCATGACCTGTTAAAGAGTCAGCCACATAAAAAATCTCATCTACTTTAATAGAGTCTCTAACTTCTTTTAATTGAAGCATTAACTCTTCATCAATCGCAAGTCTACCTGCTGTATCCACTAATAATACATCATAGTGTTCAGTTTTTGCTTTTTCTTGTGCTGCAATTGCAATTTTTACTGGATCTTTTTCATTATCATCAAAGTAAATATCAACTTCAACTTGTGCTGCAATTTGTTTTAATTGCTCTACCGCTGCTAATCTTTGTAAGTCAGCTGCTGCTACTAAAACTTTTTTCTTTCTTTGCTTTAAATAGTTAGCTAACTTACCTGTAGTTGTTGTTTTACCTGACCCTTGAAGTCCTGTCATTAAAATCGTTGTTGGAGGAGTATTTGAGAATACAAAACCTTGATTACCATCAGTAGTTAAAAGCTTTGTTAATTCATCTTTTAAGGCATTTAAGAAAGAGTCTTGCCCTATTCCATTTTTCTTTGTTTCTAATTCAACAGAAGTAATTAACTCTTTTGTAGTTTTATGATGTACATCAGATTTTAATAAAGATTTTCTAAGTTCTGTTACTGCTTTTTTTAATGAAGCAGCATCATCTTTATGTCTTATTTTATTAACTGCACTTTTTATTGAACCGGTTATTGAATCAAACAAAACGAAACTCCATGATTTTAAATTTTGAGGATTATACTTTTAAAATACTTTAAGTAAGGTTAAATAAGAATAGAATTAAGTTTTTTTTCAGAAACATTTTTAAGTTTCTTCATATAAGAAGCCCTAAAAAAGGGCTTTTTGTTTTTTTAGATAGTCTACTTTAAACTTAATTTTTAATTAAATTCATACACATTAAATTCTCTAGGTTCTCTAGCTTCAAATTCATAGTCTAAAATTTTAGTCTTTTTTGAGTGAAGTAATACTCTATTAATATTAGGTGCTGCTTTACCATAAACTGCATCACCAATTATAGGTAGACCAACTGAATTTAAGTGAACTCTAATTTGATGTGTTCTACCTGATTCAATAACAACTTTAATCTTTGATTTTTTACCTTCAACTAGCATTGGATAAACAGTAGTTTTTGCATGCTTACCTTTTTTAGTATCAATCTTAGATTTAGCACTTCCTTTTCTCTCTCTTGTAGTTAAAATTGGCTTATCTATTTCAATTTCATCAACTACTCTACCCTCAACTATTGCAACATACTCTTTATAAACTCTATTTGCTGCAAACTCTTTAATAGCTTTTACTCTAAACTCTTCAGTTTTAGCAAACATCATTACACCAGATGTCTCTTTATCAAGTCTATTTAAAAGTATTGCATCTTTAAACTTTTTTGCTACTTCATCTGCTGTTAAAAATGCTGGTTTATCTACAGCAATGATATTATCATCTTGGAAAAGTACTTTTACTTCATTTGGTAATTTAACACTGAATTTTGTATCAGTGCTAATCTCACCTCTTGCAATCATTACTTTTTTACCCTCAGCTCTTACTAAACCTTTATCAATTAAGTCTTTTGCTTTTGAATTTGAGATATTTTCTTGTTTTGCTAATACTTTGTATGCTTTATCATAAGTTGCCATTTATTTCCTTTATTATAGGTTCTAGTGAACCTATTTTTGTTAATTGTGATTTTTCTAAAGTATCTAATTTATTTAAATACTCACCTAATTGTTCGTTTTCAATTAAATAGTAATTCTTTACACACTCAAAAAGTGGTTTTTGATTAAATATATTTTTACCACTAATAATTTTACATGAAAAATATGCAGGCTCAATTGGGTTATGTCCTCCGATTTTTTCAAAAGCTCCACCTAATACAACAGTATTTGATATTGCAAAAATTTCATTTAAAATACCCATTTTATCTATAAGTATTATATCTGATTCAAAATTCTGCTTTGTAGAAAATTTATGATATGTAATATCACTATTTTCTACAAATTTTCTAATTAATACATCAACCTTATCAAACCTTTCAGGATGTCTTGGAACTATTAAAAGTTTCCCAAAAGATTTTTTATAAACATTTAATATTAACTCTTCTTCTTTTTCATGTGTACTTGCTGCTGTTATAACATTTGTATCTAATTTATTAAAAATGTTTTCAACTTTTGGAAGTTGAGCTAATTTTATGTTACCTATAACTTCCACATTTTTTGCACCTAAACTCTCTAATCTTTTTTTATCAAGTTGACTTTGTGCAAATACTTTATCAATATTTTCAAAAACCTTTTTATAAAAAAATGACAATTTCTTATATGAACTATAAGACTTATCAGAAATTCTTGCATTTATTAAAAAAGTCTTTGCACCTTTTGCTCTTGCACATAAAAACAACATATACCAAAGCTCTGCTTCCATAACCACTAAAACCTTTTGTTTGTTCACCCAAAATGGTAAAAAAATCTCAAAAGGTAAATACCTTACATTTGAAGTAGATTTTTTAGCTTCTTCAAAACCTGTATTTGTAATTACTGAAACATTAGCTAAATTACTAAACTCATCTATTAAAGGTTTAATAGCTTTTGTTTCTCCCATAGAACATGAGTGAAACCACACACCATTTTCTTTAAACTTTTTATTGTTTTTTAAAAAAAATTTTGCTGGGATTGCTTCTTTATATTTTGTAGTTCTTGATTTATAAAATAAATAAGGTAGTGCAAGTATATATATTACAAAAAGTAATATGTAATAGAATATACTAAAAAGGCTCAAAATTAAGCCTCTTCAGTTTCATCTTCTTTATATAGAATTCTTCCACAGTGTGGACAGTTGATAATCTCTTCTGACTTGATTACTTCTGCATATGTCTTATCATTGATTTTCATATAACATCCATAACAAGCTTGTTTTTTTACAGGAACTACAGCTGAGTCTTTTGCCCATCTTTTAATTTTTTCATAGAAAGTTAAAATTTTATTATCAAATTTCTCTAATAATTCACTTCTTTCTTGGTAGACTACATTTCTTTCTTGATTAATCTCTTCAATTGTATTATCAACTGATAATTGGATATCTTTGATAGATTCTTCTTCTTCAGCTAATTTTTCTTGAAGCTCTTTTAACTCTTCTTCTCTAGCACTTGCTAAAGTATCAAGTCTTTCAATCTCTTCATTTGCAAATGAGATTTGTTCTTTTGCTATTTCTTCTTCTAACTGTAAAGCTTTTAACTCTTTTTCAGTTTGAACATCTTTATTTTTCTTAGCAATATCTTCTAATTTAGACTTTAATTCTGCTAAATGGATATTGTTTTTTGTTCTTTTAGATTTGATTTCATCAATCTCTAAATAAATATCATTTATTGATTTTTTAATTGACTCTGCTGTTTCAATAAATGTTGCTAATTTTGCCTTTTCATTTTCGATTTTAGGCTCAAACATACTAATTGCTTTATCAAATTTTGATAACTTGATTAGATCCTGTAAATACTTATTCAACCGTTTCTCCTTGTTTAAAAAACTCAAATGGATTTTTTGAAGCTGTTATTATAGCTTTTAATTCATTTTTTTTCAAATATTCTGAAAGTAGCGACTCTAAAAGCTCACTAAAAAATCTTTCACTCTCATAATGTCTTATATCAATTAAAGAAATCCCTCTTGCTTTTGCTTCCATAGCATCATGATATTTAATATCACCTGTTAAAAAACAATCAGCTTGAACTTCTCCTAATAAAGACATTCCTGCCCCTGTAACAATAGCAACTTTTTTTATTTCATCACTACATTTAACTGCTTTTGTTGTTTTAAGATTTAGTTTTGTAGAAATATACTTTACTAAATCTTCAAATTTCATATTCACATTTGAATATGAAATAAACTCTTCACTATTTAAAATATCAAAACCTAAAACTTCATTGATTACATATTTATTTAAATGTGTTTTATCAATATTTGTATGCATTGAAATCAAAGCAATATCTTTTTTAATTAGCTGCTTTAAAATTTTAGTAGTGTAAGAATCATAATTAACTCTTTTAAGTCCTGAAAAAATCAATGGATGATGTGTGATTATTAAACTATTTGGTTCAATTTGTTCAACTAAAGCTTCATCTAAATCAATACTAATATGTACTTCTTTAATTTCATCTTCCATCGAACCAACTAATAAACCTGAGTTATCCCATTTTTCTTGAAGCTCAAAAGGAGATAATTCATTTAAATAGTTATAAATATCTTTTACTTTCAAATGTCTACCTTATGCAAATAGTTCTGGTTTTGTTTCTTTTAGATTAGCCAAAGCTTTTTTAGCTGCAATGCTATCAACTTTTTCTAATCTTTGAACTTCTTGTTCTTTATATAAAACAGCACAACCTTGAGCTAATTCTCTAACTTTTAAGATATAGTTTTGTCTTTCAGTAACAGAAATAGCTTTTCTTGCATCTAAAGTATTAAAAGCATGTGAAGCTATCATACATTGGTCATAAGCTGGAAGTGGAAGTCCATTTTCTAAACAAGATTTACACTCATTAAAAGCATCATCAAAATGTCTAAATAACATCTCAGTATTAGCTACTTCAAAGTTATATTTAGAGAATTCATATTCATCTTCTTTATGAACATCAGCATAAGTTGTAACACCATGAGCATTTTCATTCCATACAATATCAAATACAGAATCAACACCTTGTAAATACATAGCAAGTCTTTCTGTTCCATATGTAATTTCAACTGCAACAGGATCACAAGGAAGACCTCCTACTTGTTGGAAGTAAGTAAACTGAGTAACTTCCATACCATCAAGCCATACTTCCCATCCAAGCCCCCATGCTCCAAGAGTTGGTGACTCCCAGTTATCTTCAACAAATCTAATATCATGTTTAGATAAATCTAAACCTAAATACTCTAAAGATTGTAAATATAAATCTTGAATATTATCTGGACTTGGTTTAATTAAAGTTTGAAACTGATAATAAGCTCCAAGTCTATTTGGATTTTCACCATATCTTCCATCAGTTGGTCTTCTACTTGGTGCAACATAAGCTGTACTCCAAGGAGTTGAATCTAAACTTCTTAAAAGTGTTGCTGGATGAAATGTACCAGCACCTGCTGGAATATCGTAAGGTTGAACAATATTACAACCTTGATTAGCCCAGAACTCTTGTAATTTTAATAGAATTTGTGAAAATGTAACCATTAATTTATTTCCTACTTTTAAATTTTCAAAACCATAGATCTAACAATAATTAATTTAATCTATTTTATTACATCCATGCTTTTGATTGTTTATTTTTAGTATTTTAAAAGAAGTAGACTATATATCAAGGTGAAGACTTAAAGATAAATAGTCTAGTTCATAAAGTGTAAGATTATATCAAAATGTTTCTAATAGTTTTATAATCTTTGATGTTTTAAGCTTTTTCCAAGATTCAAATCTATAAAAAGTCAATGAATCATTTTCAAAAATAAATTTTGACATACTCTTTGATGAGTCTTCTATTTTAATAGCTTTTACATAGTCATAATACTTAATTAGTTCATCAATTTTGGGACTTGTTGAAATAACTACAGTTGGTATCATAAAAGCATCACTTAAATGCATTGTTGCAGTATGAGTTGTAACCATACAATCCATACATGATACTATATAAGTTAAATCTTGGAAAGTTTGTGAATCTCTATTAAGATTAACTAATCTATCATCTTTAAATTTTGAATCAATATTTAAAGTTGTTATTATCAAATAGTCTTCATGTTTTTTAAGTAAATTTTTCAATATTTTTACAGCATACTCTTGAGGAATACTCTTTTTAGGGTCAGCTGAATAAGGATGATATAAAAGAAGTTTACCTTTTCTTTTCAACTTTGTAAGTTTAAGTTTTAGCTCATCTTTTACATTAACTTTTTCAATATTAATTTGATTATACTTTTCATATTTACTTATCTTAGTAAAATCTATTCCAAACTTGTATAGCCAAGCGTCTATATGATTTAACTCACTATAATAACTTGTATTTTTGCTAACCATACTATTATCTACAAAATAATCATAAGTACAAAATCTTTTAACATTTAAACTTAAAGGATGAACTTTATTTATAAAATCTTGATTTAGATATATTTGTTTATCCCTTGAGAAGTAAGTGTTATTTGAAGCATTTAAATATACATCAATTAACACCTCATCATAAACCTCTTTTAACTTATTATAAAATATTCTAAGAGCTGTACAAGAACATATCATTTGTCCAATAGTATCTCCAAGACTTCCTATAAAAGCTACATTTATCTTTGATTTTTTAATAATTAATTGTTTAAATAAATCTACTTTTTGATTGTCTTGTAAAAAACTTTCAACATTTGATTTATCATTTATAAAAAACTCACTACTATCTTCTTTATATTTTGCATAGTTTAGATGTTCATTTTCATTTGAAATACCAAGCTCAATTGGAAAATCTTCCAATTGTCTTACTTTCTCTTCTTTTAGAAGTCGTGCATGATATAGTTTTGCATCTACATTTTTAAAAACTGTTTTTAAATCTTCAAAATCATCATATGTTGTAATATATGCTGTTTCATTATTTAAATCAGATGGCATCTTAAATTTAAAATACTTAACTAAAGTGCCATCTGTTGTTTTAACATTGATATTTTGAGTTACTCTAAAAAAAACCATTTATGTAAAAACTATACCTCTTCAGTATTTTCTACTCTTAACATTGTTAAGTAAGGTAGCTTTCCTGGTAGTTGAATCTTATTAGTATTACCACTATGAACAGAATCTAATTCTTTATTTGTTTCAGTTAAAATTTTATTAAAGTTTACATAATAAAGACCATCTTCTTTTTTGAAGATTTTACCTATTTCATTTTCACACTCTTCTATAACTGCACCTCTTGGAGCAAAAATCTCTACATCATCACCTGGGTAAATTTTGTATTTACACATAAAATGTTTTTCATCTTCTGTTACTAGTCCACTTACTTCATAAGAACCTTTTGATAATGCATACTCATGATTTTGTGTAGTAGTCTTTTCAAATGGTCTATGAACTAAATAAGCATCAGTAAAGCCTCTATTTTTTGTAGTGTGTAGTTCTCTTTGATATTTTTCAGGTTTAAATTCACCTGCATAATAATCATCAATAGCTTCTCTATATGCGTTAGCTGTAACTGCGGCATAATAAGGAGATTTTGTTCTACCTTCAATTTTAAGAGAATCAACTGCACCTGAATCTAAAATTTCTTGAATATGTGAAGCTAAGTTCATATCTTTTGAATTAAAGATATAAGTTCCAACACCTGGTTCTTCTTCTAATCTAAATAATGTATTTTGATTTGTACTTTCTGCATATAAAGTATATTCAAATCTACAGTCATTTGCACATGAACCTCTATTTGGAACTCTACCACTTTGAACTGCTGAAACTAAACATCTTCCAGAGTATGCAAAACACATAGAACCATGTACAAAAATCTCAATTTCCATATCAGGTAAATGCTCTTTAATTTGCTTTACATCTTTAAGAGAAATTTCTCTTGCTACAACAATTCTTTTTACACCTAAATCCCAGAATACTTTTGCATCTAAATAGTTAAGTACATTTGCTTGTGTTGATAAGTGAACATCAATATCAGGAGCAATTTCTCTACAAAGTTTAACAACTCCTGGTGCTGCTACGATAAAACCATCTGGTTTTACTTCTGCCATTTTTTCAATATGTTTTTTAAGTAAATCTATTTGATTATTAAAAGGGAAACCGTTAATTGTTGCATATACTTTTTTACCTCTTGCATGTGCATAATCAATTCCCTCTTTAAATGTTTCAAATGTAAACTCTTTTCCAGCTCTAATTCTTAAACTAAAGTGACTAACACCTGCATAAACAGCGTCAGCACCATAGTTGATAGCAATTTTTAATTTTTCTAAATTCCCTGCGGGGGAAAGTAGCTCTACTTTTTCGCTCATAAAATTCCTTTAATAATATTTATCAATTGTATATATTTTCTAAAATCTGGCATTATAGCGAATTTTGCCATAAATATAAAAGTTAAATTTAAATTTAAGGAAAGCTTCTAAAAGCTTTCCCATTCATCAGTAGTTGAAGAGTTAGATAGTTCTGGTTGAGTCTATTTTTTAGTTTCACTTCTAGCTTGATTATTATTAGTTTTTTCTATTTTTACATCATTTTCTTTTTTTATTTGATCTAAACTAGAGAATACTTTTCTCATAGAAACTTCTAAATTTGTTGCTATGTCTTTTAATCTATCATTATTTCTTGAATCATTAGCATTTACATCTACATATTCTTGAACTAATGAATGAACTTTTTCATGTTCTACTTTTAAATTACTCCAATTAGATGTTTTTGTAAAACTTTTTGCTTTTAACTCAGCTTCATTTATCCACTTACCAAATTTACACTCATTTGAAGTTTTTACTTTCCATGAATTTTTAGTATTTCCTACTTTTTCAAAGTTTTCATTTTTAAATTTAATATGGTCGTTTTTTAATTCTGAGATTTTATAAACTAAATCAATATCTGATATCTCATCATTTGAGTACTCATTAAATTTAGCCCTTTTTGCAACATCCAGTAAATTATCAGATAATGAACTAACCTCAACAGCTAAAGTACTTATAGTTGTAGCAGAATTTGCATTTTCTTGTGTTGCTTTATCTAAATCATTGATAGTATCATTTATTTGAATAATACCTTGTTCTTCTTCACTACTAGCTTGAGTAACATCCTCTATTAATTTAATTGTTTCATTAACTTTTTCATTTAAATTACTATAACCACTAATCATATTATTAGCTATATCTTTACCTTCATTTGCTTTTGAAGTAGCCTTTTCAACAATCTGCTTAATCTCTTTTGCAGCATCTGCACTTCTATTAGCTAGATTTCTTACTTCTTGAGCTACTACAGCAAACCCTTTACCTGCTTCACCTGCAGTTGCTGCTTCAACTGCTGCATTAAGTGAAAGAATATTTGTTTGGAAAGCAATCTGATCAATTACTGTAATAGCCTCATTAATAGAGTTTACTTGCTCATCAATTTCATCCATTGACTTAGTAGTTTGAGAAGCTAGACTTTCACCTTGAGAAGATGAATCTTTAAGTTGAGTTGCTAAAACAGACATTTTATTAACTTTTTCAACATTTGATTTAATAATAGAAGTTATTTGCTCAACTGCTGCTGCTGTTTCTTCTAAAGAAGCAGCTTGTTGATTTGCAGAAGATGAAAGACTTGATGCACTTGTTGATAAGATTTTTGTATCATCATTTAACTTCTTACCACTTGCTGTAATCATTGATAAAAGCTCAGAAACACTTCTTCCAATTAATACAGTACTTGAATCAATTGAAGCAATAATTCCATTTGTACCACTTGCTTCACTATTTGATAATGCTTTAAAGTTTGAGTTTCCATACTCAATTAACACATTATTTAGTTTTACCAAATTATCATTTGTTCTATCTATCATAGTATTAATAGAATCTCTTAATTTCATAATCTGTGGATTTGAAGAGTTCTGTTCAACTTTATAAACATAAAAACCATTATTTACTTTAGTAATAACATCATCAACTTCTTCAATTACTTTTGAGTCTTGTTTTGATTGATCAATCAGTTTTCTAATGTATTTGTTAAAGCTTCCCACTAATTTTCCAAATTCATCTTTTGAACTAAGTTTTATCTCTTCATTTTCACTATTTACATCACTCATTTTTAAAATAGCTTCATTCAGATTGTTTATAGGATTTACTATGGCTCGTCTTACAAAATATGAATAAATTAAGTACATTACTATAATTGCAACTAAAGAAAAGATTACAATATTCTTAATAATTCTATTTATCTCTGAACTTGTTTTTTCTTTCATTCTAATGATGTCTGCTTCTATATCATCAACATAAGCACCTGTTCCTATTACCCAACCCCATGGCTCAAAAAGTTGAACATAGGAGAATTTTTCTTGAGGTTTATCGAAACCTGGTTTTGGCCAAAGATAAGGAACTAAACCTCCTTCTTTATTTTTTTTAGAAATCTCTACAAACTCTTGAAAAAAGAACTTCCCATTTTTATCTTTCAAGTTTGCTAAATCTTTTCCATTTAATGCTGGCTTTATTGGGTGCATAATCATTTTTGAAGAGGTATCATTTATCCAAAAATATCCATTTTTACCGTATCTCATTTTATTTATAGTAGCTAAAGCTTCTTTTTTTATCTTTGCTGATACATCATCTACATATGCTCCTGTTCCTACAACCCAATTATAAGGTTCAAAAAGCTTTACATAAGATACTTTTGGTTGTGGTTTTTCAAAACCTGGCTTTGGCCATACATAATCTACAAAACCATCACCATTTGCTTTTGCAACACTTGCAAACTCTTTAAATATCTGCTTTCCACTTTTATCTTTATAAGAAAAAAGATTTTTGCTATTTAATTGGGGTTTTATAGGATGCATTACCATAATAGCATCTGTATCATTTATCCAAAAATATCCATTTTTACCATATCTAGATTCTTCAACTATTGTTTTTAATCTAAGTTTTAATTCTTCTTGAGATAGAGTATTTTTATATCTTTCATACTCTGCATTTAATATTGAAAATATGAAATTAGTTTGTTCTTTTAGATGGTCTTGAACCTCTAACTTAATTCTATCAATAGAAGTTCTTTTATGATAAGCATTTACTGTTTTCATTGCAAGTGAAACATAATTTTTAAGCTCTTCTTCTTTTTTAGAAAAAGATTCTTGCTTATATTCTTTCATATTTTGTTTAGAAAATTTGCTAATTGAATATATAGACTCAATTGCAACAACACTTGAAACAACTAAAATTGTAAATAATGAAAGCATTAAAAGCTTAGCTTTTATTGTTAGATTAGAAAACATGAACAACCCTTAAAATTAAACTAGTTTATAATAGCCTCTAAAATAATAAAATGTCAAGTTTATCTATATATTATTCTAATGTATTTTCAAAATCTCTTACAATAGTTTCATCTATTTTATTATTTTTTGCCATTTCATACATTATTTTAATGGCTGCTTTATGTGTGTGAGCACATCTATAAATTTTATTACTTATTAATGCATCATAAATAACTGCACACTGAAGTACTCTATCTTTTAAGCTTAAATCTTTTGCTTCATATAAATAAGGATAACCAGAACCATCGATTCTTTCTTGAATTTTACTTGCCCAAATACTAATATCATTGAAACCTATTATATTAGATAAAAATTTTCTGTTGTAATAGGGATATGCTTTTATTATTTCACTCTCTTCTTCATCTAATTTATCCTTTTTATTTAATATATTTGATGGGATTATAAATTTACCTAATTTACACAATGAAGCAGTTATTAAAAGGCTTATTTTATCTTTATATTCTAAACCATATTGCTCCATAACTTTTTCTAAAACAATTAAAAGTTTGCTATCTTTTGACTCAATTTTTTCAAATATTGATGTGATTTCTAGAAGCTCATCATAAGATAAAACTTTTGAATAATCTAAAAGATTTGAGAATATATAAAACAGTATCTCATTTTCATTTTGTAAATCTAACCAAAAGCTTGAGCTTTTACTATACTCTAGAAAGTATTTTGAGAAATCTTCTTTAAATAAAATATTTGAATTTTGTTTACAGAAATCTTTTATATTATTGATATTTTCTATACTGTTATTAGATAGATCAAAATTAATATCTAAACTACTTACAAAAGATATAATTTGTGAAAAAAGTGGTATTTCATCATTCTTTAATCCATAAAAACCACTTCCGTCTATTTTTTCATGCGAATACTTTAGTATATCATTACTTTGAGTTAAAAAAGGAAGCCTATTTGCATACTCTTGTGAAAGTTCACAAAACTCTTTTGAAAGTTTTTTTGTTTCATATAAACCAAAGTTTGCACATAAACAATATGCACATAAATCAAATTTTTGTTCATTTGAAAGATTTAATTCATTTGCAATTTTTAAACTAACGTATGCAACTCTTTTTGAGTGCCCTAAAGATATATTAAAATACTCTTTTGATGTATAATCAATAGCATTTGAAATTGATAATAAGAAGTTATTTAAATTAAAAACTATCTGTGTTTTCTTATCCATGTAAAATATTCCTAGAATTTATTTATAAAGGTAGAAAAAAGACTCAAAAGAGTCTTTTTTAATAATCAAGAAGTTCAGATATAGCTTCAACTGAAGTATCATGCATATCTAAATCTAAATGTGGTGCACCCTTAACTTCAATTAGTTTAACTGATAAACCTTTATCTTTTGCTAATTTGTAAAAGTTTTTTGTAACTTCTGGTTTTGATATTTTATCTTCTGTTCCATAGATAAGTAAAATATTTGTCTCTTTTAATACCTTATCAATCACATCAACAACAGAAATAAGATCTTTTTCTTTAGAGACTTCATGAATATCATATCTTCCACCAACTAAAGCAATATTATTAATCAAGTCAGGATATAAACCAGTAATAGTTGCACCTATCATAGCTCCAGCAGAATGACCTATAAAGTTAATTGTTTGGGCACTATACTTTTGTTTTAACTTTTTGATAACATCAGCTACGAATCTAACATAATCTTCTTTTGCTGCTAAATTTTTTATTTTATCATTATCTAAACTAGGAAAACTATTTGTTGTTGAATTTGAATATCCAGGAAGAGCTACTGCTACAGTAGTGTAATCTGTAATCATATTTAAACTCTCAGCAAAAGGGGCATATCTTCCAAGAGTATTTGTTCCTTTATCCCATGTACCGTGTAGTATTATATTTAAAGAATCACTATCTTCTGTTTCAATTACTGCTAATTGTAAACACTCATTTTGTACATAAATATAGTTTTCACCTTTTGAAATACAACTATTCTCACTTGCATATAGTACTGATGTAAAAAATATAATTAAAAATGCTACTTTAAAAAACTTAATATAATTCATAATAAACCCCTACTAATTTAATAAGCAATTATGCCAACATAACCATCTACTTGTCTTTCAATAAGTTCAACAATACCTGCTTGAACATATTCAATATCTTCTATAAAATCATCTTGCGTCCATTTCATAGTTTCCATTGTATTTTTACATACAATAAACTCTACATCATACTCCATTAGAGAGTTAATTCTTGATAGTGTTTTCTTATCATAATCTTTTTTTAAAGCTCTAATACCATTACCATAAGCAATAACAACAACTTTTAAAGATTCACTTGGATACTCTTTTAAAATATTGTAAATAGTACTTAGATTATGATTTACTTTTTTTAACTCTGAATCATAAATCTGTATAGCAACTTTTCTAGGATTATCAAAACTTGGTTTTGGCTCACTAAAAGTTGATTGTGCATAAGCAAATATACTTAAAATTAAAACTAATAAAATTTTTTTCATGACTATCCTTTTATATTTTTTCAACGGGCATACTCTTTTCTACAATGCCACTTTTTATAATTTTACAATATAAACCTCTGCAATCTTTTAGAACTATTGGAAGTTCATTATCAAAAACTGCTAAATGATTACAAATCGTACACTTTTGTGTAACTTCAATAATACCAGCACATATTTTAAACTGTGTTCCTATCTCATAATCATGAGGATTAAAATCAAATAAAATATTTTCTCCCAAACTACCTTCTTCTAAATCTATACCATTTTTTAGTGCAATTTCATAAGAAGCTCTTCCTACTATCATTACAGTACTATCTAAATCTTTATTTGCAAACTTATCAAATTCAATTCCATAATCTTTTATAAGATTTAAATTATTTACCTTAGGTCTAGGAGAACCACTTTGACCTTTTTTTGCACTAAAAGTATTTATTACTTTACCTATAGTCATTATAGATTTTCCTTTAAAATTTCAATAAAATCTTTTTTAACCCATGCTCCTGGATATGTATTTAAAAGTACCCCATCTTGAGTTAAAACAAAAAATGTAGGAGTCATACCTTTAAACTTTTTCTTTAATTGAAAAGGAAGAGTCACAAAATCAACATCTACTTCTAAGAAAATATAATCATCATTGATTTTTTCTTGAATCTCTTCTAAATCTAAAACTTCTCTTTTCATTTTTTTACAAAAATAACAACTTTGAGATGTTGCATAAACTAAGAAATGCTTTCCTTGTGATTGAGCTTCTTTTAATAACTCTTTTTCATTATATTTTTTATCTAAGACTTTTATTTTTTCAGCAGTACTTTTTAATCTATTTTTTTTATACTCCATAAAAAAATATGCTAAATTCACAGCCTCTTCATCACTAATACTCATAGGCTCTTTTTTCTTATAATATTTTAATACATGAGCATCACAAATACTATTATTTATATCAGGATTTTCTAAATACTCTTTTAAATACTCTTCAATTTCTATAACTCTCATTTCAGGGTCACTTGGATCACCTATTTTTCTAGAGCTTTCCATCATTGCCCAGGCAAGCATATTTACTGTTGGAATTTCAAGATTTAATAGTTCATTATTTCTTTGAAAAAAATTCTCTTTTAGTTTTGTAAAAGAGATATATCCCTTATGACAACTTGCACATTTGTTATCAAATATCTCTTTTCCCTCTTTATAATCTGCATTCAAAAATGTAATCATTAATAAAAATGCTAATAAAATTCTCATATTTATTCCTCTTTTCAATTTAATAAATCACTTATTTAAAGAGACTTATTAAATTAAAAAAGTATAAAGAAAACTCTTTATACTTTTCAAAAATTAAACAATTCCTGGGTTACCTTTTACTCCAACAATATCAGGAGTATCAACTTTTAAGTTTTGGATATGTTTTACATTTTTTAGATATGTTTCAACTGTTTCCCATACTGGCTCACCTGGTGATTTTGCACCAACTGTAGACCATCCAGCAACAGAGTATTTTTTATTTGCTTCTAATTTAGCTCCATTTCTAGTAAGTTGGATTTCAGAAATTCTTTCACCCATTTTAGCAGTTGGATTTATTTTATAAGAAATTCCACCTGTTCTTACCATATCACCACCTTGTTGATAGAATGGATCTTCATTAAATAAGTTATCAGCAACATCTTCTAAAATAAGCTTAATATCTTTTCCTGAGATATCTCTTCTATAAGTTTCTGGATATGTCATAGCTGTTTGAGTCATTAGATCATCAAAAGTAATAGCTTGACCAGGCATCACAGATGTACCCCATCTAAATCCAGGAGATAAAGAGATCTCTGCATCTTTTACTTCCATTAAAGCATCACAAATAATTTGATCCCAAGAACCATTAAAATTACCTCTTCTAAATAGAGTTTCATCAGTAGTTGCAATTTCTCTAGTTAACTCTTTTAAATAAGGTGCTCTTACATCTTCAATGTATTTTTTCATTTGTTTATCTTCAGGAATTAAATCTGAGAAGATTGGAAGTAATGTAAATTTAAAGTCTTTGATTTTTCCATTTTGAATATCTAAATCAAGTACATTTAAGAATTTACCATTTGACCCCGCATTACAAACATAAGTTGTACCTGCTTCATTTTTAACAGGATATGCTTCAGGAACACCATCATGAGTATGTCCACCCATGATAAAATCAATTCCAGTTACAACTTCTGCCATCTTTTTATCAGTATCATAACCATTATGTGAAAGAACGATTACTGCATCAGGTTTTTCTTCTTCTCTAACCTCATCAACTAACTCTTGCATTCCCTCATCATTAATTCCAAAAGTCCAATCAGGAATAAATCTTTGAGGATTTGCAATTGTAGTATAAGGGAAAGCTTGACCAATAATAGCTACTCTTGCATTACCCATCTTCTTAATTGTATAAGGTTTAAATGCATGACCTGTATCTTCATCATAAGCTTCTGCAGTACCTTCAAATAAAGCATCTTCTTTTACTTTTACATTTTGAGCTAAGAATTCAGCATCTAATAGTTTTACATTTTCAAGTACTTCTTCAGCCTTATATGTAAACTCCCAGTGTCCAACTGCTACATCAACACCAAGTAAGTTCATAGCACCAACCATATCCTTACCTCTTGTATATAAAGCTGTTGCACTTCCTTGCCAAGTATCACCACCATCTAATAATAAAGTTTTATCTTCACCAAAAGATTTAGATAAAAAATCAACTACAGTTTTAATCTGAGCAAAACCACCTGTTCTACCCATTGCTTTTGCATGCTTTTCAAAGTTTACACAAGAATAAGCATACTCTAATCTTTTATTACCTTTAATACCATAATAATCAAGAAGTTTTTCACCTACAATATGAGGTGGCTTACCATAGTTACCATGAAAACCTAAGTTAACACTTGGTTCTCTAAAGTATACAGGTAATAATTGTGCATGTGAATCTGTCATATGCATTAATCTTGCATTACCAAATGGCTTTAACTTGTAGTAATCTTCTAACTTGTTTGTATCAGTCATTCTTGTATGAGAGTTAGCAAATACAGGTGCAGCACCTAGCATTGCCATCATATAAACAAACTCTCTTCTACTTAATTTACTCATAAAATTACCTTTTTATATTATTTTCCAGAACCTACTACTGTAAATCCTAATGATGTCCAAGCTTGCATACCACCTCTGTAGTATTTAATTTTTTCAGCAGGATATCCCATATTAAGTAGTGAATACTTAACATTTTTCACCATTGCTGGTGTTTGACCACACCAGTAACCATTACAATAAGCAACAATTGTTTTTGCTTTTGAGAAGTCAAGAGTACCATCTTCTTTTTCAACAACACCCATTTCATCTTCCATCATTTCAATTGCTGTTTCTTTACTATTAAAGTTTGTAAAAGGAACATTTACAGAACCTGGTATTCTTAGTTTTGCATGCCAACCTGGTTTTCTTGAATCCATAATCAAAATTGAGTCATCATTTTGAGCTTTTTTCATATATTCAATAAACTCTAATTCACCAAGAGTTTCAACTTTTGGATGTAATTTAATAGGTTGAGGAGCACCTCTATTTGTTGTATTATATAATTCAGAAATTACATTTCCAGGATTTTGGTTTCTCATAAGTGTAAACTTCTCACCATTTAAACTCATTTCAATTGATTTTACACCCTTTGAAATTGGCACAAATTTAGAAGCTTCACCTTCAGCAAATGAACCTGTAGTACATAGTGCAGCAACTGCAGTTGCTAGTAATGTTTTTTTTAAAAACTTCATTTTATCCTCCAAATTTTTATTAATTAATAATATTTTTTCTTTAGTATGACTAAAAAAAGCCAAGATATAAAATCTTGACTCAAAAAAACACTGTTTTTAACTATTTATTAATATTTATAACCCGCACCTGGTTGAGCTAACTTCCAAGTTGATTTTGCTTCATGTGCTTGTTGTAAACCTCTAATTGCAAACTTACAAGCTCTATGAGCAGCAAAATTTGTTTCTAAAACTGTTTTAGATTTCTTACCTTTAAAAGTTTTAGGATTAACCTCTTTAGCACCTGTTTTTATAGCTTCTTCAACAGCTACAATAATTGCTGAGTTATTAACACCTAATCTTCTAAATTCTAATCCCTCTTTTTGAGAAATAGCATTATATTTTTTTGCAGTTGCAATTACATTTTTAATACCATTTTTCTCAACACTACAAACTTTTTCAATGTCAATTTTTGAAGCCATTTCAGGAGCTGAAGGAGTCTTAGCAAAAGCACTAAGTGCAAATGCAGCTGTTAAAGCTAATGATAAATTTAATAATCTTTTCATAATAATCCCTTCTTACTTTCTAATATCTGGGCCATCAACTGGCATTCCATTTGACATATAAGCCATAAAGTACAATAACTCTTTCATAGTCTCAGACTCGTTTCCAGGAGGTACTTGACCTTGATCTTTTATGCATCCAGACATTCTTCTTTCTAAAGTTCCTAAACCATCATTTGAAGGACTTGCTGCACCCCATTTTAATCTATATACTGGAAAATGAGAAGTTTGACCTAATAACTGTGATAAACTCTCGTTTCTAACTCTCTGACCTGCACCTTGAACGTGACAAGTTGCACAAGAAAGTTTTAGATAACCTCTTTGAGAATAGTAGTACTCTTTTCCTCTTTCATAAGCTTCAGCTGCTGCTTCACTAGTAATTTGGATATTAACTTTTTTTTCTGCATCTCTTGATTCATTTGCAAAATATGCTTGTAAATGAGCCATTTTACCTTTTGTAGTTTTCCAAGGTTTCTCACCATTATCTTTAAGACAAGTATTTACAGCTGATGTTAATGAGACTAATTGATCTTTTTTATCATCATAGTATGGATAATCACCCACTACATCAGGATTTGGAAAACAGTTCTTAAACGATTTTCCATTTGCAAAAGGCTTATTATATAATTCTTCTCCATTCTCTACAAACTCTTCATATGGAGGAAATTCATTTATCTCTTCATACGAAGCTTGTCCATTTTTAGAAAAAGCATAGTTTCCTTTAGAGAAGTCTTCATGCTTTAGACCACTTATGATATTATTTTTTAATTCATCATCATTTGAATATGGGAAAAATGTATTTTTATTTCCATAAGGATCTTTGAACTTAGCTTCAAAATAATCAATTAAAGCAAGTCTATCTTTTTCAGCTTGAGCATTAAAATCAGCTGCATTTAAAGCACATGATGTAAGTGCTACTAACACAGTTGTTTTAGCAATTTTTAATAACATAATCTCTCCTTAGGTTTAGCTAGTTACTTTTTATGTAACTAACTATTTAATCTTACTTGAATCAGTTCTTGAGTCACCTTTTAAATCTACCCAAGAAATCTCAACTTTATCACCTTTTTTAGCACCAACTGCATCTGCATTAAACTTAAATTTTAAATATGGATTTTTAGATAAGAATTGAGAAGTTGAAGCTTCAAATACGATCTTATCATTTACTTTTGCAGTTAAATAAGTGATAAAATTAGCTTCTTTTTTTGCTCTTTCTGCTTCTTGGTAACTTAACATTGCGTGTTTAGCCATAGCTTTAACAGTTACAACACCTTTTTTTAACTTTGCTTTAATTCTAGTTTTACCAGCCATTTTTATTCCTTTTTTATTTCTTTTTTTCTTTTAATTTTTAATTTTTTTAGTAGTTGGGGTTAAATCAACCTCCACATCCACCAATTGTTACTTTTACTAATTTTGAATCTGCGAATAATTTTCCATTTTCTTCAACAACTGCTGTTACAGTTCCTGTTTTAGCCATTTTGATTCTGATTGAATAATCAATAATTCCACCTTGTGGTACTGTAAATACAGCTACTGCACTCTCTGGATTTGCATCTTGGAATACAGCCACTTTAGAACCAGCTAATTTTGAAGAAACTGTTACAGGAATAACTGCACCATTTTCAGCAATATCTGGAGCTTTTAATTTTACTTTACCTTTAGTAGTAGCAGACGTACCAAAGATTTCTTTCATAGCTTCATCAACTTTTGTTGCAGTCCAAGCTTTTGGTTTAGTTTCTCTAAAGTTAACAGCACTTAAAGTTGAAGGTGCCATTGATAATGCTAATGTTCCTAATCCTAATCCTAAAAAATTTCTTCTATTCATAATTTATTCCTTTTCTTTATTTAATTGTTTTTAAAAATGCTACAACAGCTTTAATTTCGCTATCACTTAACCATCCATTTTTACCAAATGCAGGCATTGCAGAAATTGGGTTTGTTGTATATGGGTCATAAACTTTGTCATATAAAGCCTCATCAGGCCAGTATTGTAAAGCTTGAAGTTCTGGTCCCATACTTCCTGGTCCATCAACATTCATGCCTTTTATTCCATGACAGGCAAGACAATTACCTTTATTTTTTGTCATAAAGATTTCTTTACCTTGTTTTATTAAAGCGTCATTTGCTACTGCACCAGTAAAACAAACTGTACTAAGAGCTGATGCAATTAGTAGTTTTTTAACTATCTTCATTCCTTACCCCTTTATTTACTTGCGTTGATCATATAGTCAACAACTTTTTTGAACTCTTCATCAGATAAATGCATTGCACCACCTTTAGGAGGCATTGCGTTTATACCTTTGATACTATTATTATACACTGCTTCTTTTCCTTTTGCAAGTACAGAAGCCCATGCTTCTTTATCACCAACAACAGGAGCACCTATTGCTTTATTTCCATGACAAGCAGCACAAGAAGTTTCATATGCTTGCTTAGATTTTGGATTAGCAACACTACTTTTTTCTTCAGCAACTTTCCATGATCTTTCAGTAGATGCAGGTGGTTCAAAATCTTTTAACTCATTTTTAATTCTAAGAATAGGAACTTTACCTTTGATACAATCTTTCATACATCTAGTACCAGTTCCATAGTTTTTAGGATCACTTAAAAATGCTCTCATATTCTCAACAGCTTGTTTTGGATCTTTAGTATCTACATTTGGATAAAAACCATCTTCATTTGGCATTTTAATCTTTAAGAACTTTTCTCTATCTAAAACATACTCTTCATCTAATTCTTCACCATCAATTTCAATACCATTTTCCATTAATAAATATGCAGTAATTGCATAAACTTCACTATTTGTTAATGATTTTGGATGATTAAATGGCATAGCATCTTTTATATACCAAAAAAGTGTAGTTGCATATGGCCAATATGTACCAATAACTTTAGAAGGTCCTTCAGGACTTGGGTTTTCATCTGCTGGGTTTAATAACTGTTTACTTAAAGAAGCTGTTGAAGCTTCACCAATTGATAAAGGAGGATAACCTTTTCCACCAGCTCCAAACTCTCCATGACACATAGAACACTGTGCTTCATAAAGTTCATTACCCCATTCTACAGAACCTTCAGCTTTTTTTGGTTTTCCATTTTCTAATACAGTTTTTCCATGTTTAGTATCGTACATTGGAAGTCCAGTTCCATCAGGCATAACATCAGTATTCCATGCTGCTAATTCATTTTTAGTAGCAGATCTAAAGTGATTGAACTCTTTTACTTTTTGAGTATTTACATGATAAGATGTGTATTTTCCATCTTTAACTTCATACTTAATAGAACCATCTACAAGTTTTTCACTTGCAAGTGATGATGTTAATAATGTAGAAGCAGCAACAAGACCTAATAGAGTTTTTTTAAGCTTTATGTTTTCTAATGTGAACATTATTAACCTCCCCTTTAGAATTAACTTCCCAAGTTACTATACCATTTCTATGGTAGATATTTTCAACACCAACTACAGATGTTTCTTCATCAATTGTAGGCTGTACATTTCCTGTATCATCAACTGCTCTACTTGTTAATAATATAGGTTTGCCATCCCATTTATAAATATAACTAAATCTAGTCCATGCTTTTGGTAAAACTAAACCTTTTAAGCTAGCTTCAACCCAATTATCTCCACCATCAAGTGAAATATCAACATGTTTTATTGTTCCTTGACCAGACCAAGCAATACCTTCAATTTCTACCATATCACCTTTTTTAAGGTTAGTCCATGGTTTTTCAGGACAAGGAGATGTAATAACTGAGTTTACTTCATTTATCCAGAAGAATTGTATTGCTTTTCCTGATTTTTGAAGCATTGTATATTTTGAAGTTTCTTCTTTTGCATGCCATGGCTTATCAGAGAATTCTAATCTTCTTAACCATTTTGTATTTAAATTACCTTCCCAACCTGGTACTAATAATCTTAAAGGATAACCTTGTTCAGCTCTTAAAGCCTCACCATTTTGACCCCATACAAGCATAGCATCATCTAGTGCTTTTTCAACAGGAATAGTTCTAGGATTAGTAGCATTATCACTACCCTCTGCTAACATCCATAAGGCGTCTTTTTCTAGACCAATATCTTCAAGAACAGTTTTAAGCATTACACCTGTCCACTCAGCTTGACTCATCATACCTTTCATGAATTGTAAGTTATTAAATTGAGGTCCTCTCCATCCTGTACTACCATTTGCAGGACACTCAATAAAATAAATTCTACTTTCACTTGGATATTTTTTTATATCATCTAAAGTTAAAACAACTTCTTTTTTAACTTTTCCGTGAATCATCAATCTAAACTCTTTAGGATCAATATGTGCAGTACCACCATGATTTCTAGTGAAGAATAAACCATTTGGAACTATAATTCCATCTAACTCATGAAGCGGACACATAGATACAGTTGCGTATTTATCACCTGAAGATAAAAGTTCACTAGTTCTTCTAACAACATTATGTTCATAAGGAGATGGTACTCCATATGGATACTTATCAGTTTTATCACCAAGCTTTATTCCCCAAGGGGCTTCATTCATAATAGCTGGATCATCTGCTCTTGCTTCAACAGGACCTAAAACACTAGCAGCTGCTATCGCACCAGCTGAATATGCTGTTTTTCTGAAAAAATCTCTTCTACTTAGTTTCTCTTCAGAAACATCTAATGCTTTTTCAGAATTCTTACTTGCTTTCGTCATCATTCCTCCTTATATAATTTGGTATTTTCATTATACCAAGACAAACATTCCAATTATAGGTTGACAACTCTTAATTAAAACTAAATATCTAAATATAAAAAAAACTTATACATAGATATAACCATTCTATTATTACTATATCATATAGTTATCATAACTAAGATTTATTATAAATTCTATAATAGTATATAAATAGCTGTAAAT
>JBLWVX010000008.1:0-81126 GCA_048268245.1 Arcobacteraceae bacterium
CATAAACCTTACTAGTAATATAAAAGCTAAGCATCATAAAAATGAACAAATACTTTTCTATAAAATACAAACCCAATCTAGTAAGCTTCTATCTTACTTATTATATGAATATTCAAAAAATAAACAGAACATACTAAATGTACATAAGAAAGTTCAAAACTATATAGAACAAAAAAATTCTCTTGTAAATCTTGATGATATTTATCAAGAGATAAATAAAGGTTTAGTTCATGAACCTTATAATATTTATATTACTGATGAAAATTTAAAAATTGTTAATACTACCTTCAAACCTGATTTAGGGTTTGATTTGAGTTTTGCAAAAAAAGAATTTGATAAACATAAAAAAGAGAATGTTGTAGGTATCTCTGCTCCAGTATTTGAAACTTATTCAAAGAACTTTTTTAGTTTTACAGATGCTTATTTAAAAAATAGTTCAAGACTAATGCAAGTAAGTTATAAATATGACCAAACAAATACACTTCAAAAAGATATTAAAGATATCATAAATCAAAATGAAATTATAGCTGATAGTAATGCTTACATTGTATTTGAAGATGGATACGTTAGTGCCTTTATGTTTAAAGAGTTTGAATCAAAAAAAATAAACAAAGAAGCTATTAAAAATACTATTTCAAAGGCAAAACAATTATCTTCTAAACTTAAAAATCTTGATTTACATATAGAAAAAGTTAATATTGAGAATACAGAGTATAAAAACTATTATTTTAGACATGAAAATCCTATTTTTAAAGATGCAAAAATAGTTTATAGTGTTAAATTTAAACAAGAAAGTTTAAATAAAGAGATTAAAAACATAAATATATTAACTATCTTTTTAGTAACCATTTTTTTACTTTCTATTTATTTTTTATTAAAGATGAGAGATAAAGAATTATCTTTAACTCAAAAGGACACTTTTATAAAATATTCAGTTCATGAAATAAAAACACCATTAAGTATAATTTCTTTAAACAATCAATTAAGAGAAAAAACTTTAGGTGAAGATAAATACACAAAAAAAATAAATAGTGCAATAAAAACCCTAAAGAACTCATATGAAGATATGTCATTTTTTATTTCGCAAGATTATATAGATTACGACAGAGAAATAATTAATCTAAAAGAACTTCTAAAAAATAGAGTAGAATATTTTAATACAATTGCAATTGAACAAGGAAGAAAAATAACACTTAAAATAAAAAATGATTTACTTTTAGATATTTCAAAGACCGAGATATCAAGACTTATAGATAACAATTTATCGAATGCAATAAAATATTCAAAAGTAAAATCAATTATAAAAGTTGAACTTATAGAGAATAGTTTAAGATTTTCTACTCAAGGAAAAGGAATTCAAGATACAAAAGCAATTTTTGAAAAATATAGAAGATATGACAACTCAATAGGTGGGCATGGTTTAGGATTAAGCATAGTAAAAGATGTAGCTTTAAAAAACAGTATATCTATAGATGTCTCATCAAAAAATGGTGAGAATATATTTGAATATACATTTAATTGCCACAGCGATGACATTTCATAATTATATAATTTAAAAATGAAGATATTATTATTAGAAGATGATTATAGTTTAAATGAAGCTATAAAAGAAACTCTTGAAAGTCAAGATTATATAGTAGAAAGTTTTTATGATGGTCTTGAAGCTTACTCAAATATATCAAATAACTATGACTTATTTATTTTAGATATAAACACACCATCTATTGAAGGTTTAGATATTTTATCTCACATAAAGTCAATCAATATAAACTCAAATGTAATCATGATTAGTGCTATTATAGATATTTTAAAGATAAAAGAAGCCTATGATTTAGGATGTGATGACTATATAAAAAAACCTTTTGAAATAGAAGAACTTTTGTTTAAAGTTCAAAGATTAGAAAAATCAAGTCTAAACAAAAGTATTTTTAAAATTAACTCCTCAATGTACTTTTGTAGAAATAAAAAAGAGCTAATTATAGAAAATCAAAAATGTAAGCTAACAAAAAATGAAAAAAACTTCTTATACCTACTAATCTCAAATAAAAGTAATATTATAAATCATGAACAAATAGAAAACTTTGTTTATCAAGGGGAGTCAAAAAGCTCAGATGCTGTAAGAAGTATGGTTAAAAGACTAAGAAAGAAAATACCTTATGACTTAATAGAAAATGTTTTAGAAGAAGGGTATCAGTTAAAAGTTAAACTATAACTTTTAATTGATATAACTCTTTTAAAGGTTCTTCTAAAACCTCTATAGCTTCATTTAAATCTATATCATTTTGTTTACAAAGTTTTTTAAGAGTTTTTTTGATTGATTCTTTCTTATTTAGATTTTTTAAAAGAGCATATAAAAACTCATTTACCTCTCTAAATAGTACCTCATCACTTGAAAAGTCGTAGTATATTACTGTAAAGTTTTCTCTTTTTTCTTCATAATTTGTATTTATAATATCATATTTAAATCTTTTGATTCTAGAGCTTTTACTTAAAGAGTATGAACTATCCCATGAAAACTCTTTTTGCTTTTTTACTTTATACTCTTTCATTAGAAGTTCTAACTCTATCCAGTCAAAATATAAAAGTTCATATAAATATTTTCTATCATGAAATAGTCTGTTTTTTTTCACCATTTTTCTATAATCATTTGCTATTTGCCAAACAAAAGGAGTTGAAGGTGGATTTTTCATAAATAAGTACAGAGTCTCTTCTAACTCTTTTGCTGATATATATTTTAAAAAAAGAGGAAAGGTATTATTGATAATCTCTTCATATCTATAAAATACTAACTTTTGATAAATACCAAAAGCATTTGAGCTTGGATTTTCTTTTTGATTAGAAATAATATCAAAAAATCTATCTTCTACATCTCTTTCTAATTTAGCCATTTCTAACTTCTTTACAAATCTTTCTCATTTGTTTATACTCACTTATTAACTCTTCTAAAGGAGGTATATTATTATCTCTCTCTATCATAACAGGAGCATCTACTTGCTTTAAAGTATAATCCAAAAGCTTCCATACACCCTTGTCTATTGGCATTCCATGAGAGTCTATCTTCATATTTGCTTCTTCATCAAAATAATGCCCTGCCATGTGCATGTAAGCTACTTTACTTTTATCTATTTGATCTATAAATCTTCTTGCTTTAAAACCATGATTTACAGAGTTTACAAATACATTGTTTACATCAAGAAGCATTTTAGCACCTGATTTCTCCATAACTTCGTTTATAAAATCAACTTCTGCCATTTCACTGTAAGGTACTAAATAATAAGTAGCATTTTCAAGTATCAAATTTCTTTGAATAATATCCTCAACCTCTTTTACCCTATCACTTATAACTTCAATCATTTTTTTAGTCATAGGAACAGGTAATAATTCATAGGATTGTTTATTATCTAATGATGAAAAACTTAGATGTTCAGAATAGTATTCAATATTGTATCTATCTAAAAAAGTTTTGATCTGTTTGACAAACTTTTTATTTAGTTTGTCAACAGACCCAATTGATAGAGATAAACCATGAGCTATAGTTGGTCTTTCAAAAACTGCTTGCTCAAAAGATTTTTCAAAAAGTTTTGGCATATGCATCCAGTTTTCAGGAGTTACTTCCCAAAAATCTGGTCTAAACTTTGTATCTTTTAAATCAAGCAGAAAATCGCTTCTAAGTCCTAAGCCACAGCCTTTTAAATTTATCATCTAATCATCTTCTCCGTTTCATCCACATTTACCAGCGCCACAAGCACCAGTTGCTTTTTTCTCAGTTTTTTTCATGTCGCCACCACATTTTCCAGCTCCACAAGCACCTTTTTTCATATCTTTCTTCATGTCACTTTTCATGTCACCACCACATTTTCCAGCTCCACAAGCACCTTTTTTCATATCTTTCTTCATGTCGCTTTTCATGTCACCACCACATTTTCCAGCTCCACAAGCACCTTTCTTTTCCATTTTCTTAGTTTCACCACCACATTTTCCAGCTCCACAAGATCCACTTCCTGCAAACGCAGCAGATGTTGAAAGTGCTGCTCCTAGCATAATTCCTGCTAATTTCATTTTTTTACTCATTTCTTATCCTTTTATTTAAATTTAATTTTTTATTTTTCTACTGCTTGTACTTCTACTTGAATTTTTACATTCTCACCAACAGCTACACCACCAAGCTCTAAAGCTTTATTCCATTTTAGGTCATAATCAAATCTATTAATTTTACCCTCAAGAGTGAAACCAACTCTTGTATTTCCTTCAAAGTCTTTGATTGTTGCTAAATCATCAACTTCTAAAGTAACTGGTTTAGTAATACCTCTAATAGTTAAGTCTCCTTTCATTTCCCCTTCATCACCATCAGCTTTATATGATTTCATCACAAAAGTCATTTTAGGAAATTTTTCTGATAAGAAGAAGTCTTCACTTTTTAAGTGATTATCTCTTTTTACTATTCCTGTATCAACAGATGCTGTATCAACTGTTGCTTTAAAAGTATTAAAAGTTTTAGTTTTACTATCAAAATCTATTACTGCATCGTATTTCTTAAAATCACCCTTAACATTAGTAATCATTAAGTGTTTTACAGAAAAACCTACACTTGTATGAGAGCCATCTAAGTTATATGGTGTTGCAAATGCCACACCTGCTGTTAATACAGCTGTACCTAAAAGCTTACTAAAAAATCCCATTTTGTCTCCTTTTATTAACCCTTATTTGTTTTGATAAAAGAATTTTATATTTTTTTTGTGTAGTTAATGTTAAGTAGTCACTAAACTTATAACTTTAGTGACTAACTGTAATATCTTTTAACTTATCACCTTTATAAATTGCATATATATAAAAAATCGCAGGAATAATGATAAGAGTTAATAAAGCTGAACTAACCATCCCACCTATCATTGGTGCTGCAATTCTTTGCATAACTTCACTTCCTACTCCATCTATATACATAATAGGAATTAAACCACCTAAGATTGCAAATAATGTCATAAGTTTAGGTCTTAGCCTTAATACTGCACCTTTATAAATACCATGGAATATATGCTCTTTTGTAAACTCAATTTGCTTTTTAACTAACTCATTCATAGCTTCATGTAAATAAACAAGCATTACAATAGAAGTTTCAGCAGCAACCCCTAAAAGAGCTAGGAAACCAACTATTACAGCAATAGAGATATTAAAGTTTAGATAATCTAAATAGAATATCCCACCTGTTAGTGCAAATGGCAATGTAAAAAATATTATTATGGTATAAGTAATATTTCTTAATGCAAAATATATCAAAATAAAAATAATCACAAACGTTAAAGGAATAATATAAGTAAGTCTTTTCATTGCTGACTCAAGATATTCACTTTGTCCTGCCCACTCAAGATAATACCCCTCAGGAAGCTTTATATCTTTTAATATACTAATAGCTTCATCTTTATACTGTTTTGATGAAATACCATTTTTTGGCGTGATATAAATAAAGTTTACATTTAAAGCCTTCTCTGATTTAATCACAGATGGCCCTTCTTCATAATATAAATCTGCAAACATTTCTAAAGGTTGAAAACCTAGTTTTGTTTTAACTTGAAGATTTTTTAAAGCTGTAATATCTTCTCTTTGAGCTGTTTCATATCTTAGACTTATTGGATATCGCTCTAAACCATCAATAAAAGTTGAGATTTTACTTCCTGCAACTCCTAAACTTATAGTTGATAAAATATCATTTTTACTAATTCCATATCTTGATAAAAGCTCTTCTTTTACATTGATATTTAAATAATATCCAGAATTAATTTTATCAGTTGATACAGATAAAGTTTTATCAAAAGCTTTTAATTTTTGTTCTATTAATCCTGCTGTTTCTTCTAACTGCTCATGACCACTACCATAAAGTTTAATTCCAAGAGGTGT
Source organism: Arcobacteraceae bacterium (assembly GCA_048268245.1). Classification (GTDB taxonomy): domain Bacteria; phylum Campylobacterota; class Campylobacteria; order Campylobacterales; family Arcobacteraceae; genus Arcobacter_B. The sequence goes on from JBLWVX010000008.1 coordinate 5,893, forward strand.
TCTAATACCTGTTAAAAGCATATCAATTCTTCCTCTAATAGGGTATGTCCAAGAGTTAATAAGGCCTGCTATTCTTAGTTTTTCATCCATTTCTTGCATAAGTTTTTTATATGTCATACCCTCACGCCATTGATCTTGAGGCTTAAAAGTAATAATAGTTTCAATCATTGCAAGTGGTGCTGGGTCTGTTGCACTATCAGCTCGACCTGCTTTTCCAAATACTGTATCAACTTCAGGAAAAGATTTGATAATTTTATCTGTTTTATTTGTAAGTTCCCTTGATAAATCAACTCCTATTCCATAAGGAGTTACAGGCATATACATAAAAGTTTGTTCATTCATCATTGGCATAAATTCCCAGTTTTGTTTTTTGTACACTGGGTATGCAGCTATTAGTGTTCCTATAAAACCTAAAACTATTAAATATCTCATTCTAAGAGATGTTTTTAAGATAGGAGAATATAAAAGTGTAAAGAATCTATTTAAGATATTTTTATTCTCACTTAGTATTTTTCCTTTTATTAAGAACACCATTAAAATAGGCACTAAAGTAATAGATAAAATAGCCCCTGCTATCATGGCAAAAGTTTTTGTAAATGCTAGTGGAGTAAATAATCTTCCCTCTTGTCCTGTTAAAGCAAATATTGGTAGGAAAGATACCACAACTAAAATAAGTGCGAAAAAGATTGGACGCCCTACTTGTTTTGCAGATTTTATTATAATCTCTACTCTCTCTTTATTAGAAATATTCTCTTTTCCTTGTAAATACTTGTGAGCATTTTCTACCATAACTATTGTTGCATCTACCATTGCTCCAATAGCAATAGCAATACCACCTAAACTCATAATATTTGAACCCATTCCAAATAGTTTCATTAGTAAAAAAGTAATTAAAACAGTAATAGGTAAAGTAATGATAATAATCAATGCACTTCTAAAGTGGAATAAAAACAAGGCACTAACAATGATAACTATAATAGACTCTTCAATAAGAGTGTTTTTTAAAGTATCAATAGCCTTATCAATAAGTGAAGACCTATCATAAGTTTCGACTACTTCAACACCCTCAACCTTTAAAGTTTCTAACTTTTTCTTTACGGCTTTTATTACAGCATAAGGATTCTCTCCATATCTTACTACTACTATTCCACCAACTGTATCACCCTGTCCATTTAAATCAGCCATACCTCTTCTATTTGTAGAAGTTATGTTTACATCAGCTATATCTTTTATTTTTAAAGGTGTACTATTTAAAGTTTTGATTGTAATATTTTCAATATCAACAACACTTTGTAAATAACCTTTGGCTTGAATCATATGCTCAAAACCATTTTCTAAAACTATTCTTCCACCTTTTTCATCATTATTTGAAGTAAGAGCTTTTTTTATTTCATCTACACTTAAATCATATTGCACTAGTTTATCTTGGTTTAAAGTAATCTCATAGTTTTTTATAAAACCGCCAATTGAAGCTATTTCACTAACCCCATCAACACCTAAAAGTGCATATTTATAATAGTAATCTTGTAGAGTTCTTAACTCATCAAGAGATTTAGTATCTGATTTTAAAGCATACTCATAAGCCCAACCAACACCTGTAGCATCTGGACCAATAGCTACATTTACACCAGTAGGGAATGTTCCTTGAAGTTGAGACAACTGCTCCAAAATTCTGTTTCTTGAATCATATAAATCAGTACCATCTTTAAAAATGATATAAATCAAAGCATTTTGAAAAGAACTCATTGCTCTTACTGTTTCAATATTTGGTAAACTCATAAGATTTGAAATCAAAGGATATGACACTTGTTCTTCAATAGTCTTAGGACTTTGTCCTGGCCATTTAACTTGTACAATTACCTGAGGTGGCGATAAATCAGGGATTGCATCAAGAGATGTATTTTTTACTGCCCAAAAAGAAGCAAAACTTAAAACTATTACAGAAAACAATATTAAAAATTTATTTTTTATACTATATGAAATTATATTTTCAACCATGATATATTCCTACCATTCATCATCTGAATCAGAGTCATAAAGTGCATTTGTAATTGCATCTGAATCTAATAAGAATAATGCATTGTTTATTACCTCATCCCCTTCTTCTAAGCCATCAAGTATTTCGTACTTATAAGAAGACAGTCTTTTTGCTTCAACCTTTACAGGTTCAAACTCTTTTTTTGAAATAGGTTTAAATACATAATATTCACTTCCTTTTGATAGAACTGCTGTTTTAGGAAGTGTGAGCATTGTTTTTTGTGTTGATTTTAATTTTACTGTTCCAAACATATTTGGATAAAGTTTTAAATCCTTGTTATCAACTATAAATCTTACATCAATACTTTTATCTTTTTCATCAACATTTGGATAAATATAGTCAAGTTTTGTTTTAATAGGAGTAGCTAATCCATCTACATAAACTGAAGCTTCCATCTTATCTTTTAAAAACCCTAAATCTTTTTGATAAATATTTGCTATAAACCATAGTTTTTCTATATTTGCAAGTTGTAATAAAAGGTTACCTTTTTTGATGGCACCTTTATCATTTATATTTTTTTGTAAAACTATTGCATTTATAGGTGAGTACACTTTTACACCATTATATGAAAGTTTATTTCTTTTAATTTTCTCTAACTCTTTTTTATTTATATCTAAAGCTTTTAACTTTTCAAGAGTACTTAAGTAAAGGGGTTTATTAACTTTTTTTGCGATTTGCAACTCTTTTTGAATTGAGTAAATCTCATCTGAATAAACTTGAAAAAGCTCTTCGTTTTTATTTACTATCATAAAAGTTTTGTTTGCATTTAAATTTGTAATATATCCATCAAATCTAGTAACCACATCATCTACTTTTGATTCATCAATTGCCATCTTTCCATAAAAGCTTTTTGTTATTGAAACCTCTTCTTGTTTTACTTTTACTGTTTTACGATTGAAAAGCTGTTCTACTTCTATAATTTTTGCATTTAAACTTGTAAAAATAAACAGTGATAAAAAAATCGCACTTTTAATATAATATTTTTGCATTTATTAGTCCTCTAAAGTATAGTATTTTGTTTTAGCATAGTTTGAAAAGTACTCAAACTTTTCATCAAGGGCTTTTATCTCAAATGAAATTAATTCATTTAAATTTTTAATTAAAGCTTCTGGCTTAACTTTTGAAAAACTATTATTGTTTTCAAGGTTTTTCTGTATCTTCTTTTTAAGTGGTAAAATTTGCTTTTTTATAAGTTTATAGTTTAAAAAAGCACTATTCGCACTATTAACATATGTTTTAAGTTCTGTTTGTAAAACTCTTTTTGTATCATCAAGTTTTGAAGTGACTTTATTTGATTCAAACTTTGCTTTTAAAGAGTTCAATTTTTGAGTATTATTTATAGTTAAAGGTATATTGACAGAGATATTCGCATAATCTTCAAACTTACTATCTCTATTAAAATAAGTCACATTTACTTTAATATCAGGTATTTGTTTTGCTTTTTCAAGCTTTGAAAGATAGATATATTTTTTTGATTTTATATACTCTTGTTTTAAAATTGGATGTTCATCACTATTCATATTTAAAACTAGCTTTTTTAACTTGTTTATATCATTTTGTGAAATTTCATCTATTTTCATATAAGAAATTTGCTCTAGCTTTAAATATAAATTATCAATTAGATTCTTTAGTTTTTGTTTTTGAATTTCTACTTTAAAAAAAAGTACCTTCGCATCTATTACTTCATTTTGTGTAGTTTTTCCAAACTCATAAAGAGATTTAGATAAAAACTCTAATGTTTTGATATTTTTTTTATACTCATCAAGTAGTTTTAGTTTGTTTTCTAAAACTAGTATTGAGTAAGCTAACTCATAAATCTTTGCTTTTAGCTTTAACTTTTGATTTTCTAGTACTAGAGTTTTGATTTGCATATCTTTTAAAGCTATTTTTTCTTTTATTTCCAATTTCCCATTTGTAGGAATAACTTGAGAAAGCCCAATAAAACTAGCCTGCATTGCTTCTTTATCTCTTTTAAAAGGCTCATCAAAATGAATATCATTAAATCCAAGACTAAGTACTGGATCACTCCATTTTGAAGCAAGTTTTATATTTTCATTCGCAACTTTAATAGAGTGATTTAAACTTCTTAAATCACTACTATTTTGTAAACTATTTGAAACAATTTCATCTATTGATACTGCAAAACTCAAAGATGTACATAGAGTTAATGTTAAAGCTAACTTTTTCATTATATATTCACACTTCCTCTTAAAGTATAAACTTTTCCTTCTTTTGTTTTAAACTTAAGTTGATATTGCCATGTTCCACTCATAGGAAAATTAATCATCATTTTATATTTTCCATTTATAAATTTTGCTTTATCCTTATATTCCATATATGGCATACCTGGCATTTCTGGCATAAAAAACTTTGATTTTACTTTTGCGTTTGTTACTGTTTGTCCATCTTTTAAAAGTTCTACAAAAAGATTATTGTCTCCTGCAACTAAAGATTTTTCAGATGTCATCTTTATAGTATAACCACCTTTTTCTCCTGTTTGAGAAACTGGTTCTGCACTTAAGATACCAACTGTAAATAACATTGCTACAATTACTTTGAAAATTGACTTCATTTAAGACTCCTAATTTTTATTTTAGGAATCTTAACTTTTTTATATGGAGTTTGTGTGTAGTTAAAACTTTAATTCAAAAGTAGTTGATTTTTGGTACTGCGAGCTTACATCTATTTTAATATTATAGTGTTTACAAATATCGCTTACTATATTTAAGCCTAATCCAAAACCACCTTGTTCATTTGTAGCTCTATAATATCTGTTGAAAATATCATTTACTTTTTCTTTTTTTATTCCTATACCTGTATCTTTAATAGTTAAAATATTTTCATCTAAAGTAATATAAATTTTTCCTTTTACTTTATTATATTTTATGGCATTTGAAATAAGATTATTTACAACTCTAATAAAGTCATCTTTATCAATTTCAAAATAAAAATCTTTTATATCTTTTTTTATTTCAATTTTTTTCTTGCTTGATAATGGAATAAAATACTCCAATTGTTCTTCTATTAACTCTTTTAGATTATATTTTTTTATATCTCTATTTTTATCTTTATTTTGTAAAAAAATATATGTTAAATCTTTATATATTTCAGATACTCTTTGGGCACTAAGTCTTATTCTTTCAATCTTTTTTTCATTTAAAGTTTTATCTTCAGTAGACATCATAATAGCACTAATAGGAGTATTTAATTCATGTGTAGTATCTTTTATAAAGTTATTTAACTTAACTCTTTCTTCTTTTATTGGTTTTAAAAAAAGCTTGCCAAGATAAAAGCCAACAAGACATATAAACAAATAAATAAAAGAAAAAAATACTAAAATATTTAGTTTTAAACTATCTATTTTTTCATGATAAGAATTATCTTCAATAGCTAAAAAATAAACCCCTAAATGCCCAAAGGTTGAATCATCAACTAAAATTAAACTTTTTTTTGTTTCAATGACTTTTTTTTCTAAATTTAATTTTGTATTGAGATTACCAAAAATCTTTTTTTTGTTTTTATCATAAAAAGCTATTTTATAAGTTTTATTTTTTAAAAGATTAGAAGTATCAAACTTACTATTTGACATGTGAGCTAAAGTAACTTTAGAAGATAATTTTGATAAGTTGTTTTGCATTCTCGATTTTGTTAAATCTAAATAAAGTCTTTGTTCATTCTGAAAATAAAAAAAAGCCAAAAATAAAATCAAAATCAAAGAAGAACCTAGAAATAGACCAACAAATCTATAATAAGTACTCTTTTCACTAGCTGTTAAATCTATAGCCTACTCCTCTAATATTTGAGATTAAATCCTCATTTAAAATTTTACGTAAATTTTTTATATATGTTCTTATTGTTGCAGGACTTGGATTATCTTCATAAGCCCATACATTCATACTTAATTCATCTACACTTACAGCAACATTTTTTCTTTTCATTAAGTATAATAACACATCACACTCTTTTTGTCTAATGTGAATTTTTTCATTATCTTTTATTATTTCTAAATTATTTACATCTAATTTTATATTTTCACTAATTTCTAAAAGTTCATTAGGAGAAATATTATGAAGTCTACAAACATTTTTAATTCTTAAATCTAACTCTCTTAACTCAAAAGGTTTTTTAATATAATCATCACAACCCGTTTTAAAACCTTCTTCTACATCCTCTAATAAATTTGCAGATGTGATAAAAATTGTTGCAGTATTTATACTTTCATCTCTTAGGTGCTTTAATAATTCAAAACCATTTAAAGAAGGTACATTGATATCAAATAATAATATATCATAGTTTTTAGAATAAATAAGTTCTAAAGCTTCATTTCCATCATAAGCACAGTCTACATCATGCCCTTTCTCTTCTAAATGTTCTTCTATTATCTCATTTAGTAATAAATCATCTTCTAATAATAATATTTTCATATAATTCCTTATGAAAATATTATAACATAAATATTTTTGTATAAAGAGATTACTAAAGTAATCTCTTTTAATTTAGAACGAATAAATTAATCTTGTTCTTAGATCCGTTGCATCTTTAGAATCATCTTCATAATCTAAAATCGAATAATCCAATTGAGCTTTTAATGAACTATTAAATTTATACTCTAAATTTAATGTAGTTTCATCTAAATCTGCATTAATTGAAGGTAAATCAAAACTTGAATATCTTAGTTTTGTTTTTAAATCTGCAAACTTATAAGCAGCTCCAATTTGCCATGAATCTGCCCCAGCTTTAAATGCTTTTGAACCAGCTGTTTTAGTTGTAGCAGTATAATGAGCATAAGCTCCTTGACCAATTCCTCTAACTACATCATTATCATCATCTGTTGAAGTATATCCCGCAAATAATGAAACATCCGAAATATTACCACCAATCTTGAATCCATACATTGAAGAATCATTAGATGATGCAGCATCATAATTTGTATTATAATATTGAGCAGCAATATAAGCAGGTCCTAAATCATATTTAGCATCTGCATAAATCCCTACAGCAACATCAACTACATCTGCATATTGTGCTTGAATAGTTAGATTTGAAATAGAATTGTTCTTTAAATAAATTGTTCTAACACCATCATTACCAATTTTATAGAAATCACCTGGTTCACCTGTTCCATTTGAATCAAAGTTAACAAAAGAGTTATCACTATATGAAGACTTATCAGTTCTTGTTTGATATTTTGTAATTAATCCTGCTACTAATGTTGTATCAGGAATATCACTATTAACTAATAAATATGCTTCAAAAGATTCTTTAATAAGTCTTGAACCTGAACCTGCTAATAAAGGCGTTTTTACATATTGTCTACCACCTTTAAATGTAGTATTGTTATACGTATATTGTAAGTAAGACTCTGATAATACAGATCCTTGTGCGTCCATACTTCCTGCAGTTTTACCATCTTCATCATCTAGACTTGTTACTTGAGAAGTTTGTAGTGTAGCACCTAACACTAATCCATTATACGAATCTGTAACAAAATTTAAAGATCCTCCATTTGCCCAAATTGAACTATCATTTTTATTAGCGCCATCAAAATCTTGTGCAAAATAATATGACTTAAGTTCTCCTTTTAATTTTCCATTTGAAAATGCTTCTGAAATTGAATCAGCTGCGAATAACTGTGAACTTGAACTAAATACTGTTATTGCAGTAATTAAACTTAATTTCATTATCTTTTTCATTTCTTCTCCTAATTTTATTAATTTACAAAACACTGGTAGTTTAACTCACAAAGATGTAGTTAACATGTAGTTTTACACCTTGGTTCCATCTTTAAAATATATCATTCAATTAATATATAAGAAGGAATAAAAATGAAAATACTATTATTAGAAGATGATATTATTCTTGCGGATTTATTAAAAGAGTATTTAGAAAAACAATTTTATAGTGTAACTCATCTTTATTCAGGAGAAGAGGCTTTAGAAAAACTCTTTTTTAATAAATATGATTTATTAATCTTTGATATAAATGTTCCTGATATAAATGGTTTAAAAGTTTTTGAAAATTTCTCAAATGAAGGATTTAACACACCAATTATTTTTATAAGTGCCTCTACAGACTTTAAAGAATTTGAGAAAGCATATAAAATTGGTGCAAATGATTTTCTTAGAAAACCTTTTAAATTAGAAGAATTAAAACTTAGAATTGAATATATTCAAAAGAACCTTTTATCTTCTAAATTTTTCATTTTAAATGAAAATATTAAATTTGATTTTTATAATATGTGCTTAGAAAAAAAAGGAAAAAAAATAAAACTTCCTAAAAAAGAAGCTGAGATAATTAAATATTTTTTAACAAATAGTAATAGAATTATCTCTATAAATGAATTAATAGTTAATATTTGGGATTACTCTAGTACTCCATCAATTGCTACAATTAGAACATATATAAAAAATATTAGAAAAAACCTTGAGTATGATTTTCTTGAAACGGCTAAAGGCTTAGGATATATATTCAAAATTTAAATCTACACGTTAACTACATTTAAAAAATATATACTTCTTAAAAGTCAATTCTTGGCTTTATCATAATGCCGAAGTAAACTCCTAAATTTTCGAAATCTTTTAAAATGCGAACCTTATACCTTCTCTTCGGCATTATTTTTTCCACACACAGTCCACATGATTTATATAAAATAGCATCAAATAAAATAAGGAGTTTCTATGTTTTCATATATGGATATGAATATGACTATATTTCATGGTCTTACTATGTTTATATTTTGGTTTATTGTTTTTTTTATATTATTTTCATTATTTAATAAAAAAGAAGACAAGAATAATTCTATAAATGAGATTTTAAAAAAGCGTTTTGCAAAAGGTGAAATTACAAAAAAGCAATATGAAGAAATTAAAGAAATACTAATTCAAGAGAGCTAAATGAAAATTTTACTTTTAGAAGATGATATGATTTTAAATGAAATTGTTGAAGAGTTTTTGGTATCTTTAAATTATGAAGTAGTCTCAGTTTATGATGGCCAAGAAGCTCTTGAAATAATTTATGAAGAAAAGTTTGATCTTTTTTTATTTGATGTTAATGTACCAAATATTAATGGCTTTGATTTATTAAAAGAATTAAAAAAAGAAAATATAAATACAGCAATAATCTTTATTACTTCAAGAAGCTTGCCCGAGGATTTAAAAATTGGTTTTAGTTTAGGATGTGATGACTACCTAAGAAAACCTTTTGAATTAAGTGAACTTCAATTAAGAATAGAAAATATAGCTAGATTAAGACAAATAAATACTTATGGTTTAATTAAAATTGATGAAAATATTCAATACAATTCTCAATCAAAAACTATTATAAAAAATTCTAAAGAATATAATTTATCAAATATTGAATCAAAAATATTTGAATATATGCTAAAAAATAAAAATAGACCTTTATCAATTGATGAAATTTCTATTAATATATGGCTCTATGATGAAATACCAGAAACGACTACAATAAGAACTTATATTAAAAATCTAAGAAAAAAATTAGAGAAAAATAGTATTACAACAATAAAAAATATTGGATATAAATTAAATATAAAAGTAGACTAGGCTACTTTTATATTTTTTTAAGTTTTAGTCTTAGAGAGTTTAATACTACTGTAACAGAACTAAAACTCATAGCAATTCCTGCGTACATAGGACTTAACATTAATCCCCATACTGGATATAAAACACCTGCAGCAAGTGGGATTCCAACAGCATTATAAATAAATGCCCAAAATAAATTTTGTTTAACTATTTTCATAGTTTCAACAGATAAATTTAAACTTTTTATTATGGAATTTAATTCATTGTTGATTAAAATAATATCTCCCGCATCTTTACTTATATCAGAACCAGAGTTTAAAGTAATACCTATATTAGCTTTTTTTATTGCTGGAGCATCATTTATACCATCACCAGCAAACATTACTATTGCATTTTTTTGTAGTTTCTCTATAATCTCATATTTTTCAGTAGGTATAACTTCACTATAAACTTTTTCAATTCCTAAATTATTTGCAATACTTAATGCAGTAGTTTTATTATCACCTGTTAATAATACAGGAGTAATTCCTCTATTTTTTAAACTTACAATTAATTGTTTTGCACCTACTTTTAGTTCATCAGCTAAAGAAAAAGACCCTATAGAAAGTTTATTTATTGCAGCTAAAATAACTCCATTACCTTTTTCTAATTCTTCTAAATAAAACTCTTTATGTTTTTTATGTATTTCAACATTATTTTGCTCTAAAAGTTTTATATTTCCTATAAAGATTTCATCATTTTTATAAAAAGCTTTCACTCCTTTTCCAGGTAAAACCTCTATATTTTCAATTTTTATATCTAAAGGTATTTTTTGATTATCTAAATACTTTACAACTGCTTTTGAAATAGGATGTTCACTATATTTTTCAAGGGAACCTAATAGTTTAAAATATTTTCCTTCTATATCTGTATTAACAACTGAAATTTCTCCTTTTGTTAATGTTCCTGTTTTATCAAAAACTGCATATTTTATTTCTTTAATTTGTTCTAATACTTCTGGGTTTTTGATTAAAATACCTTCTTTTGCTCCTCTACTAACAGAACTAACTATTGCTATTGGTGTTGCCAGTCCTAAAGCACAAGGACAAGATATGATTAAAACACTAATACTTGCAAGTATTGCATTTTGCACATTTCCTAATATTGCCCATATAATAAAAGTCAAAATAGAAGTTATAATTACTAAAGGAACAAAAACATTAGCAATTTTATCAGCAAATCTACTTATTGGTATTTGTTTACTTTGTGCATTTTTTAAAAGATCAATAATTTTAGATAAGGTTGTATCATTTGATTCTTTTAATACTTTTACTTTTAAAACACCATTTGTATTTAAAGTACCACTTAATAGTTCATCATTTTTTTCTTTATAAACAGGTAAAGATTCTCCTGTTATCATTGAAGCATCAATATTTGCTGAGCCTTCTAATATCAAACCATCACAAGGAATTTTTTCTCCTGTTTTTACTAAAACTATATCATTAACTTTTAATTCTTTTATTAAAACTTGTTTTATGTCCTTTTCATTTAATACCAAATTTGCATATTGAGGTGCTAACTTCATCAAATTTTTCAAGAATGTACTAGCTTTTTGTTTGGAGTTTTCTTCTAAATATTTACCCAATAAAACAAAACTAATAATGACAGCCGCACCATCAAAATATAAAAATCTTAAATTCTCAGGAAATAAAGAGGGAAAAAATACGACAAATGTCGAATAAAAATAAGCAGCACTTGTACCTAAAGCTACCAATACATTCATATCATAGTTATTATTTTTCACAGACTTATAAGAGAGTTTATAAAATCTAGCTCCTGTATAAAACTGAACTATTGTAGCTATTAAAAATATTAAATAATTATTTGTAGGTTCATTAAATAAACTTGAAAAAGCAATGATAAATATAAGGATAGTTAAAGATATAGATATAAAAAAGAGTTTTCTTAATTTTTTAAAAGCTATTAACTGTTCTTTTTCTAAGGCTTGAAGATTTTCCTCTACTTTATATCCAAGATCTTGTATTGAATTAATTAGTTTATTTTCATCAAATTTATTTTCATCAATCTCGAAGTAACCTTGGGAAGAAGCAAAACTTACCTTAGAAGAAATGACACCTTCTTGTTTATTTAAAAATTTTTCTATTCCATTAGAACAATTTACACATGTCATTCCTAAAATATTCAAATTTACTTTTTTTTTAGACATCTTATATCCTTATTAATTTCAATATTTGTTATTCTATAATTTCAAAATCTAATTCTTTCATTTCTTTTTTAAAAACCTCTTCTTGATTTTTATTTTCGATGTTCACAGAAACCTCTCTAGGTTCAACTTCTAAATTAACTTCTATTTCTCCAAAATTATTTTTTAAAGTACTTTTAATTAAATTAGCACAATTATTACATGAAATATTTCTTGCTTTATATATTTTTTTCATTTAAAATCCTTTCATTATCATGTCTCTTAATTGAGACATGATTAATTTATTTATCTATCTAAATTATCATCTGGATAGATTGTATCTAATACACTTTGAGGAATTAAAGATTTTTCAACTTTCTTACTTTCACTTTTATGAAATTCTTTATGCATATTCATACATTTTTCTTTGCTCATATTATGACTATCATTTGCATATAAACTTCCTGCTACTAAACCTAAAGCTAAAACTGATAATACTAACTTTTTCATTATTTGTCCTTTATTTTTTGATTTAACGTATTATAAATAACAAAGATGGAAGCAATGTGGAATATTAATCATAATTTTAAAAAAAAATAAATTATTTTTTTAGATTTATTTGTTTTATAACAATATTTATAACTAAAACAAGGGTTTTTATTGGTATAATTTAACATAATGCAAGAAAGGATTAATATGGAAAAGAAATCTAGCTTTGGTAAAAAGCTTTTACTTCAAGTTTTAGGTGCAACAATACTTGTTTTTTCAATTACAATGTATTTTGTATCAAGCTATTCATATAAAACATCACAACAAGATGCAGAAAAATACTTACAAGAACTGTCAGGTAAACATGCAGAAAGTATTAAAGGTCAAATTGAGCAATCAATTACTGTTACAAGAGGTTTAGCTTCAAAATTTGAACAAGCAATCAATCATGATACAAGAATGAATGAAGAAGAAACTATTGAGTATTTCAAATCTATTTTAAATTACAATAAAAGTATTATTGGGGTTTGGTTTAAAGTCAAAGAAAAAGGACAATTCTTTGATGTTTTACCAGAAGGTCAAACAAAACAAGGTTATGATAAAACAGGTCAATTTAATCCTTATGTAGTTAGATCAAAAGATTCTTATGCAGTTGATACAGGTTCAGTTTATAACGATGATTTAGAATGGATTAGAGGTCCTAGAGAAGCTGGTAAAACTTTTATCACTAAACCATATAAATATCCTGTTGATGGAGTAGAAGTTCTTATGACAACTATTGCTTTACCTATGTATAAAGATGGTGTATTCTTAGGAACTATTGGTGTTGATATTGTACTTGACACTTTTGCAAAAATGTCAAACTCTATAAAAGTTTTTGATACAGGATATACATTTTTACTTGATAATTATGGAATTATGTTAGGACATGGAAATAAAGATTATTTAGGAAAAGATATATTAGATATTACTAATAATTCTCAAGACTATATAAATTTATTAGAAAACTCAAAACAAAACAAATCATACTCATTTACAAAAGTATCTGAAAATACTGGAAATGAATCTTTTTACTACTCTACACCTTTTGAATTAAAAGGAACTGGTAAGTATTGGAACTTTGTTGTAATGGCACCAACGACTGAGTATTTAGGAAATGCTATTTTTATTAGAGATTTCTCAATAATTGCAAGTATAATTGGTCTTATTTTAATAGCTGGGGTTATTTATCTATCTGTTAGAAAATTAAATACAAATCTAAGTAGTATTTCAATTGGGCTTGAAGGTTTCTTCAAATACTTAAATAAAGAATCAACTACTACAAATGAAATTACTATAAAAAGTAATGATGAATTTGGTGTAATGGCTTATTCAATCAATACAAATATTGAAAAAATTAAAGCAAACATTGAACAAGACAATTCATTAATTGAAAATGTAAAAACTGTTGTAAATACTGTAAGTCAAGGTTATTTAGATAAAAGAATTATAAACTCAACGACTACAGAATCATTAAATGAATTAAAAGAGCTTTTAAACTCTATGCTTGATACACTTGAAAGCCTTGTTGGTCAAGATTTAAATAAAATCAGTGATGTATTAGGAAGTTATACAAATAGAGACTTTACAGCTAAACTTAACTCTTCAAACTGTGGTAAGATTGGTAATGAAATTATTGAAATGAATAGAATGATAACAGGAATGCTACAAGATAGTGAAGAAGATGGTATCTCATTACAAAATAGTTCAACTGAATTAACTCAAAATGTAAGAACATTAAGTAACAATGCAACTTCACAAGCAAGTTCACTTGAACAAACAGCTGCTTCTATTGATGAAATTACTAGTAATATTGAACAAACTAATCAAAAAGCTCAACAAATGCTTAGTATCTCAAATGAAACAAAATCATCTGCAGCTGAGGGACAAAATCTAGCAAACCAAACTGTAAAATCAATGGATGAAATAAATGACACAGTTGTTGCCATCAACGATGCTATTTCTGTTATTGATCAAATTGCATTCCAAACAAATATCCTTTCACTTAATGCGGCTGTAGAAGCTGCAACTGCAGGTGAAGCAGGTAAAGGGTTTGCTGTTGTTGCACAAGAAGTAAGAAACCTTGCAAGTAGATCAGCTGAAGCTGCTAAAGAGATTAAAGATTTAGTTGAAACAGCTACTATAAAAGCAAATACTGGGAAAAGAATAAGTAGTAAAATGATTGAAGGGTTTAATCAACTAGATGAAAAGATTGTAGAAACAAGTAAACTAATTGATGATGTTACACATGCAGCAAATGAGCAAACAATAGGTATGACTCAAATTGCTGATGCAGTAGGACAATTAGATCAATTTACACAACAAAATGCTGCAATTGCGGATAAAACAAACTCTATTGCTCAAGAAACAAATACAATTGCTCAAGAAGTAGTTGAAGCTGTAAATAAAAACAATTTTGATGGAAAAGGCACAGCTAAAGTAAAACAACCTATTTTTGACTCATCAGCCATTGAAATAAAAGAAGTAAAACCAATTAAGGTTAAAAAAACTACTCCTTCAAATAATACAACAATAAAAAGTAATACAAATAGTTCAGATGATGAATGGGAAAGTTTCTAAAATAAAAAAGCCTTAGATACAATCTATCTAAGGCTTTTTTATATAGTAAGAAAAAGTGACTAGTATTGTCTTCTAGGTCTTTCTTCTCTTGGCTTAGCTTCATTAACTCTTAAAGTTCTACCTTGACAATCATTACCATTTAATGCTTCAATTGCTTCACTTCCAGCTTGTGCTGTTTGCATTTCAACGAAACCAAAACCTTTTGATCTTCCAGTTTCTCTATCCATGATAACTTTTGCACTTTTTACTTCGCCAAATTTAGCAAAAACTTCTTCTAAATCCTTATCTGCCATTTGGTATGACAGATTTCCAACATAAATGTTCATCTTAATTCTTCCTTTATTTAAGTATAAACATTATGCCCTATTATGAAATAATAATCAAGTAAAGAGAACTACTCTTTTCCAAAATTTTGTGCTATTGCATTGTTTATTCTAGTTTTTACTTCATCAAATCCTAAAATTGCCATAATATCATATACAGAAGGAGCTTGTGTACCACCTGTTAAAGCAATTCTAATTGGTTGGAATAATTGAGGGAACTTTAAACCATTCTCTTCTATATAAGGTTTTGTTACAAGTTCATAATCAGGTGCTACATGTAAACTATCTTTATTTGCTTCTAATAAAGCTAAATAGTTTTCTAACATCTCAATTGTTCCCTCTTTTACAAACTTCTTAGAACCTTTTGCTTCATAAGATGAAGGAACTTGTACAATTTTATCAATTGCTTCTTTTAACTCAATCAAAGTTTGAGCTCTCTCTTTTGATAAGTCTAATAGCATCTCTTTCTTATCATGACCTTCTAAATTACATCCAAAGTACTCTAATTCTTTTGCTAATCTATCATTTGATACGTTTTTAATATAATGAGCATTTAACCATAAAAGTTTTTCTGCATTATATGCTGATGCTGATTTATTAATATTATTGGGATCAAATAGTTCTAACATTTCATCCATAGAGAAAATTTCTTGATCTCCATTTGACCATCCAAGTCTAACTAAAAAGTTTAGTAGTGCTTCTGGTAAATATCCATCTTCTTTATACTGCATAACATCCATAGCACCATCTCTTTTTGATAGTTTCTTACCTTGAGGGTTATTAATCATTGGCATATGATAAAATTTTGGTACATCAAAACCTAAAGCATTATAAATTACGATTTGTTTTGGAGTATTTGATACATGGTCATCACCTCTTAATACATCACTTATTCCCATCAAGTGATCATCAATAGCAACAACAAAGTTATAAATAGGCATACCATTACTTCTTGCAATTACAAAATCATCAACTTGAGAGGCATCAAAACTCATCTTTCCTTTTACACCGTCTTCAAATTCAATTTTTCCCTCTGTAGGAGCTTTAATTCTAATAACTGGTTCTACATCAGCAGGAATTTCAGGTAATACTTTACCTTCTTCTGGTCTCCATGTTCCATCATATCTAGGATTTTGCTTAGCTGCTTCTTGTTTTGCTCGCAAGGCATCTAGCTCATCTCTACTCATATAACATTTATATGCTTTACCCTCTTCTAATAATTGAGCGATATATTTTTTGTAAATATCTATTCTTTTTGATTGATACTCTATTTCACAGTCACTTGGCATTCCAACCCACTCAAAAGCTTCTAAAATAGCTCTTACTGCATCTTCATTATTTCTTGCATTATCTGTATCTTCAATTCTTAATTTAAACTCACCACCAGTTTTTTTAGCCCATAAATAGCTATATAAAGCTGTTCTTAGACCTCCAATATGTAAATATCCTGTTGGGCTTGGTGCAAATCTTGTAATTGCCATTTTAAATTAATTCTCCTCTTCTTTATCTTCTTTATTACTTATATAAAAACCTATTGCTGAAACTACTACCACTACTACTATAAAAGTTAAAAGTGCTATCTCAAGTGTTGCCATTTGTTTCCTTTTCTTTTAACTGCCCACATGCAGCTGAAATATCAAGCCCCTTTGACTCTCTTATAGTACAAATAAGTCCCCTATCGTTTAAAAAGTCTTTGAATTTTATCATATCTTTTTCTTCTGGTCGCTGATATGTAGTTCCTGGATATGGATTAAAGTAAATTAAATTTACTTTTGCATGAATTCCATTTAATAAAACAAGTAGTTTTCTTGCTGCTTCAATAGAATCATTTTTACCTTTTATTACAAGATATTCAAACATAACTTTTTTTCTTGTATCAACTGGGAATTTTTTAACTGCATCAATAATTGAAGCAATATTATAAGCTTTATTCATAGGAATAAGTTCACTTCTTAAGTCATCATCAACAGCATGTAAAGAAATAGCAAGTTGTATTCCTAAATCTTTTTCACCAAGTTTTTCAATTTTTGAAGCAATCCCTGATGTTGAAACTGTTTGTCTTCTTCTATTTATAGATAAACCATCTTCTTCTGAGAATATTTCAACAGCTTTAGTAAAGTTATTGAAATTATCAAGAGGTTCACCCATTCCCATATATACTATGTTTAAAGACTTATTTTCAGGAATATCATTATCTCTTTTGATATTTACAATTTGAGCTATATACTCTCCAACAGTAAGGTTTCTTACAAATCCACCTTTAGCTGTAAGACAGAAAGTACACCCTACTTTACATCCTACTTGTGAAGAAATACAAACTGTATACTGCTCACTTCTTTGGATATTTCCATCTTCATCAATTTTTTTCTTTTTCATTAAAAGAAGTACAGCCTCAACTGTATGACCATCTCTTAATTTAAATAGATATTTAATACTTCCATCTCTACTTTGTTCTTTTTTTACAATTTCCATAATATCTATTGGATATTCATTTTGTAATGTTTGCTTTAAGTCATTAGGAATATTTTTCATTTCATCATATGATGAAGCATAGTTTTTATATAACCAGTTATATACTTGTTTTGCTCTAAATGCTGGTTTTAAAGTCTCTTTTAATTCATCTAAAGTAAAGTCATATATAGATGGTTCTGCAAATTTTGACATATTTTCTACTCTTATTTTATAATTTGTTTTTCTACTAAATAATTAGTTAATTTTTCCATTGCTACCTTATGATTTTTCATAAAGTCTTCATGGGCATTTTTATCTGTAAAGTTAGTAACTGCAAAGATACCAGCAACAGGGATTTCAAACTGCTTTGCAACTTGAAGTACAGAGAAGTACTCCATGTTTTCAATACCAATACCATACTCTTTAAAGTTTTTTGTAAGTTCACTGTTTGTTGAAATATAGTTTGATGAGTTCACAATAGTATCATTTCTAGCAAACTTATTTTCTGATTCTAAAACATTATCTAAAGGAGTGTATGAACTATTTGTTAAAAAACTTAGTTCAATATTTGAAGCTCTTTTAGATTCAACTATATCAAATATTTTATGCTCACCATACGAACCTGCACTTCCTATAAATAGTAAAAAATCAGGCTTATCAAATAAACATTGTCTTGTAAGATTTATAGCAGACTCTACAAGCCCTACTCCAATTGGTGTTGCAAAAGGAAATACTTCATTTCTTCCAGCACATATAATCATTTATTTACACTCCATTAAAAAGTTTGGGTTTAAAGAAATAGTTTTATCACTATTTACAGGGGCTAAATCTGAAGCAGCTTTTGCACTCATTGGCATAGCTTCACTTCTTAAAAAATTGTTTCTAGAAATATTGTTTATATTAATATTCTTTACTTCACAGTTTTTTAAAAGTTTTGTACTTAAAGTTTTACTATATTTACTTGCCCAAGTAATAACTTCTATTCTTAATAAATCAACTGATTTTTCATATAACTCTTCACTTATTTTCCAAGATAAGTTTGAAATATTTACTTTTACTTTTCTTGTATCAACTCTTTTCTTTAAAGCGATTAAGTCCTCAATAAATTTATTGATTTTTTTAGCATCAGTTGATTGAATTTCATACCTTAAAGTTCCCACATACCCCATAAACTCTTGTTTATTTTTATAGTATCTATATTTTGGGTTTAAAATATATGAACCATTTTTCTTAATAACACTATCATTATCTTTTATAAAATTGTTAAATCTATCTATATTATTATTTATAAAGTTTTCATCATCCCCTTCAACATTTACAGAAATAAATGTCTTTAACACATCAGGAGTTACTACACTTGAAAACTTTTTATTAAAACTTATATCATATGCAAATAATTGTAATGGTAATAAAGTAAATATTGCTATTATCATCATTTTTCTTATCATAATTAAATCCTTACGGGAATATTGTTATCTCTTAAATATCTTTTTAAATCCATAATATCAATCTCTTTGAAATGGAAAATTGATGCAGCTAATGCAGCACTTGCTCCATGATCAAAAGCCTCTTTCATATGCTCCATAGTTCCAGCTCCACCACTTGCAATAACAGGAATATCAACTAATGATGATACTTGCTCTGTAATATTAAGCTCAAAGCCTGTTTTAGCTCCATCTGTGTCCATAGAAGTTAATAGGATTTCACCAGCTCCTCTATCGTAAACCTCTTTAGCCCATTGCAATGCGTCAATTCCAGTATCTTCTCTACCACCTTTTACAAAAACATGGTAAGAGCCATCTTCTACTTTCTTAACATCTATTGCAACTACAATACACTGAGAACCGAATCTCTTTGCACCTTCATTGATAAAATCAGGGTTTGTAACAGCTGAAGAGTTGATTGAAACTTTATCACAACCAACATTTAAAAGTTTATAAATATCATCTAGTTTTCTAATCCCACCACCAACTGTTAAGGGAATAAAAACCTCTTTTGCTACTTCTTTTACTATATCAACTATAGTTCCTCTATTTTCATGACTTGCTGTAATATCTAAAAATGTAATCTCATCAGCACCTTCATTGTTGTACCTTTTAGCTACTTCTACAGGATCACCCGCATCTCTTAAACCTACAAAGTTTACACCTTTTACTACTCTTCCGTTATCAACATCCAAACATGGTATTATTCTTTTTGCAAAATTACTCAAATAAATTCCTTTACTATAACTAGTAATTATCTTATCTAATTGTAAGTTAAAAACAGATATACTCTTCGGAATAATGGAAAAAGTAAAAGCAAAGAAAAAATACGGACAAAATTTTTTAATAGATTCATCGATTTTAGGAAAGATCATCCAATCGATGCCCAATAACAGTAATCACGTTGTAGAAATTGGGCCTGGATTAGGTGATTTGACTAAATACTTAGTCAAGTACAAAGATACAACTGCTTATGAAGTAGATACCGATCTAATTGGTATTTTAGAATCGAAATTTAAAGAGCAAATAGAGCAGGGGAAACTAAAACTGATCCACACTGACGTTTTAGAGGCTTGGGATAAGCAAGGAACCCTGTATGATGGTAAATATGACATGATTGCAAACTTGCCATACTATATTGCAACAAATATTATATTAAGAGCGTTAGAAGATAACAACTGTGAACATATCATGGTAATGATTCAAAAAGAGGTTGCTTTAAAATTTACTTCAAAAGTAAATGATAAAGAGTACTCATCTTTAGGGATTATAAGCGAGCTTTTATCAATTGAGTCAAGGATACTATTTGATGTACCTCCTGAATCATTTGATCCTCCACCAAAAGTTATGTCTTCTATACTTTATATAAAAAAAGATATGAGTAAATCTATTGATAAGGAATTTAAAAAGTTTTTAAAATCTTGTTTTACACAACCAAGAAAAAAGCTTTCAAAAAACCTATCATCAGTATTTGACAAACAAACTCTGTCTTCTATATATGAAGAGCTAGAAATAGATTCTAATATAAGACCTCATGAAGTTAGTTCATCTTTGTATAGCCAAATGTATACAAAGGTTAAAAATGGAAGAGACTAAGCACGAAGAAACTAAGCACGAAGAAACTGTTGTAGCAAAAGAAGAAACTAAATCTGAAGAGAATACTTCAGAAGAAAACAAATCTGCTCCTAAAAATCAAGAAAAAAAAGAACAAAGAAAACCAAATCCACAAAATAAAAAAAGAAAACCTAGGCCAAAACAGCCATTAAAAGGTCAAGGATGGGTAAATGATCTTAAGAAAGCACATGCTATCAATGAAAAAATTCAAAAAGATAGATTAAATCCACACTATAAATTAAATCTAAATACTAGTGCCAAAGTTAGAATTACTCCACTTGGAGGATTAGGTGAAATTGGTGGTAATATGATGGTAATGGAGACTGATAAGTCTGCAATTATTATTGATGTTGGTATGAGTTTCCCTGATGATGATATGCATGGTGTTGATATTTTAATACCTGATTTTACTTACATTAGACAAATCAAAGATAAAATTGCTGGTATTGTTATTACTCACGGTCACGAAGATCATATTGGTGCAATGCCTTATTTATTTAAAGAAATGCAATTCCCTGTTTATGGAACATCATTACCATTAGAAATGATTGGTTCAAAATTTGATGAACATAAAATGAGAGAACATAGAAAACTATTTAGAGCTATTCAAAAAAGAACACCTATCAAAATAGGGGACTTTGAAGTTGAGTGGATGCATATTACTCACTCTATTATTGATTCGTCTGCTATTGCTGTTACAACTGAAGCTGGTACGATTATTCACACAGGTGACTTTAAAATTGACCACACTCCAATTGATGGATACCCAACTGACTTACATAGATTAGCTCATTATGGGGAGAAGGGTGTTTTATTATTAACATCTGATTCAACTAACTCTCATTCACCAGGTTTTACAAAAACTGAAAAAACTGTTGGACCAACATTTGAAAGAATTTTTGCAAGTGCAAAAGGAAGAGTTATTATGTCAACATTCTCTTCAAATATTCATAGAGTTTCTCAAGCAATTGAAAAAGGTTTAAAATACAATAGAAAAATCTGTGTTATTGGAAGATCAATGGAGAAAAACCTTGATTTAGCAATGAGTTTAGGTTATATCAAATTCCCTAAAGATCAATTTATTGATCCACATGAAGTAAATAAATATAAAGATGATGAAGTACTAATTGTTACGACTGGTTCTCAGGGTGAATCAATGTCAGCACTTTATAGAATGGCTATTCACGAGCATAGACATATTAAGATTAAACCAACTGATCAAATTATTTTATCAGCAAAAGCAATTCCTGGAAATGAAGGAAGTGTATCTGGTATCATTAATCACTTATTAAAAGCTGGTGCAAAAGTTGCTTATCAAGATTATGCAGATATTCACGTTTCAGGTCATGCTGCACAAGAAGAGCAAAAACTAATGCTAAGACTTGTTAAACCAAAATTCTTTATGCCAGTTCATGGTGAATATAATCATGCACTTAAACATGGTCAAACTGGTATTGACTGTGGTATTTTAGAAAGAAACTTATATATTATGAGTGATGGTGAACAAGTAGAAGTATCACCTAAATATCTTAAGAAAGTAAAAACTGTTAAAACAGGTAAAGTTTACATTGATAACCAATTAAATCACAAAATTTCTGATGATATTGTAATTGATAGACAAACTATGGCAAACGAGGGTGTTGTTATGATTGTTGCACAAATCAATGAAAATGATAGAACTTTAGCACAAAAACCAAAAGTAGCTTCATTTGGTCTTGTTCCTGATAAACAAGATAGATTCTTTGCAAAAGAGATTGAAGACTTATTAAATACATTCTTAGTAAATGCTAAACCTGGTATCTTTAAAAATACTAGAGTTTTAGAAGATGAATTAAGAAAAGTAGTAAGAAAACACTGTATTAGAAAATACAAAAAATATCCTATGATTGTTCCAACAGTATTTGTACAATAATAATTAAGGAGTAGGGCAATATGAATTTTAATGAGATTATTAAAGATGTTTTATTAACAGAAGCAAAAGAGATAGAAAAAGCAGCAGCTAATCTATCTTTTGATATCGATAAAGCTGTTGATATGATAGTTAACACTAAAGGTAAACTAATTGTTACAGGTGTTGGGAAATCAGGCCTTGTAGGTTCAAAAATTGCTGCTACTCTTGCAAGTACAGGAACTTCATCATTCTTTTTACATCCAACTGAAGCTATGCATGGAGATTTAGGAATGATAGGTGAGAATGACATCGTTCTTGGAATTTCATATAGTGGAGAGAGTGAAGAACTTGTACAAATTCTTCCTCATTTAAAAAGATTTAATATTCCTTTAATTGCTATGGCAAAAAATGAAAACTCTACTTTAGCTAAGTACTCTGATATATTTATAAATATCAGTGTTGAAAAAGAAGCTTGTCCTCTTGATACAGCACCTACTTCGTCAACTACATTGACAATGGCAATGGGTGATGCCCTTGCAGTATGTCTTATGAAAAAAAGAGACTTTAAAAAAGAAGACTTTGCATCATTCCACCCAGGTGGAAGCTTAGGGAAAAAACTTTTTGTAAAAGTTGATGATTTATTAAGAAAAGAGAATCTTCCTATAGTTTCACGTGAAACTAAACTAAAAGATGCAATTGTAGTTATGAGTGAAGGTAGACTTGGAAATGTTATTATTACAGACAATAACAAAGTAATTGGTTTATTAAGTGATGGTGACTTAAGAAGAGCCCTAATGAATGATAGTTTTAGTTTAGATTGTAATGTAGAAGATATTGCAACACTAAATCCTAGAACTTTAAAAAACAAGAACTTATTAGCTAGTGATGCCTTATCTATTATAGAAGATTATAAAATCCAACTATTAGTAGTTACTCAAGAGAATGATGAGCTTGTAGGTGTATTACATATACATGACCTAATTGAAGCAGGAATAAAATAATGAAAGAAAACAATAACTGGATTAGTACAAAAGAAGAATCTACTGAACCTGTAAGACTAAATAAATTTATATCTCATAATAGTAACTTCTCAAGAAGAGAAGCTGATAAGCTAATAGAAGAGGGTAGAGTTAAAGTAAACGGTAAAGTAGTAAATAACTTAGCTACTAAAGTTTTACCAAGTGATAAAGTACAAATTGGTAAACAAAATGTAAAACATGAAAAAGACAAATTAATCACAGCAATAGTTTACAATAAACCAAAAGGTGAAATTGTTTCAAAAAATGATCCTCAAGGAAGAAAAACTATATTTGATTCATTAGGAAAGAAATATAAGCACTTTTTACCTGTAGGTAGACTTGACTATGCCAGTGAAGGTTTATTGCTTTTGACAGACTCTGTAGAGGCTTTAAATGCACTAGTTCACTCTAATCTTGAAAGAGTTTATAAAATCAAAGTAAATGGTGAAATCAGTAAACAAGTTGAAGATGCTATGCAAAATGGTTTAGAACTTGAAGATGCAACTGTTGGAGCACATAAAAATTCGAAAATTAAAGAAATGACTTTTAAACCATTTTTAGCTTATGATATTCAAAGAAATGAATCAAACTTTTCAAGAATCAAAGTAGTAATTAATGAAGGTAAAAACAGGGAATTAAGAAGATTCTTTGGACATTTTGGATTAGATGTTTTAGACTTAAAAAGATTAGAATTTGGTGGAGTATCGTTAAATAATTTACCAACAGGAAAATCTAGATTTTTAACAAGAGAAGAGTATAGAAACCTAAGACACTTTTTAAACGAAGATGACAGATCTAGCAAATAAACTAAGACCAACAAGTTTAGAAACTTTTGTTGGTCAATCTCATATAATTTCAAAAGACAAAGCCCTTTATAAACTTATAAAACAAAAAGATATACCCCACTTATTTTTTTATGGAAAACCAGGAACTGGAAAAACAACACTAGCAAAAATTATTGCAAAAGAAATAAATACTGACTACTATTATTTCAATGCTACATCTATAAAGGTTGAAGACTTAAGAAAAGTATTTGATAGATATAAAAATGCTTTAATAAAACCCTTAGTTTTTATAGATGAAGTACATAGATTATCAAAAAATCAACAAGAAGTTTTACTACCAATAATGGAAAACTATGATGCTATAATTATTGGTGCTAGTACAGAAAATCCATTTTTTACTCTAACAAATGCTATAAGGTCAAGATCTTTTCTTTATGAATTTAAAGCTTTTACAAAAATAGAAATGGAAAAAATACTTTTCATAGCCACAGATGAAGTAGATATAAAACTATCAAATGAAGCTAAGGAGTATCTAATAGTCTCAAGTAGTGGTGATGCAAGAGCGATGTTGACACTTTTAAATTTTTCATATAAAGTATCAAAAAATATTGATGTGTCTTTATTAAAAGAATTAAGAGAGAATGTAATAGGGGATGGGGTATCATCTTCTGATACACATTATGACTTAGCAAGTGCTATGATAAAATCTATTAGAGGCTCAAATGTTGATGCAGCACTATACTACTTGGCAAGACTAATAAATGGAGGGGAGAGTGTAGACTTTATTACAAGAAGACTTGTGATATTTGCTAGTGAAGATATTGGAAATGCAAACCCAAATGCTTTAAATTTAGCAGTAAGTACTATGCATGCTTGTAATAAGATAGGTTATCCAGAATCAAGAATTATGTTAGGTCAATGTATTATATACCTAGCAAGCTCCCCTAAGTCAAATAGTGCATATAAAGCGATAAATAAAGCCCTTAGTGAAGTTAAAAATGGTAGAATACTAGAAATACCAAAACATTTAGATTCACAGCATATAGGCTATAAATATCCTCATGATTATGGTGGTTATGTAGAACAACAGTATCTAGATAAACCTTTAGAATTATATGAGAGTTTAAATATAGGCTTTGAAAAAACCTTAAATGACTGGTTAGAAAAAATAAAAAATATAAAATAAAAGGAATAGATTTGGAATATTATACTTGGATACTTACTTTTCACGTTGTAGCATTTATGTCATGGATGGCAATGCTATTTTACCTTCCTAGACTTTTCGTTTATCATGTTGAAAACTATGAGAAAAAAGAGTTTGTTGAAATAGTAAAAATTCAAGAATTTAAAATCTATAAATATATAGGTGCTCCTGCAATGTGGGCAACTATTGCTAGTGGTGCACTAATGTTAGCACTTAATAGCTCAATTTTAAGTTCTGGTGGTTGGATGCATGCAAAACTAACTGTATTAGCTTTCTTAATTGTATACTCATTTTCATTAGAAAAATATAGAAAAGAACTAGCAACTGATACTTGTAAAAAAAGTGGCAAATTCTTTAGAATGTATAATGAAATACCAACAATGCTAGCAATTTTGATTGTAGGTTATGTTATTACAAAATCAGTATCAGTAATCTTTACAGTAGCAACAATTGCTTTATTTGCCTTTGTAGGATATATGATAATGAAACCTAAAAAGGATAAAAACTAATGTCTTTTGATAAATACTATGTATTAGATACAAATATCTTACTAGAAGATGCAAATAACATCTTTAAATTATCACAAGAGGGTACAAACCTTATTATACTTCCTGAAACAGTATTAGATGAAATTGATACTAAAAAAAGTGGATTTGACGAAATAAACTTTCAAGCAAGAGAGTTTGCTAGAATACTTGAAAACTCTAAAATCAACTTCTCGAAAAGTCAAAATGAATACAAAATCATAAGACTAACAATAAATGAAAATACAAATATTGATGTAATTTCAAAAAATACTTATGATGTTAAAACTAATAGTACATCACTAAATATCATCAATGACAGAAAGATATTAGAAGTGGCAACTTTTGCCAAAGAGTATTATAAAAAAGACATAGAGTTTATATCACTTGATATAATGGCTAGAACAAGAGCTATATCACTTGATATAAAAACTGACTCATTAACAGCTTCTGAAAAAGGGGAGTTTGATTATAGATTTGTTAAAGAGATTACAATAGACTTTAATCAACAAGAAGATCTAGATAATGAAGAAATTATAAAATTTGATAAAGAATATGAACCTCATAATTATTCATATTGCTTCAAAATAAAATCATCTGATCAAATAATATTAGCAACAATACAAAACAAAAGAATTAGACTTTTAGATGAAGGTGATGTAAGAAATCAAATAATAACACCTTTAAATAAAGAACAACTATTCTTTTCAAATGCATTATTAAACCACTTTTATAATGTACTAATAGTTGAAGCAAAAGCAGGTTCAGGTAAAACTTTACTTGCATTAAGTGCAGCATTAAGACTTGTTAGGCAAAAGAACTATCAAAGAGTTATATATATAAGAAACTCTGTGGAATCACTTGATAAAGGTGAAGATGTAGGATACTTACCTGGACTTGAAGAAAAATTTAAAATTTATAATCATCCACTTATGGATAGTTTAGACTATATAATAAGAAGTGAATATAAAAAGAAAAAATCAAAAAAGAATCCAGAAAACATCCCAGAATTGGATGAAAATGAAGTAACTACAAGAATAGAGCAGATGATTAGTAACTATAGTATTGAAACTATGTGGGTAGGAGAAATGAGAGGTAGAACTTTATCTAATGCTTTTGTAATTATAGATGAAGCTCAAAATATGTCTAATAAAACTATGCAAATGGTTCTATCTAGAATAGATAACTCTTGTAAAGTAGTTGTATTAGGTTCAAACAAACAGATTGATAACTTCTATGTAAATAAATATACCAACTCACTAACCACTCTATTAAAGGCTACAAGACACGAAAATAGTTTAGTTAATACTTTTGCCATTAAATTAGAGAAAGTCCTTAGAGGGCCAATTACTGAATGGGCTGAGCAAATTTTTTCAAATAAATAAAAATGTATAATAAAGTGTATTAAAAAACATAATTTAATACACTCTATTTATCAATATAATATATCTCCAATCTAAAATCTTTCACATCAAAATTCTTAAGCTTAGTATGACTTTTAAATCAAATATATATACATATATTTATTAGTTGAGCATTACTGTTACTATAGTTAAGTTAGTAGTCTAACTAATACCATTACAAAATAAAATTATAAAACTAATACTCTAATTTGTGTTATAATACATACTATAATATGTATAGGAGTTATAATGAACTTATTACAATACACATCAAAAGAGATGTTTTCATCTACAGAATTAATCAGAAAAAGTAAAATGATTTTTGATAAATTATCTGATGAAGAAATAGAAAAAGCAGTAATATTAAGAGATGGAAAGCCAAGTTTTATTCTTTTAGATTTTGATAAATATGAATCAATAATTGAAGAGTATGATAACTTAATAAAAGAGAATAAGAAATTAAAAGAAAAAAAGAAAAATGAAACAACATCAAAAGATATAAATAAAAAAGAAGATGAGATTAGTAGTGATGAATTAGAAGAAGCACTAGCACAAATTGAGCAGTTAGATATATCATTAAATAAAAAAGATGAGTCTATAAAAAAACAAGAAGCACTTAAAGACTTTTGGGAATAAATATGCAATATGATGTAATAGTTATTGGAGCAGGGGCTTCAGGTCTAACAGCTGCATTAAATGCAAAAAAAAATGGAGCAAAAGTAGCAGTTATAACAAAAACACTTCCTACTCATTCTCAAACTGTACAAGCACAAGGTGGTATAAATGCTGTTTTATATGAAGACGATGATAGTATAGAACAACATGTAGATGATACTTATAAAGGATCATACAATATATCAAATAAGCAAAATATTCAATTCATGTGTGAAAATGCTAAAGATACTATTACCTGGCTTGATAGTATTGGTGTTCCATTTAATAGAAATGAAAAAAATCAAATTGCTCAAAGAAAGTTTGGAGGAACAAAAAAAATACGAACTTGTTATAGTAGTGACTATACAGGCTTAAAGATAGTTCATACACTTTATGATCAATGTATATCTAATGATATAAAGTTTTATAATGAGCATCAAGTACTAGAACTAATTGTATCTAAAAACCAATGTTATGGATGTATTGCTTATGATATAGTTGATGGTAAAGTTAAAGAATTTTTATCAACAAGTACTATACTAGCAACAGGTGGATATGCAGGTATATATAAAAATTATACAACAAACTCTTTATCAACTACTGCTGATGGAATCGCAATTGCTTTTAAAGCAGGAGCAAATTTATCTAATATGGAATTTATTCAATTCCATCCAACAACATTAGAAAATACAAATATTCTTATTAGTGAAAGTGCTAGAGGAGAGGGCGGTTTTTTACTAGATCAAAATGAAAAAAGATTTATTGATGAACTATCTACAAGAGATGAAATATCAAGAGAGATATTTAAGAGAACTGTAAAAGGTGAAAAAGTATATCTAGATTTAAGACATATTAAAAAAGAAAAACTTGAAGAATTAATTCCACAAGAAATGAGACTTGCAAGTGAGTTTTCAAATGTAGATATATCAAAAGAGCTTTTACCTATTACACCTGCAGCGCATTATTCAATGGGTGGAATCAAAACAGATTTAAATACAAATACTTCTATAAAATCACTTTATGCTTGTGGAGAGTGTGCTCAAATTGATGTTCATGGTGCAAATAGACTAGGGGGCAACTCACTACTTGAAATAGTGACTTTTGGAAAAGTTGCAGGACTTAATGCAGCAAGAAATACAAATGACACATCAATAGATAAAGAAATCATAAATACATTTATAAATCAAAATAAATCGAAAATAAAGACTTTACTACAAAGAGATAAATCAAGTAAATCAATATATAAACTAAAAAATACCCTAGGGAATTCACTCTTTATAAAAGCAGGTTTATTTAGAAATGAAGAGACTTTATTGTCACTAAATAAAGAACTAAAGCTTATTGAAACTTCACTTGATACAGTTCATATTGAAGATAAATCAATTATATATAATAAAAATCTTGTAGAGTATTTTGAATTAGAAAACTCAGTTGCTATCTCTAAGATATTAGTATTTAGTGCTTTAAAAAGAAAAGAGAGTAGAGGCTCTCACTATAGAGAAGACTTTAATAAAGTAGATGAACTTTATGAGAAAGCTTCTATAGTTAGTAGAAAGAACAATGAATTAAAACTTACATTTGAGGATATAAAATGAAGTTAAAAATAAATAGACTCAATAAAGATACAAATGACTTTAATACTTTTGAATTTGAAGTATCCCAAGAAAATCTTTTAAAAGCATTAGAAGAAATTAAAACAAATGATGACTCAACTTTAACATATAGATGTGGTTGTAAAAGTGGTGTTTGTGGTTCATGTACTGTGAGAGTAAATGGTGTAGAAAAACTAGCTTGTAGAACAAATATAAAAGAGGGTGATTTAGTTGAACCTCTAAGAAATTCAAAAGTTATAAAAGATTTAGTTGTAGATGTTTCACATGAAACATTGCTAATTAAAAAAACAAATATAGGCATAAAAGAGTCATCTACTCTAAATATATCTCAATCAGATGTACTGAAAATAGATATACAAAGTAATTGTATTTTATGTAATGCTTGTTATAGTTCTTGTCCAGTGTACGATATAAATAAAGAGTTCTTAGGACCATTTGCATTAACAAAAGCACTTAGATATGAAAATGATGTAAAGTCACAAAATGAAGAAATTATAAATAGTGTTCAAACAAATGCTATTTGGGATTGTACATTATGTAGTGCTTGTACATTTGTATGTCCACAAGGGATAGACCCTAAAATGGATATTATGCAATTACAAAATATATCTTCACAAAAAGGATATACTAATCCTTATATGAATAGTTTTGATAATAGTATGGGATTTGACAGTAATAATTTTGGATTTGATCCAAATGGAAGCTTTTAATATTTAAGAGCAGAAAACTGCTCTTAAATTTAATATTATAAATTATCTTTTAAATATAAATAATCAGACATTTTAGTCCACTCTCTAGCTTTTTTCATATAAGCATCTTGTGAATCTAATACCTCTTTTAATAAAGGGCTTTTAGCTGACATCTCTTCTCTTAACTCTTGATTTGCTTTTTTCATAGCATCCATAATCTCTTTTGGAAAAGTTTTAACTTTAATATTTGGTTGCTCTTTTTTCATCTTTGCCCATGCTGTTGCATTCATATCATAGTTCTGAATGTACATGTCATAAGCACTAACTCTAATAGCAGTAGTTAAAATAATTTGTAAATCTTTTG
This sequence comes from Arcobacteraceae bacterium, assembly GCA_048268245.1. Classification (GTDB taxonomy): domain Bacteria; phylum Campylobacterota; class Campylobacteria; order Campylobacterales; family Arcobacteraceae; genus Arcobacter_B. The sequence goes on from JBLWVX010000008.1 coordinate 36,780, forward strand.
GTAGTTTATTAAACTTTCTTTTATTTACTATAACTTGTAATTCTGATGCTGGCTCATGCCAACCTGTATAGTAATAAGGAGCAATTTTATGAAATCCCATATTTATATCCATTGATGGTCCTACCCACTCAAGTGCATCAATTGTATTTCTATCTAAAGCTGTATATAATTCACCTGGAGCTATGTTAGTAACTTGAATACCAAGTTTAGCCATAACTTCTCCTGCAAATCCTGGAATTCTCATCTTAAGACCTTTTAAATCTTCAAGTGTCCTAATCTCTTTTCTAAAGAAACCACCCATTTGAACACCTGTATTTCCACCAGGGAAAGATAAGATATTATGTTTAGAGTAAACTTTTTGCATTAATTCTAAACCACCACCATAATAGAACCATGCATATTGTTCAGGTGCAGTTAAACCAAAAGGCATTGAAGTAAATGGTAAAGTGTTTATATCTTTACCTTTCCAATAGTAAGAAGCAGTATGACCCATGTCATATTGTCCACCTTTTACCATATCAAGAACACCTAAAGGTGCTTTATGTTTATTTGCTGAATCAACTTTAATAAGTAATCTTCCATTTGACATTTCATTTGCCATTTTAGATATGTTGTTTGCAGTATCAATAAGTGGAGTTGCAGTTTTACCCCATGTTGTAGCCATCTTTAATTTATAAACTTTCTCTTTTGCTTGTGCAGACATTGACATTGCAATAAGTATTACAGATGTTACACCTAATTTTCCTATCATTTTTTTCATAAATACTCCTATATATAAATTTTGTTTTGAATTATATATTTATAGCAGTATTATTTAGCTTATGTGATAGTGTGAGTTATTTATATGATACAGTCTTTTATTTTATTAGTTTTGTTCCAGTTGATAGTTTTAAATTCAGGCTCATCGTAAAACTCATTAACATAACCAAAACATAAGTATCCAATAAACTTATACTCTTTTTTATCTATATCAAGAATTTTATTTACTTTTTTTGGCTTTAAGATAGAAACCCATCCCATTCCAATATTCATAGCTCTTGCAGTTAGCCACATATTTAGAATTGCACAAACAACAGAATATTCTCCTGTTCTTTTCATATATGTTTGTCCTAATACATTGTTCTTAGGCTTTTTATAATATACAGCAATATTAATATTAGATTCTTTGATACCTTCAAGTTTTAAAGAGTTATATATAGGTCTGTCTTTAAATTTTGATTTACTTTTATCAAAAGAGTTTTTAAAGTGTTTATATACTTTATCTTTTTGTTTATCATCAACAATAACAAATCTCCAAGGTTGAGAGTATCCAACAGATGGAGCATGTAATGCAGCATTTAAAATTCTATTTAGTTTTTTTTGTGAGATTTTTTTTGAAGTAAAACTATTGCCTCTAACATCTCGTCTAGAAGCAATAATTTTTTCAAGAGCTTTTAGCTCTTTTTTTGTAAAGTTCATTAAACAGTAAAATCGTGTAAGTCTTTAAATAAAAAGGCTTCAACAATTTCATCTATACTTTTTTGTGTTGGAGCAATTAAAGCAATAATTCCTTCATCCATAAAAGGCCATACATACTCTTTATCATTTATTACAACAACAGCATCAATCCACTCTAAAATATCTTCTCTTCTATCATAAAATTCAACATCAGAAATTTTACCTTCATCTAAAGTAATAAAAGCCCATGCTTTATTCTCTTCAATAGATGCGATATTACATTCATGTCTACTTTTATTATCAACAGGTATTAGTACTGTCATAAATCCTCTTTTCTTTTTTATATTCTTAGGATTTTACAATTTTTTATCTTAAGATAAAAACTCTTTTTTATACCATAAAGAGAAAACAAACAATGAGTAAAGATGCTGTTTAAATTTTCTTTGTTTTGATAGCTCATAAATATGTTTTACATATTCATCATTAAAAAGGTTTGTATGTTTATTTACATCAAGAATTGTTTCTAAAATCGAGTTTCCATACTCTTGATTTAGCCACTCATTAAAAGGAGAGTTAAAACCTTTTTTTGTTCTATTTATGATTTGTTTTGGTATATACGTTGAAGCAATTTTCTTTAATAAATATTTATTTGTATTTCCAACTTTAATATCTGATTGAATACTAAACATATAATTCACTAAATTAAAATCTAAAAATGGAGTTCGCACTTCCAAAGAGTTTCTCATAGAAATTCTATCAACCTTTGAAAGTAATCCTTCGCCTAACCAAATTTTTAAATCAATATAACTCATCCAATCAACTGGATCTTTTTTTGCTTTCTCATTTTTAAAAGTTGGAACTTTTTTAAAAAGTCTCTTTTTTTGAATATCTGTATATATTTCCCCAAAAGAGTTATAAAGATTTTGTTTTTTAACAATTCTTCTTAGATACTCACTCTCTTTAGTATTGTTTTGCAGTGCACCAATAATATCATCCAAAAATTCATTTTGATCATTTGATAGAGTTTTCTCAAAATCATAGTATTTTAAAAATTTTGCATAATTATCATAACCTAAAAAAATCTCATCACTACCTTCACCTGATAAAACAGTTTTTATTCCACTTTGATGAATCTTTTTAGTAAGAATATTCAAAGGAATTGCAGCAGAATCACCATGTGGCTCTTCTAAAGCTTCTAAACTATCTTCAAAATGCTCAATAAAGTCTTTTTTAGATATCTCAACTGGATTATGATTTGAACCTATATGTTCTGCTGTAATCTTTGCATAATCTAATTCACAATAGTTTTTATACTCATTGTATCCAACAGAAAAAGTATTTATTTTCTTCCCTGATATTTTTGTATATAAAGCAGATACAAGTGAGCTATCAATTCCACCACTTAAAAGTGAGGCAACTTCAACATCAGATGTTAGTCTTGATTCAACTGCATTAAATAAAAGCTCTTCAATCTTCTCTAAAGCCTCATTTTCGTCTTTTACTGCTTTATAAGTGTTTATCTTATAGAAACGCTTCTTTTTAAGCTGTGAGTCTTTATTTGGCTCATAAACCATATATGTTGCAGCATCAAGTTTAAAAATGTCTTGAAAGAAAGTATCTTCACCAAAAGATACAAAATATTGCATATATTTAGAAAGTGCTACTTTATTTAGTTTTGGTTTGGAATCAAGTAGATTTACAACAGATTTAATAGAAGAAGAAAAAATAAACTTTTTATCTTTAAAGTAATAGAAGAATGGTTTTTTTCCATATCTATCCCTAGCACAAAAATATCTATTCTTTTTTATATCATAAAGTGTAAAAGAAAACATTCCATTTAGCTTATTTAAAAAATCAAATTCATATTTTTGATAAAGTCTTATTAAAACTTCACTATCACTTTTTGTTTTACATTCAAGCTGTTCATCAATAATTAATTGTTTATAATTGTAAATCTCACCATTGAAAACTAAAACTATATCATCAAAAAACATAGGCTGATTAGCTTCTTGGTCTAAATCAATAATAGCAAGTCTTGTATGTCCAAACTCTTTATCTTCAATTTTTATTGAATTTTGATAATCTGGACCTCTATTATTTAACATTTTCAAAGAAGAAGCAAAATTTTCACTTATAAAATTTGTTCCTAAAATTCCACACATATTACAATCCAAAAAAACTATTTATAATTAAAATATAAAAATACATTAAAGCAACAAAGAAAAACGAACTAACTAAAACAGAAAATGTTGTATCAATTGGTTTACAGTTATATAAAGCTGATAAATTTACATTATTTACAGCAAGTGGTACTATTAACTCTAAAAAGATTATTGCTGAAACAAAAGGATCTATATTAAATAATAAAATAATATATAAACCAATAATTGGTAAAATAACATGTTTAAATAAAGTAATATTTAGTGATAACTTCCAATTAGCAGTTTTTATTCTAACTTGAGACATAAATATTCCAAAGATTACAAGCTGCATAACAATAGCTGCATAAGCACCCATAGTAAATACTTTATCAAAGTTATCACTTAATTCAAAGCCGTTATAGTTAAAAGTAAGAGCAGCAACAGCAAACCAAATAGCAGGTATTTTAAATATCTCTTTTAAAGCATCACTAAATTTAAATTTATCTCCTGCAAAGAAGTACACAGAGAAAATGTAAATAAAGAATATATTTGCAATATTTAAAATAGAAGTATAAGGAACACTTGCCTCTCCAAATAAAGCAATACCTAAAGGAATACCAAGATTACCAGTATTTCCTACAAGGGCTGAAGCCATAAATATAGATTTATCTTGATAATTATTTCTAAAAAGCTTTAAAGAGTAAAAAAAAGCTATTCCCATAGTAATAAAAATGGCAATGAAATATATAATTGGAGAGATAATAAACTCATCATTTATAGGTGCTCTAGTTAATCCCCAAAAAATTAGTATAGGTTGTAAAAAATACAAGTTTAAAATTACAAAACTTCTTTCATTCACTTCATTTTTAAAAATACGTTTAAAGGTAAAACCAATAAGAATAAAGATGTATATAGTTGCCACAGAGACTAATGCTTCGATAGTATATCCTAAATTATTTTTTCGAATTTTATCATAATGTAATATAATCTTAGCTATATTTTCTAAATGTATGAAAATTTAAAAAACAAAACGGTTTTATATATTGAAGATGATAAATTTATTAGAGAACAAACTTCTTCTCTATTAAATGTTGTATTTGGAAATGTACATACTGCGGAAAATGGACAAGAAGGCCTTACTTTATTTAAAGAACACTCAAGTAATATAGATGCTATTATTACTGATATAAATATGCCTATTCTAACAGGTATTCAAATGTGTAAGGAACTTAGAAGTTGTAGTAGTTTTGATACCCCAATTATTGGAGTATCAGCATATTCAGATGATGATAATATGCTAAATGAATCAAAAAACTTATTTACTTTGTATCTTAGAAAACCTATTGAGATAAAAGATTTAATTGACTCAATTGAAGAGGTTATTACAGGATAATAAATTATCCCATAATACCTTTAATCATAAAGAAGATAGCAGCACTTAGCATTGCAGCAGCTGGTACTGTAATAATCCAAGCAGCTACAATTTTCTTAACTGCATCTCTTTTTACATATTTTGTACTTTTTGCTTCTTTTACATCTTTTTTCTCTTGCTTAACAACTTCTTGTTTTTCTTCAATACCTTTGTATAATTCGACAATTCTCACATAATCAGATTTAGATTTTTTCTCAATAGCTTCTAATTCATCTAACTCAGCTGTCATAGAGTCAAGCTCTTTTTTATGCTTTTTAAATTTCTTTCTTAATTGTTGAACAGCTCTTGTTTCATGGTTATCTAAATACTCTCTTAAGAAACCAACACCAAATACACCACCAACTGCAATATGAGTTGATGAAACAGGTAATCCTAATTGAGAAGCAATAATTACTGTAATAGCAGCAGCCATAGCAATAGAAAATGCTCTCATTTGATCAAGTTCAGTAATCTCAGAACCAACAGTTTTAATAAGCTTAGGACCGAATAGGGCAAGACCAACAGCAATACCAAGAGCACCAACAGCCATAACCCAAAAAGGAATATCAACTTTAGAGTTAATACCATTACTCATAATTGCATCATTAATAGCAGCTAATGGTCCAATTGCATTAGCAACATCATTTGCACCATGGGCAAAAGAAAGAAGTGCAGCAGCAAAAATTAAAGGAATTGTAAATAAACTATTTACAGAGGCTCTATCATTTTCTAATTTATCAGAAGCTTTTGCAATCATTGGTTTTACTACAAAATAAACAATAGCAGCAATTATTAAACCAATAATTGAAGCTGTAATAAAATCTAATTTAATGATTTTTTTAATTCCTTTTAGAATTAAGTAAGTAGAGAATGACCAAGTCATAATGGCTATTAAATAAGGAACAACAACTTTAGCAGAATTAATCATATCTTTTTTAAAGACTATTTTGCTCTTAATCAAATACAAGAACCCAGCTGCAATTAAACCTCCAAGAACTGGTGAAATAACCCAAGAAGCAGCAATTTTTCCCATAGTTCCCCATGAAACAATAGCAAAACCAGCAGCAGCAATACCAGCACCCATTACTCCACCAACAATAGAGTGAGTAGTTGATACAGGAGCTCCAATAGAAGTAGCGAAGTTAAGCCATAAAGCAGCCGATAGTAACGCAGCTGTCATAGCCCAAATAAAGATTTGAGGATCAGCAATTAAAGCTGGATCAATAATACCTTTTTTAATTGTTTTTACAACATCTCCACCTGCAATAAAAGCACCCAGTGCTTCAAAAATTGCAGCTATTATGATAGCCCACATAAGTGTAAGTGCCTTAGAACCAACAGCAGGTCCTACGTTATTTGCAACATCATTTGCACCTATATTCATAGCCATATATGCACCAAATACAGCACCAATAATCAGAAATGAATTATTAGGAACATCTCCATGAGATGTGTAAGACCATAAGAATACTAATGCTACGAATAGCAATGCTAATGAAACTTTTGCAAAACCAGGAAGTGTCTTGTCAGTAGCTTTTTCAAGCTTGTTATATGTTTTAATGTCCAATGTAACCCTTTTAGAAACCATTTTGTAACTTAAATTTATTAATATTTTAATGGATAGTTCCTTACTTATCATTTAAGAAAACTTAAAGTTATTATGACTAAAATACCTATATTACAGCATATCTCTATATTATATTCCTGATTTTTTTTCAAATTCTTTTTAAATCTTATTTATTTAGTGTTATATCCAAATTTGACAAAAATATTTTTTTTATATATAATAGTCATATAATATAGATAAAATATATAAAGGAGATAAAATGAGAGTAACAATTCTTTCTAAAAAAGATCTTCCAAATATCGAAAAAATACAAGATGAGTTTGATATTTTTAGAGTAGTAAAAGTAAAAACTAGAGAAAAGCTTGATATGATTGAGTTTTTTAATAAAGATGGTGTATTTAGAGGTTTTGGTAAAGATACAAAAGCAGCTTATAAAAAAGCTAAGAAAGCTTTAAAAAGCTATTATAATCAATAGAAGAAGAGATTAATCTCTTCTTCTATTTCTGCTTCCACCACTTGAGTTTCCACCTCTTGAACCTCTAGAGTCTCTATTTCTAGAATCTCTTCTTCCATTGTTTCCACCTCTTGAACCATTTCTTGATCCACCTCTGTGTCCACCTCTTGAGTTTCTATTTCCGCCTCTTTTATCAGAACCGCTACTATTTTTAGCTCTTTCAATTAATCTTTCAATATCATTTTCAGATTTACCTATCTTATTGTTACCTTTAACATAAGTAGACTCCGAAATCATTGAAGCTAATTTAAATGCAATAGTTGAAATATCAAACTCTTCTTTTAAATCTTCAACAAGTTGTAAAGCATGATCTTTAACATCTTGGTTTGTAATCTTTTGTTTTAAATCAGTTACTTTTTTCTCTTTTACAGAAGAGATATTAGGAACTTGTTTACCTTCAAGTTTAGAACCTGTAGTTTTTTCAATTTTTTGAAGCATTCTAAATTCGTGTGGAGTTACAATTGAAACTGCCATACCTTCTTTTCCTGCTCTACCTGTTCTACCAATTCTATGTACATAAGACTCAGAATCAAATGGTAAATGGTAATTAAATACGTGAGTTACATCACTTACATCAAGTCCTCTTGCAGCAACGTCTGTTGCAATTAAGATTTCTAATTTAGATGTTTTAAAAGCTCTAATAGCTTCTTCTCTTTGTCTTTGCTCCATATCACCATGAAGACCTTTAGCCATGTATCCTTGAGATACTAAAAATGTAGATAATCTATCAACTTCTTTTTTTGTTCTACAGAAAATGATTGATTTATCAGGGTTTTTAAAATCAAATAGTCTGATTAAAGCATCATCTCTTTCATGCTCATCAACTACGTAATATGTTTGAGTAATTTTTGAATTCGTTACTTCTTTTTTTGTAATAGTAATAAACTCAGGCTCAACTAAAATTGTTCTAGCTAAATTTTTAATTGCTGTAGGCATAGTAGCAGAGAAAAGAACTGTTTGTCTTGTTGCTGGCATAAAAGTGAAAATCTCTTTAATGTCGTCTAAGAATCCCATATCTAACATCTCATCAGCTTCATCTAAAACTACATAAGATGGTTTAATATCAATTTTCTTATCTCTTAATAAATCTAAAAATCTACCTGGTGTTGCAATAATTACACTTGCATTTGCAATGTGTTTTAATTGTCTTGAATATGATTGTCCACCATAAACAGTTGCTGTATTAATACCTAAAAATTTTCCAAACCTAAAAATTTCATCAGAAACTTGCATCGCAAGCTCTCTTGTTGGAACTATTATAACTGCTTCAACCGAACCATCACACTTGATCATATTTAATATTGGAAGACCAAAAGCAGCTGTCTTTCCAGTACCAGTTTGAGCTTGTCCTACAATATCCTTACCGCTTAAAACAACAGGAATTGCTTTCTCTTGAATAGGACTTGGCTCTTGAAATCCAGCACTGTCTATCGCCTTTTGTAAATCTTCTTTTAAATTAAATTCGTTAAATGTCATTCGTTACCTTAGTATAATTTGTAAAATTGATACACAGGATTATATAGTTATCTTCTCAATAATTGAACATAAACATTTGTACTAATGTGTTGTTTTTTGTGAGTAGGTCAGCTTATTATAATATTCTTTTCGTATAAAAGAATTAATAGGGTATATAAAATGTGTATAATTTGAAGTCATTATACTTAATTTTATATAAATTTAAGCTTTAAGGATAAAAGAGGCTATTTTAGCCTCTTTTATTATAAATCTTCTAGGCTTTTGTAACCTTCAAGATATTTAGTGTCATAGTTATTTGAAATAAAGTCTTCATTTTCCATCATTTTTTGGTGGAATGGAATAGTTGTTTTAATTCCTTCTACTTCAAACTCATTTAAAGCTCTTTTCATAATGTTAATAGCTTTATTTCTATCTCTTCCCCAAACAATTAGTTTACCAATCATTGAGTCGTAATATGGTGGTACTACATAACCAGCATATACATGAGAATCAACCCTTACATTTCTTCCACCTGGAACAAACCATTGTTTTACTTTTCCAGGACAAGGTAAGAATGAGTTTGGATCTTCAGCTGTAATTCTAACTTCAATAGAATGACCTCTGAACTTGATTTTTTCTTGAGGAGGTAACTCTTCACCTTCTGCAACTTTAATCATTAATTCAATAATGTCAATTCCTGATACCATTTCAGATACAGGGTGCTCAACTTGAAGTCTAGTATTCATTTCCATAAAGTAAATGTTTTGTTTATCATCTGCTAAAAATTCAAAAGTACCAGCACCTTCATATTTTAGGTATTTAGTAGCTTTTACTGCAACATCATGTAAATGTGCTCTTGTTTCATCATTTAATAAAATTGCAGGTGATTCTTCAATAACTTTTTGATGTCTTCTTTGTAATGAACAATCTCTCTCACCAATATGGATAGCGTTACCATGAGAATCTCCAACAACCTGAACTTCAATGTGTCTTGGGTTATTAATAAATCTCTCTAAATACATTGTACCATCACCAAATGCAGCTAATGCTTCTGAAGATGCAGCCATAAATAATTGATCGAATTCAGACTCTTCCATGATAAGTCTCATTCCTCTACCACCACCACCAGCAGATGCTTTAGCCATAATAGGGTAACCAATCTCCTGTGCAGCTTTTCTAGCTTCTTCAAGTGTATGTACTGCACCATCAGAACCAGGAACTACAGGAACACCAGCTCTAATCATCTCTTCTTTTGCTTTAGATTTATCAGCCATTTTCTCCATTACATCAGTAGAAGGACCAATAAATTTAATACCATGTAGCTTACAAATTTCAACAAAGTCTTGGTTTTCAGATAAGAAACCATAACCTGGGAAGATTGCATCACATCCAGTCATTTCTGCTGCTGTAATAATTGCAGGAATGTTTAAATATGAATCAGATGACTTAGCGCCACCAATACATACTGCTTCATCTGCATGCTTTAAATAAGAAGCATTTTTATCTCCAGCAGAGTAAACAGCAACAGACTTTTTACCCATCTCTCTAATAGTTCTAATAGCTCTTTGAACTATTTCACCTCTATTAGCGATTAATATTTTTTTAATTTCTGCCATAATTAGCTCTTATTATAATTTTTCAACAACAAAAATTGGCATATCATATTCAACAGGGTCACCGTCTTTTACTAATACTTCAACAATCTTACAATCAAACTCTGCTTCAACTTCATTCATAATTTTCATTGCTTCTAAGATACATAAAGTTTGACCTTTTTTAACAGTATCTCCAACTTTTACAAATGCTGGTGCTTCAGGAGATGGAGAAGCGTAGAAAGTTCCTACCATTGGTGATTTAATACTTTCACCTGCTAAAGCAGCAGCTGGTGTAGCTTGTGCTACAGGTGCTGCAACTGGTGCTGCAGGAGCAGCTTGTACTAATGCTGGCTCACTTGAAGTAACAATAGTACCAGATTCAAAACCTTTTTGCATAGCAATTTCAAACTCACCTTCTTTTACTTTAAGTTTGTTAAGCTCACTCTTATCAAATACTCTTATTAGTTCTTTTATTTCTTTAAAATCCATAATCAGCCTTTTAATTCGTCAAATTTTTTAGATATATTATCAAAAGTTAGATTATAACTAAATTTTTAACATATAATAAAAGCTTCCTTTAAGGAAAAAACTAATTTTTTTTATAAATTTAATATTATTCAATTAAATTTGCTATAATTTAAAAAATTTTATAGGAATAAAATGCTTAATGATCAAACATTTATAAATATAGCACATGAGATTGCAAGTGCTTCAAAATGTGTATCTAAACAAGTTGGTGCAGTAATTGTAAAAGATGGAAGAATTCTATCAACTGGTTACAATGGTACTCCATCAGGATATACAAACTGTACTGACCACTGGAAAGGTGAATATACAAAAGATCATCACGACTGGTCTAAAACATATGAAATACATGCTGAAATGAATGCAATAATTTGGGCAGCAAGAAAAGGTATCAGTATTGAAGAGGCTACTATTTATGTAACATTAGAGCCGTGTAGTGAGTGTTCAAAAAACTTAATAGCTGCAGGTATTAAAAGAATAGTTTATGATAGAGCATATGAACATACAAATTCAGAAGTAGTGTCAAAGTTTATAAAAGACAATAATGTAGTAATAGAACAGGTACAGAAAAATTAGTTTTAACAGAAAATACAAAATTGGTAGTAAATATAACCATTCTTTCTATAATCATGTAATTAAAAAACATGGAATAAGTCATGAAGCAGTACACTGGCAATCAAAATATACTCAATACAAAAGATTTGAGATTTTAACATCTTTTATAATTGATGACATAAAACAAAGTAGTATTGTAGATGCAGGTTGTGGCTTTGCAGAATTCTATATTTATCTTAAAAAAAACTCTTTAGAACCTAAAGAGTATATAGGTTTAGATATGGAAGAAGATATGATTAAACTTGCAAAAAAAAGACTTAATCATTTAGATTTAAAAGTATCAAATATTCTAAAAGAAACCCTTTTAATAAAAGACTACTATATATGTAGTGGGGCATTAAATATTCTAACAAAAGAAGAAACACTAATTTTTATAAGTAAATGTTTCAATAACTCAAGTAAAGGTTTTATTTTTAATTTTTTAAAAAAAGACACTCTTAACAATGTCGACTACAATGATATTATCGAGTTTTGCAGGGAACTTCCATGTGAGATAAAAGTACAAAATGGTTACTTGGATAATGACATAAGTGTGTACTTAAAGAAATCACTTGACTAATTAGTTAAGTAAAACTCAAAATATCATACATATTTCATACGCAAATTATAGAATTAGTCTATAACAACAAAGGAGTATGTATGAAAGTTGGTCTATTTATTCCATGTTTTATGAATGAACTTTACCCAGACATTTGTAAAGCAACATATAAAGTATTAAAAAAACAAGGTTTAGAGATTGATTATCCAATAAATCAAACTTGCTGTGGTCAACCTATGGCAAACTCAGGATGTTCAAGAGATATAGAAACTTTAGCAAAACAATTCGTAAAAAACTTCAAAGACTATGACTATATAGTTGCCCCTAGTGGATCATGTGTTGCAATGGTAAAAGAACATTATACACCATTTTTCAATAATGACTCAGACTACAATAAAGTAAAAGCTTCTATTTATGAAGTATGTGAATTTTTACATGATGTAATAGGTATTGAAAATCTGAAAATTGATGTAAGTTTTGCTCATAAAGTAGGTCTTCATAATTCATGTCATGGACACAGAGCTTTAAAACTTGGAACTGCAAGTGAACTTAATGTTCCTTATAACTCAAAATTAGAAAACATCTTAAATATAGTAAAAGACATTGAACTAGTTGAACTTAAAAGAAAAGATGAATGTTGTGGATTTGGTGGAACATTCTCAGTTGCCCAAGAAGATATATCAGTAGCAATGGGAAAAGATAGAATTAAAGATCATTTAGATTCAGATGCAAAAGTTATGACAGGTGCAGATATGTCATGCCTTATGCATATGGATGGACTAATAAATAGAAACAACTACCCAATAAAAGTAATGCATATTACACAAATTTTAGCAGGAGAAGAACTATGAGTACACATCCAGAGAATGCAAAAAAATTCGTAGCTAATGATGAGAGAATGCACTGGCATGATGAAGCTTTATGGTTTGTAAGAGCAAAAAGAGATTTAGCTTCTAAATCTATTCCTGAATGGGAACAATTAAGAGAGTATGCAAGTCAAATAAAAACTCATACAATGGCAAATCTTGATAAATATCTTTTAGAATTTGAAAAAAATGCAAATGCTAAAGGTATTAAAGTTCACTGGGCATCTGACGCTCAAGAGCACAATGAAATTGCATACAGACTTCTAAAAGAAAAAGGCGTAAAAAAACTTGTAAAATCAAAATCGATGCTAACAGAAGAGTGTCATTTAAATCCTTTCTTAGAGCAAAGAGGAATCGAAGTAATTGATACAGACTTAGGTGAAAGAATTGTTCAATTAAGAAATGAACCACCTTCACATATTGTACTTCCTGCAATTCACTTAAAGAAAATGGATGTTTCAGATACATTCCATGAAAAATTAGGTACCCAAAAAGGAAATGATGATCCAACTTATTTAACAAGAGCTGCAAGAGCAAGTCTTAGAGAAGATTTCTTAACAGCAGATGCAGGTATGACAGGAGTTAACTTTGCTATTGCAAATACAGGTGGAGTTGTTGTTTGTACCAACGAAGGGAATGCAGATATGGGTGCTTCAGTTCCAAAGTTACATATAGCTTCAATGGGAATGGAAAAAATCATTCCAAGATTAGAAGACTTATCAGTATTTACAAGATTACTTGCAAGAAGTGCAACAGGTCAGCCTATTACTTCATATACTTCACATTTCCATGCACCTATTGAGGGTGGAGAAATGCATATAATTATTGTAGATAATAAAAGAAGTGAATTTTTAAGTTCTTCAAAATACAAAAAAGCTCTAAACTGTATTAGATGTGGAGCATGTATGAATACTTGTCCTGTATATAGAAGAAGTGGAGGGCACTCTTATGAATATACTATTCCTGGACCAATTGGTTCTATTTTAGGTGCAGTAAAAGAACCTGAAAAACATAGTAGTTTACCTTTTGCTTGTACATTATGTGGATCATGTTCTCATGTTTGTCCTGCAAAAATTGATTTAGACTCTCAACTTTATGCAAGAAGACAAGACTTAAGTGAAATGAAACTTATAGATCCTAAGAAAAAAATGGCAATGAAAGTTACTGCATGGCTTATGAGTAAACCAAGTTTATTTAATCTAGCTGGAAAAATTGCAAGAAAAGTTGTTCCTAAACTTCCAAATTCACTTGTATACAATAAATCAAATGTATGGGGAAGACAAAGAGACTTACCTAAAATGCCAGAGAAGAGCTTTAAAGAGATGTTTGAACAAGGAGAATTAGATGACTAGTAAAGAAAAAATTTTAAATAGCATTAGAAAAAACAATGTAGTTGAAAATGTTGAACTTCCAAATTCATATGAAAACTTTGGTTTAACTTTTGAAGATAAGTTCGAAAAATTCTCTACTATGATTGAATCAGTAGGAGGAAAAGCCTTATTAATTGATAAAGCTGATTTAGAAAAAACAATAAGTGAACTTTATCCTGATGAAAAAATAATAGCTTCAAATGTTGAAGGCTTATCATTAAAAAACTTTGATGCAAATGAAAAAGATGATGCTCATGAACTAAAAGATATTGATTTAGCAGTTGTAAAAGGCAATTTTGCAATAGCTGAAAATGGTGCTGTATGGATGAAAAATGAAGATAATAGACATAGAGCTTTATACTTTATAGCACAAAATATTGTAACAGTTTTAGACGAAAAAGATATTTTAAATAATATGCATGAAGCATATACTAAAATCAATTTTGAAGACAAAGGTTATGGTGTATTTATTTCAGGACCATCAAAAACTGCTGATATTGAACAATCGTTGGTAATTGGTGCCCACGGACCTAAATCTGGATATGTAATTTTTACTAAATCTTGATATAATAGCCAAATAGAAGGGTCTTTAATGAAAAAACTTATACTATTTAGCTTATTAATAATCAATTTTTTATATGCAAATAATACAAAAGAGGTGTTATTACTTCACTCATATCATAAAGGATATATTTGGAGTGATGACATTTCAAAAACTATAGAACAAGCATTTTCAAAATACAAGAATATCGAACTTACTACAGTTTATATGGATACAAAACATGTAGCAGATCCAATTTACTTGGATAAACTAGCAGCTTTATATAAAGAGCAATTTAAAACAAGAAACTTTGATCTAATAATTGCTAGTGATAATAATGCTTTTGATTTTACTATTAGATACCATGACTACCTTTTCAAAGACTTACCTGTACTTTTTTGTGGAATAAATAATTTTGATGAAGCATTACTTGATGAAAACAATATGAAAAAGTATATGACAGGAGTAGTTGAGCAAGTAGATTTAGAAAAAAACTTTGAACTTATAAAAGATTTACACCCAAATATCAATAAACTTCTAATTATAAATGATAGATCAAAAACAGGTTTAGCGGTAAAAAGAGACCTAAGAAATATAATAAAGAAATATGAAAAACAGTTCAAAGTAGAGTATGTTGATAAAATGGAGATTGAAAATTTAAAAGATAAAGTCTCTAAACTAGGAAAAAATGATGTTATTTTGTTTGTTCTTTTATTTAAAGATACTACAGAAAAATACTTCACATATAAACAAAGTTTTTTAGAGATAAAAGCAGTTAGTAATGTTCCTATATATGGACTTTGGGATTTTTATCTAAATTATGGGATTGTTGGGGGACTTTTAACATCAGCAATTGCACAAGGAGAATCTGTATCAAGAATGGCTATAGATGTTTTAAATGGTAAAAAAATTAAAGATATTCCAGTTATAGATAAGTCTCCTAATAGATATATGTTTGATTATAATGAAGTTGAAAAATTTGACATCCAAATTGACAATTATTTAAGTGACTATATTTTAATAAATGAACCAAATGCTGTATATAGAAAGTTTATAAAGTTTATTGTTCTAGCTATTATTATAATCATGGTTTTAAGTATTATAGTTGTAGTTTTAAGAGCAAATATAAAAAGAAGAAAAAAACTAGAACTTGCATTATCAAATCAACTTGAATTTGACAAAGTACTGCTTGATACTATTCCAAATCCTATTTATTATAAAAATGTTGAAGGTAAATTTTTAGGTTGTAACCTAAGTTTTGCAAACTTAGTAAGCAAAGATAGAAATGAAATTATAGGAAAAAGTGCTTTTGACTTTTTCCCATATGAAGTTGCCTTAAAAAATACAAATATTGACCAAGAGTTAATGCAAACTTTTAGTACAAGTACTTCTGAATTTACTTTTTATACTTCATCTAGTCATATGAAACATATCATTTTAAATAAAGCTGTTTATAAAAATATAGATGGAAGCGTAGGTGGAATTGTATGTATTATGGATGATATTACTGAAAGAGTTCAACAAAAACAGTTTTTAATCCAACAAAGTAAATTAGCTGAAATGGGTGATATGATTGCAGCAATTGCCCACCAATGGAATGAGCCATTAATAGAACTATCAGCACAAGTACAAGATATTCAAACTTCGTATCTTTTAAATGAACTAAAAGATACAGATGTAAAAGACTTTGTAAATGACTCAATGATTCAAATAAAATACATGTCAAAAACGCTAAGTGACTTTAGAAATTTCCTAAAACCATCAACAAAGAAAAAGCTATTCTCAATTTCAAAAGCTTTAAATGAAATAAATGAGATTATTGGAAAACAAATATTCTACTCAAATATAAATATGTCATTTAACTACAAAAACAATAATGAAGAGCTTTTAATATATGGATATGAAAATGAGTTTAAACAAGTTTTATTAAATCTTATCAATAATTCAAAAAACAAAATTCTTGAAAAAAACAACCCTCACACACAAAAAGGAAATATTGATATAAATATTCAAAGGGATGATAATTATAATATAATAGAGATATGTGATGATGGTGGAGCCATTGAAGAAAAAATCATAAATTCAATTTTCCAACCTTATTTTACTACTAAAAAAGATGGTACAGGAATTGGTTTATATATGGCAAAAGTTATAATTGAAGACAAAATGAGAGGTTCTATTACAGTGAAAAATGACCATAATAATGTTATCTTTACAATAAAACTTCCCAATAAAAAGGTTTAAAGTGAAAATTTTACTTTTAGAAGACAACAAAAAACTAAATGAAACAATAAAAAAAAGACTTAAACTTAAAGGTTATGCAGTTGAAGCATATACAGATGGAGCAGAAGTTTATGAAAAAATTACAGATGGATATAGCTGTTTTATCTTAGATATAAATGTTCCAAATGTTGATGGAATAAAAATCCTAAAAAGAATTAGAGAATTTTATGAAACTATTCCTGTGATTATAATTTCAGCAAGTGTAGAACTAGATGTAATTAAGGAGTCTTATGACTTTGGATGTAATGATTATCTAAAAAAACCTTTCTTTATAGATGAACTTGAAATAAAAATTGAGAAGTTATGTAACATTCAAGATGATTATTTACATTTTGACAAAGATTGTTATTTTGATTATAAATCCTCAACTGTTGTTATAGACAAGCAAGAGTATAGACTTACAAAAAAAGAAAGACTTTTAATGAACTTATTTTTAACTAAAAAAAATCAGGTTTTATCTTATGAAAGTATTGAAAATTACGTATGGGAAGGAAGTTTTGCTTCTTTAGAGTCCATAAGAAGTTTAATAAGAAGACTAAGAAAAGTTCTTCAAAGAGACTATATCCAAACAGTAGTAGATACGGGGTATATTTTTAAAACTTAAACTCTCTAAAGTCTCAAAGAGGCTTTCATTTGAGAATATAACTCTTCATATTCATCCTTACTTAATACCCTTCCATGGGATAAAAAAAGAAGTTCCAAACTCTCTTGTTCTTTTCTAAAAGGCACTTGATAGTGTTTAAAATCATTTACTTTAAAATCAAATTTTTCATAAAACCTTAATCTTTTTTTACTAATTTCATCCCTTATCAACTCTATTTCTAAAACCACTTGTTTATTTCTATCTAATAAACTGTTCAAAATTTTTGAACCATAAGACTTTCCTCTAAAGCCTGATTCAACGGCAAAGTGCTCAATAAATCTAAATTTATCAAAATCCCAATAAAATACTATTCCCACAAAATCATTTTCATCTAAATAAGCATATGTTTTATACCTACTATCATTTTGAATTTGTTTTTGTTCATCTATATTTCTTCTCTCAATTTTGGGAAAAGAAGTTTCATAAAGTTCCCAAGCTTTATAAAATAAATCACTATTTTTTATATCCATAGCTACCAATGGCATTATAAGTCCTAACTATTATTTAATAATAGATAATAGCCTCTATTAGATGAAGCTTTAATTGTAAGAGGGATTTTTTTTCTTAATCTTCTAATTAATGTTCTTATTGCATCAATAGAAGCATACTCACCTTTCCATACATAGTTTTGAATATTCTCATAAGTAACTAGCTTATTTAAATTTATCGCAAAAAGATTTACAAGTAAACTTTCTTTCTCAGTTAAATTATTTCTCTTATCATTTACTGTTAAAATACTCTCTTTAAAATTAAAGATGCAAGAGCCTAATATAATTTCATTACTTGGGATATTACATAATTTATCAATTTTTATTTCAAGTTCATCTATAAAAAAAGGTTTTTTTAGATAATCATTACATCCAAAGTCATAAGACTCCTTAATTACATCTAGTTCAACTGTAGATGAAATTATAATAACAGGGCAGCTCTCATAAAAGTCTCTAATTTTTTTTAATATTTTTATACCATCAACATTTGGAACATGAATATCTAAAAGAAAGCATGAATAGCCATTTGTTATATTATCATAAGCCTCTTGTCCACATGTATAAGAGTGTACTTTATATCCTTTTAACTCTAGTTTTAGTTTGATTGTCTCATTTAAAGTTTCATTATCTTCTAAAAGTAATATTTTCATTTTATACCTTATTTGTGTGGAAGTTCTATAGAAAAGATTGCATGCTCACCATTATTTTTAGCAGAAACTTTTCCTGACATCTTATCTTCTATAATAGTTTTTACCATATATAAACCAAATCCTGTGCCATTTTCTTTTGTAGTAAAAAAAGGATCAAATATCTGTCCTATTATTTCATCTTTTATAGGTCCTGCATTATCCATAATTTCCATTACTGTTAAATCTTTTTTATTTCTTAACTTTATTGTAATAGTCCCTTCAAAATCACTGTTTTCATAGGCAGTTGTAATCTTATTTTTTGCATTATTTATAATATTTAATATAACTTGTTTTAATTGATTTTTGTAGCCAAATATTTTAAATTCTTCATTTTTATCATAATCAAAATCAACTTTTATATTAAAATAAAAGATCTGTTTACCAACAATATCAAAAATCTCTAAAATTGCTTTTTTCAAGTCAAACTCTTTTTTAACAGTTGAAGGTTTTAAGAAATTTCTAAAATCACTTAATGTCTCTGACATATATTGAATAGGAATCATTGAATCAGAAACAAAATTAGAAACTTTTTCTTTATCTATTTGATTAGTAGAATAATAAAGTTCCATTTTCTGTACTTGAGCTGAAAGTTCAACCAATGGCTCATTCCATTGATGGGCTATTGAAGCAATCATCTCTCCCATTTCAGCAAACTTACTTTGTTGTATCAAAATCTCTTTTTCTTTAATTCTTTGAGTTATATCTGTCATTATGCAAACAATACCTTTTACAACGCCTAATTTATCTTGACAAACAGCTTTACTTAAATTGTAATATCTAACTTCCCCATCATCTTTTATAAAATGAACTTCATCTTCATAAGGTTGAAGTGTTTTCATTATTTCCTTATCAATTAATTTATTTCTATCTGCAGCACTTTTAGGAAAGAACTCATAAGCAGATTTGCCTATGATTTCTTTTTTGCATGTATTTGTAAGTTCTGAAAATCGAGTATTACATCTAATAAAATCACCCTTTACATCTTTATAATATATAGGGTTAGGTAAAGCATCCAATAAAACATCCTCAAAATTTAATTTCTTCTCTAAATCATAATAGTATTTCTTATTCATATTTATTCCTATATAATTTATAAAAATTATATCATTATATATAAAATTATTCTATGTTTTTAACTAAAATTGCTGTTCCCATTCCTCCACCGATACATAATGAAGCTAATCCATACTCTAATTCTTGTTTTTTCATTTCATGTACTAATGAAACAATTATTCTATTAGCACTAGCACCAACAGGGTGACCTAAAGCGATTCCACTACCATTAACATTAATTTTTTTCTGAAGTATCTCATCAGTTAAATTAACTTTTTCTTTTAATAACTCAAATACTCCTAAGATTTGTGATGCAAAAGCTTCATTGATTTCAATAAGATCAATTTCATCAATTGACATATTAGTCTTTTCTAATAGCTTTTCAATAGCATATGCAGGACTAAGTCCCATAATAGATGGATCAATACCTACTTGTGATACATCAATAATTTCAACTAATGGTTTTAGATTATATTTTTTTACAGCCTCTTCTGAAGCAATTAAAGTAAAACTTGCTCCATCATTTATTCCAGAAGCATTACCAGCTGTAACAGTTCCATCTTTTTTAAATGCAGGTCTAAGTTTTTGTAGTTTCTCAAGCGAAGTATTTCTATTTATATACTCATCTTTATCAAAAATAATATCACCCTTTCTAGTTTTAACTGTTACAGGAGTAATCTCATCAACAAATTTTTTTTCATCATCAGCTATTGCTGCTTTTTCTTGTGAAAATATTGCATATTCATCTTGCATTTCTCTTGTAATGTTAAATTTCTCAGCTATATTTTCAGCTGTTATTCCCATATGATAACCTTCAAAAGCATCAACTAAAGCATCACTCATTGAGTCAACAAGTTTACTATCACCTAAACTCATTCCTGCTCTTATTTTTGAAGAGACTAAAAAAGGTGCTGAAGACATATTTTCAACACCTCCTGCAATAATTACATCCTTTTCTCCTGCTTTTATTTCAGAAATTGCATTCATTACAGCTTTCATTCCGGAACCACACAGCATATTAATAGAATATGCAACCGTAGATTTAGGTAAACCTCCATAAATTGATGCTTGTCTTCCAATACCTTGAGAATGACCAGCTGATAAGATATTTCCAACTATAACCTCATCAACAATTGTGTTATCAATATCCTTTATTAGGTCTTTTATTACTTGTCCAGCTAAATCACCTGGCTTTACATCCTTTAAAGTTCCTAGAAAACTTCCAATTGCACTTCTTTTTGCTTCAACTATATATACTTTCATTTATTTCCTTATATTATTTTTTAAGAGCAACTTTATAAGTTGCAGGGGTAAGCTCTTTTATTTGCTCTAAAGATGTATCACCTATTAATTCTGTTAAATGTAGTTTTCCATCAATATATTCAAAAACACCTAATTCAGTAATAATCATATCTATCACGCTTTTTCCTGTAAGAGGTAATGTACACTCTTTAAGTATTTTAGGAAGTCCTTTTGCCGTATGCTGCATAGCTACAATAACTTTTTTTACACCACTTACTAAATCCATAGAGCCACCCATTCCTGGTACAAACTTCCCAGGAATATTCCAACTTGCTAAACTACCATTCTCATCTACTTCTAATGCTCCTAATACTGTAATATCAATATGTCCACCTCTTATAATTTCAAAAGATGTTGAAGAATCAAAAAAAACACCACCTGGTTTTAGATTTACATGTGTTCCTCCTGCATCTATAACATCTATATCCTTATTGCTATCACTAGCCTTATCCCATACTCCAGCAAAACCATTTTCTGAATGTAAAACTATTTTTACATCAGAAGGTATGTAGTTAGGTATTAAAGTAGGAAGTCCTATTCCAAGATTAATAAAATCACCATTACTAAACTCTTTTACAACTCTTTGTGCAATTATTTCTTTTGCTGACATTTTTATACCTTTACAATATGATTAATATATACAAATGGAGTATGTACAAAACTAGGATCTAGTTCTCCATCCTCAACTATTTCTTCCACTTCTGCAATTGTTATTTTTGCTGCACCTGCCATAGGAACATTAAAGTTTCTTGTTGCACCTTTATATAATAAATTTCCTGCTTTGTCTGATTTGTGGGCTTTTAAAATTGCCAAATCTACATGTATAGGCTTTTCTAATATATACTCTTGATCATCTACTGTAACAACATCTTTACCTTCTTGAACTAGGGTCCCTAAACCAGTTCTTGTTAAAACTCCTCCAAGTCCAGCAGCAGCTGATCTTAACCTTTCTGCTAATGTACCTTGTGGAACAAGTTCAACTTCAATAAATCCATCATTTACTTGTTGTTGAGTATCTTTATTTGTACCAATATGACTAGCCATTAGTTTGGATACCCTTTTATTTGTAATTAACTTGCCCACTCCTTCTCCCTCAAAGAAAGTGTCTGTAGCGACTAATGTTAAATCTTTAACATCTGTTTTTAAAATCTCATCAATAATATTATGAGCATTTCCACAGCCTAAAAATCCACCAATGGAGATTGTCATACCATCTGTAAGAAATTTTCCAATTTCTCCTATTTCAATTTTCTTATCCATTCTAGTATCCTTTTTTAAGTTAGATTAATTACCTACAGTGAAAGTATATGAATAAATAATGATAAAATTATGGCAATGATAAAAGTAAAATATTAATTTATAAAATAAGTTTTGGATTAAAATTTTTATAAAAACAATAGCTATGCGGAGACATTTCATAGCTATTGTATTAATTGTATTGTTAGATTTTTTTTAATATATTAAAGATATTATCAGGTATTTTTATAGCTTTATAGTCTTTTACATAGACTAACACTACTTTAAAAGAACAAATAAGTTCTGTATCCTTTAATATATCTTGCTTTAGTATCACCGAAGAGTTTTTTCTCTCCAGAATATGAGTCCGTATTTCTAATAAATCTCCTAAAAATGCAACTTGCACAAAGTCACAAATTATATTTCTTACTACAAAATGTTCTTTTTTTAATTCATCATGGGAAGATAAACCTTCTTTAAAAAACACTTCAGACCTAGCTCTCTCACAAAACTTTATAAAGTTTGCATGATAGACAATTCCTGCGGCATCTGTATCTTCATAATATACTCTTACTTTCATATCTTACTCTTTTACAACTGCTATTGTTAATCTTGAAGTACAAACTAATTTTCCACTTTCTTTATGACTGATTTTAATATCCCATACTTGTGTACTTCTACCTATATGAATAGCACTAGCTATACCTTTTACTATTCCATCTTTTACTCCTTTTAAGTGATTTGCATTAATCTCTAAGCCAACTGCTGTAAAACCTTTTTTACAAGCCATAACAGCAGCTAAACTTCCCAATGTTTCAGCAAACAAAACTGATGCTCCACCATGTAATATTCCATGAATTTGATGGGTTTTTGAATTAACTGGCATTTCTCCTACTAAAGTATCATTTCCTATTTCAGTAAGTTTAATACCTAAATTCTCAATTGCTGTATTTTTACTCATAGCATTTAATTCATCTAAACTAAGCTCTTTATTCCAAATACTCATAGTTTTCTCCTAGAAATCTTATTTCTTAGGGTAATCGTAAAACCCTTTACCTGACTTAACTCCATACCAACCAGCTTCAACATATTTAACTAATAAGGGAGAAGGACTATATTTAGGATTACCAAACCCTTCATGTAATACATTCATAATAGCTAAGCAAGTATCAAGACCAATAAAATCAGCTAATGCTAAAGGTCCCATGGGATGTCCCATACCAAGTTTCATAGCAGTATCTATTGACTCAACATCACCTACACCTTCATATAAAGCACAAATAGCTTCATTTATCATAGGCATCAAAATACGATTTGCAATAAATGCAGGATAATCTTTTGAAGTTGCTACAGTTTTACCTAAAGACTGAGCAAATGTTTTTGTAGTTTCATACATTTCATCACTTGTAGCAATTCCAGGAATAAGTTCAACTAATTTCATAACTGGAACAGGATTCATAAAATGTAAACCTATAAATCTATCTGGTCTATTTGTTGCAGCAGCTAATTTAGTAATAGACATACTTGAAGTATTTGTAGATAATAAACAATCATCTTTAATATGTTCTAATAAACCTTGAAATATTTTTATTTTTAAATCCAAGTTTTCTGTTGCAGCTTCTATAATAAGATCTGCACTATTTAATGTACTAGAATCTGTACCAGTAGATATTCTGTTTAATGAACTATTCATATCTTCTTGAGTAATTTTTCCTTTTTGTACTTGTCTACTAAGATTTTTATTAATAACTTCCATAGCCTTATCTAGTGCTTCTTGAGCAATATCAATTAAAATTACTTTATATCCTGACAGGGCACAAACATGAGCAATTCCATTACCCATTTGCCCAGAGCCTATAATTCCAACTTCTTTTATTTCCATTTTTTTGCCTTTTATAAATTTTTATATTTTCTAACTATTTTCTAATATGAAAACAGTTTCAATAGCCTGAGATTTACGCTTTAATCCACTAGGGATATCAATATTTTCATTTAATAATGTAATCTCATAATAATCACTATAATGATGTTCTATTTCTGATAATGGTACAGAAAAAGGAGGTCCATTCATAATATTTTGATCATAGTCATAACTAATTAGTAATTGAGGTACAGCGTTTGTAATGTTTAACAAATGGCTTACATACTCTATTCTCATTTCCAAAGGAAGAGCAACTAATGCCGCTCTATCATAAATAGCATCAATAGGTTTTAATATTTCAGCACTCATGTCAAAAAAATCTCCAACATAAATATCAATATTTTTTGCTTTATATCTAATAAAGTTATTCTCTTTTGATATTGTAGGAGTAATATTCAACTCTTTAAAAAGTAGGTCAATTGCCTCTTTATTTAACTCAATACCAACAAGATTGTAATCCTTTTTCAATAACCATGCTATGTCTAAAGTTTTACCACATAAAGGAAGAAATATACGCTTCTTTTTGGGTAGATTTAATTTATGGAAATATTTAATTAACATAGGATTTACTTCTTTTATATGAAAAGCTATTTGATTTTTTTCCCATCTTTCATTCCAAAAATCTATATGCACGCTATATCTCCACTTTAATTTTTATGCTAATTTATTAGTTAATTCTGGTACAAATTGAAGTACATCTGCTACTACTAAAATATCAGCAACCTCATTTATTGGAGCATCTTTATCTGTATTAACAGCAACAATAAATTCTGATTTTTTCATTCCTGCTAAATGTTGAATAGCTCCTGAAACTCCACAAGCTATATATAATTTAGGTGAAACTGTTTGTCCTGTTGTTCCTACTTGGTGGCTTTGATCAACCCATGCATTATCAGCAACTGGTCTACTTGCACCCAATTCACCACCTAATTTATCAGCTAGAGCTTGAATAATTGGAATATTATCTTTCTTCCCAACTCCACGACCAGCTGTTACAATAACTTCAGCTTTTGTTAAATCTAAACCTTTAGCTTCAGCTTCTTCATAAGCTACAAAGTTTACATTTGACGAAGCATCTGCTGACATATTTTCAATAGAAGGCATACCTTGAGGCTCAGAAAGAGGAGTGAAAGCTCCTGCTTGAATAGTAATAACTGTTTTATCCGTTTTCGATTTTAATTCTCTTCTTAGTTTTGAGTTACAAGAAGGAACAATAAAAGAGTTATCTTTATAATCAATTACTTCTGTAAATTGTGTAGCTTTTAATGAAGTAGCAACTCTAGGCGCTAAATCCCAACCAAAAGAAGAGTGTATAAATACAATTAAATCTGGGTTCTCTTTTTCAACTACATCTAAAACTAATTGTTTATGTGCACTTGGGTTATACTCACCAAGAGTTTTAGCATCTGCTAAATAAAGTTTTCCATCAAATTTTGGAATATCTTCTTCATAACCAACTGCTAACATCACTTTATCTGCTTCTAATTTATCCGCAAATCCTATTAATTCATATGTTACATCTAATAACTTATTTTCTCTATACTCACCAACTAATAATATTTTCATAATACTTTCCTTTCTAAAGAACCGAAGTTTTTTCTTTTAATATTGCAATTAATTTATCTGCAAGCTCTGGAACATCACCTTCTAATACTAGACTACCACCACTTTTTTGTGGATAGTAAAAATTAAGTGTTTCATTTAAACTATCACCGCTTGATAACTCTAAACTATCAATAGTTATTAATTCTTTCTTTTTTGCTTTCATAATATTTGGTAAAGTAGGGTATCTTGGAGTATTAAGTCCTAATTGACAAGTTAATACAACAGGAGTATCTACTTTGATAATAGATTTTAATCCACCTTCAAGCTCTCTTTTAACTGTAATACCATCAGAATATTCAAAGTCTGCAATTGTAGATACACAAGCGAAATTTAATAGTTCAGAAACAATAACACCAACTTGAGCAGAACCCCTATCTTGCGACTGCATTCCAGTAAAGATAATGTCAAAACTTTTATCTTTAGCAAAATCAGCAATTAAACTAGCAACTTGTGAAGAATCTTTTATATAAGACTCTTCATCTTCAATGTGAACAGCTCTATCACATCCCATTGCTAAAGCTTTTTTTAAAGCTTCTTTCACTCTTGCAGGTCCCACACATAAAACAGTAATGTCAACATCTGATAATTGTTCTTTTAATTGAACTGCTTGCTCAATAGCATATTCATCATATTCATTAATACGATAAGCTAGATCATTTTCATCAAACCAATTATTTTGAGTATTTACTTTGAATTTTGATTCCATATCTGGAACTTGTTTAATACATACAAGTACTTTCATCTATATATCCTTTTATTATTTTTTTAGTCTTTCAACTATAATTTCTGATAAATCTTTTACAACTAAACTATCTTCACACTCTGCCATTTTAATTCCATCTTCAAACATTGTAAGACAAAATGGACAGTTAGAGATTAGAGTAGGAGCTCCTGTTTCTTGAGCCATGTTAACTCTATCCACATTGATTTTTTTATTTCCTAAATGCTCTTCTGCAAGGATTCTTCCTCCCCCAGCACCACAACAAGAAGTATCTTTTTTACTTTTTGCCATTTCAATGATATTTGCACCAGCTGAGTCTAAAAGTGATCTTGGTTCTAAATCAATATCATTGTGTCTTACTAAATAACAAGAGTCATGGTAAGTACAGTCAAACTCTTTTTCTTCCATTGGGATACGCTTTTCTTTTTCTAATCTATCTAGGAAAACTGTGTAATGTTCAACTTCTGTTTTTAAACCTAAATCCCTATAGTCTTTATTTAAAGTATTAAAACAATGTGGACAAGTAGTTACAATTTTTAAAACATTATATTTATGAAGGTTTTCAATATTTTCTTTTGCTAACTCTTGATATAAATACTCATTACCCATTTTACGAATAGGCTCACCACAACATTTTTCTTCTTTTCCTAAAATTCCTACTTTAATGCCAGAAGCATTACAAATTTCAACAAAATTTCTTGCAATTTTTTGGTTTCTTGCATCAAATGAAGCATAACAACCAACATAATAAAGAACATCTACTGGATTTTTTAAAATATCAGTAGTATCACTCATAATTACAACATCTAAACCTTTTGTCCAATCTCCTCTTGAAGCTAATGCTAATCCCATAGGGTTTCCATTTACCTCTACATTATCCATAGCTTTCATCACTTCTTCGCCAGCAAATTCACCTTCCATTAAAACAAGGTTTCTTCTAATATCTACAATCTTACTTACATGTTCATTTGCTGATGGACAAATATCTTCACAAGCTCTACATGTTGTACATGACCAAATAGCATCTTGTCCAATATCATCAACCAGATTTCTATCAGGGTCATTAAAAGCAGCATCACCAATTTTATGAATTACACTCATAGGAGATAAGGGTTTACCTGTTGCGTTAGCAGGACAAATATCTTCACATCTATTACAGCTAATACAAGCATCTGCATCAAATATATCTTTCCATGTAAAATCTTTTACAGTTGAAGCACCAAATGATTCAATATTTTCATCTTCCATATCTAAAGTAACTAATTTTCCTGTAGGACCTTTATCTTTAAACACATAATTAGCACTAATTGTAAACATATGTCTTAATTTAGTTAAAGGAATCACTACAAAAAAGGCAAGAACAATTACAAGGTGAAACCACCATAATATTTTATGTGATAATAATAAAGATACTTGACTAACGTCCGAAAGCATTTTTGCAATAACCATTCCTACAGGAGAGAAAATCATCCATTCTGGATTAGTCTTAAGCTCAGTAGCAGCCATTCTTAAACCTTCAATTAAAAATCCAGTTATCAAGATAATATACAACAGCACATGAATAATTGTATCTTCACGTGACGTTATTAAATTTTCAGGTTTAAAAACAAATCTTCTTATAAATAAAGCTGTCATCATAATAATTCCAACAAGTCCAGCAATATCTAAAGATAAAGAGTAAATCTTATAAAAATCCCCTTTTAAAAAGACATAATCAAATAATACTCCTGTAACATCTGTTTGAACAAAAATTAAGAATGTTCCAATAAATAAGATTATAAATGACCAAAAAAATAAACTGTGAGCAATACCAGGTCTACTATTTCTTCTAACTCTAATTTGACCCATCATATTAGTCAACATATATTTTATTCTTTCACCAATATTATCTGTTCTATTTATAGGTCTTCCTAATTGATATACTTTATATCTTCTATAAAAAAGATATATTACTAACCCCATTGCTAAAAAAGTAAGAAAATACATCAATCCAACAGTTGTTGCAGTCTTTCCTATATTCCAATATACTTCTCTAGTTATTTCAGTAGTAGCTTCCATAATACTCCCTAAACAAGCCTTTAAAAAAGGCTTTTATTCTTCATTCATTTTTTATTTAAATAACATCTTTCCAATAATCACACGTTGTATTTCACTTGTACCTTCATATATTTCTGTGATTTTTGCATCTCTATACATTCTTTCAACTTCATACTCACAAATAAACCCATATCCACCATGAACCTGAATAGCATCTTTTGTAACAAATGTTGCTGTTTCAGAAGCAGATAATTTTGCCATTGCTGATTCCATAATATATGGCTTATTATTTTGTTTTAACCATGCAGCTTTATAAATTAGAATTTTACTTTGTTCAATTCTTAGTTTCATTTCTGCAAGTTTCATTGATACTGCTTGAAATGCTGAAAGAGGTTTGT
This sequence comes from Arcobacteraceae bacterium, assembly GCA_048268245.1. Classification (GTDB taxonomy): domain Bacteria; phylum Campylobacterota; class Campylobacteria; order Campylobacterales; family Arcobacteraceae; genus Arcobacter_B. Next base: position 65,731 of record JBLWVX010000008.1, read on the forward strand.
TAAATTGTTTTCTTTCTTGTGTATATTCAACTGATCTTTCTAATGCTCCTTCTGCAATACCTAAAGCTTGGGCACCAATACTAATTCTTCCTGCATTTAAAGTTTCCATAGCAATTTTAAAACCATCACCTTCTTTTCCTAACATATTTTCTTTAGGAACTTTAACTCCATCCAAAGCAAATGCTGTTGTATAACTTCCTCTGATTCCCATTTTTACTTCATTTTTTATGATTTCTACGCCAGGACTTTCTAAATCAATAATAAATGCCGATAAACCTTTATGTCCTAAAGTCTTATCTTTTGTTGCAATTACAATTCCAGTACCTTTATATGCACCATTTGTAATAAATATTTTTGATCCACTAATTACATAACAATCATCTTCTTCTTTATATTTAGTATCAATATTTGATACATCACTACCTGCATTTGGTTCTGTTTGTAAAAAACAACCAATTTTTTCACCACTTGCCAATGCAGGAAGATATTTTTCCTTTTGTTCTTGCGTTCCATAAGATAAAATTGGTCCACAACATAACGAAGTATGTGCTGCAATTAAAACTCCTGTTGAAGCACAAGCTTTTGATACTTCTGCAACAGTTAAAATATACGAGAAATAATCCATTCCAGCTCCACCATACTCTTCAGGGATATAAGTACCCATAAATCCTAATTCACTTATTTGAGAAATTAAAGATGAAGGGATTTCATGTTTCTCATCAATCTCAACAGCCAAAGGTTTAATTTCATTATTAACAAAGTCCTTAAGACTATCTATTAATACTTTATGATCTTCACTTAATTCAAAATTCATCATATACTCCTAGTTAAATTTTATAAAAGTAGTATAATTAGAAAAGATGACATAAAAATGTCATTAGATATATAATTAGATTATTAATATTTAGAAAATTCTTTTGTAAAAGTATTTATCTCTTGTAAGCACTTTATATAGTACTTACAAAAGAGATATTCAGTTTATTTAACTTGCAGTTTTTTCTTTAGGGGCTTCTTCTGAGTCCAGAATACTATTTTCCCCATCATGTTTACCTAAAAGCTTAGGTCTTTCAAGTAAAAAGTATAATATTAATCCAATGATAACTGCATATAGTGTAGATTTTGGATCAGGCATAGATAAAGTAATTGCTACAATACCAGCAACTCCCCTTTCAGTAGAATTTTTTAACTGTTCCATTCCTACTAAAATACAAATATATGCAGTAAGAATTAAAGTAAGTGATAGTGCAATAGGAAGAACTGGTTTAAAAAAACTTACCAATGGCAGCATAAATAAAGCTATCATTCCACTAATCCAGAATGTTCCCCCACCACTATAAATAGATTCCATAGACTTTTTGCCCATTGCATACCTTTCAGCTACTGTTGCATGAACTGCTGTAAATAAAGGCCCTGATAGTCCAGGCCAAGGTGCAAAGAAAGCATGTAAACCATTTCTAATTGATGTAACTAAATGTACTCTATCAACATTTTCTTCAATTTTTTCATCTTGTCTAATATGATCAACTCTTTTTACTAATGTAAATCCAATAATAATATCACCAAAAGCAATTACATAAGCAATTAAAGCTGTAGGTATTGCTAATAAAAAAACATCATATGATGGTAATCCATTTGCAAATATCAAATAATTCCACATTAAAGCAAAATCAGGCTGTGTAATTCCCATTTGTATATCTGGTAAAGGATATTCCCCAACAGCCCAACCAACAAAAATTGCAATAATCAAACCTGTAACCAAACCAAAGTTTGCAATTTGTTTTGCAAAAGGGTTATTCTGTATCACATTTTTGAAAGATAAAGAAAACAGTACATAAGCGGAAACTAATGAACCTATTATAATTGAGATTGGTGTTGTATCTATTCTTCCTCCAACTTTTAACTCACCCATTAAAGCTGCAACTCCTGCACCAATAATAACACCTGATTTTAAAGAGTTTGGAATTGCATTAACTAATTTACTTCCTAATCTTGTTATTCCTAAAAATAGGAAAATAAGTGTTACTTCAATTTGTAAGGCAAACATAGCTTTAATAGCTTCAGGACCTGGTTCAAAACCTTTTAAGTAAAGTAAAACAACTGGAATAGCAGGAGTAATCCATCCTGGCACTAAAGGAACTCCTAAAAGAGAAGGAAGTATATATCCTATTCCTGCAATAAATGTAAATGCCAATGCTGCTTCATAAGGCATACCTAAATAAGTTTGGAGCAATGGAATCATTGCTAACCCTACTACAAACATAAAAAATCCTTGTATCATCTCAGGTAATTCCCAACGATAATGAACAAAAGGTAGTCTAATTTTAAATGGACCTATAGGCCAACAAGGTTGTTCTTCACCATCTTTTCTTTTATAAACTGGCATAAAAAATCCTTTCCGTAGCTGTGTAAATTAAATTAATATTCATAGTTCTCTCCTTATTAATTTAAAAAAGTATATTTGGAAAAAATGACAATTTAATGATAATGAAAGTTTTTTTTTAATAAAGAATATGATTTTTTATTCTCTTTTAAATTAGTTTTATAAAATATTTTTGAGGCTTATTTAGAGAGTTAAAAGCTATAAATTATTTGTAAATTATAGCTTTTATTAAATGAGATTTATTTAAGATTATTGTTTTGGAACAAAAGCTTCTGACTCACCATCAATAACAATTTCCCCTTTTACAATACAAATAGATTGTAAAAAAACTCTTCTTCTTTCTGGGTCAATATCAGTTACAATTAATTTTGCCGTTACAGTATCTCCAATATATACTGGCTTTAAAAACTTTATAGTTTGAGAAACCCAAACACAGCCAATACCAGGAAGTTTTGTACCCATAAGACCTGAAAAAAAAGATACAGAAATTAATCCATGTGCAATTCTTCTTTCCCATCTTGTATTTTGTGCATATTCATCACTAATATGTACAGGATTATGATCTCCTGAAAGACCTGCAAAAGTCTTAATATCACAATCTGTTATTGTTTGAGTATAACTAACTTCCATTCCTCTTTTTATATCTTCAAACAATAGCGTATCAAAATTAACTAATTTAGACATGTTACTTCTCCTATTTATTTATTTGAATTTAGTATATATTTATTAAATGACAAAAAAATGGCAACTAAATACTACTTTACGCTAAGCTTTTTAAATTTCATTTTATGCATATAAGTTACAAAATGCTTAATAAAATGTGCAAGATAACCTTTCACAAATAAAGTATTAAAAATTAAACCAATGGCATATGAACCACCCAATGAAATTAAAACACCATTTGATTTAGGTATAAAATTTTTATTAACTTTATTATTAATTTTATTACTTATAAATCTTGCAACAAATGTACCTGCTTGTATAGCTAATTGTGCTGTAGGTGGAACATATTTATTATCACACATAATCTGTGCTGCATCTCCAATAACAAAAACATTTTTCTCTCCCTCTAATTGGAGGTATTCATTTACAATATATTGATTTAATTTATTAACACGATAAGATTTTGTTGAATCTATCGTTATACCTCTAATACCTCCAGTAAAAATAAAACAGTTATAATCAATAACATCCCCATTATCTAAATAAATTTTATTTTCATCTACATCTTTAATAAACGTTCCTAAAAAAGTCTTAACATCTAAGTTTTTAAGTCTTTCCTCACAAGCAGTAATTAGCCTTTCATCCATATTAGGTAGAACTGTTTTCATACCATCCACAATATAAACTTTCATATTAGTTGCTTTAGAAGAAGGTATTACTTCTTTTATCAAAGCAGCCATTTCACTAGCTACTTCAACACCAGAAAGTCCTGCACCTCCTATAACAATATTATAAGAAGCACTATCTTCATCTTTTTGTTTTAAAACTGTTTTACTTATTAAAGAATCAAAAGACTGGTTAACAATTGTCGCTTTTTGAAGAGTTTTGATTCCAATAGAATACTTCTTAATATTAGGAACTTGAGGAGGAAAGTTTGTAAGTGCACCTGTTGCAATTATTAAATCATCATATTTGTATTTAATATTATTAGATGATGTCACTTCTTTTTTCTCTGAATCAAAATGTATAATTACTTCTTTATAAAATCTTATATTAGAATTAATATCATCAATATATCTACTAATATTTATTGTTACATCTGAAATACTATATTTTGTAGCTACAAAGCCATATGATTCAACCTGTATATAATGATAATTCTTTTTGTCAAAAAGCAAAATCTCTATATCTTTATTCTTAGATAACTCTTTTATTGCATAAAGTCCTGCATAACTAGCCCCAATAATAATAACTTTTCTCATACTTTCTTCTCCAAAAATATTTTTATAATGTTACATATAAATAATGATAAAAATATGGCAAGAGGCTTAATATATAATTTAACAAATTATATAAACACAAAATAAAAATATTTGTATAAAAATATACATAAAAAGTACATTTTGTCAGTGAAAATATCATATCATTATCATTTCTAAAGGTTAGAATTTAACCATAACAAATCAAAGGAGAGAATGATGATGTTAAAAAAAACAACAAAACTACTTTTAACTTCTGCATTAATTGCAGGTTTAAGTACGGCTGCTGTAGCAAAAGAAAAAGTTTACAAATGGAAACTTGCAACAACTTGGGGTTCAACATTAACACCATTTATTGATGCACCTAAAAATATGGCAAAAATGGTTGAAGAAATGTCTGATGGTAGACTTGTTATTAGAGTAGACGCTTCAAATAAACATAAAGCTGCATTTGGTATCTTAGATATGGTTAAAGGTGGTCAATATGATATGGGTCACTCAGCATCATATTACTGGAAAGGTAAAGATATTAATACTATGCCTTTTAGTACAATGCCATTTGGTATGACTACACCTGAGCAATATGCATGGTTCTACCACGGTGGCGGAATGGAACTTATGAAAAAAGTTTATAAAAAACATAAAGTATTATCTTTCCCTGGTGGATCGACTGGAAACCAAATGGGTGGATGGTTCAGAAAAGAGATTAATACAGTTGAAGACTTAAAAGGTCTTAAAATGAGAATTCCTGGATTTGCTGGTGAGGTTATGGCAAAATTAGGATTAACAGTTACTAATATCGCACCAGGTGAATTATATACATCACTTGAAAGAGGTACATTAGATGCATTAGAATGGGTTGGACCTGGAATGGATATCAAAATGGGATTCAACAAAATTGCACCTTACTACTACACAGGATGGCATGAACCAGGTTTAGATTTACAATACCTAGTTAATGAAAGAAAATTCAATAAATTACCAAAAGATTTACAACAAATCTTAATTACAGCTATGAGAGTTTCTGCATATGATATGTATATTCAAAACTATCACATGAGTTCTGAAGCATGGGCAAAAATTGAAAAAGATTTCCCAAACATCAAAATCAAAACTTTCCCAAAAGAAGTTATGGACGCTATGAAGAAAGCAAATGCTGACCTTAAAGCAGAAAAAACTAAAAACAACCCATTATTAAAAGAAATTTTAGATTCTCAAGAAGCTTACCAAAAGAAAGCTAGAGAGTGGACTAAAATGTCAGATTACTTATACTTAAAAGATAACTTATAAGATATATGGTATAACTCCTCTTCTAAAGAGGGGTTATATTCTTCAAAATGAACTTAACTAATGGGTAATGTAAATATATATGGGAAGCTTATGTTTATATGACCTATTCATGAATCAAAAGGATTTTTATGCTGTTAAAACTAGAAAGGGCATTTGATAAATTTGCCGATATTATAGGATATACTACTGCATTTGTTATGGTGCTTATGATATTAAATGTATTCTATGATGTAATTATGAGATACTTTTTTAATACAGGAAGTATTGCTATGCAAGAGATGGAGTGGCACCTATTCTCTGTAATTATTCTTTTAGGTATTTCATATACATTAAAAGAAGATGGTCACGTTAGAGTTGACTTAATCTATGATAGGTTAACTGATAAGAAAAAAGCAATCATTAATATGGTTGGTGTAGTTACATTTATTTTACCAATTGCTTTACTAATTGGTATTGGTTCAATTGATTATGTAATAGAATCTTACATATCAAATGAGCAAAGTGGTGATCCAGGTGGATTAACAAATAGATGGATAGTAAAAGCACTAATTCCATTATCATTTTTCTTACTGATTATCACATCAGTTGGTTTCTTTATTAAAAACCTTAATATTTTTAAAGGTTTACATCAATACAACGAAAGTGGTTTAAAAAGTGAAATTGATCACTTAAGACAAGATATTCAAGACCACATGCACAATATCGAAGAAGGAGATAAAAAATGATTGGTATTATAATGTTCTTTACTGCATTGTTTATGCTTCTTCTTGGATTTCCAGTAGCATTTACTTTTGCAGCAGTATCAGTAATATTTGGACTTATTGCTGGTGTTTACGAAATCATGTCTTATGCAGATGAGGGTGCTGAACTTATACCTTTACTAGCTGAGGGTATTGATGAAGGTATCGCAATGTTCGACTTTATGCCATTTAGAATTATGTCAATTATGCAAAATACAATTCTAATGGCTGTTCCAATGTTTATTTTCATGGGTATTGTTTTACAAAAAACAGGACTTGCTGAAAGATTATTAGAATCTATGGGATTCTTATTTGGAGAGATTAGAGGTGGAGTTGCTATCTCAACTGTATTAGTTGGTGCATTACTTGCTGCTTCTACTGGTGTTGTTGGGGCTTCAGTTGTTGCAATGGGTGTTATTTCACTTCCTGTAATGATGAAGTATAAATATAATGTTCCACTAGCCTGTGGTACGATTTGTGCTTCTGGTACACTAGGTCAGATTATTCCTCCTTCAATTGTTTTAATCATCTTAGGGGATGTTTTCCAAGTTCCTGTTGGTGATTTATTTAAAGCAGCTGTATGGCCAGGCTTAGCTTTAGTTGGAGCATATATTTTATATATTGTTGTTCTAGCATTTATCAATAAAGAAACTGCACCTGCTATTCCACCTGATCCATCAAGAGGTTCAAAAGGTAAGCAAGTAGTTAGAGCTTTAATTGATATTATTCCATCATTAACACTAATTTTATTAGTTCTTGGTTCAATTTTTGCAGGTGTTGCAACACCTACTGAATCAGCAGCTGTAGGATGTTTAGGTGCAGTTGGATTATCACTAATTTATAGAACATTCTCTATTGGTATGGTTAAAGAAGCATCACTAGAGTCTGTAAAAATTACATCTATGGTATTTGGTATCTTAATTGGTGCTACAGCATTCTCTATGGTATTCTCATATACAGGTGGAGAAGAAATTGTTGAACACTTTATGTTAAGCTTACCTGGTGATGAGAAATGGGGATTCATTATCTTTACAATGATTGCAATTTTAATTTTAGGATTCTTTATTGATTTCGTTGAGATTTCATATATTATTGTTCCTATTTTAGTTCCAATTGCTATGAATCTAGATATTAACCCTGTATGGTTCGCAATTTTAATTGCTATGAACTTACAAACATCGTTCTTAACACCGCCATTTGGATTCTCATTGTTCTACTTAAAAGGAGTTGCACCAGCAACTGTAAGAACAATACAAATCTATAAAGGTGTGTTACCGTTTATTGCAATACAAATAATAGTTCTTCTATTAGTTGCGTTCTATCCAGAGGTATTTGGTATTAATCCAAATGCTTAAGGATAATTAGAAGTAAAAGCTTAGGCTTTTACTTTTATATAGGAGTTAGCCTATGAAAAAAGAGTTAAAAAAACTAATCTTAAATATCGTCTTAAAAGTAAGAGATAAAATGTTTGGATTTATTGATGATCCACAACAAAGAATCTATACTGTTCCACGCCTTGAATAATACGTATTCCTTTTATTAAAAAAAACTATATAATAAAAAACTACAAAAGGATACAAAATGTTAGAAGGTAAATATCAAGATTTCTATACACAAATTAGTACTCAAATTAAAAAAGAGAATATTTTCACAGATAAGTTACATACATTAGCGTATGGAACTGACGCCTCTTTTTATAGGCTAATTCCTAAAATTGTTATCAAAACTGATAATGCAGATGAAGTTCACAAAATAGTAACTTTAGCAAACCAAATGGAATTAAGTGTAACTTTTAGAGCAGCTGGAACTTCACTTTCAGGGCAAGCTATTTCTGATTCTATTTTAATAGTTACTTCAAGAAAATTCTCTGATTTTAGAATTTCAGATGACAAAAGTGCAATTTCTTTACAACCAGCTCTTACAGGAGCTCAAACAAATAACTTACTTGCACCATTTGGCAAAAAAATAGGTCCAGATCCAGCTTCAATAAATGCAGCTATGATTGGTGGTATTGCTGCAAATAATGCTTCTGGTATGTGTTGTGGTATTGCAGATAACTCATATAAAACTTTAAAATCTATGAAATTAATCTTTGTTGATGGAACAAGATTAGATACAGCTGATGAAGAGAGCAAAAATGCTTTTAGAAAATCTCATTCAGAGTTTTTAGCAGGGTTAAAAAATATTGCAAATGAGACTAAAGCTGACAAAGAATTATCAGATTTAATCAAAAAGAAATTTAAAATCAAAAATACATGTGGTTACTCAATTAACTCACTTGTTGATTTTGATGATGAGTTTGAGATTTTACAACACTTAATCATCGGTTCTGAAGGAACTTTAGCATTTATTGAAGAGATTACATACTATACAGTTGAAGACTTAAAAGATAAAGCCTCTGCACTTATTTATTTCAAAGATGTAAAAGAAGCCTGTAATGCGGTTACAAAAATCAAACTAGCAAGAGAAGCAAAAACTATTACAGTTGATGCTGTTGAATTAATGGATAGAGCAGGTCTTAGATCAATTGAAAATGACCCAGCAATGCCTGAGTTTATTAAAGACTTCGATGAAAATGTAACAGCTTTATTAATCGAAACAAGAGCTGTAAATGATGAGACTTTAGATGTTCAAATTAAACAACTTGAAGAGTTATTAGAAGAGTTTAAAGTAGAAAGAGATATTTACTTTACAAAAGATGTAGCAGAATATACACTTTACTGGAAAATTAGAAAAGGTTTATTCCCAGCAGTAGGAGCAGTTAGAAAAGTAGGAACTACAGTAATTATTGAAGATGTTGCTTATCCTATTGAGTCTTTAGCTGAGGCTACTTTAGAGCTTCAAGCCCTATTTAAAAAGCATAATTATAGTGAAGCACTTATCTTTGGTCATGCATTAGAGGGTAACTTCCACTTTGTATTTACTCAAGACTTCTCAATTCAAGAAGAAGTAGATAGATATGATGCATTTATGAATGATGTTGTTCAATCTGTTGCAGTAAAATATCAAGGAAGCTTAAAAGCTGAACATGGAACAGGTAGAAATATGGCTGCATTTATTGAAGTAGAGTGGGGTAAAACTGCTTACTCAATGATGAAAAGAATTAAAGAACTATTTGACCCTAAAGGTTTATTAAATCCTGGTGTTATTATCAATGATGACGCAGAAGCACACCTTAAAAACCTAAAAGCAATGCCTGCAACAAATGATATTGTTGATAAATGTATTGAGTGTGGTTTCTGTGAGCCTACTTGTCCTTCAAATGATTTAACATTAACGCCAAGACAAAGAATTGTAATCAATAGAGAGATTTCTGAACTTAAAAGAAATGGAAAAGATGAAGAAGCTCAAGAATACTTAGACCTTTATCAATACGATGGTATTGAAACATGTGCTACATGTTCTTTATGTTCTACTGCTTGTCCTGTTAAAATTGACACAGGAAGCCTAACTAAACACCTAAGAGCAGAGCAAAATAGCCAAAGAGCAAATGGTGTTGCAAACTTTGTAGCAAATAATTTCTCAACTACACTTACAGGTATGAAGTTTGGTCTTCATGGGGCAAATTTAATGCACAAACTAATTGGAACTGCAAGCATGGAGAGTGTAACAGACACTATTAGAGACTGGACTAAAGGTAAAAGTGCAAAATGGTCTACATCTATGCCAAAAGCAATTACAATAAACACTAAATTTGAACAAAAATCTAGAGATAAAAAAGTAGTTTATTTCCCATCTTGTATCAACAGAACTATGGGTAGAAGTTCAGTATCACAAGAAGAGAAAGAACTATTTGATGTGACAGTTGAATTACTTCAAAAAGCTCAATATGAAATAATCTTCCCGGAAGATTTAGGAAACCTATGTTGTGGTATGCCATTTAGTTCAAAAGGCTTTAATGATGCTTCAAAACAAAAGTCACAAGAGCTTGAAAAAGCTTTAAATAAAGCAAGTAAAAATGGTGAATACCCAGTACTATGTGATACAAGTCCATGTACTAAAAAAATGATGGAAAGCTTTGAAAGTGATATTAATATTTATGAACCAATTGAGTTTGCATTAGAATTTTTAGCTAAAGATTTAGAGTTTACAGCGATAAATGAACCAATTACAATCCATACAACTTGTAGTTCAAGAAAAATGGGTCTTGAAGCTAAATTTAAAGAGTTAGCAAGCTTATGTTCTACAGAAGTTATTATTCCTGCTGATGTACAATGTTGTGGTTTTGCTGGAGATAGAGGATTTAATTTCCCTGAGCTTAATAAATCTGCATTAAGAAGTTTAAAGACTCAAACAGCAGGTGCTAAAATGGCATTTTCAACTTCAAAAACTTGTGAAATTGGATTAAGTGACGAGTCAGGACTTGATTATAACTCAATCTTCTACCTAGTAAATAAAGTTACAAAATCTAAAAATTTATAATCTTTTTTTAGTCAAAACAGATATTTACCATTTTTTTGGTAAAATGTCTGTTTTATTAAAAAGGATTTTTGATGTACAAACTTTTATTATCCCTACTAGTAGGTTCTACGCTTAGTTTTGCTGGTATTATAAACGGTATTGCAATTACAGTAAATGGCGAGCCTATAACTCTTTATGATATAGATAAACAAATGGTTCAAAAAGATGTATCTAAAAATAAGGCTGTAAATGACCTTATTGATGAAATACTTTTTGAGCAATTAGTAAAAAAACATAATGTTACAGCAGATGTTTTTGATGTAAATAACTACGTTGAAAAACTAGCGGCTGCAAATGGTATGGATGTTTACTCTTTTAAGTCTATTGTTAGACAACAATACAGCGACTATGAAGTTTTTGAACAAGAAGCTAAAAAAACTGTAATTAGACAAAAGCTAATTGAAAAACTTGTAAAAGGTCAATTAAAAATTGCTAATGAAGAAGATTTAAAAATCTATTATGATAATAATCAAAAGCAGTTTAAAACAGCAAAAACAATAGAAGTTATTCAATACTCATCAAAAAACAAAAAAGCTTTATTAGATACTATTAAAAATCCTTTATTAGTGTCAAATGAAGTAACAAGAAATGCTATTAGTTTAGATAGTTCAAGACTTAATCCTCAATTACAATTTATTTTAAATAAAACTAAACAAAGTAGTTTTACACCTGTTTTTACAGCAAATAGAGTTTACAATACGCTTTATGTAAAAGAGAAAAAGGGTTCAACTACATTAGCTTTTGATGTTGTAAAAGGTAAAATCTTCAATGATGTGATGAAGATTAGAGAGAAAAAGTATTTAAAAGACTATTTTGAAAAAGAAAGATTAACAGCAAATATTAAAATAGTAAGATAAAACAGGAAAAAATAAAAAGGATAAAAACTTATGTCAGATATGTTTGAAGTAATTATTGGTTTAGAAGTACACGCTCAGTTAAATACAAAAAGTAAACTATTTTGTTCATGTGCAACAAGTTTTGGAGAAGAGCCAAACACAAATGTATGTCCAACTTGTTTAGGACTTCCAGGAGCACTTCCTGTATTAAATAAAGAAGCTGTACATAAAGCTATTATGTTAGGAACAGCTTTAAAATCACAAATAAATAAAAAATCTATTTTCAATAGAAAAAATTACTTCTATCCTGATTTACCAAATGGATATCAAATCTCACAATTTGAAGTGCCTGTAGTTGGACTTGGTGAATTAGTTATTGATTTTGAAGATGGAACTTCTAAAACTATTGGTGTTACAAGAGCTCACTTAGAAAATGACGCAGGTAAAAGTATTCATGCTGGAAATGCTTCTCATGTTGATTTAAATAGAGCAGGAACTCCACTACTTGAAATCGTATCTGAACCAGATATGAGAAGTGCCGAAGAAGCTATTTTATATCTTAAAAAACTTCACTCAATTGTAAGATATTTAGGTATTAGTGATGCAAATATGCAAGAAGGTTCATTTAGAGCTGATGTTAACGTATCAATTAGACCAAAAGGTGATAATAAGTTATATACAAGATGTGAAATTAAAAATATGAACTCATTTAAATTCATCGAAAAAGCAATCAAATATGAAGTAAATAGACATATTGAAGCTTGGGAAGATGGTATTCATGATATTGAAATCGTTCAAGAAACAAGACTATTTGACCCTGAAAAAGGTGAAACTAGATCTATGAGAGGGAAAGAAGACGCAGCTGATTATAGATACTTCCCAGACCCAGATTTATTACCTGTAGTTATTACAGATGAAATGATGGAGAAATACACACAAATTCCAGAACTTCCAGATGAGAAAAAAGCAAGATTTGTAAATGACTTTGGTATCAAAGAGTATGATGCATCAGTTATTACAGCAAACCTAGAAACTGCAAACTTCTTTGATGAAATGATGAAAGAGGGAATTACTGGTAAAAATGCTGCTACATGGTTAACAGTTGAGTTACCTGCAAGATTTGGTGAAGGAGTTACACTTGAAAACTCACCAGTTCAAGCTAAAAAACTAGCAGAAGTTGTAAAAGCGATTGAAGAGGGAACAATCTCTGGAAAAGCCGCAAAAGAAGTACTTGATTACTTAATAGAAAAACCTGAAACTTCTGTTGATGCTGTTATTGATGAACTTGGATTAAAACAAGTATCTGATGATGGAGCTATTTTAGAAATCATTGATGGTATCTTAGCTGCAAATGAAGATAAAGTAGAGCAATACAAAAGTGGAAAAGACAAACTATTTGGATTCTTTGTAGGTCAAACTATGAAAGCATCAAAAGGTAGTGCAAACCCACAAAAAGTAAATGAGCTATTAAAGCAAAGATTATCGTAAATAAAAAAGGTAATAAAATGAAAAAAGCAACAACAATAAAAGAAATATACTCTGTTTTTGCACATGAAAAATTTTTAAAAGAAGATGATAAAGATTTTTATGTTGATTTATATGGAACTAATTTCAAAAGATTTGTTGTTGCACTAAAAAACAATGAAGTTAGAAGTAAAGCCTTTTTCATTGCTGGACAAAGTGGTAATGGAAAAAGTACTGTATTAAATCTTCTAACTACTAACTATCCTGATTTAAAAGAAAACTTTGAATTTAACTATATTGCAGGTAGGACTATCTTCTTATATGAAGATATTGATATTGTAGATATTCTAATTATGATTGGAAATACTTTAACTAAAAACAATCCTGAATTAAAAGCAATGTTTTTTGAAAAACTTCAAAAACTAGAAGATATAAAAGATGGCTTATTAGAAGAAAGTTCTACTTCTTCTGATAAATCAGAAGAAAATCTAGGAATTAAAGCAAATATTGGAGTAGGAGCAAAGTTTTTATCAATTTTAAAAGCTAGTGTAGATTTAGAATCTTCATATAAAATAAATGAAGAAATTAGAAATGATGCTAGAAGATTCTTTAAAATAAAAAGAAAAGAATTAATTGATTTGATTAATGAAATCATATCTGAATACAAACTAATTAAAAATGATGGAAAAGAGTTAGTTATTGTAATTGATGATTTAGAGAAAAAAGATAATATTGACAATCTATTTTTAAAAGATATTACACTACTTAATGAACTAAATATCATCAAAATTATTACTATGCCAATTCATATACATAGAAATGAGACATTTCCTAGTTCAGATGTAAGAGAATTTGGATTAAAACTTAAAACTTATGATAATCACCCTACACAAGATATAGAACTTCTAAAAGAAGTTATAATAAAAAGATTAGATAGTAAAGATTTAATTACAGATGAAGCTATAGAACTTGCAATAGAATATAGTGGTGCAAACTTAAGACAACTTATTAAAATAATTCACTTAGCAGCAGAAGAAGCACTAACATTTGACATAGAAGTAATTTCAGAAAAAGAAGTTCAAGAAGCAATACATAGACTGCAAAGAGATTACTCATCTAAAGCTATGAATATGAAAACTTTTCTAAATGATATTTTAAGTGATAAATTTTATGAAGATTCTGATACAAACTTAATAAATATAGCAAGAGCTACTAAAATGGAGCTTGTTTTTGCATATTTTAATGGTATAGTGTGGTACGAAGTAAATCCAATAATTAGAAATATTCTTAGTAAATATACTAAATAATGAAATCTTACCTAACAAGTGAAGAACACTTAAACTTTAAAAGAATAAATAATATATTAGAACTTAGAAAAAACTCTTCTGCATTAATACTGCTAGGTTCAAATACATACGAACTAGCCAATGAAATAGAAAAATATTTTTTAAGCAAAGATAATACATCAAAATACATTCCTATTTCAACAAATATCCTGCACGAATTAATTAGTTATGAAAATGAAAATTATCATGTAATTAATCTTTATAAAAATGAAGACATTAACTCCATAATAAAAAACCTTCAATTCTATAGAGACTTCATACCTGAACACAGTTTAAAACTTATATTTATTTTTGATTATGAAGCTTTAGAAAACTTAAAAGAAGAAGCTTTTGATTTTTTCTCTACGAATAGCTTTTCTTTTCAATTTACAGATCATTCATATAAGTTTGAAAAAAGTCATATAAAAGAAAATCAAAAAATAAAAGAACTACTAATTAAATATAAAAGCTATACGACATTACAACAAAATCCAGAACCAAAGATACTTGTTGAGATGCTTTTTAATATAGCAAAAGAAGCTTTTAAAAACTCGAATTTTGAATTAGCACTTGAAAACTTTAATAAAGCATTAGATATTTGTAATGAGAATAATTTAAAATTTGAATATTCAGTTACGCTAGGTAATATTGGACTTATTTATAAAAATAAAGGTGATTTAATTTCTGCCTTAAAATATCAAAAAAAAACTCTCAAGATTCATGAAGAAATAGGATATATACAAGGTGTTGGCAGTACTCTAGGAAATATCGGTAATATTTATAAAGATAAAGGAGACTTGGACTTTGCTTTAAAATATTATGAAGATGCTCTTAAAATTCATAAAGAAATTGGGTTTATACAAGGCATCGGTAATACTTTAGGAAACATAGGAATCATTTATCAAGATAAAGGTGATTTAGACTCTGCTTTAAAACACTATAAAGAAGCACTTGAAATTAGTAAAGATATTGGCTATA
>JBLWVX010000009.1:0-75367 GCA_048268245.1 Arcobacteraceae bacterium
TAAACAAAACATTGTTGCTCAAGCTGGTACTTATGCTATGAGTCAAGCTAATGCTATGCAACAAAACGTTTTAAGATTACTTCAGTAGTATTTCTTTAGCTTGTGTTTAAATTAATATATTTAAATAACTATTAACTATGTAAGAGTTCTTCTCTTACATTGTTATAGTTTTACTTTTTTTTACAATATAAGCTAAATACTCTTCATATTTTTCAAATAATTCTATAAGTTTCTCTATCCAAATAATAATAATTTTATTCATCTTTATCTTCTCATTTTTCTTTTTTATGAGCATACAATATGAAATATAAGGATTAAAAGCTAAAGAATAGCCAGCATATACTTCTTTTAAAAACTCTATTTTACTTTCATCATTCATTATTAAAACAAAAATATCATTTGATAGTTGATTTAGTTGTTCATAAGTATCAAAAGATTTACTATTATTTAAATACTTTATTAATTTAGGAACTAAAGAAAGGTGTTTTTCTAAATTTTCTAAACTCTTATCATCAAGTCTTTTAACCGTCAAGTTATCAAAATCCTTAATTAAAAAATCTCTTATATTACATTTATCTAAATTTTTTAAACTTTTTTTATCAAGAGAAGAGATTAAAGTAGGTTTAGTATTTTCTATAAATGCTCCATGATTTGATAAGTTATATATTTGTACTTGATCTGAAAAAGACTCTCTATTATAGTATTTTAATGAAGCATAAAATAACCTACTAGTTAAAACTTCATCTTTTAAGTTTCCTTTAACTTTTATAAAATTTTCTCTTGCAGAGTAGTTTTCACTAAATATTTGATTATTAGTATTTTTTAGATCTACTTTTTTACTATGTTCATAATCATCAGAATGAGTAGAACCTGTTTCTTGATTTAAAGCCATATCTAAACCAAGTAAATATATATCTTTTATATTATTAAAAGTTGAAATTATTGAGTATGTAATCTCTCCAACTGAATTACCTGTGAATTTTTTTTGACCAATTTGAATACTACCTAAAACTTCATATAAATATATATTTGTAAGATTTGATAACCTTTCTATCACTTCAGGATTTGTATTAATAGAAGCTATTACTATTGCTTTTTTTATTAAACTCTCAATTCCATCTTTTGGGAAAAACTGTTTTTCTACGTGTTTCTGTGGATCTACTGTTGTAATTATATCAGGTTGAATATCATTCTCATATAGTATTTTTAATGCAGCAGCCATTGTAACTATTATAAACCTATCTTGATTTTCTTTAACCCATTGAATATTATCACCTAAAGAAGGTCCTGCACCAAGATATAGAACAGATTTTTTTTCAAAAGTATCTAATTGTAAATGTATTTTTAGTTTTAATGTTTTATATTTATAAAAGTTTTGTGATAAGTTAAATACTACATTATCTAAATGCATATAATAATTAAAAGATAAAGGATTTACATCTAATGCTTTATCTACTATTCTATCAAAATATTTTTCTACATTATAGTTAGTTGAATAAAACTTTAAAAGAGAGTTGTTATATATATCTTGGTTAAAAAAAGTTGAAAATTTTGAACTAAAAACTTTTTCATCATCCATAACAGAAAATACAACTTTTCTTCCTTCAACAGCTAGAGCGCTATAATCACATACAAATAAAGATAGTCTAAATATCTCTAAATTATTCTCACATATAAAAAATCTTTTTGCATTTGTTTTTTTCAAAATCTTAGGAATATGTCTTCCTAATAATGTTCCAACAAAAATAAATTTATCAATTTCATTTATTTTTTTATGTTCTCTATCTATTTTTATATTTAGCTCTTTTTTAATACTATAAAAATCATTCATAAACTTTTTCATAGCAACAGAAAAAACACTTTCATTATCATAAACAACAAAGTCACCTTCATTATCAAAATTATACTGCCCAGCACTAAGAGTATTAATACTATTTGTTAAATCAAAATTTGTTTGTACAACTGCTTTATTATTGAATTTTTTTGGTTTTTTATTATAAATATACTTATCTTCATTGCTATCATATATATCAAAGTCTCCTGACTCTTTTATAAATTCAAGAAAATATCTTTCTTTATACTCCCCTGTACCAATTGTATCTGTCAAACTACAAATTCTAAGAAAAAGTTCATTATCAAACTCCGATAAAAATAATAAGTTTAAATGATATGTGTCCATCATTGCTTTATGTAATTGCTCTTCAGCAGACAAATCCATGTATTAGTCCTTTTTCAAATATAATTTATTATACTAAGATTTTATTAAATAAAGGTATAATAATAACCATGCAAGAACTACAAGAAACAATAATTCAAATTTATCAAAAAAATATAACTTTTCTAAAAAAGAACTACTTTGAAATATACAAAAAAGTAGAAGATCTAGAAAAAAACTTAATAGAAACTTATCATCTTGATTTTATTAATAATCATTTTGAGTTAATTCATCAAGATAAAAAAATATATAATTGTGACCCTTTTTATGATGCACAATACAGAGCTAAAAATATATACAACAATGAAAATATAATTTCATTAATTGATCCAAATAAAACTCTTGTATCATATGGGAATATAGATGAAGAAGTAGAAACATCTGAATTTATAAATGAGTATGTAGAGCAATTAAAAAATATTGAAATACCAAAAGAACAAAGTAATAAATTTATATTCTTAGGTACTTTACTTGGTGTTCATTTAAATGATATCCATAGAGTCTTAAACTCAAAAGTTTATTTAATAATAGAGCCAAATATAGAGATTTTCAGATTATCCCTATTCCTTACTGATTATGAAGAAATTGCTCAAAATAGTCAAATATTTTTTAGTATTTCACAAAATGAAGAAGAACTTAAAAACTGTATTATTAATTTCCTAAAATATAAATCTATTTACAACAACTTTATTAGATTTGAACTTGCAAGTCCTAATGAACTTGATTTAGTTTCAAAAGTAAGTGAAATATTAACTTTAGAAAATAAAATAAGATACCCTTTTGCAGAATATATCTATAGTTTAAAAAGAGGTTTTTATTACCTAAAAAACAACAAAAATGGCATTCTAAAAACTATAATAAAAAAAGATTTTTTACAAGAAAAACCTATCTTATTTTTAGCAGCAGGGCCTTCTTTAGATAAAAATGTTGAGTTTATAAAAGAGTGTAAAGATAGGTTTATCATAGTTGCAGCAGCTGCTATTTTAAAGTTTTTGGAAAATCATCAAATACACCCTGATATTATAATCTCAATTGATGCTGGGGAAACAACGGTTAGAAACCAATTTGATGTAAACAAAGAGTTTTTTAAAGACTCTTTAATTATTAGTTCAATTAAAACTGACCCAAAAATCTATGAAGAAATAAACAATAATAATGTATTTTTTATTCAGACATCTATTGAATTTTTGATAAATACAGGCTTGCTTCCTGGAGTTACAGTTGGAGATATTGGTTTAAAGATTTTACTTACTCTTGGAGCAAAAGAAATCTATTTATTAGGATTAGATGCAGCTATTGATGAAAAAACTGGAGAAACACACTTCTCTTCATACTATTATAATAAAGAGATTCAAAAAGAAGAAGAGAACAACTATAAAAATTATCTAGTAGAGGTAAAAGGAAACTTCACAAAAAGTGTTAAAACTACTTTACTTTATAAAGATATGATTGAAAGTATAAATGAAATAAAAGAGAATTTAATCAAAGGCTCTTCTATATACAATCTATCTAAAGGGGCTTACTTTAATAATACAAAACCTTTAAAACTTTTAGATATAAATACTAGTAATTTCAAAAAATTTGATAAAGACTCTTATATTAAATCTTTAATAAATCAATTAAAAACTATCACAAGAAAAGAACTTGAAAAAATTGATATAAATGAAATAAAAAAAGAGAGTAAAGTAATTAAAAGACTAAAAACATCTAAAGATATAGAAAAAGATTTTGAGAAATTAAAAAACAATTTCCCAACATCTTTTGTTATTCAAATATTAGATGAATTTTTTCTTCTTACAAATCCTTATAGTTTTTATCTTGAAGATAAAAGTATTCAACTTTCACAAATAAATAAAATTTTAAATACCTTCGAAGAGATTTATAACTAAGACTATTTTCTAACATATAGTCTTAGTTGAGAGTGGAAGTTATCTTCTGTTTTAAAACCAAAAACTTCTGAATCTACAGCTTTTAATTCATATTCAGGTAAGAACTCATCATAGTCATCCCCTAATATAGGAGTATCAACCCCATAAACTGTATTTTCATCTTTTTTCTTTTTCCCCTCTTCTATATTTCTTAGTAAAATAAATTTAGGTGCTAACTCTCTTATATATTTACAATAATTATTTACAACATCAGGCTCCATCTCTTGAAATGAGATAAAATTGACAAATAAATCAATTTTACCTTTTAGCTTTTCAATTTGCCAAGAGCATAAATTTAAAGCTTTATATTTTTGTTTTAATTCTTCAATATCTAAAACTTCTTTTTTATGTAAATCTCCATAGTCTGCTATGTTTTCTTTACCAAATACTTCTTTTAAGTAATACGAAGAAACAAAAGAAACAGGAGGAATATCTGCATTTATATAAAAAATATCATTTCTCTCATCACCAAGTAAAATTTCACCTAAAGTACCAAATCCACCACCTATTTCCATTACATTTTTTATATTAGAGGAATCAACATGTTTCTTTAAAAAACTTAATCCCAATAAATAGTTTAAAAATGATCTTGAAAACTTTCTATTATCGAAAGTAAATTGTTCTAAAGGTTCTCCTACATTACTTTCAGATACTTTATCTGTAAATGGTTTTATATTTTTTTCAGTGCTTTTTAAAACTCTAAAATCAGAAAAGGCATGAGCTGTTCCATCTAATAAATTATCTAACCTTTTATTCATTTTAAAATCAGCTGTTACATTTTTTAGTTCTTCTTTTAATCCTTTGTACAATGAACTATTATCCAAAAAATTCAAAAAAGCATAAGTAGGAACAAAAAAGCTCCTCATAATTCTTATTGATCGAAAAGTATGAACTCCATTTGTTTCCAAATCATCAATAATCTTCTTTGAGCCTGCTTCCCAAAAAGTAGTAGGCTGATAAACATCTTTTTGAAGCTTCATATCTTTTAACATTAAATCTAATAACTCATACTTATACATTCTTCTCTCCATTTTTTTCAAAAATATCCCAACTTAAAGCTGTACCTTTTTTTAAATTTTGATTTACTTTTTTCCCTAATACCTCATCTAAATATTTAGGATGCAAACCTTTACCAGGTCTTATACTTCTAATGTTATTTAAACTTAAAACTTCACCTTTTTCTATATCACTTACCACATATAAACTTCTTGATGATCTTCTACTTGATACTTTTTTTTCATTTAAAGAGTAGTTTACTTTTCCTAATAACTTTTCAGTATCTCGTACTGCTGTAACCATTTGTTTAAATTCATTCTTATCTAAAGAGAAGTGAGAATCAGGTCCACCTAATGACTTATCAATGATGAAATGTTTCTCAATAACTTTTGCACCAAGAGTTGTTGCTACAACTGGGGCTGTTATACCTAAAGTATGATCAGAAAAGCCGGAATAAACACCAAAAGTTTGAGATAAATTAGGAATTGAAACTAAATTTGCTTCTTCTAAAGCAGCAGGATATGCACTTGTGCATTTTAATAAAAAAATATTATTATTACCCTCTTTTCTACAAATATCAACTACATCTTGTATCTCTTGAATAGTTGATATTCCCGTAGATATAATAATTGGTCTTTTTTTACTTGCAACATATCTAACTAGCTCATAGTCAGTAATTTCAAAAGAAGCAATTTTATAAGCGCTTGGATTGAATTGCTCTAAAAAATCAACTGCACTTTTATCAAAAGGTGAAGAGAAAATATCTATTCCAATTTCTCTAGCATAATTAAAAAGCTTTTCATGCCATTCCCATGGGGTATGAGCTTCTTCATATAGATCATATAATCTTCTTCCTGCCCAAGGTCCAGACGGATTAGCTTCAAACTCTTCGCCATCTATATCTAAAGTCATTGTTTGAGCAGTATATGTTTGAAGTTTAATAGCATTTGCACCACACTCTTTTGCTGCTTTTATTGTATCTAATGCTATTTGCAAGTCACCGTTATGATTACCACTCATCTCTGCTATAATATATACTGCTTTATTTATATCAAAATTTCCTATTTTCATCTATACACCTTAAGATATTCTCTTTGCATAAATAACAACTTGTCTTGACATACCTATATTTGCACTTGATTGATAGTATTCTATATACTTTTCAATACCTTGCTCAAATAAAAAGTTATCCACTTTAACTCTTGCTTTGTGTGCATTTTTACCTAGACTTCTATCTTTCGCATAGTTTGAAGAATCATTAGCTAGAAAAATTTCTATTGGAAACTCTCCTAATTTATAAGATACTTCATACCCACAAGCTTCTAATAGCTTTTGTAAAGAATCAAATGTAAAATAATGTAAATGATCAGGAATAGTAACCCAAGTTATAGTTGTGTCTTTATTTTCTAACAAGAACTCTTGATATTTAGAAAAATCATTAGGTACGGATATTCTTAATAAAGAGTCTTCATCCAATAATGACTTTAAGTCTTCTAACAAAGAAACTGGATCTATTACATGCTCAAGAACATTTGATAGATTTACTAAAGAGTATCTTTTTTTATCAGCAATTACTTTTTTTACAGAATCAAAAATATCATTTTTTATCAAAGTATGTTTTATATCAGGATTGTGAGTCTTTATACCATAATCTGAATAATCCAAAGTTGTTACACTCCACTTTTTCTTATGAAAATAGTTAGCGAAATAACCTTCTCCTGCCCCTACATCTAATAAAGTCTTTGTTTTTGTTTTAGACACTAGATGATAGGCAACCTTTGCTTTTGTTTCAAAAAATCTAACCTCATCTTTTGAATATTCATGAGAATGAGCCGCTGCATTTTGTTGATAATATTTATTGCTATAGTACTCTTCAAGTTCTTTTTGAGAAGGTAAATTCTTTACACTGCAATAACCATATTCACTTAAAACTAAATCTTCCATTTACTTAAACCTACTTATAAACTCTTCTTGTAAAACTATTGTAGGTCTATTGTCTTGTTCCCTAATAAATAGAACCTTAGGATCATCACTTAAAAAGCCAATATCCTCACCCCTTGCAGTTTTTAAAAAACATTCAAAAGCATTTACTTTTCCATAGTTAAATAGCTGCATATTATAATAGAATCTTCCAGCATTAATCTCAGTAATTGCCAATGTTTCATCTTCATAACACTTTATATCTATATCAAGAATACCATTTGGCTTATATCCTAATTTATTTATAGCATCTTCAACAAACTCTTTTACTCTTTCATCATAAAAACTTTCAATAACATTTGGAGCTGATTCACCTGGCTGACCATTATATCTTACTCTTTTTGCCATCTTACACATTTTTAAATTACCATCTTTCCAAATAGTCATAACAGCCATGTCTGTACCACCAAGAAACTCACTTATTAAAAACTCTTCTATAGGTATATTATATACTTTACAATTATGTTCTATATAAGATTTTGCATCTTCAACACTTATTACTTTCGAAGTATTTTTAGAACCTGCACCACTTCTTGTTCTACACCACAAAGGAGTAGTTTTTAAAGTATTAAAAGCAAGTTCTATATCATCATAGCTTTTTATGTTAAATGTCTTTGCAGATGAAATATTATGTTCTTGTAACTTTTGATGAAAACTCCATTTATCAAATGTTAAATCTACTAAATCAAATTGAGGTATAAATGTTTTTGTTTTGATTTTATCGATATGTCTTGATACAACCCAAACTTCTAAATCAGAATTTGGTATAAACAATTCAATACCATTTTCTTCAATTATTTCATTAACTGCTTTAATATACTCTTCTTCATTTGAGGCATGAGGTACTAATATATTTTGTTCAATAATAGATGCAAATATTTTATACTTATCATTTGTAATACCAAGAAACTCTTCTTTGCTATCTTGAATTAATCTATTTGTTCCTCCACTACCCGCAGCACTAATTAAAATCATAAATTATCTCCATGCATAGTAAGTAAAGTATCACTTCTTAAACCTAGCCTTAATGTCTCTAGCCCAATAATACTACTATATGCAATGTTTCCTAAGTTTACATTTGTCCCAAAGTTATTTATAAACCATGCTTGTTGTGCTTTTTGTGGAGCTTCAAAGATTAAATTTTCTATTGAAATTTCATCTAAAATTTCATCTACTAAGCCTGTTCTAATTTCCGAAGAGTCTCTATATAAACCTGCTTGTCCACTCTCTCTTCCTTCTGCTATGATTTTCCATGCACCAGCATCTAAAGTAGCTTTGATTTCTTCAACCCATTTTTTAGGTGATATTACTTTTCTTACATCTTTACTACCTACTTCTGATAAAACTTTAAAATCATCAGTAAAATATTTAATTAATTCTATCTTCTTATCTAATGTTAACTCTATTGTTCCATCTGAAATTTCAATATAATTAATATCTAAAGATTTTAAATACTCTTTGAATTGAGGTAATTTATCTTGAATATAAGCCAGTTCAAAAAATGTTCCCCCTAAAGAAACAGGAATATTATAAGATTTATATAACTCTATCTTTTCTTTCAAATTTTGTGTTACTAAAGCTGTGCCCCAACCTAACTTTACATAATCAATATGATTACAACTCATATCAAGATAGTCTTTTACAGTATTTAAAGGGATACCTGTGTCAATAACCATTGATATTCCTGTGTTTCTTGGCTTTGCTGTTCTTTGTGGTAGATTTAAACTATACATTTCTTATCCTTTGCTTATATTATATATTTTTTTAATTGAAACTACAATACTTTTTAACTTTAATTTGATTATTTTCTTTAGTTGCCTTCATTACAAAATCACTATGTTTTTTCACACAACATAAAGAAATATCTAAAATTGAAAAATCTTCATTCCCAATATCATAAAACTTATGAGCAGCTTCACTATTTACTATTCTATATACTGTCTCTTCTTCTAAAGATTTAAGTGACTTGAAATCATTTAATATAAGTTTTTTCATATATAAAGCGCAAGCTAAGTCATCATCACCACTTGGATGTGATGCAATAATATTTATTTTAATATTCTGTTTTTCAATTTGTTGTATCAGTTTTAATATATGTTTTGATGTTGTGAAAGCATTAGAGTATCCAGTTACAAAAAGATTATCAGTATCAAGAGAATTTAATGCAACTTTTACCCCATTTGTTGTTTTCTGTACGAGTATCTTTTCTTTTATATCATTTATTGTCATATCATAAGGAGAATTTCCAAAATCAAAACTATCAATTTTGAATCCTTTAACCTCTCCAGCTAAAATAACTAATTCATTGTTTTTTTTTAAAAATAAAGCTTCTTCTTCACTATTTGTAAGAATGATCTCTTTTGCCTTATTTAAAAAAGCATGATGTGAAACAGTAAATGCTCTAATTACATCAATTACAACATTTATATCAGAGTACTCTAAACTATTATTTCCTTGATAAATATTTACACTTATATTTTTATTCATATTCAAACCTTTCTAAAAAGTTAACTAATTTTTCTTCACAATACTCTTCCATACACATATAGTTGTTCTCTTTTAAGTACCCATACATTCTATTTTGATTTGGAATAATTTTAATTCCAATAAAAGGAACATCCATAAATAGTAATTCATGAACCGTTGAACTTGTAGTTGTAATTGCTAAATCACTTTTATTCATAAGTTTTGCTATCTCTTTTGAATTTATATGTAAAGATATATTTTCTTTACCATTACAATAATAAATTAACTCTTTTAGTTTTTTGTTAGCTGTTGTCGTAACTACATTAATTTTTAAGTTCTTAAAATTCTTTAATGCTTTTATAATTCTTGGATTTAAATTTTTAGGATCGGTTCCACCCATAATAAGTAATATACTTTTTATTTTTCCTGTTTTATTCACTTTTCTTTTTTTCTCTAAATAAAATTCTTCTCTAATAAGTGTATATTTACTACCACATTTTATTTTACAGAAGGCAGGAACTAGTTTTTTATACTCTTTTTCATTTGCACTAATATTATGATTAAGTAAAATATCACAATAATGTTTTATATGCTTATCATCAAAACATACAATTTTTATATTTGTTCTTTTTTTAATCTCTTTTTCATCATCATAAGTAATTTTATATGTATCAATTACTAGTACATCTATTTTTAATTTTTTAATTAAAGTTATTAATTCATCAAGTAGTGAAGTTTTAAGTAGTTTTAATCTATAATTTTTTTGAGAGATAATACTGTTAATATTTCCTTCTAACTTCTGTTTAGCAAAAAATATTTTTGCTTTTTTATATCTTGAAGCTAAAACCAAATCTCTTACAACATGTCCTGCACCAATAGAAGAAGAAGAGTCTGTTCTAAAGAGTACTCTTTTTTTTAAATTCCCAATTTCTAATATATCTTTATTGCTTTTTTCGTACATTATTTTTAAACTTTATTTCTGAACTACATGAGAATTAATTTTTTCTATATCCTTATTTTCTTCCAATAATGCTATTAGTTCCTCATAAGTAAAGTCTATTCTGTTATCAAAACTTTCATAAATTCTTTTTATACACTTGTAATCATCACCCTCATCTAAGGTAAGCCTATACTGTGAGTGATCTTTACTATTTTTAATAAAGTCTATTTTTTTAACAACTCTTTTCATATATGAAGTAACATGTTCTTTATCATAATCACTTGTAACTTCCCTATGGGTTCTTTCTAATAAAGAGAATTTAAAAATAGCTAACTCAAACCCTCTTGGGTAACCTGCAATTGCACCAGAATTCACAAATTCACAATTTTCAGATATAAAATACTCAATTGATTTTTCTAAAATACTTCCATCTATTAATGGACAATCTGAAGTTAATCTTACAATAATTGTATCATTAGTTGCTTTGTAATGAATAGCTGTTTTATAAAAACGATCTAAAACATTATGAACATCTCCTTCATAATAGTTTATCTCGTGTTTATTACATATATCTAATATTGGTTGTTGATTTCCATCATCTGTAGTAGCAATAACTATATTTTCTTTAAATCTATCAAGTCTTTCAAGCATTACTTCTAAAGCAGTTTTATTGCAAAGGGGTAATAAAATCTTTCCTGGTAATCTTGTACTTGTTGTTCTTGCTTGTATTATAATTAATAAATTATTCATCTAATAAATACTCCTTAAGAGATTTTATAACATAATCTAGTTCTTCAAATTTAAGTTTAGGATAAATAGGTAAAGAAATAGCTTTTTCATAGTAATCATCCATAATAGGAGTATTTTCATTGCCATAACCCAAGGCTTCATAATACGGCTGTTTATTAATTGGTATATAATGATATTGTAAAAAGATATTTCTATTTCTTAAAAACAAAAACAACTCTTTTTTTGTTTTTTTAAATTTTTCAAAATCTATTTTCACCACATACAAATGATATGAAGAATTATTAGTATATTCGTATAAAGGCTCAATATTATTTATATCTTTAAAAATTTCATCATATCTTTTTGCTAAATCTCTTCTTTTTTCTATAAAACTATCAAGTTTTTTTAATTGTGACAAACCTAAAGCACATGAGATATCTGTAAGTCTATAATTATAGCCTAGTTCATTCATATCATAATGCCACGGTGCAATATCAGGTCTTGCTTTCATTCCATGATTTCTTAAAGATAAAATTTTTTCATAAATTTCTTTACTATTTGTAAGTACTACTCCACCCTCACCAGTAGTCAGCTGTTTTACAGGATGAAAAGAAAAAACTGAAATGTCAGAGTTTTTACATGACCCAGTCTTAATACTATCAAATTTTGCTCCTATTGAGTGAGCACAATCTTCTAATATTTTAATATTAAATCTCTCTTTTAACTCTTTTAACTTCTTTTGATCTACAGGATTACCTGAAAAATGAACTGCATAAATTGCTTTTATGGAAGGGTCTTCTTCCAAAGCTTCTTCACATAAATCCAAGTCAATATTTCCATTTTTTTGTATATCTACAAAAATTGGTTTTGCATTAGCATAAAGTATAGAATTTGTAGTTGCTAAAAAAGAATTTGGAGTAGTTATAACCTTATCTCCTTCTTTTAGTAAAACTAATGAAGATAAGTGTAAAGCAGCTGTTGCATTTGAAACTGCAACACAATACTTAGCTTGCGTATATTTGCATAAAGCTTTTTCAAACTCTTTTACTTTTGGCCCTGTTGTTAAAAAGTCGCTTTTTAGAACTTCCACAACTGCATTTATATCATCATCGTCTATAGTTTGTTTTCCATATGGAATTATATTCATTTTATATATCTTTTAAAAGTTCTAAAAAGTCTTCTTTATTAAGCCATTTGTCATTATTACCAGAATTATATTCAAATCCTTGCTCTACTTGAATACCTTTTTCTCCAAGAAGGTTTGTTTCATAATTTTTATCACTGGTAAATTTAATAGTTGGAGTTATTACATAATGATCTTTAAACTCATAAGTTAAATGAGAGTCATCAGCAGGACACATAATCTCATGAAGTTTTTCACCTGGTCTAATTCCTATGATTTTATGTGGCAATGTTGGAGCTAAAAACTTTGCTAAATCTACAATCTTTAAAGATGGGATTTTTGGTACAAAAATCTCTCCACCTTGCATTCTTTCAAAATTTTTAAGTACAAAATCTACTCCATCTTGAAGAGTAATCATAAATCTTGTCATTTTATCATCAGTAATAGGAAGCTCTTTCGCACCATTTTCTATAAGTTTTTGAAAATATGGTATTACAGAACCTCTACTACATAAAACATTTCCATACCTTACAACAGAAAACTTAATATCTTGTTCCCCAACTAAATTATTTGCTGCTACAAAAAGTTTATCACTCGCTAGCTTTGTAGCTCCATATAAGTTTACAGGATTTGCAGCTTTATCTGTAGATAAAGCAATTACTCTTTTTACTCCATTATCTAATGCAGCATCTATCACATTTTGAGCTCCATTGATATTTGTTTTTATACATTCCATTGGATTGTATTCTGCAATAGGTACATGTTTAAGTGCTGCTGCATGTATTACATAATCAACATCTTTAAATGCTTTTTTTAATCTATTTGCATCCCTTACATCACCAATGAAATATCGCATACATTTATCATTAAACTCTTGCTCCATTTCATACTGCTTTAATTCATCTCTAGAATAAATTATTATTTTTTTGGGTTTATATTTCTTTAGCAAAGTTTTTGTATATTTTTTTCCAAAACTTCCAGTACCACCAGTAATTAAAATCACTTTATCATCAAACATATATAAACCTTTTAAAACTTAATATAGTATAATATCAAATAAATTATTAATACTCTATATTAAGAGTTTATATGCAATAATAAACAAAAACTAGGTGTAGATATGGCTGAAAACAGTATTCCAGATAATATTATTAAAATTCAAAAAAAACTAGCTACTTTTGAAAAAGGTTCTAGAAACTACAAAAAGTACACTAAAATACTTGCAAAACATATTAAAAAACACTCTATGAAAAAAAGAGTGACTTCACATATAAAAACAATTGAAACTGTTGAGAAATTTACTGAAAAAAAGAACGAAAACATAGAAAAATAAAAAACATTACAATTTGCAATAAAAATATATACTTTATATTTTTTCTGCTAAAATTCCAACATATATAAAATAAATGAAATCTACACAGGATAAAAAACAATGGATGATAATCAAAAAAAATCTTTAGACTTAGCAATAAAACAAATTGATAAAGCATTTGGTAAAGGTACTTTAATTAGACTTGGGGATAAAGAAGTTATTCCAACTGAGTCTATTTCAACAGGATCTTTAGGACTTGATTTAGCACTTGGTGTTGGTGGTATTCCAAAAGGTAGAGTTGTTGAAATCTATGGACCTGAATCATCTGGTAAAACTACACTTACACTTCATGCAATTGCAGAGTGTCAAAAAGCAGGTGGAGTTTGTGCCTTTATTGATGCGGAGCATGCTTTAGATACAAAATATGCAAGAGACATTGGAGTTGATATTGACAACTTACTTGTATCTCAACCTGATTTTGGTGAGCAAGCTTTAGAGATTTTAGAAACTGTTATTAGATCAGGAGCTGTTGATTTAGTTGTAGTTGACTCAGTTGCAGCACTTACTCCAAAAGTTGAGATTGATGGTGATATGGATGACCAACAAGTTGGTGTACAAGCAAGATTAATGTCAAAAGCTTTAAGAAAAATTACTGGTTTATTAAACAAAATGAACTGTACTGTAATTTTTATTAACCAAATAAGAATGAAAATTGGTATGACAGGCTATGGAAGCCCAGAAACTACAACTGGTGGAAATGCTCTTAAATTCTATTCATCTGTAAGATTAGATATTAGAAGAATTGCTACACTTAAACAAGCTGAAAATTCAATTGGTAATAGAGTAAAAGTAAAAGTTGTTAAAAATAAAGTAGCAGCACCATTTAAACAAGCAGAGTTTGATATTATGTTTGGTGAAGGTATTTCAAAAACTGGAGAACTTATTGATTATGGTGTGAAACTTGATATTGTAGATAAAGCCGGAGCTTGGTTCTCTTATGGTGATTCTAAAATAGGTCAAGGAAAAGAAAACTCTAAAATCTTCTTAAAAGATAATCCTGAAATTGCAAATGAAATTGAAAAGAAAATTCTTGATGCAATGGGTGTAAATGATGAAATCATCCAAGGTGAAGTAGAAGAAGATACAGAAGAGTAGAAAAAACTACTTATATAGAAAAGGGGAAGAATATAATTCTTCCCCTTTTTTTATACCTATAAATTTGTAAAAGCAAAGAA
Organism: Arcobacteraceae bacterium; assembly: GCA_048268245.1. Taxonomy (GTDB): domain Bacteria; phylum Campylobacterota; class Campylobacteria; order Campylobacterales; family Arcobacteraceae; genus Arcobacter_B. The sequence goes on from JBLWVX010000009.1 coordinate 14,925, forward strand.
AAATTTAATTTTAGCTATAATGTAGCAAATTATATGAATATAGGAGACCTAAGTGGTATTTATTGACAATGTATATGCTGATGAAGTATTAGATTCAAGGGGAAATCCAACAGTTAGAGCTACAGTAATCTTAAGTGATGGTACTAAAGAGAGTGCTATTGTACCAAGTGGTGCAAGTACAGGTAAAAGAGAAGCTTTAGAGTTAAGAGATGGGGATGATAGATTTTTAGGAAAAGGTGTATTAAAAGCAGTTGAAAATGTAAATACTGTTATTGCTGATGAATTAATGGGATTAAGTCCATATAATCAAGCAGAAGTTGATGCAACTATGAAAGATATTGATGGAACTCACAACTATTCAAACTTAGGTGCAAATGCTGTATTAGGTGTATCTATGGCAGTTGCTAGAGCAGCAGCAGCTTCACTAAATATTCCTTTATACAGATATTTAGGTGGTGCAAATGCAATGACTATGCCTGTTCCAATGTTTAACATCATTAATGGTGGAGAACATGCCAATAACTCTGTAGATTTCCAAGAGTATATGATTATGCCTGTTGGATTTGAAAACTTCAATGATGGTTTAAGAGCTACAGCTGAAATCTACCAACACTTAAAAAAAGTAATTGATGGTATGGGTGAATCAACTGCAGTTGGTGATGAGGGTGGATTTGCTCCAAATTTAAAATCAAACGAAGAGCCAATTCAAGTTATCATGGAAGCTATTGAAAAAGCTGGATATAAAGCAGGTGAGCAAATTGCAATTGCTTTAGATGTTGCTGCCTCTGAGCTTATTGATGAAGAAGGTTTATATGTATTAAAATCAGAAGATAGAAAAATCACTTCTGAAGAACTTGTAAATTACTACGCTGATTTATGTGCTAAATACCCAATCGTATCTATCGAAGATGGTTTAAGTGAAGATGACTGGGATGGTTGGAAAATCTTAACTGAAAAACTAGGTGATAAAGTACAATTAGTTGGTGATGATTTATTTGTTACTAATGCAAATATCTTAGCAGAAGGTATCCAAAAAGGTATCGCTAATTCAATTTTAATTAAACCAAATCAAATTGGTTCTGTTTCTGAAACTATGTTAACAATTAGATTAGCACAAAGAAACAACTACAATTGTGTAATGTCTCACAGATCAGGTGAAAGTGAAGATGCATTTATTGCTGATTTTGCTGTTGCATTAAATTGTGGACAAATCAAAACAGGTTCTACTGCTAGATCTGATAGAATCGCTAAATATAACAGATTACTAGAAATTGGTGCAGAAATCGGCTATGCTGAATATTTAGGTATGCAACCATTCTCTAAATAATTAGATATTTAGTAGTTTATGAAAAAAAAGCAACGTGGACTAAAAAAGTTTTTTATAATTGTAATTATTTCAGTAATAATTACAATCTTTTTAAGTTACCATGTTGCAAATATTCTTTTTGGAGATAATTCTTTAAAGGTTTATAATTCTTTAAAACATAAAAGAGATTATCTTCAAAATGAAATAAAAAGATTGCAAAAAGAGAATGCATATTTACAAAAAGAGTATTTTGAATTAAAAAACTTGGAGCCAGAACAATGAAAACTTTATCTTTATTTACATCAGCGCTTATTTTAGCTGTAAGCTTAGAAGCAAGAGAAAATCCATTTGATACTACAGCTGCATACGAAGAAGAAGCAGCAAGAATTATAGAGCTTAATGAAGAGAGCTTATATAACCCGAGTGAAGAAGATTATGCTCAAAGAATGCAAGAAAAACTTGCAGTTGAAGGTGAAAATAAAAATGAAGTTGAGAAACAAATAGAAAAAATTGTTCCTATGATGCAAGAAAAAACAAAGCAAGAACATAAATACTCAAAAGATGAAGTAGAAAAACTTATCAAAAAAGCTCAAAAACAAACTGAATACAAAACAAAAAAACTAATAGAAAAAAAGCTTGAAGAAACAAAGAAAATTGAACCTAAACAAGTAGTATTTGTAAAACCTAGACCTGATGTAATAATTGAAAATACGACAAAAGAACTTCAAATTCTTCCTTTTGTAAAACTTGAATACTCAGATAGTGAACTAATGATTCATACTGACTATAAAGTATCTAAAAAATTTAGTATAAACAAAGAGAACAAACTAATTATTGATTATAAAGCAAATGTAAACTTTTATACAAAAAGAGAAAACTTAGATTCAAAAAACTTCAAAAAGATTACAATTGGGAATCATAAAAAAAATGGATTCTTTAGAGTTGTAGTAGAACTTGATAAAAACCCATCTTCTTACAAAGTTGATTATAAAAACAACTTAATTACGATCTTTAATAGTGATGAAATGTGATAGTATTCTAATTAATACCATCACTATTAATACTTCTAAAATAGCTGCTAAAATAAACGCATAATAATACTCTTGATCAATTGAATGATTATTATAAGCCAGTGTTGTTACTGCAATTAAAAGGGTGATTGGCATTGAGTGAGAAAGACCTATCATAAAGAACTTATTCCAACCCATCTCTTTTATAAATAACATAGAAGCTATAAATCTTATTCCAACCATTGCTGCAACTATTAATAAGGCTTTTATTAGTAAACCATCTTGTAATAAAGCTGTTAGCTCAAATGAAGCTCCAACGGAAATGAAGAAAATAGGAACTAACCAACCAAACCCAAAGTGTTCTAACTTATGAGATAATTGCTTATTATGCTTCTCAAAAAATGTTGTAATAAAAGTTCCTGCAATAAATGCTCCAAATGCAACTTTTAGATGTAATAACATCATTACAGCAATCATTAAAAAGAAAATTGCCATTGAAATTCTAATATCTTGTTCTTGATGGTCTTGCTCAGGCATCAAATAAGCTTTAATCTCAGGAAACCACCAGATAAGATTATGAAATACTTTATATATTAAAAGCATTGATAATAAGAATGCTACAAATAAAAACATTGTTCGATAGAACTCAAAGTTTATTCCAAACTCTAGTGCAGCAGAAACCGTTGTAAGTGCAAAGATTGATACTATCTCACCTATAAGCCCTACTACTATGGATAATCTAATCCATTCAACATCCCCATACTCTTTTTTTAATGCTGCTAATAAACCAATAGATATTAAAGGTAGAATTACGATAAATATATTTCCAAGCCCTAAATATACGGATATTAATGTGGATAAAGAAAAGAGAATTACATTGTAAATAAGGGACTTTTTTAGTATAGTAGGTGATATATTAGCAAGTTTTTTTAAATCTACTTCAAGTCCAGCTAAAAACATCAAATATAAAAAACCAAGTTTAGAAGCTAAATCTAAAATGGCATGATCAGAGATAAAAGCAAAATAAGAAGCAATTGCTCCTAATATAATCTCCACAGTTACAGTAGGAAGTTTTAATAACTTCCCTATTAATGGTGAAGAAAATATAATCAACGAAATTGTTATAATTATTAAAATCTCTTCACTCATTAATTTAAACCTTTATATAATTACTAAATCTATTTTTCGTTAGGCATTCTAACTACATGTTTTGCAATTTTATACCCTAAGGCTTCTAAAGCTGCTACATCATCTTTAGGAGTTTTACCCTCAGTAGTTAAGTAATCACCAATTACAAAAGCATTAGCACCTCTCTCAAAGATTTCATACTGTTGCTCACCAAACATTAACTCTCTTCCACCTGCTACCATGATTTTATGTGCATTAGGAATCATTTCTCTTGCTAATTCGATTAATTCAAAAGCTTGTTCTCTTGTAATTGAATTCTCTACAAGAGGTAATGCTTCATTTGGATGGAAGAAGTTTAAAGGTACATTCATAGGATCTAATGAAGCAATAGATTTTAACATAGAAATTCTATCTTCTTGAGTTTCACCCATTCCAAAAATCCCACCACATACAAGTTGTAAACCTGCTTCTTTAACATTTAAACAAGTTTGGTATCTTTCATCCCATGAGTGTGTTGTACAAATCTCTGGATAATACTCTTTTGAAGCTTCTAAGTTGTGATTGTAGTTATCAACACCAGCAGCTTTTAGCTTTTTTAATTGTTCAACAGTTGCTGTACCATTACAAGCAATTAATCTTAATCCTAAGTTTTCTGCTTTTACAGCCTTTGCAACTTCGGCAATATATTCAGTTTTTTTATCAGTAAGTCCTAATCCAGCTGTTACTAAACAGAACCCAACAGCTCCATTTTCTCTAGCTCTTTTAGCCTCTTCGATAATTTGCTCTACAGTTTTCATTTTATATCTTTGAATATCTGCTTTATATCTTACACTTTGTGTACAGAATTTACAGTCTTCATTACAAGTACCACTTTCTACATTACAAATTGCACATAAAAATATTTCATCAGTCACTTTAAATTTTTCGTTCATATTTATACTCTTCTTTCTTAAAAAATTGTTCGTTTGTATTTTTAAAATAGTATGAGATTATATACTCATTTTCATTAATTTCTAAAAAGACACACTCAATTAGTGGTTTTTCCCTTGCACAAACCTCCCCTGGGTTTACAAAAAGTGTCTTATTTTTATAATCATGCTCAAACATATGAGTATGTCCAAAAATAACCACATCCGTATCAGGAGTTAGATGATAAGGTAAATGCATTAGTTTAAATTTTATATCTTTTATTTTAAAGTAGTACGGCTCTTGTTTAATTCTATACTTATTTGAAAAAGAAATTAAACCCATATCATTATTACCAAAAACTGAAACATAGACTAGACCTGATTGCTCAAGAAGTTTTAGGTTTTCTTCCACACATAAGTCTCCTGCATGGATTAAATATTGACTTCCTTTTTCTTTTAAAAAGTCAATTACTTCTTTTGTATAGCCCACCTGATGGTGGCTATCTGATAAAATTCCTATTTTCATTAGCTTTTAGAAGGGCTCTTTTTTGCTGTCGTTTTTTTAGTTGTAGTCTTTTTTGTTGTTGTTTTCTTAGCTGTTGTCTTTTTTGCAGTAGCTTTTTTCGCTGTTGTTTTAGACTTTGGATCTTTTGCAATTATCTCTTGACACTCTTCTAATGTTAAATTTTCTGCAACTTTTCCTTTTGGTATTTTAAAGTTTTTTCTACCTTGTTTGATATATGCCCCATATCTTCCATTTAAGATTTGAATCTTTTCTTCTGCAAACTCTTTTATTGTAGCTTTTGCTTTTGCTTCATCAAGCTCTTTGATTACCTCTTTAGCTCTTGCTTCTTCAATAGTATATGGATCATCAGTTTTTAATGAATAATATTTACTTTTTACTTGTAAATACGGCCCAAATCTTCCAATGTTTGCTTTGATATCTTCCCCATCTTCTGTTTGTCCAACAACTCTTGGTAAAGTAAATAAAAATAGTGCTTCTTCAAGTGTAATTGTATCCATATTTAAATGATCAGGAATTGCAACAAACTTTGGTTTTTCCTCATCATCTTTAGTACCAATTTGAACAAAAGGTCCATATCTTCCAACTCTAGCACTAATTGGCTTACCAGACTCTGGGTCTGTTCCAATCTCTCTTACTTGAAGATAATCTTCTTTATTAACACTCTCTTCTTTTTCAACAATTGTTTTTTTGAAATTTCCATAAAAGTCAGTCATCACTTGTTCCCAAGCTATTTTACCCTCTGCAATTTCATCAAACTCTTCTTCTATTTTAGCTGTAAACCCTAAGTCAACAATATCTGAAAAATGATCATTTAAAAATGAGTTTACAATCTCTCCTGTTGGAGTTGGTGCTAATTTTTTATCTTCTGTTTTTACAACATATTCTCTTTGTTGTATTGTTGAAATAGTAGGAGCATAAGTTGATGGCCTTCCTATTCCTTCACTCTCTAATTTTTTAACTAGTGATGCTTCTGTATATCTTGCAGGTGGCTTTGTAAATAACTGTTCTAACTCTAATTTTGAAAGATTTAAAACTGTACCTTTTTTGATTGTTGGAAGAATTTTTTCACTACTATCAAGTGCAGATTCAGGATTATCACTTCCTTCTGTATATGCTTTCATAAAACCTGGGAATACTATTCTTTGTCCCTTTGTTTGGAACTCATATTCACCATCTTTTCCAGCTTGGATTTTATATGTAGTATTTGCAATTTGAGCCGGTGCCATTTGAGTAGCAAGTGTTCTTTTCCAAATTAAACTATAAAGTTTATATTGAGAAGCCTCTACATAAGGTTTTATATCACTTGGTTTTAAGCTTAGATTTACAGGTCTAATAGCTTCGTGAGCCTCTTGTGCTCCTTTTGCCTTAGATTTATAAACTCTAGGCTTACTTAATGAATAGTCTTTTCCATATTCAGCTTCAATTACTTCTTTTGCAGCACTTGTTGCAACTTTAGAAAGGTTTAGTGAGTCAGTTCTCATATAAGTGATTAAACCACCTGAATGATCTGGAATGTTTCCTACATTACCTTCATATAACTGCTGTGCAATAATCATTGTTTGCTTTACAGAATATCCAAGCTTTCTACTGGCTTCTTGCTGTAAAGTAGATGTTGTAAATGGAGCTGCTGGGTTTCTTTTTGAGTCTTTTTCCTCAATATCAACTAATGTGAAATTTCCAAGTTTTAAAGAAGCTTCTATTGCTTTAGCTTGGGCTTCATTTGTTACTTTTACATTTTTACCATTCTCTTTAGCTAATTCTGATTTTAAAGATGGATCTATAAACTCAGATTTAATTTTCCAATATTCTTCTGGTTTAAACTCTCTAATTTCATTTTCTCTATCAACTATGATTTTAACTGCAACAGATTGAACCCTTCCTGCACTTAAACCATATCTTACTTTTTTCCATAATAATGGTGAAAGTTCATAACCAACAGCTCTATCTAAAATTCTTCTTGCTTGTTGGGCATCAACTAAATTTTGGTCAACATCTCTTGGGTTTTCTAATGCTTTTATTATTGCATCTTTAGTGATTTCGTGAAATACAATTCTTTTAATAGGGTTTTTTTCAATTTTTAGTGCGGGGATTAAGTGCCATGCAATAGCCTCTCCCTCTCTATCCTCATCGGCCGCTAGATAGATTGTTGTATCTTTAGTAATCTCTTTTTTTAAATCGCTTATTACTTTCTTTTTATCAGTTGATACTAAATACTTTGGCTTAAAATTATCTTCTGGGTCAAACCCTAATTTTGATTTTGGTAAATCTCTTACATGACCCATAGAAGCCATTACCTTAAAATCTTTACCTAAAAATTTTGATATTGTCTTTGCTTTGGCTGGAGACTCCACTATTACTAAATTCTTCACTAAAAAACCTCATTTCACTTTTTAAATTCGTGCATTCTAACATAAATTAATTAATATTTTTAATAAACTATAATCTCTTTTTTAATATCTATATTAAACTGCTCTTTTATCTTATCTTGGGCTAAACTAATCATATAAATAGCCTCTTCATATGTTCCACCGCCATAATTCACTAAAAAGTTAGCGTGTTCTTGGGAAAATCCCATGCCACCTTTTTTAAAACCTTTTAGTCCAACTGCTTCTATTAATCTTCCTGCATAATCATCTTTCGGATTTTTAAAACAAGAACCTGCACTTGGCAATTGTGGCTGATTATCTCTCATCTTCTTAAATTTCTCGGCCATTTTCTTAGAATAGCCATATTCAATATTAAATACTACCTCATAAACAATAGTATCAATTTTTGTATTTCTATAAGAGTATTCTATATTCTCTTTTTTAATATAACCTTTATTTGTCTTAATTGAATGAATATAATTGAAAATTTCCCATTCTTTTAATCCAGCATTCATTTTTACAAGACCACCAAGACAACCTGGAAGTTTTCCTAAAAACTCTAAATTTGCTAGGTTATTTCTTTTTGCATAAGATAAAAGCTTTCCTGATTTAGTAGCACATCCAACATATAAAAGTCCATCTTTTTGCTCAATATACTCAAATGCCTCACCTAAAACAGCAAATTTTGGTGGATTATTTGATATTAATGTATTATTAGCACGTCCTAGTATTTGGTAGTCCGGATACTCACCTATTTCATTTATTACTAAAACCTCACAAGTTGGTCCTATATGTAAAGATGAGTATTTACTAAAATCTATTTGTTTAAAATAATTTTCCACTTATACCTTTACTATCTTGCTCTTAACTCTTCATAATCATCAGGAATCAAATAATCTCCAGCTTTTATAAGGCTCTCATAAAAACCATGCTTATAACCCAATTCATATAGTTTATCTAAAGCTTTGTATTGAATATCACTTAATTTAACTGAATTATCATTTGCGTATAAATCTAAATAGTTATCTAAAGTATCAGCATCTACTCTAATAAGACCTTTTTCAAGTAACATAGGAGCTAAAACTTTTCTATTTTTATTTGCAACATCAACTGCTTTGATTAAAGTTTTTTCATAATCAATAGCATTGTGTAAAGGAAGTGATCTTCTTAAACACATTCCACCAAGTGGTAGTGGTAAATCTCCACCACTTAACTCAACCCAAACATCCCACATCTCTTTTTCTACTTCTAGGGCATCATCATAAGTTAAAATTGATTCATGAATTAATACACCAGCATCAACTTCTCCATCAATTACAGCTTTTTCAATATCTAGGAAGTTCATATAAGTAATTCTTGCATCAGGATAAGCTATTTTAAATAAAAGTGCATTAGTTGTAAACTCTCCACTAAGTGCTACTTTAAAATTTCTTTTAAGCTTAGTACCTTTTCTTTTCATAAGTTTAGGCCCATAACCCTCACCAAATGATACTGCTGTTTTTAATAGTGCATAATCATTTTTCACAAATGGATATAAAGCAAAAGAGATTGCACAAATATCATACTGACCTTTTAATGTAGCTTTATTTAGTGTCTCAATATCATCTGCAATATTTTCAAATACAGCATCTTTTGGAGTAACCCAACCAAATTTTATTGCATAATACATAAAAATATCATCAGCGTCCGGTGAATGTGCAACAGTAATTTTTTTCAAAATCTTTCCTTATGATTAATTAATTGGATTTTAGCAAGTTATGGTTTATCTTTTGGTTATATTAACTTAAAGTCTGTATTCAAGCTTAAGTTTTTTGATAATTTTAAAAATACTATTTGCATACTTAAAACCTGTTTTACTCTCATATCTCCAACCAGTATTATATGAAGCCCATGTTTTTGCCCAGTTATTATTATGGACTTTTCTCCAATATTCAAGCTCTATTATTGCATTTGCTGTTGCAAAAGAAACATCATTTATAAGTTTATTAGCAAAAAACTCTCTATTTTCTTTAGTATCTTTTACTTTCTGTCTTGATATTATAGTTTTGATATTTGCTTGAAAAAGTCCATAATCTTTTGTTTTATGATTTACTACAAACTTCCCAAGATTAGACTCTTTTATGGCTATTGCCATAAGTGAATAAGATAACATTTCATCATCACTTAGTGATTTTATTTTTTTTAGAATATCTAAGTCCTTATTATCAAGATTTAAACTATTTGAAAAAAGAAATGTTGAAAAAAGTAGTAAATAAAAAAAAGCTTTCATAAATTGATTCTACTATATTCCTAGCCATTTAAATATTAAATGGCTAGATTATATACTAAAATCCTGAACTAGCTACGTAGTGAGAAATTATGTCTAGTAATGGTTGAATATAGAAAATTGAAGTAATTGCTAAAAATACTGCAAAACCAACAACTGATTTCATTGGAGTTGTTGCATTTTGCATAAATTTAGTATTTGCCCCTTGCTCTGGGTCTCTTAAGAACATATAAGAAACTGGTCTTAAGTAATAGTATGCTGCAATTGCAGAGTTTAGTACAATAACAACTGCTAAAGCAATTTCACCTGCATTTACTGCACTTGAAACTAAATACATTTTTCCCCAGAATAATGCAAATGGAGGAAGTCCTGTAAGAGCAAATAAGAATAGTCCTAAGATTGCTGCTGTAAATGGTGAAATTTGAGCAAGCCCTGAGAACTTTTTAAATGAGTATGGAGAATCATAATCTTTATACTCTTTACCTCTATTAAGCCATAACATACCAAAAGCACCAAAGTTAGTAACTGTAAATAAAATCCAATATAAGAATAGTGCATTTGTTGATTGATGTGTTCCTATTAAAATTGCTGCCATTGCCATACCCGCATTTGAAATAGATGAGTAAGCAAGCATTCTTTTAATATCTGTTTGTTGTAATGCAATTAAGTTTGGAATAGTCATAGTTAAAATTACAGTGATATATAACATGAAGTAAATAATTGTATCTCCACTATGTACAAATACATCAAAAAATCTAAGTGCTACAACAAAACCTGCCATTTTTGGAATAACAGACATAAATCCAGCTAATGCTGATGTTGAACCTTGGTAAACATCTGGAACCCATGTATGAAATGGGAATAACGATAATTTAAATCCAAGTGCTGCGAACATAAATACAAATCCAACTAATACCATAACATAGTTAGAGAAATTATCACTTGATAAATAGTTTTGTTCACTTAATACTTGAGAAATTTGTGCTAATTCAAAAGACCCTGTTAAGGCATAGAAAACCATAGAACCAAATACAAAGAAAGCAGCTGCTAGTGCACCCATTGTAAAGTATTTAATAGCAGCTTCAATTGAAACCATTCTATTATGCATTGCAATCATTGTATATAAAGCTAATGAAGCAGTTTCAAGTCCTACAAAAATCATAATTAAAGAATCAGAACTTACCATAAACTGGAATCCTGCTACCATAAATAAATATAGTGCAAAGTACTCAGCATGTCTAAAGTCTTGGAATCTTAATTTTGAAAGTCCTAAGAAAATAAATAGAATTGATCCACCAATAATAATACATTGAGATAGTATTGCAATACCATCAAGTAGCATTATGTCAAATAAACCTCTTTCATTACCTGAAAAGGCTAATAGTGTAAATAAGTCAAATACTAAGAAAAGAATAACAATCATTACATATAATGATTTATGCTTATTTTTATTAAAAAGGTCTGTTAAAATAATACTAATTGCACCAATAATTGCAATAACCATAGGTGCTAAAGTACCTAGGTTTAAACTCTCTAAACTAATTGAAATAGGCTCTAGCATCTATTTAACCTCCCCTACTGTATTTAAAGCTTTTAACTTCTCTTTTGTATCTTCATTTACTGCTTTTACTTGCATAACTTGAGTTAAATGATTTACAGAAGTATTAAGCGGATCTAGTACAACTTTTGGATAAACACCTAATGCAATAATTAAAGCAACTAAAGATCCAAGTGCAACTAATTCTCTTCCAAAAATATCTTTTAAAGGTTTGTTCTTTGGATTAGTTAACTCACCAAAGAATGTTCTTTTGTACATTGATAACATATAAATTGCACTCAATACAATAGTTAAAGAAGCAATAAATGTTAAAATTGGAGATGCTTTAAAGAATCCAAGTAAAGCTAAGAACTCACCAACAAATCCAGCTGTTAAAGGAAGTCCAACAGAACCCATTAAAACAACTGCATATACAAGTGCAAACATTGGCATATTATGAGCTAATCCACCAAACTCTTTAATCATCTTAGTTTTTCTTCTATCATATAAAACACCTACACACATAAACAGTGCTCCTGAAACAATAGCATGTCCAAGCATCAGATATACTGCACCTACAATACCTTCTGTGTTTAAAGCGAACACACCTAATGTAATAACACCCATGTGAGATACAGATGAGTATGCAATCATCTGCTTCATGTCTTCTTGAGCATAAGCAAGCATTGCTGTATATATAATAGCTATAATAGCTAGTGCTGCCATAAACCACATAAAGTAAACTGCTGCATCAGGGAATAATGGAAGAGAGAATCTAATAAATCCATAAGTTTCCATTTTTAATAATACAGCTGCAAGGATAATAGATCCAATTGTTGGTGCTTCACCGTGTGCTAAAGGAAGCCATGTATGGAATGGAATCATTGGAACCTTTACTGCAAATCCGAAGAAGAATGCAATAAATAACCATAATTGAACATCAAATGGTAAAATCGCTCCATACCAATCAAGTAAGTTAAAGCTCCAAGTTCCTGTAGTTTGATGATATATATATCCAAAATATAACATACCTACAAGCATGATTAATGAACCAATGAATGTATATAAGAAAAACTTCATTGCAGCATAAAATCTTCTTTCAGCTCCCCAGAATCCAATGATATAGAACATTGGAATAAGTGTTAATTCCCAGAAAACATAGAACATGATTACATCAAGAGCAACAAATACACCAACCATTGTCATTTCTAAATAAAGCATAGTAATGATTAGGTTTTTAATATTTCTTTTTTCAGTTAATCCAATAACAGCAATCATCGTCATAAATGTAATCATAATAATTAAGAATAATGATACACCATCAACACCAGCAACATAACCTATACCCATAGAAGAGATTATTGGTAAATTTTGAACAAACTGCATTCCAGCCATACTTGGATCAAAGTGATACCATAAAAGTAAAGCTAAAACAAACTCAACAACAGTTACAACTACACCATATTGTCTCATTGAATCCTTATGAATTAAGAATCCAACCGTTGCAGCTGCTGCTGGGAAGAATATCAGCATCGATAAAATATTTTCCATTTACATAACCCCTTATATAACCGCTAAAACTAAGGCGAATACAAGACCCATAATAAGTCCTATAACCATTAGTCTTAATGATGTTGATAAATTACCTGATTGAATAACTCTAATATTTGTACCTAGTTTATAAATAAATCTAGCAATTGAATCAATCGTATTATCAATCATTTTAATTTCTATTACTTTAAAGAACCATACAGACATTGCATAATATGGTTTAGAAACAAATTTCTCATAGAACTGTGGAACATAGTATTGGTTAATTAAAAGCTTGTAAATTGCTTTATTTTCCCACTCTTTACTAAATCCATCACCTTTGAAGTACTTAACATAAGCAACTGCTATACCACCAAGGGCTACTGCAGTTGTAACTAGTATTAAAATCCAAACAGTTGAGCCTGCTGTATTTGAAGCTTCCCATGTTGGTAAAATCTTAGTTACAAAATCAATAAATGCATGTTCAAACCAACCAGCAATTACTGCTAATACAGCTAATGGTAACATTGCAGCGATAACAAAACCTTTTGCTTCGTGAGGATGGAATTCATCATTACTGTAATTTTGTTTTCCAAAGAAAATTTTAAATACAAGTCTAAATGAATAAAATGCTGTTAAACCAGCAGTTATCCATAAAGTAGCCCATAAAATATAAGCATCAGCATTAAACGCAGCTTCTAAAATTTTATCTTTTGAGAAGAACCCTGCTAATGGGAAGATACCAGCAAGTGCAAGTGAAGCTACAAACATAATAATTGAAGTAGCTTTCATCTTTTCATGTAATCCACCCATCTTTCTAATATCTAATTCATCATCCATAGCGTGCATTACATTACCAGCACCTAAGAATAATACTGATTTAAAGAAGGCGTGAGTTGCTAAGTGGAAAAGTGCTACCCAGTATGCACCAAGACCAGCTGCTACAAACATATATCCTAATTGTGATAATGTTGAGTAAGCAATAATTCTTTTCATATCATTGTTTACTAAAGCCATTGTTGCTGCAAAAATTGCAACAAATGCACCTAAACAAGCAATACCATATCCAACTTCTGGAATTAGTGCATATAATTCATTTGATCTAATTACTAAGTAAACACCAGCTGTTACCATTGTTGCTGCGTGAATTAATGCTGAAACAGGAGTAGGCCCTTCCATTGCATCTGCAAGCCATGTATGTAAGGGGAATTGTGCTGATTTACCCATAGCACCAACAAATAATAAGATACCAATCCAAGTAAGTGTAGAAGTCTCTAAATTTGCAACATTAGCAAATACTACATCATATTGTAAACTTCCTATATTCCAGTAAATTAAGAACATACCAAGTAATAAACCTAAATCACCTACTCTATTCATAATAAATGCTTCATTTGCAGCCCATGATGCAGATTCTTTATGATACCAGAATCCAATTAGTAACCATGAACAAACACCAACACCTTCCCATCCAATAAATAGTACAGCAAAGTTATCAGACATAACAAGTACTAACATTGAGAATACGAATGCTGAAAGGTAAGAGAAGTATCTATTAAAACCTTTGTCATGTTCCATATAACCAATTGAGTGAATATGAACCATTGTAGAAACCACAGTTACAACAGTCATCATTACAACTGATACATGATCAACTACAAATCCCATAGGTATATTTAAACTTCCTGATACAATCCATTCAAATAAAACTACATTAAAAGTCTCATCTGTTGTATAAACATATTGTAAAAGGTTTAATGAAGCTACCATTGAAACAGCTAACATAAACGATGTAAACCAACCAGTGAAGGCATTTTTTGGCTGCATTGAGAATAATGCAGCTACAAGTGAACCAACAAGTGGGGCAAAAAGTGCTATATATATAAATTTTTCCATTATTACCCCTTCATCCCTTGAATATCATCTAAATTAATAGAACCCGTTCTTTTATACCAAAGAATTAATAATCCAAGACCAATAGCAACTTCAGCAGCAGCAACTGCAATAATAAAGAAGGCAAACATTTGTCCAGATAAATCCCCATGGAATTTAGATACTGCTGCAAGTCCTACATTTACAGCATTTAACATAATTTCTGTTGAGAAGAAAAGCATTAGAACATTCTTTCTTCTAATTACTCCAATCAATCCTATACAAAATAGAAGTGTTGAAAGTATCAAATAGGCATTAAGTGTCATTTTGCCTCCTTAGATTCTTTTTGAGCTTCAGCTTGAGCTTCTGCTGCGATATGTGCATCAATTTCTTCTTCATGCATTTCAGAATAAGATTCGTTCATTTTCTTACCTGCAAGTACAATTCCACCAATCATTGCTACAAGTAACATAATACCTGCAACTTCAAATGGAACTAAGTACTTAGTAAATAGAACTAAACCAACGTCTGCTGAATTACCATATTCAGGGTTGATAGGATAATTTGCTTGAACATTTTCTCCAATTACTGGTGCCATAAAAACAACAACAACAATTAAAGCAACCATTCCTGAAAGTAAAAATACTAACCTAGGATTATTTACTTTCTCTTTTACAACAGAAAGTGAGTCAAAGAACATCATACCAAAGGCATAAAGTGCCATTACTGCACCTGTATAAACCACAATTTGTACGGCACCTAAGAAGTCTGCACCTAGTAAAAAGAAAAATGCAGAAATAAAAATCATTCCTGCTGCCATTGCACTTAGTGCATATAAGGCATTATTTGTAAGTACTGTTATTAGGAACATTCCTATTGTTAGTACTGAAAAGACTATAAAAGCTACTGTTTCAAACATTCAGACTCCTTAGTAAGATAATGGAGTTTTCTTGATTTTTTCATCAGCATCTGGAGATACTGAACCAAAACCTGCAAACTCTGTTTGTTGATTTAATTGATCAAATGGCGTTAAAATATCCTCTTTTAATGAGAAGTGTGCTCTTTGCTCAGAAGAGTTTTCATATCTTCCTCCATGAACGATAGCTAACTCAGGACAAACTTCAGCACAATAACCACAGAAAATACATCTTCCCATGTTAATTGTATATTCTGTCACTGCCTTTCTTGAGTTCTCATCAATTTTAGTTTCCATTCTAATACAATTTGCAATACAAATCTTTTCACATAAACCACAACCAATACATCTTTCACTTCCAGACTCTAGAAGTACTAATAGTTTATGTACTGCTCTATATCTAGGACCAATAGGTAATTTTTCAGCTGGATATTGAACAGTTGCCATTTCTCCTTTGAAAAGTGCTCCTGTCATCATTTTCCATGTAATTTTAAGACCTGTTAAAAGTTCACCTTTTACAGATCTTTTCATTACTTGCTTAAAAGATTCCCATTCTGTTTTTGGATAATTATCTTCTTGAACTGTTACGTAATCTTCAGATATATTTCTATTTTTAAACTCTTTAAAACTCATAATTACCCCTTATATCATTATCACTAAACCAGTAACTAAAATATTTAGTACTGCTAGTGGCATTAATATTTTCCAACATAACCACATTAACTGATCAGGTCTAACATGTGGCCACGCTGCTCTTGTCCATAAGAAAATGAAAATTAATAACATCACTTTTAAAATAATTGCTAATCCACCAGGAATAAACCATAATGGCTCAAATCCACCTAAGAAGATAAGTGCAATTAAGAATGAAATTGTAAATAATGCAGCATATTCACCAATAAAGAACATACCCCATCTCAAACCTGAATACTCAGTTGCATAACCTGCAACTAATTCAGCTTCATGCTCAAGTAAGTCAAATGGTGTTCTATTTGTTTCTGCAAATCCTGCAATTACAAATAAAATAAATGCTAAAGGCTGATACCAAATAATCCATTCAGAAATACCACCTGCTTGGTAGTTATTAATATCAATTAGTGATAATGAACCAACCATCATAATAGGTGCAAGTAAAGCAAGACCTGATACAATTTCATATGAAAGCATTTGAATTGCTGTTCTAGCCCCACCAATTAAAGCCCACTTATTAGCAGAACTCATACCACCAAGTAATGGTCCATAAAGCCCAATAGCTCCAACTGATAATACAAATAAAACCCCAACATTTACATCTGAGATAATTGGTCTTACTGTATATCCAAAGATTTCAAACTCTGGGAAGAAAGGAACTGCAGACATTGCTATAAATGCGGTAGCTGCTGTAATAATTGGTGCTATCATAAAGATTGGTTTATTTGCATTTGCAGGGATAAAGTCCTCTTTTGTAAATAGCTTAATACCATCTGCTGCAATTTGTAAAAGACCATAAGGACCTACATTTGTAGGACCAAGTCTTCTTTGCATAAATGCTAAAACTTTTCTTTCAATATACGTAGTAAATCCAGCTAGTGCAGAAAATACTAAGATTACTGTGAAAACTTTTACAATTGTTTCTATAATAATTCCAGTTTCCATATTATACCTTTGTCACTTTTGCTTTACTATATCTGTAAGTGTTAAATAAAGCTCTTGAAGCTGAGTTTTTCTCAAAAGTAGATACATATGCAATTTCACCATTAATTTGGATATCAACATAAGCATTTAACTCTAAAGTTTGACCATTTGCTTCAATTTTTACCTTATCACCCTCTTGTAACTCTAACTTATCAAATGCACTTTGAGAGAAGAAAACACCTGATTTTAAATCATCTTTAAATTCATGAGCAATAGCTGTAAATTCATTGAATTGATTAATTGGATTAGCTTTATAAACTACTATTTCATCTTCTGCAAGCTCTAATTTAGATGACAAGTTTAATTCAACTTCATCACTAGCCTCGCTTACTAATACAGATAAATCATATCCTCTATACTCAACTCTATCATTTCCAAATTCATTTGGTAATGAATCAAATTCTACTGCTTTAAATCCACCTGTAAGTGGTAATTGCTCTGTGTATTCAATTGTATATTCAACTTCATCATTTAACACTATATTTGCAATATCATTTAAGTTATAACCTTTATGAGCAAGTGCAGCGTTTGTAGGAATAACTTTCTTATCTACATTTGTGAAAGTTCCTTCTTGTTGATTAAGTGCAGGAATATCTAAATCTCCATCACCTAAAGCAGATAATTCAAAGTCAGCTTTTTCATTGTACCCTACAACAAAACCACTCTCTTCTTTTGCTAAGTCACAAATTAAAGATACTCCAAGAGTATTTGTTTGAGTTGGTAAAATTACAATATCAAAAGCAGTATATCTATCAATAATTCCACATAGTTTTGCTAAATTTGTTGCATTTGGATGAGTGATTAAATCTTCACCAACAATTAGTGAGAATTTATCTTTTTTAGCAAGCATTGAATCAACTAATTCTAAGAAAGTTTCGTCTTTTCCAAACTCTTCAATAAATACGTTGTATTCAAATTCAACTTCTTTTTCAACTTTCTTAGGAACCATTTTTGAAACTTCTTTTTCTTCACCTGTTTCTTCATCTTTTACAATTTCAACAACTTTTTCTTTTACAGTTTCAACTACAGTTTTAGTTCTCATTTCAGTTTTTGAGTCAATAAACTCTTTGATTGATGCTGGTAAATCTTTTCCAAATTTATATAAAATAAAGTATAAAATAGCTTCTTGTGCCATTGCATCATGATAAATAAAGTCTGTTGTTTTACCTTTTTTACCAATTTTTTCCATAACAGGATCTGCTACTGGGTGGAAGTATAAAGCAGCACCTTTATTCATAATAACTGAATTATTAAAGGCATATCTTGCATTTGGTAAGTCAGATTTTAAATATGAACCAACAGAAATTACAAAGTTAGCTTGGTGAACATCAGTTAATGTTGATGAGTATAAAGATCTTCCAGATGTTGATGCATAATTCTTTAAGAATTCTTGGTATCTTCTAGCATCTTCATTTACAAGTCTAGCACCTCTTTGTTTTGCAAGTTTTTGTAAGATTAAAGCTTCTTCATTTGTGATGTATGAGTTAAATTTAATAGTATCAGCTTTACTAAATGCTTCAATAGCTTTATTAAATGCTACTTCATCTTTTGCTTCAACTTTGTTTTCAAAATCATATGCAAATCTTCCAGCACCATTTACAGTAGAGAAATGAGGTTCATTTGTAACTCTATAAATTCTCTTTTGAGCATGGTTATCTATAGATTCTTGTTTGATTTCATAATACATAAATGCACAATCAGATGAGTGTGGATTAGCTGCTGGAATTTTCTTTAATTCCCAAGCATTTGAAGTATATTGGAAGTCATGAGATACTAAAGCACCTACTGGACAAGCTGAAATACACTCACCACAATCAGTACATGCATCACTGTCATATCCAATTAATGATTTATTTAATTTATTCCACATTGCATAAGCATCTTTTGGCATTTCTGCTTTAAATGTCTTATCAATTGCATCTGCACCTCTTTTTACAGTAGATAGTGCGTTTGATCCAACCATATCTTTACATACAGTTACACATCTTTCACATACAATACAAAGTGCTGGATCATAGTTCATAACACCCCAGTGTTGTGTTGGTCTATGAATATCTTTTATACTATAGCTTTGTGAGTCAACATTCATGTATAAAGAGTAGTTTTGTAATTCACACTCTCCACTTTGGTCACAAACACCACACTGTAATGGATGGTTTACATCGTAAACTTCCATAATTGCACGTCTTTCTTTAGCAATATTAGGAGTAACAGTTGAGATGTCCATCCCCTCTTTAATCTTAGTATTACAACCATAAACTTGTTTTCCATCTGCTTCAACAAGACATAGTCTACATGCTAAAGTTGGTGAACATCTAGTTAAATAACAAACCGCAGGAACAAATATATCATTTGCTCTTGCTGTATTTAAGATAGTTTCACCATCTTTTGCCTCTACAGACTTACCATCTATTGTTAATGTAATCATATCACTCATTATGCATCAACCTTTTCTATTTTTACTTGCTTATATCTATAACCTTTAAAAAGTTCACTCTCACAGTTTAAACTTTTTGCTATTGATACAGTACCATTTAACTTATCATCAACTTTTAAAACTCTTTTTGTTTTTTCACCTGCAAAGTTAATAAAAACTTCATTACCATCTTGAACTTTTGCAATATTAGCAAAAGATTGACTACAAGATAAAATATCATTCTCTTCTTCATCAATCAATCTATAAACTAATGTTCCGTTATATGATTTTAAGTCTTCTATTTCTTCTAAGTCAAAGTTTTCACAAGAGTTAACTTTTTGTTCTAAATCCTTATTTAAAACTACAATATTTAAATCTGAATACTTTTTAATTACAGCTAGAAGTTTTACAATATTCTCAATTCTATCATGTTCAATAATATCATCACCAACAATTAGTGTTTTGAAAGAAGACTCTTTTGATGCCTCATAAACTTCTTCAAACTCTTCTTCCCCTGCACTACTTTCTGCTGAAACATACCCTAAATCTAAATCATCAATATAAGCTTTTACTTCTTTATCACAATCTTTTACAAAAGCATCAAGAAGTAAAGCGCAAATACCTTCTTCACTTCCTACTTCATATTTTATAAACTGTGTATAATAAAGCTTAATATCAATATTATCAATTGGATGCATATAAACAAATTTTGCGTTTGTTTTTGCTATTGATTCAATAATTGAGTCTCTGTAAGCCTCTTTATTATTAGAAAGCATTGTTCCTAAAGTAATTACAAAATCACTTTTAGCAATTAGCTCTTTTTTATCCATTATTTAGCATCCTGTGAAGCTTCTTCTTCAACTTCTTTTGGTTCAGGCTTAACTTTCTTTACAACTAAAGTCCAATCAACTTCATTGAATTTAATAGAGTTCATTAAAGTATATCCTGCTTCATAAATAACATCAGCAGATTTTTGGATATTTTCAAAATCACCAATCTCAAACATAATAATAGCCGTTTCACCATCA
The DNA here is from genome assembly GCA_048268245.1 of Arcobacteraceae bacterium. Lineage (GTDB taxonomy): Bacteria > Campylobacterota > Campylobacteria > Campylobacterales > Arcobacteraceae > Arcobacter_B. Next base: position 35,408 of record JBLWVX010000009.1, read on the forward strand.
GCAATTTGAGTATCCATAAGCTCTAACATTCTGTCATAGAAGTCGTTTTTTAAATGTCTTAAATCAAATCTTTTCATACTTCTATTCCCCTATCTATCAATTTCACCAAATACGATGTTTAGGTTACCAATAATAGTAACAACGTCAGCTAATTGTGTTCCTACTAGAATCTCTTCTAAGATTGCAGTATGTTGGAAACTTGGTGTTCTCATTTTAAGTCTATAAGCGTATGGTGTTCCATCACTTACTACATAATATCCTAACTCACCCTTTGGTGATTCAGTTGCAACATAAACTTCACCTTTTGGTGGTCTCATACCTTGTGTTACAAGTACAAAGTGTTGCATTAAAGAGTAGTTTTGAGTCATAATTTGCTCTTTTGGAGCTGAAATATACTCAGGAGCGTGAGCCATAAGTTGAGATTCACTTTCCATGTACATTGGGAATAATTGTCTTAAAATTTTAGCAGACTCTCTAATCTCAGCAATACAAAGTTTGTATCTACCATAAGAGTCACAAGTTTCAGAAATTGGAACATCAAAATCTAATTCATCATAAATACCATAAGGCATCTCTTTTCTTAGGTCCCATTTAATACCAGCACCTCTTAAAGGAATACCTGAACATCCCCAATCTTTTGCCATTTGAGGTGTAATAACTCCTACATTTTCAAGTCTCATTTTCCAGATTCTATTTTCTGTTAATAAACCTTCATATTTTTCTAACTCTTCATGTAAGATCTTTAAGAATGACTCACAATCATCAATCCAGTTAGATGGTAAGTCTAAAGGAACTCCACCAATTCTAACAGCTGAGTGTGTAAGCCTTGCACCACAATAGTCTTCAATTAAGTCCATTGCGTATTCTCTTTCTCTAAAACAGTATAAGAACATCGACATAGCACCAACATCAAGTGCATGAGTTGCTAACCAGAATAAGTGAGAAGTAATTCTATTTAATTCTAAAAGCATAGTTCTAATAATCTCTGCTCTTCTTGGTGCTTCAATACCAAGTAACTTTTCAATAGCTAAAGCATAACCATAGTTATTAGAAGTTGCAGCGATATAGTCCATTCTGTCTGTAGTTGGTAAGAATTCATTATAAATCATATTCTCAGCCATTTTTTCCATACCTCTATGAAGGTATCCAATTAATGGTCTTGATTTTACAACTTCCTCACCTTGTAATTCTAAAGCAAGTCTTAACTGACCGTGAGCTGATGGGTGTTGAGGCCCAAAGTTCACCATCATTGTGTTATCTTCTCTCTCGAAGTTTATATTTTCAAAAAAAGGTTTTAATCTATTTGGTTGTTGTGTTTGCATACTTTATTACCTTCTTCTTTTTAAAACAACTGATTCTTCAGGTTTTAATTTTTTCATAATTGGTGTGGCATTATCTTCTTGATAGTTAATAGCTGTTTCAGGCTCAAACTGTGAAATATCTGTATCATAAGGTACTTCATGTCCAAGTCTTGCAAATCTAGTTGTGTCATATCTATCAATTGCTGCTGGATCTCTTTGTTCAGGTCCTATAATATCTCTAGCTTCTTTTCCGAAGATTTTATCAACTTCATACCATGAAGCTGCCTCATCACCTTGAAGTGGATAAGTTTTTCTAAGTGGGTGATCATACCAATCATCTGGCATAATAATTCTTTTCATATTAGGATGATTTACTACTTTTACACCTAACATATCATACATTTCTCTCTCAGACCAGTTTGCTGATTTAAATACAAAAGTTACAGATTCAACAGCATCATCTTTTTGTAAGAAACATTTGATTCTTAATCTTTTATGTTTTGATAATGATAGCATTTCATAGAATAGTTCATAACCATCTCTTTTAGCTAAGTAATCAATAGCTGATAATTCCATTAACATATCGTACTCAAGCTCATCTTTTAAAAGAGTCATTGCATCAACAATAGAGTTTTTATCTATGTGCATTACTAAATGAGTATGTTCAATATAAGCTTCTTTTACATCAATCTTTGATGAGAAAGACTCATAATCTTTTGCAAACTGCCCATCTTCATTTACATCAAGTCTTGGTAAACTTGGTGTTACATAAAATCTATCTGAGAAGTATGATTTTCTTTGTACATCATCTTTTGGTTTATACTGTCTCATTAAACTAACCTTTTTTTCTTCTTAGCTCTAAAGATTGATTCTCTTCTAATCTTCTTTTGCAGAGTCATTAATGCATACTGTAATGTTTCTGGTCTTGGAGCACAACCTGGTAAATAAATATCAACAGGTACAATTCTATCTGCACCTTGAACTGTTGCATAAGTATTAAACATACCACCTGTATTAGCACATGATCCCATAGAAATCACCCATTTTGGATCAGGCATTTGATCATAAAGCCTTCTCATGAATTCAGCGTGTTTTTTAGTTAATGTACCAGCAATAATAATACAGTCAGATTGTCTTGGAGATGCTCTAAAGATAGTACCAAATCTATCGAAGTCATATCTTGAAGCACCAGTAGCCATCATCTCAATGGCACAACATGCTAATCCATAAGTCATAGGCCATATTGAGTTTGACCTACCAAAATTTACAAGCTTATCAATAGTTGTTAATTTTATAGGCGCTCCGCCATCTTGTAAATAATTTACTTTATGCTGTGCCATTCTAAGGCTCCTTTCTTCCATTCATATAGGAATCCTATTGATAAAATCGTGATAAATAAAATCATTGCTACAAACCCAAACCAACCTAAAATTTTAAAGTTGATAGCCCATGGGAACATAAAAATAATTTCAACATCAAATAGAATGAATAGTAATGCAACTAAGTAGAACTGTGTAGAGATTGTATTTGGTTGCTTTGTAACCTCTGGTCCACACTCATATAGTGTAGTCTTAAGTTTCTCAGTATCAAGTCTAGCAATTTTCCTACTAATAAACCTTGATAACCATACAGTAGCACCAAATGCAGCAAATGTTACCACAAACATAACAAATGCACCGAAATAAGGATGTGCAAAATCCATATGTGTCATATCGTATATCCTTTATAAAACTTTCTAAAAAAGTTTACTTGAAGCTTAAATATAGTACCTAAATAGTATTAAATAGCCACTTTAATAGTTATGGTATGATATTTCTATCCCAATAAAAAAAAGCTTATGGGCTATTTTTTTGCTACACATGTAATCAAATTGACACCAAATGAAACACTATACTTCTATACCAACTTTTTATAGTCTTTTAGAACCATTATAAAAGAAGTATCTAAAATTGGTATGATAAACTTACATATAATTATTACAAAAAATACACTTTTCATGTTTCAAAATCTCAATGTTTCAAAATTTCACATATTTACTTTTTTTTCTAACTTTATATATTCTTTAAATTTTTACATTAGTTTATTTTTTTAATTTGAGCTGTTTTGAACAAAAAAGTATTTTTTTTAGTTTTTCTTTGGAGAAGATGAGAATATTTTTCAAAGAAGTAAAAGTTTACTTCTTTGTTTTTCGATTAAAAAAAGCCTACTTTATTTTCAGAATCAAACTGACCTTTTTGCTCTTTTTGAATCTGTTCTTTGAAGTCTTCAACTTTAAATATTGGATCATCACTAACTGCTAATTTATATGCAGTGTTTTTTATAATAAGCTCAATTTGTCCACCTGTTAACTCATAAGAAGCTAACTCTTCTAAATCAAAGTTTTCATCAAGTGGTAAAGCCTCAGGTAAAAGCTTTTTCCAAAGTAATACTCTTTGAGCTTTATTTGGTTTCATAAACTCAATTTTGTAGTTGAATCTTCTTGAAAATGCTTTATCTAAGTTTTCAAGTAAGTTAGTTGTTGCTATTAAAATTCCATCAAATCTCTCAATTTGTTCTAAGAAAATATTTTGCATTTGGTTGTGCATTTTATCACTACCACTTCCAGCACCTGTTGTTCTTGAACTTAAGAATTGATCTGCTTCATTTAAAAGTAAAATTGGCTCTGATTTGGAGATTTCTCTAAGTTCGTAATACTTATCAAAAATAGCTCTTACATTCTTTTCACTCTCACCTACATACATAGAAAGTATTTTTGAACAATCAAAACTAAGAACTTCTTTTTTAAGTGATTTAGCCATTGCTAAAGCTGTTAAAGTTTTACCAGTTCCTGCAACACCATAGAAAATGATTTTTGCATCAATTCCTCTTTTTTTATCTTTAATTCCCCATTGCTTTAATCTGTTTGCAACTGTTTTATCTACTTGCTGTAGTAAAGCCTCTAAAGTCTCTTTTGTTTTATCATTTAAAACCACATCATCCAAGCTTTTAGATGTATTTACAAGCTCAAACATATCTTGGTCTTTGATAACTGAGTCTAGTTTGATTTTTGTTCTTCTAGTTTTTTTCTTTGTTGGGTGAGAGATTTTATATAAAATCTCATCAGGAATATAGAAGTTTCTGTTTATTCCACCAAAAGCTGTAAGAACTTCATCATAATCAACTAAACCTTTTGATACTAAGTTTGAACTTTCTTCAAGTAAACTTCTATATTTTATTTTTTCATAGTCATCAGATGAAATTAGTTCAATTAAGGCATTCATATCTCTAATCGAACCATCACCACCTGAATACTCTTCTTTTAATAAAGCTAAAAATAGTGTTTGTTCTTGATCACCTAAATCATTCTCTTTAAAAAAATCTTCAAGCATTATTGAACTATTTGTTACTTTTACTCTCTCTTTAATTCTATTTTCTAGTAAAACAAGTTTTGATTTTAACCTATTTGAACTAGGAGAATTAATATCAAAGTTCTTTCTAACTACATTTAGTTGTTGTACTAAATCTATCTTGAAAAATTGATCTTGTAAATACTCTAAATGATCGCTGTAGCTTTTGATTTCAGGAAGAATAAAATCCCCTGAGATATTCTCAAATAGTTTTAAATATGAACTAGAAAGTGCAATATTTGAGTTTAATAATTCAAGTTTTGAAACTTCATTTAACTTTATTTGATCAAAAGCAACTTGAACTAACCAGCCACATTCTAAAAGGGATTTGATTAAGTCTAATTTATCTAAGTGTTCATACTCTTTTATGTCGCAAAATTCAGATAATACATCTATTACTATTAAAGTGTCTCTACCTTTCACATACTCTTTTGTTAAGTATTGAAGTAAAAGACCTTCATCTTTTTTACATTTTAACCTTTTATAAAAATTTGTCTTTGTAATATCCGAAGCTTTTATAAAATTAACTAATTCTTTCATCTATTTAAAATATCCTATATAATATATGTGTAATCTTTGATAATACATTAAATTCTCTTAACTACTAATGAGCTGTTAAAATTAACTTAAAAATTATAATATTGTTGCATATAAATTATTATTTAAGAATAATTTATCTAAGATATCATATTTTTAAATTATAATTATAATAAGGAATACTCATGAAGAATAGTCTTATAGCTTTATTTGCTTTGATTTTTTTTACTGCTTGTTCGATCTCTAACATAAATCAAAATAGCATTAGTCCAAAAGAAGAGTTAATAAAAGCTTCACAAAATGGTGATTTAAATGCTATGTATCAATTAAAAGAACATTATAAATTTCCAGAAACAAAAGAAGGATTATACTATTTTGATAAATGGTATAAAAATATCAATAGTAAAAACAATGCCCAAGAGATTACAAAGGTAGCAAAAATCTATGATGAATATGCTGATATGTTTATCAATGGAAACCAAAAAGCTCATGAACTTTTTAAATTAGCAGCAAGCCTTGGTGATAATGGTGCAAATATAGAACTAATAAAGTCTTATTTAAAAGTTTATAAAAGAGAAGAAGCTAAAGCTTTAGAAGATAAAATAATTAACTCTTTAAACGAAAAGCAAATGCAAGAACTATACTTATTTTATTCTAAGAACTACTTTTCAAGACAAACTGAAAATATCGAAAAGATTATGAAAGAAAAATCTTTTGAACTTCCTATTGAAGCTATCATAACAAAGATTAGAAGAAGCAGTTATAGAAAAAGTGAAGAAAAAAAAGTCAATGAGCTAATAAACTCTATTTTAGATAAAAAAAATAGTGAAGACATTTATAAAGTTGCAAATTTATTTTACAAAAAATATAGATTTAAAAAAGCAATACCTCTTTATGAAAAGGTACTTGAACTAGACCCTAAAAACCAAAAAGCTCTAATTGAGTTAGGAAGTATTTATAATAAAGGGAACTATAGAGAGAAACTTGAAAAAAGTAGTGACAAAGCCCAAGAGTATCTTGAAAAAGCTTCAGTTTTAGGAAATGAGGAAGCAACTTCTAAACTTCTAAAAAGTTATGCATATGATAAAAAATATTTAGATAAATACTTTACATTAAAACAGAATCTTGAAAAATCACAAGATGGCAAACTAATGCTTGCTAAATTTTATAAAGAAAAAAGAGAATATACAAAAGCTTATAATATTTTTGAAGAATTAGCAAATGATGGAATTCATGAAGCAATTGTAGAACTTGCAATAAATAGAAATTCTAGGTATAGATTTAATCCAGAAACTCATGCTAGAACAAAAAAATGGCAAGACTATATCTACAACTCAAAAGATGAAAAACTAAAAGAAAAATATAAAAAGATAATTTCAGACCCTTATAAAAAAAGATACTTTAAAGAAGAAAATGAAAAATACTCTACAAATAAACTTGAAACAGATAATATCTTTGAATTAAGAAATGTTTTTAGAGATTATAAATACAAAGACAAAGATTTAGCACTAAAGGCTATAAAAAAAGCTGTAGAATTTGGAGATGTGAAAAGTACTTACTCTCTTATTAACTTTTACAAAAGAGATAGTAAATACAAAGATTTCAATAAAGCCTTAGAGCTTTTAAAATCTTTAGAAAAAAGAGGTGAGAAAAAAGCGACTAAAGAGCTTGCTGATTTATATTTCAACCCTCCATATGGACTTAAAAAGTATAAAGATGAAGAAAAAGCTATCAAGCTTTATGAAAAACTTGCAGAGCAAGGAAACTATCAGGCTTTAAGAAAACTTGTAGATATATATCTTTGTGGAAGATGTGAAGGAAATAGAACAGACCATAAAAAAGCAAAATACTTCCTTGAGAAGTTAGCACCAAGAGGATACTCTTATGACTTAGCTAATTTAGGTTGGGTAAATCAATATGGTGTTGGAGTAAAAAGAGACCTTCAAAAAGCAAAAGAGCTATATGAACAAGCTGCTCAAAAAGGCTATACTACTGCTTATTATTATCTTACTTGGCTTTACTATCAAGATGAAGAATCGCCAAAAGATACAATGATAAAACTTGATTATAAAAAAGCCTTAGAATACTTAAAAAAAGGTCATGAAAGAAAAGACTACAGAGCTACAAATCTAATAGGTGTTTTTTATGAAAAAGGTTTTGGAGTAAAAAAAGATAGAGAAAAAGCTGTATCTTACTATAAAATGGCTGCTTCAAAAGATATGTTTGCGGCTTATCATTTAGGACAATACTACTATGATATAAAAGATTATGAAAAAGCTGCTAAACAATATAAGCAAGCTGAAGATAAGGGACATAAAGCAGCTATTGTAAAACTTGGAATTATGTATGAGAAAGGTCTTTTAGGAAAAGTTGATATAGAAAAAGCATTAAACTATTACACAAAAGCTTATAAACAATATGATGATAAAGTTGCAGCATATAATATTGGTCTTATTTTCCATTATGGAAAAGGTGGTACAAAAAAAGATGTTAAAGTAGCTAAGCAATGGTATGAAAAAGCAGGTACAGAAAATGCTAAAAAGCAACTAAAACTTTTAAAATAAAGAAGTAACTTTACTTCTTTATTTCATCTTTTAAATCTTCATAAAACTTATAAAGTTCATCTTTAGACTTGAACTGTAACTTTTCTTTATCATTTAATAAAATATCTAATTTTTCTACTTTGATATTTGTAATATTACTATAGCTATACTCTTTTGTATTTTTCTTCAAATCAATAGTAAAACTATTTGCCACATCTAAAATTTTATCATTACATAAAGCTTTATATGAACCTTTTGAGTATGTTATAGATGTACAGTTTTTTGATTTTAAGTAATCTTCTATTTGCTCTAAGTTTGATGAGTTCATCATATTTAAAGATACTGCAATTAAAGCTATAAATAAAAAGAAACCTATAAAAATCATATAAAATCTCCTAAATAAATATATGTAAATATTACAAGAATAACTCTTAACTTCGTATAATTATCTAAAATTAGATAAAATATTATCAAAAAATTACAAGTTGTATCTACAAGGAATAAAATATGTTAAAAAGCACTACAAAACTTTTAGTGACTTCTGCAATAGCTTCTATACTTTTAACAGGATGTAACAACTATGAGCAGTCACTAAAAGTTTTACCAACAGAATTAGCCCAAGCAAATCAGTGTATCAGTCAAGATAAAGAGTTTGAAGAGAACTGCTACGATTTAATCTCTTACAAAAATACTATTGCTATTTTAAGACTTGGTATTAAGAAGTATTCAGAAGGTAAATATAAAGATGCTTTTACTCTTTATACTTTAGCTCAAGAAAGAGGTAATTTCTATGCAAATGCACTACTTTCAGAGTTATACCTGAAAGGAAGAGGTGTAATAAAAAATGAAGAACTTGGGATAGACTTACTAAAAGATACAAAAAAAGTAGACCCAATGGCTGCTTATAAACTATCTTTTTATTATATGAATGAAAAAGATTATGATGAAGTAATAAAGCTTTTAACTTTTGCTGCAAATAACAATGTAAAAAATGCCCAGTTAGAACTATCAAAAATCTATGCAAACGGGAAAATAGTAAAACCAGATACTCAAAAGAGTATCTTCTGGTTAGAAAAGTTTGAAAACAAAACAAATAGTTTTATGATGAAAATCTACGGTATCTGATAACCTTCAAGTATCATAAGTATTGCTGAAATTGAAAATATCGAAAGTAATGTCTGCATAGTAATAATTGCGGACATTAGCTTTAAATCTCCTCCCAATTCCCTTGCCAAAATATATGCACTTGAAGCCGTAGGCATAGCCCCAAAGAGTACAAGAACTAATAACGGAAGTCCCGTAACACCTAAATTTACAGCTGTAAAGAAAATAAGTACAGGGAAAAGAGCAAGCTTTATAAATACAGATGAGAATAACTCAAACTTCACTTCTTTTAAATGAGTGATATGTAAACCAACCCCAACAGATAAAAGACCCAAAGGAAGTGCAGCAGCACTTAAAATAGAAAGAGTTTTTTCCACAGGAGCAACAAGTGAAATATCTAAAAAGTTTAAACCTCCACCTATTATACAAGCTACAATCAATGGATTTTTGAAAATAGATTTTACAAAAGAGATGAAAGTAATCTTATCACTTGAGGCATAAATAGAAAAAATCCCTATACAAAATACATTTATACTAGGTATTAAAAAGGTCATAAGTAAAGCAGCTAAAACTAAACCACTATCACTATAAATAGCATCTGTTAAAGCTAAAAACACGTAAGTATTAAACCTAATTGAGCCTTGATAAACAGAAGTAAAAGAAGGGCCATCAAAAAAGAACATAATCTTATCAGCTATCATAAGTAAGCCTGTGATAATTCCAATAGTCAAAAGAGCTGAAAAAACAAAGTTTACCCCATCTATGTCATCTAAAGAAGCAGTTGAAAGCTTATAAATCAAAAGAGCAGGAAATAGTATGTAATAGGTAAACTTATCAGCATATTGCCAAAACTGTTCATCAGGGAATTTTATACGCTTTAAAAAGTATCCTAAAGATATAAGTAAAAAAATTGGTATTAGTGCTAGTAGTATGTTTTGCATGTTTATCCTAATAATTTATATAATTAAGATATTATATTTAAGTAGTTTTATTTTTTGTTTAAAGTATTAGCAAAGAAGTAAAACTACTTCTCTACTAAATCATATAAGGCTTGAATTTCCTCAGCCCAGATAGTTTCATCGATTGTTTCTAGTACTAATGGAATATCATCCATTCTATCATCATTCATGATAAACTTAAATGCATCCCATCCAATCTGTCCCATACCTAAACTATGGTGTCTATCTACTCTACTCCCTAGTTCTGGTTTTGAGTCATTTATATGCATTCCCATAAGATACTCACGTCCTACTACCTCATCAAACTCTTTCCATGTTTTATCATAAGCTTCTCTTGTTCTGATGTCATAACCAGCTGTAAACATGTGACAGGTATCTATACATACACCAATTCTTGATTTATCTTCAACTTTATCAATTAAGTATGCTAAATGCTCAAACTTATAACCTAAATTACTTCCTTGACCGGCTGTGTTTTCAATAACTAATTTTATATCATTTGTAGCATCAATTGCTTGATTTAAAGATAATGCAATTCTATCTAAACACTCTTCTTCACTTATCTTTCTAAGATGAGAACCTGGGTGAAAGTTAAGTCTATCAAGCTTTAAAATTTCACATCTTTCAATCTCATGTAAAAACCCATCAAGTGACTTTTGTCTTTTCTCTTCTTCTGGGTGACCTAAGTTGATTAAGTATGAATCATGTGGCAAGATATGTTTTGCTTCGATTCCTGTTTCTTCCATCTCTTTAAACCACTTATCTAAAACCTTTGTTTCAAAGTCTTTTGCTCTCCATTGTCTTTGGTTTTTTACAAAAAGAGCAAAGGCCTTACATCCAATCTCTCTTGCGTTTATTGGGGCATTAAATACTCCACCAGTTGCGCTTACATGTGCTCCTACATATTTCATATATTTATCCTATTAATTTAATATTATTTACACTTATTAGATTTATAATATAAGCTTAATTTAATAAGTGATTTTTGTTTCATGATTTTTGAATTATTATAAGCTTATATAAAGTGTCATTTATTAACACTAGTTAAGAAATTTACAATCTTTAGCAAGTTTTTATCATATCCTAAAATGGCTAAGTATAGAATAATTGAATATTTTAAGTTTGAGGCTCGCTATATATGGGCTATAAAAATTTAGTAACATTTCAAACATATATTTGTAAAAGTTTATCTTACAAATAAAATAGTGAAAAAAAGGTTTATTTGATGGAAAAAGTTGTAATAATTGGTGGTGGTTATGCGGGTATTTATGCATTAAGAGAATTAGTTAAAAATAAAAATATAAAAATCACATTGATTGATAAGCATACATTTCATAATCTTCAACCAGAAGTTTATGATCTTATTGCAAACAAGTCTAATATTGCTGATGTTACTATTGATTTAACTACTTTATGTTTAGGATTTAATCACAACTATTTAGAGTATAAAAACTTAAAAGTAAGAAAAATAGACCAAGAATCAAAAAAAATATTCACAGAAGAACAAGAAATAGTTGAGTATGATTATTTAATCATGGCAGCAGGTACTAGAACATTTTTCCCACCACAAATTCCTGGATTAAATAATGCCCACGATATCAAAAAACTTCACTGGGCTATGTTCTTTAAACAAAGTTTTGAAAACCAACTTTTCAAAAAAATCCAAGATGAAGCCAAAAAATGTGATGATACTCATATCGTAGTTGTTGGAGCTGGTTTATCAGGTGTAGAAATTGCAGCAGAGATGGCATATAACTCAAAGATGTTTTTTCAAAGAGGTAATTTCTCTTGTGATAACCTAAAAATTTCCCTTGTAAGTAGTTCTGATACTATTCTTCCAGGTCTTACTCCTGAATTAATTAGTATTTCACATAAAAGACTTAAATCCCTTGGTATTAATGTAATTACTAATACAAAACTTCAAAAGTGTGAAGATGGTTTTGCTTATCTTTCAAATGGAACAAAAATCTATAACTCATTTTTAATCTTTACAGGGGGAATTGAAGCCAATAAAATCACAGAAGAACTTGATGTAGCTAAAAACCCTAAAGGACAAATAATAGTAAATGAGTTTATGCAAAGTGATAAAGACCCTAAAATTTTTGCTATTGGGGATGCAGCTGAAATCAAAAATAAAAAGGGCGAGATTATGCCTCCAAATGTTACTATTGCTAGAATCAGTGGAACAAATGCAGGTAAAAATATTTTAAGAATGATAGAGAAAAAAAGATTAGTAAAATGTGATCCAAAGCTAGATGGTATTTTAATTGCCCTAGGTGGAAAATACGCAGCTGGTAATATTGCTGATTTATTCCATGTAAAAGGAAGACTTGCTTACGAAATCAAAAAGTATGTATTTAGCTCATATAGAAAACCTCTTCTAAAACTTATTAAAACAGGTTATTCAAAACTAAAAAAAATGGCATAAAGAAAAGACTTTTTAGTCTTTTCTTATTTTTATAAGTATTCTATTATCTCTATCCCTATGAGTTATCTCTTTTTCATTTTTATTAAAAAGTTCTCTTAAAAAATCTTTATTATATGACTTATGTAAATTCTTTGCATTAAAAACTTCTAGTTTTTCACATCTAAAAGTTGAACTACAAACTCTATCCTCATAGATTTTCATATCAAGAACTGCTGTACCTGCACTAAAAATTTGAACTTGTGTATAATCGTCATATTTAAAAATAAAGCCTTTATCATAAAACTTCATAGTTGGTGTTTTTATAAGTATTGTAGCACTTGATGTAATTGTTGGCTTTTGATTAAAACATCCTGTAAAAAGGAAGATAGTAATAAGTAATAATGATAAATTTTTGATGCCTAATCCTTTGTTTTGAAATATTTTACTATAATATCCATAAATTATAAAATCAAAGGTTATTTATTGTTAGTACATATTTGTTGTGCAGTCGATAGTCACTATTTTTTAGAAAGAATACAAGAAGAATATCCAGATGAAAAGTTAGTAGGATTTTTTTATGATCCAAACATTCATCCATATAGTGAATATAGGCTAAGATACTTAGACGTAGAATACTCATGCCAAAAACTAGGAATTGAATTAATTGAAGGTCCTTATAACCTAGAAGCATGGCTAAAAAAAGTTAAAGGTATGGAGCATCTTCCCGAAAAAGGTGATAGATGTACAGTTTGTTATGATGATAGACTTGATAACACAGTTGCAAAAGCAAAAGAGTTAGGACATGATAAATTCACAACTACACTTCTTATCTCACCTAAAAAGTCTCAAGAAAAACTTGATAAGATTGGTCACAATCTTCAAAGTTTACATGGAATAGAGTTTATTTTTAGAGATTACAAAGCTGGAAATGGTGCAGAAATTCAAGGTAAAAAAGTAAAAGAAAACCAACTTTATAGACAAAACTATTGTGGTTGTTTATTTGGTCTTTCAGCGCAAAGAGAAGCCCAAAAGAAAATCATGGATGAGATGTTTAATCCTATCTCAAATCAGATTTTACCTGAGTCAATTGAAGAGCGACTTGAGCTATATAAAAGAAGAAATACTCTTGAAGCAAATGGTGATGAGTATAAAATCATAAAAAATAGATTTCTAAACTATAGACTTTTAAGTGGAAAAGTTTTAGTAAAAAAACAAATCAAACCTTCATATATCTTCCCTTACTCGATAATAAATAGAGGAAAAACAAATGGAAGAATTGATTATAAAAAAGATGGGGTTAACTATCTAAACAGAGATGAAGTAAAAATCATAAGTTTGGAAAAATACAATGAACTTAGCAATACAAATTATGCAAGTGTAAAAGAGCTTATGTATAACCCTCCACTATTTGAAGAAGAAATTCAAATAAGAGCAAAAATAATCAAAAGCCCTTATGATTTAAGTGCAATTATAGTCTTAGATGAAATTCTTGATGAAAAGTATGAGATTTTTATGGATGCTCAAACATATGATGACGTAAGGGAAGAGATAATATGAAACTTTTAGTATGTGCTATGGAAACTTCTTCAAATATTCACTTAAAGGAGCTTAAAAAGCACCTTAGTGATGATATAGAGCTTGTAGGAGTGTTTGATAAAGAACTTGGTAACCCAATGTATGATTTAACTGCTTTGGCTATTATGGGCTTTATAGATGCTCTAAAAAAGCTTCGATTCTTTTTTAAGTTAAGAGATGAACTTGTAGAAGCTGCTGAAACTTGTGATAAAGTTCTTTTGATGGATTCATCAGGGTTCAATCTTCCTCTAGCAAAAAAACTAAAACAAAAGTATCCAAACAAAGAAATTATTTACTACATCCTTCCTCAAGCATGGGCTTGGAAAAAAGGAAGAGTTAAAAAACTTGAAGCTTACTGTTCTAAACTTTGCTCTATCATACCTTTTGAAAGTGAACTTTATACACAAAAAGATAAAATCACTTATGTAGGTCATCCTTTGCTTGATGAAATACATCACTTCAAAGAAGAACTTACACAAAGCAATAAAATTGCTTTTATGCCAGGAAGTAGAAAAACAGAGATTAAAAATCATATGCCAATCTTTAAAAGCCTAGCAAAACATATTCCTAACAAAGAACATATTTTAATAATTCCTTCAAAATTTGATGATGAATATATTAATAGAACTTATGGAGATATATCAGATTTTACTATTTCAAGACAAGCTCATGAGACCTTACAGGAAAGTGAATATGCCTTTATATGTTCAGGAACAGCAACCCTAGAAGCTGCACTTATTGGAACACCATTTACACTAAGTTATATAGCTAAAAAACTGGATTATAAAATAGGGAGAACCTTTGTAAAACTACCATATATTGGCCTTGCAAACATCTTTTTTGATAAGATGGGTAAAGAGTGTATACATAGTGAATTTTTACAAGAAGATGTAAGTGTTGAAGCTTTATTAAATGATTATAAATCAATGAAAAAAGACAAATTTTTTGAAGATTCAAAACTTTTAAGAGAGTACTTAAAAAATGGAAGTTCAAAAAACGTAGCAAACATAATTCAAAACTAATTTTTTTTTCGATAAAATATCTACCATTAATTAAATTTTAGGATAATAAATGTTAGATGTTACAGAAATTCAAGAAATTCTTCCTCACAGATACCCATTCTTATTAGTTGATAGAATCACTGATATGGAAAAAGGTAAAAACATTGTAGGTTTTAAAAATATCTCAATTAGTGAGCCAGCGTTTATGGGACATTTCCCAGGTCACCCAATTTACCCAGGTGTTTTAATCTTAGAAGGTATGGCTCAAGCTGGTGGTATTTTAGCATTAAAAAGTAATGACTTAACAGCAGAAGAGTTAAAGAACAAAGTTATTTACTTCATGAGTATCGACAAAGCAAAATTCAGAACGCCTGTAAAACCAGGTGATCAATTAGAATACAGAATCGAAGTTAAAAAACTAAGAGGTACACTAATTGTTCTTGAAGGTAAAGCTTATGTTGATGATGCATTAGTTGCTGAAGCTGAACTAAAAGCTATGGTAGTAGACAAGTAATTAGGTAAAAAATGAGTAATATACACAAAACAGCAATAATTGAAGATGGTGCGAAACTAGGTGAAAATGTAACTATAGGTGCATATACAATTATTGGTAAAGATGTAAAAATCGGTGATGGAACTATCATTGATTCACATACAGTTGTAGCGGGTAAAACTACAATTGGAAAAAACAATCATATTTTTTCACATGCAGCAATAGGAACTATTCCACAAGATTTAAAGTTTGATGGTGAAGATGTAGAGCTAATTATTGGAGATAACAATAAAATTAGAGAATTTACACTATTTAATCCAGGAACTAAAGGTGGTGGTTCTATCACAAAAATTGGAAGTAACAACTTATTTATGGGTTATACTCATGTAGCTCATGATGTAATAGTTGGTGACAATTGTGTATTTGCTAACTGTGCTACTTTAGCAGGACATGTAGAAATAGATGATTTTGTTGTAGTTGGTGGACTTACTCCAATACACCAATTTTGTAAGATTGGTACACAAGTTATGATTGGTGGTGGTTCTGTAGTAACACAAGACATTCCTCCATTTTGTTTAGCAGAGGGAAATAAAGCTGTTCTAAGAGGTCTTAACTTAAATGGTTTAAGAAGAAGATTTGATAATAGAGAAGATATAAATGCAATTAAAAATGCATACAAAGCTTTATTTGAAAGTGGTAAACCTTTAGCTGATGTAGCAAATGAATTATTAGAAAATGAAAATAAATATGTAAAAGAGTTAGCATCTTTTTGTTTAGGTACAAAAAGAGGAATTCCTTACAACAGAAAATAAAAAATAGGTTTGGTAGAATGAGTAAAGTAACATGCGATTTTTGTGGAGCAACAGATAGCCCTAGCAATCCAGTAATAGCAGGTGATAACGCTTGTATTTGTAAAGCTTGTGTTGGTGCTGCACATGAAATAATGAATGGTGGTGCCCCTGAAGATATGGAGCATTTACCAGCAACAGTTGAAGAAGAAAAAGTTCAAGAAGAGATAAAACTTAGAACTCCGGCTGAATTAAAAGCTATTTTAGATGACTACGTAATAGGTCAAGAAAGAGCAAAAAAAGTTTTATCAGTTGCGGTTTATAATCACTATAAAAGAATTTTTAGACACAATGAGATTGATGATGATACAGAGTTAAACAAATCAAATGTTCTTCTAATAGGACCAACAGGTTCAGGTAAAACACTATTAGCTCAAACTATCTCTAAATATTTAGATGTACCTTTAGCAATTGCTGATGCTACTTCTTTGACAGAAGCTGGTTATGTTGGTGATGATGTTGAAAATGTGGTTACTAGATTAGTTCAAGCTGCTGATGGAGATATTGAAAAAGCTCAAAGAGGAATTATCTTTATTGATGAAGTTGATAAAGTAGCTAGAATGAGTGAAAATAGATCAATCACTAGAGATGTTTCAGGTGAAGGTGTTCAACAAGCTTTACTTAAAATAGTAGAGGGTTCTGTTGTAAATGTTCCACCAAAAGGTGGAAGAAAACATCCTGGACAAGATGCACTTCAAGTTGATACTACAAATATTCTATTTGTTTGTGGTGGAGCTTTTGATGGGCTTGAAGATATTATCAAGAAAAAACAAGGTGCAAACGTACTTGGGTTTAATCAAGATAAAAAATCTAAAAAAGAAGAAGAGAAAATCATCTCTCAAGTTGAAACTGATGATTTAGTAAAATATGGTTTAATTCCTGAATTAATCGGTAGATTACATATGGTAGCCACTTTAAATGAAATCACAGAAGATGATATGGTACATATCTTAACTGAACCAAAAAATGCCCTTATCAAACAATACATCAAACTATTTGAAATGGATGATGTAAACTTAGAGTTTGATAAAGAAGCCCTAAAAGAGCTTGCTAAACTTGCAATTGAAAGAAAAACAGGTGCAAGAGGTCTTAGATCAATTTTAGAAGATATTATGCTTGATATTATGTATGATCTTCCAAAATATAAAGACAAAACAATTACTATTACAAAAGATGTAGTAAAAAAAGAGAAAGAACCAAAAATCGCATAATATAAGAGAGGGAAAACAAAGTGTTTTTAGATAAATTAATTGGTCTATTTTCAAGTGATATGGCAATTGACC
The DNA here is from genome assembly GCA_048268245.1 of Arcobacteraceae bacterium. Classification (GTDB taxonomy): domain Bacteria; phylum Campylobacterota; class Campylobacteria; order Campylobacterales; family Arcobacteraceae; genus Arcobacter_B. The sequence continues at coordinate 52,845 of JBLWVX010000009.1, forward strand.
TTGGAACTGCTAATACTATTGTTTCTGTAAGAGGAAAAGGTATTATCATAAATGAACCATCTGTTGTTGCTGTACAAAATGATAAATATGGTAGAGATAAAATTTTAGCAGTTGGTCAAGAAGCTAAACAAATGATTGGTAAAACACCACTTAATATTCAAGCAGTTAGACCTATGCAAGATGGTGTTATCGCTGATTTTGAAATGACTGAAAGAATGATAAGATACTTTATTGAAAAAGCCCACTCTAGAAAATCTTTTATTAGACCTAGAATTATCATATGTATTCCATATGGTATTACACAAGTTGAAAGAAAAGCTGTTGAAGAATCAGCAATGAGCGCAGGAGCTAGAGAAGTATTCTTAGTAGAAGAACCAATGGCAGCTGCTATTGGTGCTGGTATTCCTGTATCTGACCCATCTGGGTATGTTGTTGTTGATATTGGTGGTGGTACTACTGAGATTGGAGTAACTTCTCTTGGTGGACTTGTGCTTTCAAAATCAATCAAAGTTGCAGGTGATAAGTTTGATAAATCAATTATTGATTATGTAAGACAAAACTACAACTTATATATAGGAGAGCGAACTGCTGAGAATATCAAGATAGAAATTGGTACTGCAATTAAACTTGATACTGAACTAAAAATCAAAGTAAAAGGTAGAGATAACTCTGGATTACTTTCAACAATTGAACTTGGAAGTGAAGGTGTTAGAACTGCTATAAAAGAACCATTAAAAGAGATTGTTTCTGCTGTAAGAAGTGTCTTAGAAGATATGCCACCTGATTTAGCAGGAGATGTTGTAGATAATGGTGTAATTCTTACTGGTGGTGGTGCTTTAATTAGAGGAATTGATGAATATATCGCTGATATTGTAAAACTTCCTGTTAAAGTTGCAGAAGATCCACTTCTAGCAGTAGCTTATGGTACAAGCAATGTATTAGATGAGGACGCACTTTTAAAACTAATCACTAATGCGTAAATTCTTCTTTATTCTACTTTTTTTAGTAGTTGGTTTATCTTACCTATTCGAGGTAGATAAACTAGTTGCTAGAAACTTCACTTTTTTAAACGACATAAAACTATCATACATTAACTCTGTTATAGATATTTCAACAACTATTGAAAAATATTTTGACCAAGTTACAACTATAGAAGAACTAGAAAAAGAAAATGATGAACTTAAAAACTACAAAGCCTTATATCTTACTACCCAAAAAAAACTTGACAGTATAGATAATTTTCTTACTACAAATGAGCAACATCAAACAAGAATAGATATAAAACAAACAAAAGTTTTATCATATATAAACTTCAATGACTTTACAAAAGTATGGCTTGATTATGAAAAAGAAGATGATGCAATTTTAGGACTTATTAGCCAAGATTATGCAGCAGGAATTGTAGTAAAAGAGCAAGGAAGAGCAGTAGCACTTCTAAATGGTAACCAAAAATGCTCTTACGCTGTATTTATAGGAGAGAGTAAAACTCCTGGTATTCTCACAGCAAAAAAAGATGGAACTATCTTAATAAAATTTATTCCTATGTGGTCTGAACTAAATGTAGGTGATGAAATAGTAACATCAGGTATGGATAACATTTTCGTAGAAGGTCTAAAAGTAGGAAAAGTAAAAGATATACAAATACTTCCACAAATGAAAACAGCAACAGTAGAAATGTATGCAAACGTACTAAAGAAAAAATACTTTTATGTGTACAAAGAAGCTCCTACAACTTCAAGTAAACAAGAAAATTTAACTAAAGAAAAAGAGGAAGAGACTACCAATAAGTAGCCATAAGCCTAATACTTTTTTATAAATTTAATATTATTTAAAATTTTCACCGCAATTATTGTTAAAACTGTTCCTAATAATATTGAAATAGTAATCTGTTCATCTAAAAATAGTCCACTTAAACTTATTGCTGCAAAGGGAACTAGAAATATAAAAGAACTTACTTCGCTTGCACCTAATTTTTCAATCCCTAAAAAATAAATTGTATTTGAAAAAGTTGATGCCCCAATTGATAATACTAACATGTTAATCCAAAATATAGAATCTAATTTTGAATATTCAATACTTATTAAATCTACAAAAAAGAATAAATTTAAAATGCAAATTATTATATATAAATAAAAGGTAAATACAATTGGAGAAATATTAGAAGCTTTTGAGCTTAGTATTGTAACCATTGCCCAAAGAAAAGCTGCTAAAATAAAATAAAGATTTTGTATTACTAGAACTTCATCTATATTAAAAGACCAAATATCTAACATTGTCATCACACCTATGGCACCTAAAGAAAGTGCAAAGAAATCTTTTTTTGTAATTTTTTTTGTTCCTAGTAAAGCTAAAATCACAAATGTAATAATAGGGATTAAACTAGTTACAAATGCTCCACCTAAACTTGCTGTACCATATTTTGTACCTAAATAAAAATACTTCATATAAGCTATCAATGCAATTGACGTAATAAAGACCCATATAAAACTTTTTAAATCTATTTTAAATGATTTTTTTAGAAATATAATAATTGGAAGCATTGTTATAGCTGTTATAAAAAATCTAAAAAACATTGTTTCAAACTCATTTAAATAACTACTTAATACTTTGATATTTACCCAAGATGCACCCCAACCTATCATGGCAAAAAAAAGTAAAAAATAAAATATATTTTTATTTGTTGTTTTCATAATACCTCTTTATAATTAATAAAAAAGTCTATCTAAGCTTGTTAATTTTTGTATAGAATAAAGTTGCGGTTTTCATTTATCCATGTTGGTGAGAAATCAAAGATTCGTTTAAAGTTTCTATTAAAGTGAGATTGATCATTAAACCCAGATTCAAGTGAAGCATCTACTATACTATATCCTTTTTCTATTAAGGCTCTTGCATTTTCTACTTTTGTATTTATTATATATTGATGCGGAGTTAGTCCAGTTTCTTCTTTAAATATTCGTATAAAGTGATATTTACTTAAACCTATGTTTCTTGATAACTCATCTAAAGTTGGAGAATTATATAAAGTATCATTTATAAACTCTATACTTTTTGAAATAACTTCATTATTATTAAAATTGCTATCTAAATCTTTGCCAACACTTGTGTAGTTTTTAATTAAATAAGCTAAAGCATCAATACAATGTGTTTCTAACACAATATAATGTTGTTTATAAATTATCGACTTAAAAACATTTTTTAGTTTAGAATATAATGTAAAATCATCAATAATATGCTTTTCAAATATAGGTATTTTCTTTTCATCAAAAATCTCAAAATAAATTTCACTCATTAAGTCAATAGATGGATAAAAATAATGATTAAACCAATCTTGGGATAATCCTCCATGAAGTTCGTATGGATTATTTACTCTTGTTGAATTTGCATAAAAAGTGAAAGTATTATTTTTATTTTTTGATTTATATAATCCCTTATGAGTAATACCTATTGAGTAAGTATTATGGAAATGCATATCAAAATTTTTATTTGATTGTTTAACATTAGTAAAAAGAATATTATTCAATAACTTATTCATTTTTTATTGTACTATAAAGAAAGTGATTTTTACTATTTGACACTTCTACTTTATATTTATTAAATAAATATAAATACATACAAATTTAATAAGTAGCCATGATCCTATCTACATCATTCCAAGAAAGTTCATCTTTTTTATCTTGAGTTCCTTTGAACATATTATAAACATATCTAGCAAACATATCTGTTTCTAGGTTTACTTTTGTTCCAACTTTATATCTTTTAAATAAAGTATTCTCAATTGTATGTGGAATGATTGTAAGTCTAAATGAGTCTTTCATCACATCATTTACAGTAAGTGAAACTCCATCTATCGTCACACTTCCTTTTGGAATAATATATTTTGAGTATTCACTTGGAAGTGATACATAAAAATCAGTTGAATTTCCATTGTTTTTAATAGCACTAATAGTTCCTAAACAATCAACATGACCTTGAACAATATGCCCTTCAAACCTATCACCCATCATCATAGCAGGTTCTATATGAACCTCATCTTTGTAGTTTTCCATGGCTAAAATCTTTTGAGATTCAGGTGAAAGCTCAACTGTAAAAGTATCACTTGTATATCTAACTACCGTTAAACATGCACCATTTACAGCTATAGAATCCCCTATTTTTGGGCTATATTTTGCTTTTAATGTTAAGAAGTTATTTTTAAGACTCACTACCTGAGCCATCTCTCTTATAAGTCCAGTAAACACTGTATTCCTTCATATTTTATATACGATATAGTATCTAATAACATTTAATTTCTAAATTAAGCATTAAATCTTAAAAAAAATTAAAATATATTTGGAATAATCATATTTTTTTGGTATTATACGAAAAAAATATTCTGAAGCTTATTTTCAATAAAATCACTATTCAAAAATGCTTCATTTAACTTAAAATATATTAATAATTACTATTCAATTTTTGGAGAACTTATGAAATACGATATTATCGTTGTGGGTGGAGGACATGCTGGTATTGAAGCAGCCTTAGCATCTGCAAGAATGGGTAAAAAAACCCTACTTATTACAATGTTAGTAGAGCAAATTGGTGCTGCTTCTTGTAATCCTGCTATTGGTGGACTTGCAAAAGGGCACCTAGTTAGAGAACTAGATGCCTTAGGTGGAGAGATGGGTCTATGTACTGATGCTACAGGTATCCAGTTTAGAATCCTAAATGCCTCAAAAGGTGCAGCAGTCCAAGGAAGTCGAGCTCAAATTGATATGGATAAATATAGAGAGTATATGAGAAAGGTTTGTCATAACACTGAGAACCTTGAAGTATACCAAGATGAAGTGAGTGAACTTCTAATAAATGAAAACAAAGAAGTTTACGGTGTAAAAACTAGACTTCAAGAAGAGTTTGAAGCTTCAAAAGTTATCCTTACAACTGGTACATTTATGAAAGGACTTATTCACATTGGTGAAAATAAGTACGATGCAGGTAGAGCATGGGAGCTTCCATCATCAACTTTATCTATTCAGTTAAAAGAGCTTGGATTAAATGTAGGAAGACTAAAAACAGGAACACCTGCAAGAATTGATGGAAAATCAATCAACTTTGAAAACATGGAAATGCACGGGGGAGATGTAAACCCAGCACCTTTCTCTTTTAGAACAAATAAAGAAGAGTTTAGCCCTACTCAATACCCATGTTATATCACATACACAAACCTTGATACACATGAAACTATTAGATCTAACTTTGATAGAACTCCACTATTTACAGGTCAAATAGAAGGTACAGGTCCTAGATATTGTCCTAGTATAGAAGATAAAGTAAATAGATTCGCTGAAAGAGATAGACACCAACTATTCCTAGAACCACAAACATCTATGTGTACAGAATACTACATAAATGGTCTTTCAACTTCACTTCCTATTGATGTACAAAAAGAGATGATACACTCAATCGTTGGACTTGAAAATGCAAAAATCATTAGATATGGATATGCTATTGAGTATGATTATGTTGATCCTACTGAGTTAAAACACACCTTAGAAACTAAAAAAGTTAAAAACCTTTACAACGCAGGTCAAATTAACGCAACTACAGGTTATGAAGAAGCTGCAGCACAAGGACTAATGGCAGGTATCAATGCATGTTTAGCAATAGATGGAAAAGAACCATTTGTACTTAGACGTGATGAAGCCTACATTGGAGTTTTAATTGATGACTTAGTTACAAAAGGAACAAATGAACCATATAGAATGTTCACAAGTAGAGCAGAATACAGACTTCTTTTAAGAGAAGAAGGTGCTGATTTAAGACTTAGTCCTTATGGTTATGAATTAGGTCTTATCAATGATGAGACAATTGAAAAAGTAAACTTCAAACAAAAAGTTATTGATGAATCAATAGAATTTATGAAAAATGAATGGTTTACATCTAAAAAAGAGAACCTTGAACTGCTTGAAAGATTAGGACAAGATAAAATCAAAGATAGAGTACTTTTAATTGATATTGTTGGAAGAAGTACTGTTAAAATTGAACATCTTGATGAGTTCTTGCCACAATATGCTGACTTATCAGACTATTTAAAAGAGCAAATCTTAGTAGAAGCAAAATACTTTAGATATGTAGAAAAACAAAAAAAGCAAATTGATAAGATGAAAAAAATGCTTAAAATGACAATTCCAGAAGACTTTGACTTTAGTCAGATTTCAGGCTTATCAAATGAAGCAGTGGAAAAACTTCAAAAGTTCAGACCACCTACTCTTTTCAATGCAAGTGAGATTTCAGGAATTACACCTGCTGCTATTGATGTTATTCATATGTATATGAACCTTAAATGTGAAAAGCAGTAAAAATTGATAATGTGCAGTAAAAAATGATAATATATATGCTAAAACTTGATAATGAAAGTTTAAAATAACATGTCACAGAATAAAAGTATCATCCCTGAATTTATGTCAAATAATCCAACTGATACTTTTAAATTTCTATTCCCTCTAAAACTTAAACTTGATGAAGATAAGTTTGGGAATAGTCATTATGAAGTTGTTGTAAAAAACCTTACAAAAAAAGAAGTTTTTACCTACGAAGTTTCCCCTGAATTATTATTTACACACTTTCCTTTACATAAATCATTTAAAAATGGTGATAATACAGGTGATGAAATACATGAAGATACTTTCACTATAAATTCAAAAAATATAAATAGTGAAAAAGAAAAAAAACTAAAAAATATACTCTCAAAAAATCAAATTGGAACACTTCTTGGTTGGAGTTTTAAATACATTGATATTGCAAAAAATATTAATTGCTATTTAGTTGAGCATGAAAACTTTAAATTAATAATCCCTCATTATGCTATAGGAATCTACTATTACTTTAGATTTTCAGAGTTAAGAGAAGCTGCATTAGAATGTAATATTGAAGATTTATATGTAATGTGTGACGATAATAGAAGTAATGCAAAAATCGTATTATCTAGTCCTAGAACAGATGCAGATGCAGCCTTCATTCATAGGTTTGCTTGTCAAAAAAACGCTTCTAATGAATTTGATAATATTGGTAGATATATACACAATTATTTATCTTTTATGAGACATGAAGATATAGATAAAGAACCTGGAGATATTCATTTAAAAATTAATTTTCCTACTAAAGAGATCTTCCAAATTGATGCAAGAGTGTCTCATTTTAAAGATGAAAAAACAGAAGAAGAATATTACTATATTCATGAAATAACAAATGATAATTCAGATATTGGATTTGATAAATTTACAAAAATTATTGAACAAAATAAAAATATCACTTCTATTGATAATTTAGAAAATTTATCAAAAGTAGACAGAGAAGTACCAGATGAAACAACAGAAAAGCTAAAAGTAATTGATGCTAATAAAAAGTACGCCAGAACAAAGCATCATAAAGATAGAAAAAAAAGTTGTGGAAGTTTAAACAATATAGAAATTAATCATGAAACATTAACAAAGGCTGTTGTTGAAGACTTATTAAAAATATATAAAGAGCAAGAGGATGGGAATAAGGTTGACCAAAGCCTTACAGAATCATCTAATAAAGGTGATGTTAATACTAGAAGAGTAATCATATCAAGTGAGTTTCTAAAAAAAGAACAAAAACCTCTTAATGAAATAGAAAACTTCAATGTTTTTAGACAGTATATAAACTTTTTAAAACAACAATCTAATATAAAAGAATTAATAATATTTGATGTTAAAAACTTACCTGAGTTTAAAATTAAAAAAAATGGCGAGGAAAAAGTCAATACTAAATGTAAAATAAAAAGACGTTTAAGACAATATTTAACTTGTACCTTCAAATATGAAAATTTATATGTTGGACTATTAGAATTAGAAAACTACCCTTCATCTGCTGCTTCGTCATGGGTTATAATTTCAGATAAACCTGTAAATAGTTATACTTTTGAAAAGTTTATTAAATTATATATAAAAGATAACATGTCTATTCCTGAGATTGTATCAAAATATAAAAATTCTAACCCTAAGTTTTCGAAAAAGAACCATGAAAGAAATAAAAAGCTAGATAAGATGCAACTTGCAAGATGGTACATAGGGTTATTAGGAAAAATTAATTTAGGTGGTTGATTTTTTATATATTCTAACAAAACCTTTCTTTTTCAAGTATTTAATAACTTTTATTACTTCTTTTTACTTTATTTTCTATGAGGATCAAATATTACATAGAATCATATATGAATGATAAAGATAAAATTAGAGGATATTCAAATAAACAAAAAAATAAAACTACTAAGTTTTATAGATAATAAGTAAAAGTAAAGTAAGTGATAATACTTTCAAGTTTTTTAAAGTACTATTTTGAGAAGGATCTATCGATATTAACTGTAAAAAGAATGTTAACCTAAAATTTAAAATTAAATATCATAAAAGAGTTAACCTTTTAGAAAAAACATATATTGACTTGAGATATAAATATTCCTAGTAAAATCACTATATAACTTATTTAAGACTATTTGAAAAATCCATCATTAAATGAAATAATTTTAATGAGGAATGATTTGATGAATATAATTTATTAGATTCTATAGAATTTAAAGAAATAGACATTTTATTTAAATTTTCATCAATATCTATTTTTTCTACTATAAAGCCAAGCATAGCATTTAATCCATAATAACTTGAATAATATCCTGTTAAAAACCTATCTACACCATTAGTAATATAGTGATTATTTAAAGTTGACTTTCCATCTAACCTTTTACATTCAATTATGTAGTAAGCCTTATAATTCTCAAAATCATTAATATCTTTAATTTTTAAATCTACTCTTCCTGTCTTCTCATCAACTTCTTTATCTAATAAAAAGCCATAAATATTACAAATTTCATTCCTAATTTTTGTCTCAGAAATATATTCATATAAAGTATCTCTAATTTTATTTTCATCATTCTTAGGTACTTTTACCTTATCAGCAATCATATATTCATAGCAACTATAAATATTAAGTAATAGGTTTTTAAATGTATTTTCATATATTGTCTCTGATTGAATAAAAGCAGTAGCATCTAAATCTAATTCTAATTCTTCCACTGATTTCTCCCTGCTTTTAATATCGCATTTTTAAACTCATTAAAATCCAAATAACCTACAGCTTTGTGCCAGTTTTTATACTCATTAGGTTTAACTACATAAAAACCATTCTTTTCAAAACCTTTAATATCCTTCTGTATAAATAAACTTTCTAAAGATTTGGATCCTGATAGTTTTATAAAATTATCTATACTTTTTTCTTCAACCCAGTCTATATTTTTTGAACTATCGCAACTGTTAGTAATTGAAAAAAACATACAGATAGCATATTTATTATAGATAACTTTTACATTTAAATACTTTTTTTCATTTTTAAAAATATCTGAAAAATAATTAATATAAATATCCAAATATTCTATTAACATATTTTTATCTCTTTGTTTTGATAAGTTTAAACCTTTAAAAACTTTAGAGAAATCTTTTTTCATAATCCAAGGTATTAACACCTCTTGAGAATAAGATATTAATGTTTTTTCTTGTTCATTTAAATTAAAATCATTTAATACACTTTTATCCAAGTCATTTTTTAGTCTTCTAAGTTTTGTCTCGTCAGGTAATAAAATTTCTTCTTTAAAAAAATTTTCAATTTTCTTTACTAAATTAATAGTTTTTTTACTAAAAATAAAAGGAACACCAAACTTCTCAAAATTATGAACCTGTTCCCTTTCTGTTCCAATTGAAGATGCTGTATGAATCATAATATACTTAAAAATAGATGAATTTAAGATACCCATAATATTGTATAAAGTATCTTTATCTTTGCATTTCACAGCTGTAATGGAATCTTTAAAAATCGAATCTCTATTTAAAACTCCCATTTTTAATTCAAGCTCTCTACTTATTCCTTTTGATATCAATAAAGAGGGTGCCTTAAACAACTCTAAATCTTTAGCCCTATGAACTGATTTTGTTTCCCACTTCTTATCACTTTCTCCAATATAGCAGATTTTAAACTGTTTTGTTTCTACAAAAGGCATACCAATATATTTAGTTGCATCATTATCATCACAGCCATTCTCGATAATTCCCTGTTTTGCATCTTCATAATTATTTTCAATATTACTGTAACTTTTAAATTTCTTTATCAATTCAAAATCTAAATAGTTTCCATAAATTAATGTTTTCCATAAATAATCATTTTCAATCAGTTTTTGCTGTAAAACTTTTTTATAATCCTGCTTTGAAATAAATAACATTTTTAATTTATTAAAAAATGGAGTTGGTTTTACGGATATATATTTTATCAACTGATTTTCATTTGTTCCTAGCTTGTAAAACATTACTAAAACAGGTGTTGTCGCTGTAGGAAAAACTTCATTTCTTACAGAAGATAACTCTAATATATGATCAATTGAATAATTTGATAAGAAATATCTTCTAAAATCTCTAGATTGTACATTATAAAAATTTTTACTGTTTAAAATAAACGCAATTTTTGATTTTTTTATAATATCACTTGCTCTAAGCATAAAAGCTTGAGAAATTTCTTTATTTCCAATTTTTACATTATCATATGATTTTTTTCTATAATTCAAATATTCAGTTAAAATTTTAGAATTCCCAGCACCTCTTTTATATGGAGGGTTTCCTATCATAAAATTAAAATCTATATTTTCTAGAATTTTATTGTAATCTGCAGAATAATCAAAAAAATCTGCATTAAAAAAATTTGCTTTAGGGTTTTTATTACTTTCAAGTAAATAAGGAAATTTAAACTCTTCTATATCTTTAGGTTTTAAATAATCTAACATTGTTAGATATAATGAAAAAACACTAATCATTACTGCATTTTTATCCTTATCTATTGCATATATATTCTCTTCTACTAAATGCTTGATTTCAGAAGGCTTAATTAACCTTTTTTTAATTTTCTGAAACTGATGAATTAACTTTCTTAATGTTTCCACTAAAAAAATTCCACTTCCACATGCAGGGTCTATAACTTTACAAGAATATTTCTCTGGGTTATTATTAAAATATTCGTCAACTGTATGTTTTAAAATATAGTCTACTAAGAAAGTTGGGGTATAAAACGCTCCATTTTTAGATTGTGTTTCTTCTCCTATGAAGCTTTCATAAACATTTGATATAAATTCTATAGGAATAATAGAAAAATCATAAATATCAAAAAGAGAGCCTTGTCCTGTTTTAATATTTGTCCCACTAACCAAATCTGATAAAATTTTTAATTGAGATTCTTTTACTTGTAATTCTTCATTTTCAAGAATAGGAAACCAGTCTCCATTAAATCCATCATGAGACTTTAAATATTTAAATAATATATATGTATCTTTTTTATTATTCAATATAGAAATAAACTTTTCATTATTTAATAATTGTTTTTCACCTTTAAATGAAAGCTTTACCTTTCTATCAATTAGATATCTAATAAAAATTACTCTTCCAAGTAGTGCATTTGCTAATTCTTTTTCAATTCCTGAGTTTAGTAATTTTATTCTTGCATTTTTTATATTTTCTAATAGTTTTTTATCAATTTTTTTTTCTGTTTTTTGAAAAGCATCTTGATTAAAATAACTACCATTTAAAATAGATATATAGTTGAAATCTTTTTTATCTAATTTTTCTAATAAAAAATCACCGTTTCTAATTACATATGCATAAGCATTATACAGTTCATAACTATCTTCTGTTTTTATAAAAACTATTGGTGATTCTGAAAAGTTCCAACATTGTTTAAATATAAGCTCTTTATTTTCTGAACTTTCAAAAAATAATACTAAAGGCTTATTTTTTGAAATTAAAATTGCATAAGGACTAATTGTCATTTCATGAAGAGATTTATTTACTCTTAAAGGAAGATATTCCATATCAATATTTTTTTCATAAAAATATACACTTTCTTTTTCAAGAAAATTATTTTTACTAAAAATATTTTCCATAGTTTCTCCTTTATTAAATTATAAATATTATATCTAATTTATTTTGATTTTATGCTTAATATGGTATATTTAAAATACTATTAAAAAAGAAAGAGTATATTGAAAGAGAATAAAAGAATATATAATGTCTTATTTTCAGATATGAAAAAAGAAGACTTTTTAAAAACTCTAAAAAAGCTTGATATTTCTAAAGCTCAACTATCAAGAGATATGGGTATAGCATATTCAACCGTAAAGTCATGGTATGTAAATAATAAGAAAATGCCTCTATATGTTGAGAAATATCTCTTACTTCTTCTTAAAGTACAAAAATACAATGATATAGAAAAAAATATAAAAGACTTAACGAAATCAATAGAAAAGCTGTAAAATATACTATTAATTCTTTAATAGTAACGCTTTATATCCTTGATTAAAACCTTTATGAGTTGTAGGATGACAATCTATTACCTTTGCTACATTTAATTGATTTATAATTTTTCCCTGTAATTGCAAAAATCTTATTGCCCCTAAAATTTCTGAATAACTTATCTCTCTACCTACTTTGTCTTTCATTGGTATTAATTCATCTATAAAGTTTTTGTACCAAAATGAATAATCAAAACCATGAACAAAGTCTCTATGAGTTAAATGGTTTAGTTTTATAAAATATTTAAAGTTTTTAGGAAAGTTTTGAAATAAGTAGTAGACCATTGCTGTTAAAAAGAAATCTTTATATATTGCTGATGTTTTTTTTGATGAGTATTTTTTTAATTTTTCACATAAATTTTTATACTCTTCATAAAGAGGGAACTTATTCAAAATTAATTTTTCTTTTCTATCTAGTAAATAAACTAATTTAGTATATGCTTCAAAAACAAATAATGACTTTACTTTCTTCTTGTTAATAATAAAGTAGCCTCTCTTTAAACCTTTTGTAAACCACTTTACAGCTTTTAATCCATATTTATAATTTGTAGATATTTCTATAGTAAATGTATCTGATAAATCATTTTCACATTTACTACAAATAGCTAAACTTTTCATATGTTTTATTTTTGAAAAACTGATTTTTTCATAACAAACCCAACATCTATCAGTTAAAAAAACATTATGCTTAGTACAAACATTATAAAAAGTATATCTCCATTTCTTTCTAAAATAAGGTACTTTATCTTCAGCTAAACATTTTGGACAATACATCAAACCAAAATGTGTTCTTTTATCTATAAGTTTTCTTATTTGTTTAGGAGGATATATACAGTTATTACAAGTAAAAAGGTGACCTTCTTCACTTCTCAAAGACATTTTATATATTTGATTAAAACTCAACTTACTCTTCTGAGATAATGCATTAAAAAGCTTCTCATTATATTGAAAATCTATATCTGTTCTAGTAGATGAACTTCCATCATGTCTAATAAACAAAGAAAAAAATAAAGGTAATGTTCTTTTATGTTCTATTGCCATTCTAGAAAGCCAAGAACTTAAAAGTTCATCTTCAAAAGGTTTAGGTATAAATAAAAAGAAATAGTCCTGTATCCAATCTCTATTTCTTTTATTTTTTGCCATGATTATAACTTTGGTAAATACTCTATATCATCAACAATAATATATTCTCGTTTAGATTTTATAGCTTTTACAGCAGCTTTTTTTAATAAGTTTACAGCTTTACCTATCAAGCCCTCTGATTGATGAAATAAAGCACTTATTATCTCAGGATTATCTGCTAGCTTTGAAGCTTCTTTTAAAGGTAAACATCTCTCATAAGTTGCGACAAATGATCTAAACTTTCTATCATTATTCCATCTTGGGAGTTCAATAGAAGGAAATCTCGACCCAGTTTCTCTCCCTATAGATAATGCAGAGTGAGCTTCCCTTGTACCTGCAAGGATAATTGTAAGGGAAAGTCTATTGCTTAACTGTTTTAAATCATCTATAAAAGTTCTTTGTTTATTCAAATTTCCTGTCAAAGCACTATGGATTTCATCTATCAAAATCATTCTTGTACCTAATTTATCTAAATAGTGTTCTACTAATTTTGATTTAGCCTGTATTTTATCATTATGTTTATATGGTACACAAAGCTCATCTAAAATTAGACTATAAAGTCTATTCTCATCAGGAATTGTAGGAGCTTGGAAATAAATAATAGGTATTTCATATGTAGTAATATTACCTTTTGAAATTGGTTCTAATTTCACTTTATGTAAATCATACATCTTTTTTAATATTGCTGTTTTACCATTATTTGAATCTCCATAAATCAATAAACCCTCATGTCTCATTTGAGGAGGATCATAAAACTTATCTTCTAAGAGCTCTAATAGTTTTACTGCTGAACTATAACCTATCCAATGGTCTTTTTTACAATAAAGTATTCTTTCTTCATCACTTTTTTCTAAATATCCTAAAGCCTCTTTAATTAAACCTCTATCATTCATGTTGCTCTCCTAGCCTATTGGATAGATTTCATATCCATCATCCTCATCATCAAAAGATTTATTTTGCACTTGTTGTTTTTCTTCTATAGTCTCTTTTAAAACTTTTTTTTCAAGTTCAATTGTCTTTTTTTGGTGTTTTTTAGAACTTTGTTTTCTTCTAATAGACTTCATCTCTTTCTTAGAAGTTTCAACATATTCATGTAACCTATCATAAGCTTCAAAAATATCATGAGGTTCTAATTCTCTTCCTGTAATAGCTTTTTTTGCCTCAGATATAGATTCTCTTAATTCTTTTAAGTTCATAGCAGGCTTTTTAATATCTGCATAGGGAACAATTATATAGTCTTTTATATCTTCATCATAAACATATATTTTACTTATGTCTCTAGGATCTCTTCTACAAATAACCGTATTATTAAATTTAGAGTCTAATTTCTTATATTGAGTTGGAACTATCCATTTTCTAAGAGTTTCAGAAAAGTAGGTTATATAATCAATTGTAATCCCATTCTTTTGTACCTTTCTCTCAATTGCTGGAAGCAAAGCCATTCTAAGTTTAATATTATCTACAGGAACTGTAGGTAAAAAAGGTATTCTATTATCTCCTAAGCCAAATACTCCTTGATAAAACTTTTCCTCTGGAGTCATACCTAAAAAAATATGTTCTGTTTTATGATATATATTTACTAAAAAATCTAAATACCATCTTTCTAATTCACTTATAGTCATACATGCTTCTTTTTCAGAATTGTATGTACCTTTCTCAAAAATATTTGAACGCGTCGTACCTGGTAATTCATGGGTTTTGTTCATACAAGTACCAATTAATCTTTCAATAATCCCACCAAAGTGACTTCTTCCAACAGGTCTATAGACATCAGTTATTCTAAATTCTTGACAAAAACTTTGTAAACTTACACTCCTAAACTCTTTTGCATTATCCATTGATACTAATCTTGGTAAACCATATACTGGCCACTCTCCTGAGATATTATTCTCTTTTAAAATTTCATCTTTAGGTAGTATTGCATGTAAAAGGCATTGTCCTGCACTAAAATAATTAACAGGTTCCAATGAAATATAAAAACCATAAACCATTCTACTAAATACATCTATTGCAACTGTTATATTTGGTCTTCCTATACTTTGCCTTGTTTCTTCATCTACTAAAATTACATCAACTTTTGTATGATCAATTTGAATTACATCTAAAGGCATTTTTACATCAGGAAATGTTCCTGGCATACCTCTTGTTTCATTTACTTTCATACCACGTCTTCTTTTAGCTACAAGTTTAGGATGAATTTTATCAATCTTATTTCTAATTGTATTCTTTGTAGGTGGAGTTTCACCTAAGTTTTTACACCCTTTAACAACTTCTCTATAGATTGTAGACAAAGGGAATTGTTGTTTTGTCAAATAAAACTCTTCAATTACTGAATCTATTACAGCGTCAACCGAACTAGTTAATCTACTTTTACCTTTACCACCACAATTTTCTCTTTTAGTAGATAAAGAACTAACTACCCCTGACTTTTCAAAAGCTGTAAGCCATCTGTAAATCGTAGCAATACCTTTTTTATGTTGTTTTGCTATTGATTCAACATCTTTAGCTGTTCTATTTTCTAATTCTAAAAGAGGTTCAATAATCTTATATCTTTCTAAAGCCTTGTCAAAGTCTTTTTTATCTATTTCTACCAGTGACTTTATAGGTTCTTTTTCATTATTAGCATCTTTAATTAACTCATTTACTTTTACTATTTTCTCAGTATATGGAGTAATTGTTTCTTTTAATAAAACTTCTGTGAATGAAGGAAAACCTTTTACAATATACTCTTTCTGATCAAATACAATTTTTGAATCTATATCAAATCTTATAACACCCATTACGCTAACTCCACATAAGAATCCATAGATAGTTCTTCATTGTTAATGTCTGTTTTTAATTTATCATTTGCCACCATACTCCAAATAGTATTTGAAATTATTGAGTACTCAGAGATAGAACTAGTAATATTTGAAACCAAATCTTTCGCTTTTATTTTTTTTAGTTCATATACTTTATGTAATATAATCTCTTCATATTTATTGTTTAAAGGATTTGTTTTATATCTATATAAAAAATCTAAATTAAAAAGTTCTACTTCTGAGTAGTTCTCATCAGTAAAAATCTCAAAATCCATATTTAATTCATCTGTAGCAATCTTTATAGCTTCAAACTTATCTTCTAATTCATCTTTTTTCTTTTTAAGTTCAGAAACATATTTGGCTTCAACTATTACATCTTTTTTATCAGAGTTTTCAACTCTTCGTATATAACAATCTGCACTATATATTTTTACTTTTCCATTTCTTAGTATCTCTATTTGAGGTTGTTCTTGATAAGAGTATACAGAATCATCAAACTCTAAAGTTAAAAATAAAAAACTTTCAAGCTTTGATTCAAAAGCTATTGATTTATTATTCTTTATACTTGGAAAATGTCCCGTAATGGAACGATAGTTCTTTTTTATTTTTCTTTGATTAAATGTTATATGGGTATCACACATAGCTATTCCATATTATGGTTTTATTTATTATATATCAAACTATCTTTTATTTATATTTTAAAAAAAATCTTCGTATTATCAAATATTAAATTATAAATAAATCATATAAGTTAAAATTTGTTATAATAAAATAACAAATTTTAAGGAGAGTAATTGAGCCTAGAAAAATCATTAGCTACATTAGAAAGATTGAATGCTAAATATAAAAATTCTGCAATGAATGAATCAGATACTCGTTTTCAAATAATTGATAAAATAATAAAAGAAACTTTTTTTTGGCCAGAATCTTCTATTAAAACTGAAAGCCATACAAATGAAGGATATACTGATTATCAACTTAAAGAGAAAAATAAAACCTATTTAGTTATTGAAGCAAAAAAGCAAAAAATAAAGTTCAACTTCTCTGAGTATAAAGAAATGTCAAATAATAAAATTAAAGTAAAAATTTTATTAAAAGATTCTCAGACAGCAAAAACAATAAAACAAGTAAAAGATTATTGTAATGATATAGGATGTAATTATGCTTGTATAACCAATGGCCATGAGTGGGCTTTTTTTCGGACATATATTGATGGTGAAAGTTGGCAAGATGGGAATGCATATATTATAAAAGATTTAGATGACTTTATAAATAAATTTGATGAAATCAATAAATATTTTACTTATAATAAAATAGTTAAAAACTTTTCATTTAAAAAGTTATTTGAAGGAGGAGACTATAGCTCAACAGAAAGATATGAACCTAAAAGACACATAAAAGGTTACACAGAGCAAATTGAAAATAATCATATAACTGTTCAAATTAAAGGATATGTTGATAAATACTTTGGAGAAATACGAATCGATGATGATGAACTATTAGAAAAATGCTATGTAGAAGAAAGAGGTTATACGATAAATTTTGATAAACTTGTTTCATTACTTGAAGACTCATTATCTCCATATATGAAAAATATAGGTTTACAAAATATAATCAATAATCAAAATAATAATTCTCTAAGTGATAAAATTGTAGAAATAATAAAAAAAGAAAAAAAGTCAAAAGTTTTAATTTTATTTGGAGGAAAAGGTTCAGGTAAAACTACTTTTTTAGTAAGTCTATTTAACAATAAAAAGAATAAGGCTATTAATCAGCAAAGTATTATAGCAAATATAAATCTTCTAAGAGTAGCAAATGATAAAGAGGCAATAAAAAATGAGATTTTAACTCAACTTATCACAAAACTTGATGTAGATAAAAAATTATCAGGAACAAATCAAGATTTAGAGGAATTGTTTTTTGATAAATTTGATGTAGAATTAAAACAATCATTAGAAAATGAAGATCGTAAAAGTGACTACTTTAAAAAAAGAAGAAGTCACTTATTTTCAGAATATAAAAAAGACTATATGTATTGTTTAAAAAGATTAGCCTATTTATTAAGAAACAAAAATAAAGCAATTATTATCAATATTGACAACACAGATCAACTTGATCAAGACTTACAAGATTATTGTTTTAGCTTATCCAATCAATTATCTGAAAAATTATATTGTATTACAATTATTTCATTAAGAGAAGAAAGATATATAACATCAAGTATCGAAGGATATTTAGATGCATATGAAAAGAATGGTTTTCAT
Source organism: Arcobacteraceae bacterium (assembly GCA_048268245.1). Classification (GTDB taxonomy): domain Bacteria; phylum Campylobacterota; class Campylobacteria; order Campylobacterales; family Arcobacteraceae; genus Arcobacter_B. The sequence goes on from JBLWVX010000009.1 coordinate 71,405, forward strand.
ATCAGTTCACCAAATCCCCAACAAGTATTTCTAAAAAGACTACATTTTATACGGGAGAAAATAAATACAGAAAATAAAATAAAAACTAAATATAAAACAGATATTAATAAATTCTTTCATGTATTAGAAAAAAATTTAGAAAATGAGAAGAGTGAATTTAATACTTTTATGACTGCTGCAACACACGGTAATATTAGACAAGGACTTGAACTTTTCAAACATATTTTATTCTCTAGATATACCCATCTTAATGAAATGATTAATGATGAAGAGTGGTACATATCATTACATCAAATTTTAAAGCCTATAATGATCCCTATTTATAGATTTTATGATGAAACTACATCTAATTCTATTCCAAATATATTCAGACTAAGAAGTGAATCTAATAGCTCTCATTTTACAGCCTATAGAATATTATCAAAGTTATCAAAGAAAAATGACAGTTACATCTCAATCTATGAAATAAAATCGTATTTCATTGACACATTTAATATGGAAGATGATTTTAAAGAAAACATTGATATTTTATTAAAAATGGGAATGATTGAGTCTGAAAACGGCCTTGATAAATACCAAGAGGATTTACAAAAGATTAAAATATCATCATTTGGGTATCATACATATAATATCATTTGTAAAGATTTTACTTATCTAGAGTTAATTGCATCTGATTTAATCTATTTAGATAAACAAACTAACAATACAATAATTAGTTACTCAAATAAAGAATACGATTTGATAAAGAAAGGACAAGATAGAAATATAACCTCAAAAGAACAAGATGAATATAGATTTAAAAGAGTAAAAGTTAGAGTGTCTAAAGTGAAAAAATTAATTCAATATTTAAAAGAACAAGAGAATCTAGAAATATCTAAATATGAATTAAATAAACAAGAAATAATTAGTGAAAAAATTGATAAATCTGTATCAAGTCAAATAGATAATAGAGTTTTAAAAAGTGCAAGAAAAAATTTAAATATTTCAGAAGAAAAAACTAAAAATGGTATTACGAAACTCTAAAAAACACTATTACAATGAAGTTTTAGACTAGTTTTATAAAAGATGAGAATATTAAAGTTTTCAAGTTATAAGTAATTCAAATAGTATTCTTATATTATTGATATTTTACTTCTCTTCTTTTATTTCTGTAATAGTTATGGATTCATTAAAAATATAATTAAAAGCTTTATTGCTATTCCAACTAATAATAGACATAAATATATATAATAAACTTACTACAAATAAAACTATTTTAAAATTAAGTTTTGCGCTTGATAATGCATTTCTTATATGCTCTTTTAATTCTTGTGCAGACATATGATTACGTACTATGTTCTTCCAGGATATTATTAGTTTTTCTGCTTGTTTAACTACAAATATAAAATGCCATAACCTTAAAAGTAATGAAAAAGCTAAATAAATAGCAAATGCTTTAAAAAAAATATCTGCTTCTTTTGAAAAAAGCAAATTCTCATTTACTATTTTTTTTGAAACTACTCCAACTGTTAAGATAAATGCAAAGGTCAATATATCTCGTAAAAAGCTAAGTATATACTCGTTTGTACTTGATATATATTTATCTATTACTCCCACTATGTCTTTTTGTAATTCAGATAGCTCTTTTGTATATTCAGCTTTTCTATCCAATACTACATATTTATATCTAGATTTAGCTTCATTAAAAGCTGTATTTATTTTGTTTTTAACTACACCTAATAAACAACTCTTTTCATCTATATCCAAACTTAACCTATCTACGAGTAATAAAATTCTTGTTGTCTCATCATTTTCAGCATAACACCAAGATACAACCTCCACTAAAGTTTCAATACTTTCTTTATCAATAGATACTTCTCTATTGTCAGACATTTTAACTTCAATTCTTTTTTTGCCATTCAATATTATCTTATTATCATTGTAGTATTCCTGTACAACTGTATATAAAAGAGATTTTGCTGATGCTACATGAAATTTAGTTGCTAGCTCACAATTAATATCACCCCATGTAATTAAAAAGTTCTCAGGTGAAAAATCTACAACATCAGAAGAAATAAAGTGAACAGTTTTTTGGATTTTTCCAATACTTGGTAATTTAGTTGAATTTAACCAACCATAGACTGATAAATCAGTAAATCTTTTACTCAAAGGTATTATTGCAATTCTTGGACCACCAAAAAAATGTTCTAAATCATAAACATAGATCTTATGTGGAATATAGGCTGTTAAAAAGCCTTGTTCTATTGGATTAGCTAAACCTGAAGCTTTTTCTAACCATTGTGAAAAATATTCTTTATCAAAAAACAATAACTCTTTTATGTCTTCTGAGGTAGAACTATTATTTAATAACTGTTGTTTATCACCTATTGAAAGTTCCCATTTTTTGCTTCCTTTAAATGATAAACTATCCCAGTCTTCTTCAACTTCATCTAATATAAATAAAAACGATTTTTCTAACTTTGAGGTAATTATATATTCTTTTAACTCACATATTATAGATACTATTTCATCATTTATTTGACCAGAATAATTAATTCCATTTGTGGTCTCTTTTTTATTATCTTTATCTTTAATATGATTTCTTATTTTCTCTAGTATAAATCCAAGATCGTTTAAATTTAAATTTTCCATTATTCTTTTTCAGTTATTTTATTTGCAATGATCGTAATTTTAACTGCGCCATCTGGCATGACTTCTTTCTTAAGTTGATTTGTACTTCTTTGTCCATCCCAAATAATTTGAATACCAGTATCTGTTTCCCAAATACCTTTTCTAGATCTTCCAGGTATACTTTTAGGTTTAGGAGAAAAAGATATTCCTTTTAGCCCTTTATCTGCCATATATTCATCAAAATCATCTTTCATCTGATCACTTTTTTTAGAGTCTTCATGTCTACAGATTATATCTTTAAACTCATCATAATCTAATTGTTTGTCTTCGTATGCATCTATATAACTTATTACTGAATGTCTAATATCAGCAGGTGTTCTATTACCTTTATCACCTTCATAAGATTTCGCCCATGCATGACATTCTGTAACTATCTTTTTAGTTAATGAAGAATCATTTTGTTTTAATCTTATACCCATAAAATTCTTAAAGTAATCAGTAATAGCTATTTCAGTATCTAAAAAAGCTCCTGTTTTTTTTCTTTCTACTGCTAGAACATCCCATTCAAATTCATTCCCAATATTAACTAATGCTCTTTTTTGGACAGATGTTTTTTGCTCAGATAAAGCTTCTAATACTTCTTCTAGTTCAACAACACTTCCATTTTTATGAGCTCTATGTTGTCTCATAACAGGTGTATAATCTAACTTAAGTAAAGCAAGAAATGAAACTCTATCTATATTTACAGGTATAGTCACTCTTGCGACAATTAATACTCCATCAGACATACTTCCTCCTGTATGCCGAGATAAAAAGTCTTGTGCTAGTAGTCTCGATACTTTTACAAAATTTTTATCTGGACTTTTAATTATACTCTCGCAATTTTTTTGGAAAGGTGTAGTATTATCATTCTTATCTACACTTTTTAAATCATTTATAAATTTATATTGTGTACCTTGACCTGTTTCAGCAATAATTTTCCTAAAAAATTCTTTTTGTCGATCATTAGCTAAGTGTACTTCCTCTAAATACTCTGGTTTTTCTTCATCTTTTTTTATTATATGATATATGAAGTTTTCTACTTGAAGTTGACTTTTCTGTTCTTCACTTAAAACACTATCTCTTCCTCTCATTTACACTATCCTTATTTTAATTAAAGCCATTATATCTAATATAAAGTTATATAATAATTACTATATTTAATATTATTAATACTCTTCATAAATATTTTTTGATATAATAAATAATAGATAATAAAGAATTATTATGAAGGTAGATAATGACGAAACTGACAAAAAAAGATTTAAATAAAAATTTACATAAAGCAAAAGCTAATAAAAAAGATGAATTTTA
>JBLWVX010000010.1:0-73960 GCA_048268245.1 Arcobacteraceae bacterium
TACAATAATTAACACATATAAGCTCTTAATATAAGAAAAAATAAAGCTTGAGAGTAAAAATGTTACTTTTTTCTATAGTTTTAAAAACTATATAGATAATTTAGAAAATTGCTATGTTTATACTACGCTTTTATTTTATAATAAATCAAAATTTGACAATAATTAATTATAGAGGTTACCAAATGAGTGAAGAAGTAAAAAGAGAAAAATCTTTAACAATGACAATGTTAATGACTCCAGATAAAGCAAACTTTTCTGGGAAAAATGTACATGGTGGTGAAATTTTAAAAATGCTAGATCATGTTGCATATGCTTGTGCTGCAAGATATACAGGAATGTATGCAGTAACATTATCAGTTGATATGGTATTATTTAAAAATCCAATTAAAATAGGTTCTCTTGTTACTTTCCATGCATCAGTAAACTACACAGGTAGAACATCAATGGAAATTGGTATTAAAGTAATTTCAGAAGATATTAAAGACCATACAATTAAAAATACAAATGTATGTTACTTTACTATGATTTCAGTAGATGAAGCTGGTAAACCAACACCAGTACCAAAACTTGATTTACAAACTGAAGATGATAAAAGAAGATATAACGATGCTATAAAAAGAAGAGAAATTAGAATGGACTCAAGACACGCTAAGTAGTCTTGATTTTTCTAATAAATAAAAAAAGGGGATAGATTAAATCTATCCCCTTTTTTTATGATATATAAGTATTAAAAGAGGCTATTTAGCCTCTTTTGATTCGATATACTCTTCATAAGTTCCTTTGAAGTCAACAATTGAACCATCTTCTTGAATTTCTATAATTCTATTTGCATAAGCATCTAATAATTCTCTATCGTGTGATACACAAATTACAGAACCTGGATACTCGTGTAATCCTTCACCTAAAGCAATAATTGCTTCTAAGTCTAAGTGGTTTGTTGGTTCATCTAAAACCATAAAGTTTGGTTGCTCTAACATAATCTTAGATAACCACATTCTATGTTTTTCCCCACCTGAACAAGCTTCTACTTTCTTTTCTTGCTCTTGTCCGTTGAATAACATTCTTCCTAAACAGTTTCTAATTTCATTAATATCTGCATCTCTATCAAATGATCTTAACCAATCATAAAGTGTAATATCTCCTGAAATTAAATCTGTAGCATTTTGAGGGAAGTAACCATTTTGAATAGTAGCACCCCAGTGTACTTCACCATTATCAGCTTCAATATTTTGAACAATAATTTCACATAAAGTAGTTTTACCAATACCATTTGGTCCGATTAATGCAATCTTATCACCCTTCTCTACTGTAAATGAAATATCATTTAATACAGTTTCTCCATCATAAGACTTAGAAACATTTTTAACCATTAGTAATTCTTTACCAACTTCTCTTTTTTGTCTAAAGATAATTGAAGGGTCTCTTCTTGAAGAAATTTCAATAGCACCCATTTCTAATTTATCAAGTTGTTTTTGTCTTGAAGTAGCTTGTTTTGCTTTTGAAGCATTTGCAGAGAATCTAGCAATAAACTTTTCTAACTCTTCTTTCTCTTTTTGTTTTTTATTCATATCTGTTTGAGCTTGTTTAGCTAAAACTGTTGAAGCTATATACCAATCATCATAGTTTCCAGTGAACTCTCTAATCTTTTTAAAGTCAACATCTAAAATATGTGTACAAACTGCATTTAAGAAGTGTCTATCGTGAGAGATAACTACCATTGTACCATCATGGTGTTGTAACTGGTTTTCTAACCATCCAATAGTTTCAATATCAAGGTTATTTGTAGGCTCATCCAAGAATAAAACATCAGGTTTTGGATATAAAACTTGTGCTAATAAAACCTTAAACTTGTCACCACCTGTCAATGTAGACATTAAGTCAGTATGTTGAGATGCGGGGAATCCTAAATCTTCTAATATTTTTGTAATTTTAACATCATACTCATATGTTGGGTCTTCTTCAACACAAACAATCTCTAATTCAGCTAATCTGTTGTTTACTTCATCAGTAAACTCAGGACTCATATATAATTCTTCTTTTTCTTTGATAGCATCATATAATCTTTTATTACCTAATAATACTGTGTCAAATAAAGAGTACTCTTCGTATGCAAATTGGTTTTGCTCTAACGTTCCAACTTTTTTACCATTTTGAACTTGCACTTCACCTTCAGTTGCATCTTCAATACCTGATAAAATTTTAAGGAATGTAGTTTTACCAGCACCATTAGCACCAATAAGACCATATCTTTTCCCTGTATCTAGTTTAAGATTAATATCTTGAAATAGCACTCTTGCGCCGAATGCTTTTTTTAAATTTACTACTTGTACCATAAAAAAATAACTCCAAATCTGTAATATGTTGCGATTATATCCAATTAAAGCTGATGTATAATTTATACTAAAAAATTTATTATTTTTATATATAAATAACTTTAAAAGTAATATTCATAAACTCTTAATACCAATCAAATAGTTTATTATTTAACTTTCGTTATAATTATTATAATAACATAATAAAGAGTTACATTAATGAAAAACATTTCTATCAAACTTAAACTAATAATCCTTATTGGTTTATCACTTCTTATTTTAGCATCAACACTAGGTTTTGTCTCAATAAAACAAATGAAAGAGACTTTAATAGAATCAAAATATTCCCAGTTAACCGCAGCTAGAGACTCAAAGATAAAACAGCTTGAGGATATATTTAAGCTTTATAAAAAACAAATTTATCTACTGACTAATACTAACTTTTCAAGAGGATTAACAGAAGAGTTTTTATCAGTTCATGAAGAAATAGGTATAGATCCATATAATAGGTTTCCAATAGATAATAAAAAAGTGAAAGATATACTACCAAAATGGGATGCTTTTTATAAAAGTTATACTGATACTTATCCTTTTGATGATGTATATATAATTTCTGCTAATACAGGTCATGTAATGTATACATACCAAAAATGGAATGATTATGGTACAAACTTAGCAAATGGTGAGTTTAGAAAAAGTGGGCTTGCAAAAATCTGGAAAAAAGTTAAAAAGTATAAAAGAGTAGTTTTTTATGATATGAGTGCTTATGAAGCAAGAAATGGTGAGCCAAGTATGTTTATTGGTGCGCCTGTATATATTAATAAAGAATTTAAGTCCGTTTTAGTTTATAAAATAGATAATGGTGGAATTCAAGATATTATGAAGTATAGAAGTGGATATGTAAATTCACATGATGACTATTTAGTAGGAGAAGATCACTTAATGAGAAGTGATAGCTTCTTATCACCTAATACACACTCTTTAGTAAACTCATTAAAATATCCTCAAAATGGTAAAGTAAATACTACAGCAGCAACCGAAGCTTTAAGAGGCAATACGGGAACAAAAGTTATCACTGATTATTTAGGAAATAAAGTTTTATCTTCTTATACAAACTTTGATATTGATGAAGAGCTAAGATGGGCAGTAATTTCAGAAATTAATTTAGAAGATGTATTAAAAAAACCAAATGAATTAAGAGATACAATGATTATAATTTCACTTGTATCTTTCTTGGTAATAATGATTTTATTATATTTAGTTATTCAAAAATATATTATCAATTCTTTAAGTAATTTTCAAGATGGCCTATTAAACTTTTTTGAGTTCTTAAATCAAGAAACACATGAAGTAAAACTTCTAAATAATGATACAAATGATGAAATTGGTATTATGAGTAAGGCTGTAAATAAAGGTATTGTTAAAACAAGGGAAAATATAGAAAAAAGTGATATTGAAGATTGGATTAAAGATGGTCATACTCAATTAAATCAAATACTAATGAATTTAAAATCAGTAAATGATGTTAGTAATGAGTCTATAAAATTTATAAGTAATTATATAAATGCTGGTGTTGGTGTATTTTACTTTTATAAAGAAGATACACAAAAACTTCAACAGTACGCAAGTTATGCTCATATAGTAAGAGATGAACTATCAACTTCATTTGCTCTAAAAGAAGGTGTTGTTGGTCAAGTTGCCTTCCAAAAAGAACCAATCTTACTTAAAAATATTAAAAAAGATGAAAATCTAATAACAACAGGAACTATAACTCAAGCTTCGTATAATACTTATACATTCCCATTAATTTACAATGATGAACTATTTGGGGTTATTGAACTTGGTTCATTTAATGAATTTAACAAGCAAACATTAGAGTTTTTATCTAGTATTACAAAAGCTATTTGTATTTCTTTATCTACATCTATTCAATCTAGTAAGGTTCAAAAACTACTAGAAAATACAAAAATTGCAAATGATAGATTAGAAAAACAACAACTAGAACTTCAAGAAGCTAATGCACAAATGGAAGAACAACAAGTTCAACTAGAAGAAGCAAATGCAAACATGGAAGAACAACAGCAGCAATTAGAAGAAGCTAATGCTAATATGGAAGAACAACAGCAACAACTAAAAATCTCAGAACAAAACCTGAAACTTCAAAATCAGCAATTAGAAGAAACAAAAAAAGAAATAGAAAATAAAGCTGATGAATTAGCAAGGTCAGGTAAATATAAATCTGAATTCTTAGCTAATATGAGTCATGAGTTAAGAACTCCTTTAAATTCTATTATTTTACTTTCATCACTATTACAAAAAAATAGTAAGAAATCTCTAACTAATGATGATATCAAAAAAGCTAAAACTATTTTTGATTCAGGGAATGATCTATTAAGACTTATTAATGATATATTAGATTTATCAAAAGTAGAGTCAGGAAAAATGGAAGTAATTGTAGATAACTTCTCTAGTAGTGATTTATTATCACATTTAAAAGATACTTTTGATTTTACTGCAAAAGATAAAGGTTTAGATTTTAATATTATTGATGAGTATAAAAATACTATACACAATGATAAAGATAGAATCTTACAAATTTTAAGAAACCTAATTTCAAATGCCTTTAAATTTACAAAAGAAGGTTCTATTACTGTTAAAATTGAGCCATCATTAGACCTTTCACAAGAGTTTAAAATTAGCGTAATAGATACAGGTATTGGTATTCCTCATAATAAACAAGAAGATATATTTAAAGCCTTTACACAAGCTGATGGGGGAACAAGTAGACAATATGGTGGTACAGGACTTGGATTATCTATTTCAAGAGAGTTGGCAAAACTTCTAGGAGGATATATTTCATTAGAATCAAAAGAAGGTAAAGGAAGTAATTTTAGTATTGACTTACCTAATTTAGAGAGTGTAAATAATGATAAGTCTGTATTTGAAGATGAAGGAAGTTTTAAACTTCAAAGCAATGACATAGTAGAGAAAGATTTAAATACTAACTCTAAAATACCTAATGATGATAGAAATATAATTAGTTCAAGTGATGAAGCATACTTAATAATAGACGATGATGAAGCTTTTGCTGATATCGTTTATGAAGAGATTAAAAAAGACAATAACTTTGTACTAGTTGCATATGATGGAACTAGTGGTTTAGACCTAGTTAGAAATTATAATATAAAGGGTGTTTTACTTGATTTAACACTTCCTGATATGGATGGTATTGATGTATTAAAACAACTAAAATCACAAGCACATACAAAAAATATCCCTGTACACATCATATCTTCAAAAGATAAAAATAAAGAGACTTTAGAACTTGGTGCAATAGGATACTTACAAAAACCTGTATATGATGGTGATATTAACAATATCATTTCCTCAATTGACTCTTTCCAAGAGAAAAAAATTAAAGATTTACTTATAGTTGAAGACGATGAAGTACAAAGAGAAGCCTTGATTGAACTTGTTGGTGAAGGTGTTAATATAAAAGGTGTAAAAACAGCCTCACAAGCTATTGATGAAGTAAAAAAAGAGCTTTATGATACAGTTGTTGTTGATTTAGGACTTATTGATGGAAGTGGTTATGAGGTATGTGAGTTTATTAAAAACAATCACCCTAATCTTCCAATTATTATTTATACTGGAAAAGATATTTCAAATGAAGACAAAATAAAGCTTCAGGAGTACAGTAATAGTATTATTATAAAAACAGCCCACTCAAATGAAAGAATCTTAAATGAAATCAACCTATTCTTACATAGAGAAGAAGAACTAAAAGATGTAAACAATGAAATTTTTGATGCAATAGATTTAAAAGATACAAATATATTAATCGTAGATGATGATATAAAAAATATTTTTGTTTTAGATGCAGCATTAAAAGAGTTTGAAGCTAATACTTTTACAGCATTTAATGGTCAAGAAGCTATTGACTTTTTAAAGCAAAACAGTCAGATTGATTTAATTTTAATGGATATTATGATGCCAGTGATGAATGGATATGAAGCTATGGAAAAAATTAGAGAAGATGCTAGCTTAAAACATATTCCAATTATTGCAGTAACTGCAAAAGCAATGAAAGAAGACAGAGAAAAATGTATTAGTCTTGGTGCTGATGATTATATGTCTAAACCTATTGATTTAAACATCTTAGGAAATCTTATAAAAGTTTGGAGTACTAAGAAACATAAATGAATATAGTTGCACAGAAACATGAGAATATTTTAAAAATAATAGTTCAAAAAATACGAAAAGAGGATATTAAAACTCTTGTAAAACATTTCGATAGTGATATTGAAAAAATAGAACTTAGTTTTTTAAATATTCAAATGATACCAAAAGAGTTGATAATTGAATTAAAAAAAAGAGTTAACAAAATTGATATTTTTACAAATGAAACAACTTTAAAAACCTATTTAATGAACCTAGGTTTTACATTAAAATATAAAGACATATATAATGACAAACCAAAAACATTAAATTTACAATATATTGCAATTGGAGGGAGTGCAGGAAGTTTAGCTAAATTTATAGAAATTCTAAAAGCTTTACCAAAATCACAAGTTTCAATTTTTATTATTATGCATCAAAAGCCTGATAAAGAAACATCTCTTAGTGATATATTACAAAGATATACAAATAATTATAATGTAGTAGAAGCAAAATCTAATATGGGAGTTGAACCAAATACGATCTATTGTGCACCAGCAGGTAAACATATGATTGTAGCAGGTAATTTCATTTTCTTAACACAAGAAGAGAAAAGAAACTTTTCAAGACCATCTATAAGTACAAGTTTTGAGTCATTATCAAATGAATACAAAAATACCCTACTTGCTATTCTAGTTTGTGGATATGGTGCAGATGGAAGTGATAGTTTAGAATGTTTAAGTAAAAATGGCTCAACTGTTTTAATAGAAGACCCAAAAGAGTGTGAAGCAAAAGCTATGCTTGAAAATGCTATTGCTACTAAACTTTACAATGAAGTTTTAAATTTAGAACAATTGATTGATTATATTAAGTTTAATTTAGACGATAATTTCTTTGATAAAAATGACATTAAAATATTTCTAAAAAAAGTGTATGAAAAATATGGCTATGACTATAGTGGATACAACGAAAATCATATAAAAAGGAGAATACATCTTTTCTATTCAAACCTAAAACCTAAAGACTTTAAGGAGTTTGAAGAAATAGTTTTAGATAATAAAAGTGTATTTAAGGACTTATTTTTAAATATTTCTGTTAATATAACTACTTTTTATAGAAACCCCAAAGTATTCAAACTATTAAAAGAAGATATTCTTCCAAAATTAGATAGTTTTTTAGATATAAGAATTTGGTGTGCTGGATGTAGTAGTGGTGAAGAGCCCTACTCTATTGCCATTTTTTTAAAAGAGTTAGGCTTACTTGATAGAAGTTTGATTTATGCAACAGATTTAAATGATGTGATTTTAGAAAATGCTAAAAATGGTTTATATTCAAAAGAGAGTTATAACAGGTTTTTAAAGAATTATTATCAAGCAGGTGGTAATCAAAGTTTTAGTAAATACTTTATAAACCATGGAGATTTTGTTGAAATAGATGAAAATATAAAGGACAAAATTTTGTTTTTTAAACATAATTTAGCCCTTGATTCTAAACTTAATGAGTTTCAATTAATATTTTGTAGAAATGTATTAATCTATTTTGATAAAGATTTAAAAAACAGAATTTTTGATTTATTTAAAGAATCACTTGACTCTTATGGCTTTTTAGTTTTAGGTGAGAGTGAATCTTTAAACAATAATTTAAACTATATAACAATTGATGAAAAAAATAAAATATATAAGAGGAAAATATGAAAGAAGATATAACAGTATTAGTAGTTGATGATGTAGAAGCAAATAGAGTATCCTTACAATATTTAATAGATGAATATTTAGAAAATATCAACCTATTATTAGCTCCAAGTGGAGAAGATGCTCTAAAAATCACATATAAGACTAATGTTGACATTATTATTTTAGACATTCAAATGCCAGGACTTGATGGTTTTGATACAGCAAAATACCTAAAATCAAATCCTAAAACACAAAACATTCCTATTATATTTTTAACAGCAGCATTCAAAGAAGAAGAGTTTAAACAAAAGGGTTTTGAAATTGGTGCTATTGACTACCTTACAAAGCCTATTGATAATCATCAGTTTATCAATAAACTTAAACTTTATATAGAAGTAATTGTGAAAAACAAACAATTACAAGCAGTAAATGATGATTTATATCAAGCTTTACAAAAAGAGATTGAATTAAAAGAAAGAATTGAAAAACAACAATTGGAATTAATAGAACAAAGTAAAATGGCTGCATTAGGTGAAATGATTGGAAATATTGCTCATCAATGGAGACAGCCTTTATCTGTTATATCAACTTGTGCTTCTGGAATGCATTTAAATATTGATTTAGGTCTTATGAAAAAAGAAGATATGGAAAAAAATATTGATATGATAATAAAAACTACAAATGACTTATCAAATACTATAGAGTCTTTTAGAGACTATACAAACAAAGAAAAACTTATGAGTTTTAATTTAAGTGAAACAATAAAAAAATGTATTGAATGTGAAGACTACATCTTATCAAAAAATGAAATTGATGTAATTATGAATTTAGATGATGATATTATTTTAGAAAATTTGCCAAATAGCTTATTTCAGGCTATTGTAAATATAGTGAGAAATGCAAATGATGCCTTAGGAAAATTAGATACTCATAAGTACATATTTATTGAAACTAAAAAACTTGAAAATAATAGAGTTGAAATACTTATCAAAGATAATGCAGGTGGTATTAAAACAGAGTTTATAAATAAAGTTTTTGAACCTTATTTTACAACTAAACATAAATCACATGGAGTTGGTCTTGGTTTAAATATTGTATATAAAATCATTCATGACTCTATGTGTGGAAAAGTAAAAGTAAAAAATAGCAGATATAATTACAATGATGAAAAGTTTGAAGGAGCTGTTTTCACGATAGAATTACCAACATCTATATAAAAATTTTCTTTTAATATATGATATTATTTTGATACTATTAATATTAAAAATACAACAAATATCAATAAAATTAAAAAAGTTGAAGAGAAGTTTCTAAGTCATGAAAAAATCATTAAAGTGATGCACTTAAAGATAAAGTAGATATAAAATTTATAATAAATATGAAACTCTAATTAGAGTTAAAATAGATGATAAGATAGTATATTTTGGAGAGTTTTTAGATACAGTAAAAGAAATAAAAAAGTAAAAAAGCTTACTATGATAGTAATTGATAAAGTTTTGAGTATTTCAAAGATAAAACAAATATACAGTTTTCTATAAATTTAAATATTCAAACAATTGCTGAGTATGTAGAAAACGAAAATCTTTTTAATTATGTTAAAACAATGGGAATTGATTACTCTCAAGAATACTATATAGGTAAATCAGAAGATGAAATCAAGATTACATAAACCTATAATTCCACTTCAAATGCCATTTTTAAAACATCACTTTCTGTTAATTCTTCTTTTGTTCTTGCTTTTGGATCTTTGATAAGTAAAACTTTATGTTTTAAATCATCTAAATGATACTTTTCAAGATTTTTTATCAAAGTATCATTTATCATCTCTTTTTTCAAGCTATCACTATCAAGTAATCTTGTAATAGCATTTTTTAAATTTGCTTTTGTTCTTTCATAAATTCTTTCTTCTTCTGTAAGAGTTACATAAACTTTATCTAAATACTCAGCAATACCCTCACCTGCGTATTTATATGTAGTAACTGAATTATAAACATACTTTTGTGCTTTTACATGAGGAATAAATACACCTGTAAAGATTGAACCCTCAACAGTATTAATTCCATCTAAATCTTTTAAAGGATTATGAGAACAAATATAATCTTCTTTTACAACAGATGGTGAAAATTTAAGTGAACTTATATTGTTTTTAAGAATAATATAACTACCTGTTACCTCTTTGGGTCCACCTTTTAAAGACGTTAATTCATTTTTAAAAGCTAAGAAGTCTCCATGAACAACTTTTGGACATCCTTCAAGAGAAATAAGTTCATTATTACTAATATCAAAATCCCCTTCCACTTCGTTAAAACTAAGTGGAAGTTTTGAAAGGTTTGCTAGCTTATCAGATAGTTTTACACTTCCTTTTACATTTACAGAGTTATTTGGGAGTATTTCAAAACTTTTTATACCATGCTTACCAAGCCATCTACTTATATCTTCTTTATTACATAAAGCTACTAAAGGTTTGTAAACATGAGAAACTACATCTTTACCCTTATACTTCCAAAAATTTTCTTCTTCATTGTAACTATTTGCAAGTTTATTTAATCTAACATCTGTTCTTACATCCCAACCAATAGTATCTGCAATTCCATCTAAACTTTTTAAAAGATTTCCATTACAAATATAGTCTTGAACTACAGTTATTGGTCCACCATTCAAATCTTTGATATAGTTATGAGAACAATCAAAATATGCATCAATATATTTAGGTCCACCTTTTAATGATTCTATTTTATTATGTTCACATCTGAAGTAACCTTTTATAGTTCTAGGACTACCTTTTATAGATGTTAGTTGATTATTAGAACAATTAAAAAAGCCTATTACTTCTTTTGGACAATAAGAAAGATTTACTAGTTTATTATGAGAACAATCAAAATCCCCAACTTTTACAGGTGCACCAAATAATGATTCTAAGTTATTTTTTGAACAGTTGAAATCTTTTCCTACTTTTTCAGGACATCCATCAAGTGTCTCTAAAGAGTTATTACTAATATCGAAATAGCCATTTACTAATTTAAATTTTACAGGAAGTCTTTTTTCTCTAATTTTTTCATTTAAATTAACACTACCATGAACAGTAATATATAAATCATCTGAAATTGTGTAATTCTCAATTGAGTGTTCTATTAACCAATTCTCAACTGCAGATAAACTTGTCATTTTTCACCTTTAATTATATATACTAAATTTTAGTTTTTATTTGCTTTATTTCTTATTAGATTGTCTATTTCAAGGCTTAATTAGAAGTTATTCTTACAAAAAGAGTGTTATACTCTCTTTGTTTTCTTAGTTATTTTTCTCAGGTCTATAAACTTTTATATTATTTAAACCCTCTGAATCTCTTAAAAATTGTGCATGTAATTGACTCAATATTCCTTTATCACAATAAAATAAGTACTCTTTATCTTGTGGTAGTTTTCTAAACTGTGATTTTAACTTATAAAATGGTATTTTCAATGTCTCAACACTTGTTTGGATACAATCATCACTTTGTCTGATATCAACAACAGTATAATCCCCTGTTGATAAATCTGTAACAACATCAATTTGACCTATTTCATTTACATCATCATCTATTTCATCAACATTTACTACAACAGCATCTTTTACTGCTTTATCTAACACTTCATAGTTAAAAGCTTTTGCTTCTTTTTCCATTCTATCAAATGAACCATGAGTTACAGGGCTTTTTGAAATAACACCACAATATTCAGGCATACTCTCAGCAAATCTTGTAGTGCCTATTTTAGTTGCTATTTCTATAATCTCAGGTTTATTCATAGTTGATAAGGGTCTTAAAATTAGTTTATTTGAAACTTTATCAATTAAAGCTAGATTTCTTAATGTTTGACTTGAAACCTGAGCTACACTCTCACCTGTAAGTAAAGCATCAATTTTCATTTCATCTGCTATTTTCTCAGCTGCCATAACCATGAGTCTTTTTAGTGTAACACCCATATAAGGCTCACTAGTTGACTTGAAAATTTCAGTTACAACATCATCAAAAGGAACCGAAGTAAAAGTAACCCTATGAGAAGAACCAAATTTATTCCATAAATAGTAAGCTACTTGTTTAACTCCAATTTCATGGGCAATTCCACCAAGGTTAAAGAAAATAAAGTGAGTTTTAATTCCTCTTTTCATAGTAAGGTAAGATGCAACAGTTGAGTCAAAACCACCTGACATTAAAGATAAAATAGAGTTTTGACTTCCAATAGGGAAACCTGATAAACCTCTATATTTTTTAGTTACTATATTTAGCTGATTATTTACAAGCTCAATATTTATAGTTACCTCAGCATTTCTTAAATCTACACCTTTTGTTTCGTTGTGAGCTAACATATATCCACCAACAGTTTGTTCTATATCCGTTGATTTAAATTCATGTGTTCCACTTCTTTTTACTCTTACAACAAAAGTTTTATCTTTAATTTCATGAGACATCAACTCATTTGCTTTTACTTTAATTTCATCTATAGTTCTAATATTTTCAAATTGTAATACTTCTAAAATCAACTCAACACCAGGAGTGTCTTTTAGTTTTTGTCTTACTTGCTCTATAAGTTCATTTGCACAAGTTATTTCCATTTTATCTGAGAATTTTTTTACAGTGATTTTTTCATCTATTTTATGAAGTACCGTTATTAGGTTATTATAAAGCTGTCCAACCATTTGTCTTTTAGCTTTTGTTCCTTTTACCATAATCTCTGGGAAGAACTTTACTACAAATTTTTGTGTCTTATCTTTCGACATTTCCATTATTTAAATACCCTTATATTTTTATATAAGCGCAATTATAACATAAGAGTTTTAAGTTTAGTGTAGAGTAAAAAAGAATAAATAAGGTATGAATAGTATTTAAAACACTATCTACCTTATAAGATTTTTATATGAGTTAAATTAAACGATTTTTTCAATAAATACTTTAAATGTTAAATCTTTTCCAGCTAAAGGGTGATTATAGTCAACTGTTACCTCATCTTTAGTTACATCAGTAACTGTAGCTTTTAAAAGTGATCCATCTTGGGCTTCACCTTCTAAAATCATTCCAATTTGTAAATCAATACCCTCAAAATCACTAACTGGAACTTTTTCATTTAAAGTTTCATCATATGGTCCATAAGCTTTATCACTTTTTACAGTAACAGTTCTTGTTTCACCTTCATTTATATCTGTAATTAATTCTTCAAATCCTGCTAATAATTGTCCTGAACCAAACGCAAATGTCATTGGCTTATCGCCCATATTGCTTTCTATTATTCTATCATCTACTTTTAATTCAAATGTCATAGTTACTAATTGATCTTTTTTAATAGCCATTTGTATTCCTTATTTAAAATGCATAACTATATCAAAAAAATCTTTAATGAAAATTAGTAAACTTCTATTTATGTTATAGTATATATAGTAGTATTATCTATACAATAGCTATAGCTTATTAAAATTTGATTTCATAAGAATTATTTAAGTTTACTCACATGTATTGCTATATACCCTACTTACAATTTTACATTTGTCGTATAGGAATAAAAAATTTTCTTTAATTAATAGAAAATATTCCATTTTGAAAGATTTATTTTCACAAAAAGCTAAAAAATAAAGATTTTGATAGCTATTCTAAACTAAAAACAAGAATTGTATATTTTAAACTCCATTTACTATTTAACAAACACCGTATAGGAATAAAAAGCTTTCATTATATACTAAGGTATACAACGCTAATATTTTACAAACGTTATATAATCAAATATATAAGGACAAAAGTGAATATATCATCAAACTTAACTTTAGAGCTATTTAATCAGCCTTTTTTATTAGAAAAAAGAATAGATTTACTACTTGCTATAAAAGAGCATGGTTCTATATCAAAAGCAGCTAAAGCTGTACCTATGAGCTATAAAGCTGCATGGGATGCAATAGATAGTATGAATAACTTATCAGCTAAAGCTCTTGTATCAAAAGAGACAGGAGGAAAAGGTGGTGGAGGAACTGCTCTTACTTCTTATGGGGAGAGTATCATTAAAACCTACTTACTATTAAAAGAAGAACAAAAAAGGTTTATGGAGAAGTTAAACGATCTAACAGATATAGACACAGGAACTTTTAAAACAATAGGAAGACTAGCTATGCAAATAAGTGCAAGAAATCAAATAATAGGAAGAGTAGACAAAATAGTTTCAAATGAAGTAAATGCAAATATCATAATAGTCCCTAAAAGTGGTCATGAGCTTTTTGCAAATATTACCTATGATGCTTTACAATCTTTAGATATAAAAAAGAATGATGAAGTAACTGCTATTTTTAACTCAAATAATATACTTTTATCTACAAGTAGTGATATAGCCATTAGTGCAAGAAACAAAATAAAAGGCACAATCAAAGATATCACAAAAAACTCTACTAATAGTGAAGTTACTATTGATATTAGTGAAAATGAGACTATTACCTCTATTATTACAACAGGAGCAGTAAAGAACCTAAAACTTGAAATAGGAAAGCCTGTATATGCTTATATAAAATCAAATGATATTATGGTGGGGAAATAAATGAAAAAGATTCTAACAACTGTTGCTTTGCTTTCATGTGGTTTATACGCAAACACATTAAATATAGCAGTTGCAGCAAATGTATCATATGCAATCAAAGAGTTAAAAAAAGAGTTTATAAAAACAAATCCTGATACTAAAGTAAATATCACTTTAGGAAGTAGTGGAAAACTAACAGCACAAATCAAAAACAATGCACCTTATGATGTTTTTATGTCTGCAAATATGAAATATCCGCAAGCTTTATACAAAGATGGTTTAGCTTTAAATACTCCGCAGGTTTATGCAATGGGCTCATTGTCTTTATTTTCAAAGAAAGAACAAAACTTCTCCCAAGGTTTAGATTTACTAAAAGATGAAAATATAAAACATATTGCAATTGCAAATCCTAAAACAGCTCCATATGGAGAAGCATCATTTGAGCTTTTAGAAAACAAGAAGCTTTTAAATAAGCTTCAAAAGAAGTTTGTATATGGTGAATCAATTTCACAAACTCTCTCATATACCTTTACTGCTGCTAACATAGGATTTATCGCAAAATCTATGCTTTTTAGTCCAAAGATGTCTAAGTATAAAGAAGGATTAAACTATATACATATTGACCCTAAGTTTTACACTTCAATAAAGCAAGGTGCTATTATTTTAAAAAATAGCAAGAATAAAAAAGATGCCAATAAGTTTTATAATTTCTTATTTTCTAAAGAAGCTAAGAGTATTTTTGAAAACTACGGCTATATTGTAAAATAGGACTTTGTATATGTTAAAAGCAATAGTAAAAAGTATACAAACAGAAGAAATTATACATCTTGTAGAATTTAGTTTTCATCAAACAACTTTGAAAATGTTAAGTTTAGAGCTAAATGACAATATAAAAATAGGAACAAAAGTAGCTTTATCTATCAAGTCAACTCATATAACTTTAGCAAAAAAGTTTTCAGGAGAGCTTAGCTGTAGCAACCAAATAAAAGCAAAAATTGATGATATTAAAAATGGAAAAATTTTAAGTTCGATTATACTAAATATAGATGGTGATATTTTAGAAGCTATTATTACAAGTAGTGCAGCTTTTGATATGAACTTAAAAAAAGATGATGATGTAATAGTGTTAATAAAAGCAAGTGAAATATCTATAAAAGAAGTATTATAATGTTTGATTTACTTTTAAATATTGAACTAACACCTTTTTATATCTCTTTTAAGTTGGCACTTATTACAACTATTATTCTATTTATAATTGCCCTACCCTTATCATGGTGGCTTAGCCAGAGTAATTCAAAAGTAAAACCTTTTATTGAAGCAATTACAGCATTACCTATTGTATTACCTCCATCAGTAATTGGTTTTTATATACTTTGGGCATTATCAAGCAACTCTTATATAGGAGCTTTCTTTGAAGAGACTTTTGGAATACAACTTGTGTTTAATTTTACAGGCTTAGTAATAGCTAGTTGTTTTTATAGTCTTCCTTTTATGGTTCAACCCTTACAGAGTGGTTTTGAAAACCTAAATAAAAATATGCTTGAAGCAAGTTATATAAGTGGTAAAAGTAAACTAATCACCCTATTTAAAGTAGCACTACCAAATATCAAACCTTCACTTTTAACTGCACTTATTGTAACTTTTGCCCATACTGTAGGCGAATTTGGTGTAGTTTTGATGATAGGAGGAAGTATTCCAGGTGAAACTAAAGTGGCATCTGTAGCTATATATGAATTTGTTGAAATCTTGGATTATGGTATGGCCCATGTATATAGTGCTATTATGTTAGGACTTAGCTTCTTAGTATTACTAAGTGTTTATATTTTTAATGCAAAACAGAAAAAGAGTTTTATTTAATTTCAATATGAAATACTTTTATAAATAAATTATAATTTATGTTATCATAAGCTTTGATAACAATTAGGATTACTTATGAAAGACTATGATAAATGGAATAAAGTTAAAAAAGAGACTTCAAACCAAAATAACTTCTTTACTTTTAAAGTTAGAGAAATTTATTGGCTAAAGGTTGGATATAACATAGGATATGAAGTATATGGGAAAGGAGATGACTATTTAAGACCAGTGTTAATTTTAAGAAAATTTAGCAAAGAAAGCTTCTTAGGAATTCCTTTAACAAGTTCAACGAAAAAGGATATGTTTCATTATGGATTTTATCCCCTAAATAAAGATAAAAAGAATTATGCCATGCTGTCACAAATAAAACTGTTTTCTTCAAAAAGAATACACGATAAAATGGGTAAAATTTCTGTAGAAGATTTTAAAAAGTTAAAAGTAAATTTAAAAGAATTAATTGGATTATAAATACTCCCCTAAAGATTAGGGGCTTCCTGCAAGCAGGTTGGTTTGTAAGAGAATTATATAACAAAAGAATATATATGTCAAGAAAGGAAAAAAGTGGAACTTGTTTATTTATGGATTAAAGATTATAAAAATATAAAGGAGCAAGGGTTTAATTTCTCTCCTAGGTTTGAGTGTAAATATGATAAAGATTCAAATAAGTTGACTATTGATGAAAATAAAAAGTATGTTAATATTTTTCCTGAAAATATTAATGTTACTGCTATTGTTGGTGAGAATGGGAGTGGGAAAAGTACTATTTTAAAATATATAGCACAATATTTATCATTATTATTAACTAGAATAGATTCAATAGCACTTTCTCCAGATACTTTTATTTTTATTTTTTTTGATAAATTATCAAATAATATTTATACTGCAGGAAATGTTCTAGAAGATACTCATATAATAAATAAAACTGTATACAAAACTTTCTCGAATAAGATAGAAACATTTAAGTCAAAGAAATATATTGATTTTTTAAAAAGTAAAAAACATGATAAAATGATAAGTCTTGATACAAATGAAAGATACAATAACTCTATACATAAACACCTTCTTAAAAAAAATTTAAACAAATTAATAAATAATTCCTTTACACTCCACTATGATTATTCTTTTAATATGTTTACAAACTATCATAGTGAAACTAATTTTTTATCTGTGCCTAATAAGGAGTACGATATTTATCAACATCATAATTATGATAAAACTTTATTAGTTGAACACATAATTAATAAGTCATACATTGAAAAAGAGAAAAAATACTTTGAACCAAGTAAACTCTTAATATTGTTTCAGCCACTTAAAAATCTTAAGTTTCAATTTAAACAAAACATGAGTATTAAAGAATTTATGGTGTTTCTAATTAATAGCAGTATCTTTGAATTATTGAAAAGACAACATAGAAACTTTATCAATAATAAAAATGCTGAAAATAATCCAGAGTTATTAGACAATTTAATAACTAATAATATTAAATCAATTAAAGAAATTATAGATAATCAAACAAAACAAGTTCCCTTAGCATATCAACTAAAAGATTTAGTTAATTATCTAAAGATATTAAAAAAAACTAATTCTTTAAACATCTTTTCAATTGATAAAGAGTATGAGAGGATAAATATAAATATTAATTATCTTAATGATAATAACATTAAACTTTTAACACAAATTCCTACTGATATATTAAAGCTAAAAATTTATTCAGATAATTTTGATTATGATGATTTAAGTAATGGAGAAAAATCAGCTCTTAGAATAAGATTTTATATTGAAAGAGCAATACAAAATAGCAAAAGAGACAATTATTTTATTTTACTTGATGAAGCTGATAATGAACTACATCCGCAATGGCAAAAAAAGCTTATTAAATATCTATATGACATTTTTAAAAATAGAAGAGAAACTTTTCATTTTATCTTAACTTCCCACTCACCTTTTATACTTTCAGACTTACCAAAAGAAAATATAATTTTTCTAGAAAATGGGAAGCAAGAATACCCATTTAAAGATAATGAGCAAACTTTTGGAGCAAATATACATACCCTACTTTCCCATGGTTTTTTTATGGAAGATGGTCTCATGGGAGAATACGCAAAAGAGAAAATAAATGAAGTTATTGAAATATTAAAGCATGATAGTTTATCTTCTGATGAAATAAAAACTTGCAAAGATATTATCTCAATAATTGGTGAGCCAATTTTACAAAAGACCTTACAAAGTCAATTAGATATGAAACTTTATCCAAAAGAAACTCAATTAGAAAAACTTGAAAGAGAACAAAGAGAAATTCAAGCAGAAATAGATGAGCTAAAGAAAAAAAATGAAACAGATTGATTTATCTATAGTAAATGATGATTTTTTAGAAAGCTATTATAACTCTATAAATATAGAAAATATAAAAAAAGAGCTTAGTGATAGAAAATATAAAAAAATCACTGATAATTTAGAACTTCTAATAAAAGCCGATTTAAGTGAAATTAAAAGCAAACTAAATTTATGTGATAGCTATTCATTTGAAGAAAAAAAAGAAATCAAAAAAGCTTTTAACTATTCAAACCATAGACAAAATGAAAAATTTATGGAACATTTCAAAAAGTTAAATATAAGAAGTTGCCCTTTTTGTAACAACAACTATGTATACTTTTACAAAAAAAAGAAGGATAAATATAATACAATAGCAACACTAGAACACTACTATCCAAAATCAAAATACCCTCATCTATCTTTATCTTTTTATAACCTCATTCCTTCATGTAATACTTGTAATAGCAAGTTCAAAGGTAATGATAGTCATGAAGGAAATATACTTCATCCATATTTTGAAGATTTCAGTGAAAAAGTCAAGTTCTATATAAGCGTAAATGCACTTCCAGTAGATAAAGATATAAAATTAGAAGTTAATCTTCACACTGATGATACTCGAAGTAAAAAAACTATTGATAGGTTCCAATTAAAAGAAGTATATTCAGAACATGATGATATGGCAAAAGAGATATGGAATAAAGCACAAGCATACAATGAGTCAAGAATTGAAGAACTATATGAAAGTTTTTTCAAAGACTTAAACTATACAAAAGAAGATGTTAAAAATATGGCTTTTTGTAACTATTTACATGAAGATGATATTAATAAAAGAAACCATAGTAAATTAACACAAGATATATTAAAACAGTTTGATTTAATAAAAGAGAATAAATGATTAAAATAGATATAAAAAAGCAACTACATGGACAAATAGGTAATATAAACCTAGATGTAAACTTACAAATACAAAAAGGTGATTTTATAGCCCTTGCAGGTAAAAGTGGCAGTGGTAAGACAACTTTACTTAGAATACTTGCAGGATTAGAAAGTGCCAGTGGTAATATAGAAGTAAACGGCGATACATGGCTTGATGATAAAACAAGTCTAGCAGTTCAAAAAAGACAAATAGGTTTTGTTTTTCAAGATTATGCTTTATTTGAAAACATGAGTGTTTTACAAAATCTACTTTATGTAAATAAAGACAGAGATTTAGCTTTTAAACTACTTGAACTAACTGATTTAAAAAATCTTATAAATAGATACCCAAATAGTTTAAGTGGAGGTCAAAAGCAAAGACTTAGTATATGTAGAGCTATGATGAAGAAACCAAAACTTTTATTACTTGATGAGCCACTATCAGCCCTTGACCCTAAAATGAGAAATAGTTTGCAAGATGAGATACTAACTCTTCACAAAGAGTTTAATACTACAACTATTATGGTAAGTCATGAACCAAGAGAGATATATAAACTAAGCAATAGAGTTATTTTACTTGAAGATGGGAAAGTATTAAATGATGGGAAACCTAAAGATGTACTTTTAAAAACACAAGGTTCTCAAAAATTCTCTTTTGAGGGAGAAATACTTGATATTATAAAAGTTGATGTGGTAAATATAGCTATTATTAGTATAGGACAACAACTTGTTGAGGTAGTTTTAAGTAACCAAGAACTTAAAGACCTAAAAGTTGGTTCTAAGATAAATGTAGGGACAAAAGCCTTTTCCCCTATCGTAAAATAGTTTATGGTAAAGTATTTATTCTATACCCTAAACTATAAATATTTTCAATTCTAAGTTCAGGAACTTTTTTTCTTAGTCTTGAGATTATATTTTTTAGATTTGTAATATCAGGTGATTTATCATCATCATCTTTCCACAGATAAGATAAAATCTCTTCATTAGTAGAAGTTTTTTCTGGCACTCTTAAAAGTAAATCAAAAAGTAAATACTCTTTTTTTGTTAGCTTTACAACTTCCCCATTATTTAGTAGTTGATTATTTTGTTTATCCCATATTAAATTCTTTGATAGTTTTAACATTGGGTTTTCTAAAATATCTACTTGAACTGATTTATCATCTAAATAAATATCTTTTGAAACTTTATAAATAACTTCAACAAAGTTATCAAAATCTATAGGTTTTAAAATAAATTGAGAAATTCCTAAGTTTATAAGTTCCATAAGGTACTCTGATTCATTATGTGCAGATAATACAATTAATGATTGATTCTCATTTTGATTGTAAATAAGTTTTGTTAACTCAATACCATCCATATTTGGCATTTTTATATCTGTAATTACTAAATCGAAATACTTTTCATTTCTATTATAATAATTCATATATTTTTCAAAACCATCTTTACCGTCAACTGCAATAGCTATTTCTTTTTGAAAAATATCTTCTAATAACTCTTTTGTTTCTTTTCTGATAAATTCGTCATCTTCAACAAATAATACATTTATGTCTTTAGAATATTTTTCTAAAAGTATATAATCAATCATTTATCTTGTCCCTTTTAATACAATAAAACATTATATGTATTATAATACATTTAGATTATAAAGGAATTATATATGGAAAAAGATAAGACAATTTCCTTAGAGTTGCATAATATTTTGGACAATACTATAGAAGGTATCATAATTATTGAAGATGGATTTATAAAAAATGTAAATAAATCTCTAGTAAATATACTACATTATGAAAAAGAAGAAGAGTTGATTGGTAACTTAGCAACAGGTATACTAATTCCTACATCAAATAAAAAGTATATTAAATATAATAGTAGAACATTTCAAGAAATATCACTTATCACTAAAGATGCTACTATCATACCAGCAATTATTAAAATCAAATCTATTACATTAAATAATAAGAAGTGTAAAATGGTATCAGTTTTAGATATGAGTGAAATAAAAGAAAAAGAAGATATGTTAATTGAACAATCAAAACTAGCTGCAATGGGTGAAATGATTTCAGTTATTGCTCATCAATGGAGACAGCCTTTAAATACAATCGCAAGTATTGCTACTAGACTTAAGATGAAAGTAAAAATGAATAGTTTAACAAATGAACTTGTAGAAGAAAAAGCTGATGAAATCAATAACTACTTACAGTATATGTCTAAAACTATAGATGATTTTAGAAACTTCTTTGAACCTCAAAAAGAGCAAACTCCTGTAACAACCCTAGCTTTAGTAGAAGATACACTCAAAATGATTGGGAAATCCTTTGAAAATCAAAATATAAAAATCATTGTGGAAAACAAAAGATATTCAGCTTTATACCTACATAAAAATGAGCTTTTACAAGTCTTAATAAATATCTTAAACAATTCAAAAGATGCTTTCTTAGAAAGGGAGATTAAAGAAGCTAAAATAAATATCTCTTTTGATGAAAAAGATACTTATCAAATGATATATATAAAAGATAATGCAGGAGGAATACCTAGTGAAATTATTGCAAAAATATTTACTCCATATTTTACAACCAAAAAAAGCAAAAATGGAACAGGTCTTGGCTTATATATATGTAAAAGTATTATTGAAAAACACTCAAATGGAGAGTTAAGTGTAGAGAATTATGAAGATGGAGTACTATTTAAAATAAAACTTTTTAAATAATACTCATTTTTTCTATAAAGTATTTACTACATAGCCTCTATTTGAGGCATTTTTAATCAATGAATTATGAGTCTTCTCTCTTATATGTTTAATAATATTTCTTAATGAGTATTTGGAAAAATTCTTATTTCTCCAAACAATTCTTTCAATAGTTTCATATGTAACTAACTGATTTTTTCTCTCTATTAAAAGTTTAACTAAACTTTTTTCAGTTCTTGTTAGTTTTATTACTCTTCTATCACAAAATAGTTCATCTCTTGCAACATCAAAATAAAAGCCTTTTTCAAACTCTATTTTTTTATTTTGATTTTGAAAGTTTAAAAATAGTTTTATATTTAAGATAAGTTCTAAGGGTTTAATTGGTTCCAAAAATACTGAATATACATTAGAATTTTTATACAAAATTTGATTTTCATTTGCTTCATTTTCAAGTAGTATAATAGGTATATTAAATTTATAAGAGAAGTTTTGTTCGAATATATCTGTAAACTCTTTTATGTTTCTATTTTTTCTATTATCAAATACTACTAAGTCAAATAATGACAATTTATCATAGATTAAATTGAATTTGTCCATTTCAAAAAAAGAGATTTTATATAAAGTATCTTCTTGAAATTCTTTTATTCTTGATATTAAACTTTCTTCATTACTTATTATTAATACTGACTTAGGTTTTATACTATTTGTAGTGTTTATAAATATATTATTCATCTTAAGTCCTGTTGGTTATTTTATTTGATTTATTATATTAAATAATCGTATCACAAACGTATCAATTAATTATTAAATTCCAACTTAAACTTTAAACCATCAGGAGTATTCTCAATTGAGATGTTTTTAAACATAACATTATTCTCTTCAAAAACATTATTTTTAGAAGTTTTTGCATTGTCTTCAATAAGAATATATTTTTTATCTTCTTTTGAATAAACACTCACATAAATATTTATTTTATTGTTTTGCGAACTTCTACAATTATTGATAGAAGCATGTAGTAAAGTAGAAAGAGTATCAAGTAATTCATTTTTATTAGCGTTTACTTCAATAGATGTATCTATATTTTCAAAAATATTAAGCTCATCTTCTACTGTTTTTACTTTTTCAATAGCTGCTTCAACTATACTATCTAATAAAATTTTGTTCTCAGACATAATTGCACCTTTTACTTTTTCTTTAGTATAGTTATAAAAAGTGTTACTATAGTATCATTTTGTAAAAGGTGCTATTTTTTAATCTATAAATTCAACTATATCTTCTAATTTTTCTCTTTGTTGAGATGATTGCTCATTTATTCTATACCCAATAGGTAGTACTACAGATGTTTGGTACTTTGTAGTATCAAGCTCTAAAATTTCATCAAGTTTATCTTTTTCAAAACCTTCTATAGGACAAGTATCAATACCTTTAACAGCTGCAGCTGTCATCATATTTCCTAAAGCGATATATGTTTGTCTTGCTGTCCAGCTATAGATGTTTTCATCAGTAGCTAATGTATCTTTTAAATGATCAGCATAAAGATTTAAATAGAAATCAAGTTTTTCTTGAGGCATTTGTCTTCTTCCAAATTTTCTTTTTGGAATACCTGATTCTGGTTTAACACCTTCAATAGCTGCTAGAACAATAACTAAATGTGAACAAGATGTAATTTGTACTTGATTCCAACAAGCAGGTCTAATTTTTGCTTTTAATTCTTCGTTTGTGATAACTAAAAACTTCCATGGTTCCATACCAAATGAAGAAGGAGATTTTCTACCTACTTCTAAGATAAAATTCATATCTTCATCAGAAACCTTTTTTGTTTCATCAAATACCTTACATGCATGTCTAAAATCCATTGCTTCCATAAAACTTTTATCCATCGATCAATCCTTATAATTCTAACTTTTTTAATTTTTCTATACTAAAACTTTCAAGTTTATCTTCCATAAAATCAACGCAAGAGATGAAATACTCTTTTTTCTCATGGAAACTTAAAGCCTCTTCGTTTTCCCAAGTCTCCACAAGAGTAAAAGAGTATTTATCTTCTAAATCTTGATGCAAATCGTACTGAATACAACCTGTGTCATATTTGTTTGTATTTGTATGAAGTTTAACTAACTGTTCATAAACTTTTTCTAAAAACTCTTCTTTAACTTTTAGTTTTGCAACAATAACAATCTTACTCATTATTTATCCTTGAAATTTTTTGCTAATACTTGCTTAAATCTTTTTAATTCATCCTCTACATTTAAATCGCTTTTAAATATATCATTTATAGAGTATGTTTCAAGTTGTTTTGCTCCACAAAATTGAAATACTTTATGAACAGCATAATTTGCCTCATCTAAAGATAAACCTTCAAAAAACCCATCTTTATTATCAAACTCAGAAATTGGACAATTATATGTCAGACTTAACATATATTTCTTATTTTGCATAAGTCCACCGCTTCCATACTTAAGAGAAGGATCTTTTCTACTTCTTCCATCATTTTCATAAGTTACTTTTCCAACACCTGCTGAAAAAATCTCATCTATATATTTTTTTGTAAGCCAAGGAACACCCATCCAATAAACAGGGTATTGAAATAAAATATAATCAGCCCAAGCAAATTTTTCTACTTCTTCTTGTATGTCATAACCTTTATCTATAGCAGTTTGTTTTACTTCAAACTTATTTTCACTAAAAAACTCTTTTGCATTATCTATATAAGTTTGTGTTAGTTTACCTTCAGCAAAACCTTCATACTTTTGATGTCCGTTTATAATCAATACGTTTTTCATCTAAATCCTTTTGTTGATTTGGAAAATTATATACATAATAAACTTAAATTCCTCTTACTTTACTTTAGGTAAGTAATGGAGTTAATTTGTTTTATGTTATAATTAAAACTGAAAAGGAAATTTAATAATGTATATAGTAAATGATAAAGAATATAAGTGTTCAGTTGCAGTAACATTAGACATTTTTAATGATAGATGGAAATTATCAATCATATGGCACTTATTAGAAAAAGATAAAAGATTCAAAGACTTACATGAAAGTATTCCTGAAATTACTCAGAAAACTTTAACAGTAAAATTAAAAGAGTTAGAAGAAAAAAATATAATAAATAGAGAGGTTTTCCCAGAAGTTCCTCCAAAAGTAGTATACTCTTTAACTGATGCTGGAAAAAGATTGAGACCCGTATTAAAAGAGATGTATGAATGGGGAATATCTTATGCTCAAGAACATGGAGAGATTACAAAAGATAATGCTTCTTGTGAAGTAGCTATTTCTCAAAATATTGGCTTTAAAAAATAATGGCAAACTTTGCTTTAATAGCAATAGCAATTCTTGCTGGATATGTTTTACAAAAGTTTAAAATATTTCCACAAGAAACCTCTAATATTTTAAATAAATATATTATCTATATCCCCTTACCTGCAATAATTCTTTTGCAAGTTCCAAAGCTTTCATTTTCATTTGATGTATTAATTCCTACTATTATTGCATGGCTAGTTATGGGAATATCTGCAATTTTTGTTCTGTTTTTTTCAAAAGTTCTATTATGGTCAAAAGAAGTTACTGGAAGTTTACTTTTAGTAGCAATATTAACTAATAGTTCAATTATGGGTATTCCAATAATTGAACTATATTTAGGCTCAGAAGCTTTACCTTATGTTCTTATATATGACCAACTAGGAACTTTTTTAGCTTTAGCTGCTTATGGTACTTTTGTAACTGCTTATTATAGTTCAAGTGGAAATATCCATGCTAAAGTTATAGTTAAAAAAATAGTTACATTCCCTTCGTTTATTGCTTTGATGTTTGCACTTGCCCTACTTGGTCAAGAGTTTAATCCACTAATTACAGAAGTTTTAACTAAATTTGCAAATACCTTAGTTCCAGTTGCACTTGTTGCTGTTGGTTTACAACTTCAATTTAAACTACCAAAAGATGATTTACAACCTTTAAGTATTGCACTTTTAATAAAACTGCTTTTAGCACCGCTTATAGCTTATGGAATTTGTATTTTATTTGGTTGGTATAATCTAGCTGGTATTACTTCTATTTTTGAAGCAGGAATGGCTCCAATGATAACAGCAGGAGCCATAGCATCAATGGCTGGACTTGCACCTAGACTTAGTACTGCAATAGTTGGATATGGAATAATATTCTCATTTTTAACAACATATATTATAAGTATACTTATCTAATAAATATAAGTTTTACTTAAATATAAAAAAATTTTATATTTTATCCTATTGTTTTTATAAATACTAAACATAAAGATTGTATGATTTGGTAAATTTTTTTATAGGATAAAATATATGATAAAAACAGCAAGAAATTTATTATTAGCATTAGCATTAACAACAGGATTAAATGCTGCTACTGAACTTAGTAAAGATGAAATCAAAAAATTTGAAAACTTAGAGCTTTTTAAAGGTGTAAATATTAAAGTTAAGAAAGCTTATGACACAGAAAGCCTATACATTTTAAAAGTAAATGTTAAAGGTAAAGTTGATGAAATTTATTTAACTAAAGATAAAAAGTACTTAATTGCAGGAGATGTAATCAACACTACGGATGGTTCAAAACTATCAGTTCCAGCTGACTTATCAATAGCTAAAGGAAATCAAGCTTTTACGTATGGAAAAGGAAATGATGAATATTACTTATTTACAGATCCAGAGTGTCCTTATTGTAAGAAATTTGAATCATATTTAACTCAAATAGAAGATAAAGTAAAAATAAATGTATTTTATTTTCCTTTAGATTTCCATAAAAATGCTAAAGATATTTCTCTTTATGTTATGAATCAAGACTCAAATAAAGATAAAATTAATGCTATGCTAAATACTACAAAAGATACACCAGCATTTAAAAATAGAAAAATAGATGCAAAAAAACTTAAAAGTTTAGAAGCTAAACTTGATAAGCAAATAGAAATTGGAAAAGAACTTGGAGTTCAAGGAACACCAGCTGTTTTTGATAAAGATGGAAACAAAGTAAATTGGGTTCAAATGCTTCAGTCTTATGGAATTAATGTACAATAGTTATCAAAGTAAGGAATAATATAATGAAAATAGCAGTATTTTGTGGCTCAAGTATTGGAAATAACGAAGTTTATTCTAATGCAGCAAAACAACTTAGTAAATATTTAGCACTTAATAATATAGATATAGTCTATGGTGGTGGGAATGTTGGTCTTATGGGAGTTATAGCTTCAACTGCAATGCAAAATGGTGGAAAAGTTTATGGAGTTATACCTGAAGATTTACAAGATAAAGAGCTTGGTCATACAGGAATCACTGAACTTAAGATAGTAAAAGATATGCATGAAAGAAAAGCAGCAATGGCTGATATGGCTGATGCTTTTGTAGCACTTCCAGGAGGAATTGGTACTTTTGAAGAGATATTTGAAGTTTGGACTTGGGCACAACTTGGATATCATAATAAACCTTGTGCATTTTATAATACAAATGGCTTTTATGATAGTTTATTTAATATGATTGACAATATTTGTCAAGAAGGTTTTATGAAAAAAGAGTACTCTAATATGCTTATAAAAACTTCTAATGTAGAAGAACTACTTGAAAAAATAAACACATATACTCCTCCAAAAGTAAAATGGAAAAACTAAGAAATAAGTACTTTTATAAGTACTTATTTCTATAATAAAGCGTTTATCTGTCTTACTTCCTCTTCTTCTAAACTAAAGTTAGATATTTCTAAATCTTCTTGCATATGAATTTTTGATGTAGTTCCATTTAAAGGAGTAATTCCCAATTGATTTAAAAATCTATAAAAAATTTGAGGAACTGTTTTATCATATTTTATTGCTAAAGACTGTACTTCTTTGGAACTTAAAAGATGAGGATTTGCTGTAAGAGACCAAAAACTTTGGTATGTAATATCTTTTTGTCTACAAAACTCTCTTATTTGTTTATCATAATCACTATCTTTATAAAATCTATTTTGTACAACTTTTGGTTTTATATCTAGTACATCATATAAATAAATAAGTAAATTTAAATCATAACAATTACTTATTCCTATTTGCCCTACTTGTCCACATTGTACAAATTCTTCCATTGTTTTAAAGACTTTTACTAAGTCTTCTATTGGTCCAAAAGGAGAGTGTAAAATATAAGAATCTATATAATCAGTTTTCAAATTCTCTTTAGATTTTAAAAAAGATTTCTCTAATTGTATTAAAATATCATCAGAAGCTAAGTAAGGCATATTGCTCTCATCTTGGCCATTTATTGGAGTAAATTTTGTTTGAATAAAAATATCTTCTCTTTTTATACCATTTTTATAGGCATTTTCTAAACCAACTCCTACTAAATCTTCTCTATAATGTCTTGGCTGGCATGCTGTATCAACAGCTTTGAAGCCACAAAGAAGTGCTTGTTCAACTAATCTTGAAGTCTCTTCTTTTTTCCATGCTGTTCCATATATCATAACTAAACCTTTTTATTTTATTTCATTACTTTTTTTCAATAATACAATAGTAGCAAAAATTGATAGTAAAATACCAAAAAAAGTATTAATATTTATTTTTTCATTTTCCATAAAATATATTAAAAAAGCAACAATAGCAGGATTTAAATATACATAAGCCATAAGTTTATTAGGTCCTAGAATAACAGTTGATTTTTGATATAAAAAAACAGTAATCAAAGTAGCTCCTATACTTAAATATAACATATACCAAAAGTTTTCACCTTGGAGTTTTTCCCAATGTAAAGGAATGTCTAATGCTACTAAAGCAATACTCATCCAAATAATCCCACCAAATAGTGTCATCAAAGTAATACTTAATACTTCATCATCTTTTTCATAAAAGAATTTTGTACTTATTGAATACAAAGCCATAGATAAAACACCAAATAAAAATATAATATCTCCATTGTTAAAACTTAAGTTTATTAATCTTTGAATATCTCCATCAAAGATAACTATAGTAGTACCTATCATTCCAATTAAATATATAAACAGCTTTAAAATATTTAGTTTATCTTTGAAAATAAAGTTTGCTAATATTGCAGTGATTAAAGGTACTAAAGTAAATAGTGTTGCTGTGTTTAAAGCTGTTGTATCTTCTAAAGCTTTAAAAAGTAAAATAAAATACAAACTATAAAAGAAGCTTATTTTAAGACCTTTTATAAAACTTCCTTTTATTTTTACTCTATATTTTTTTACTATTAAAATAATAGGTAGTAAACTTATAAAAGCTAAAACAAACCTTCCTAAAGTTAAAGAGATTGGATCTATTATTCCAGATAGTTTTCCTGAGATTATAAAAGATAGTGCTACTAGTATTGTGGCTGTGAATACCAAGATATGTGCTTGTATATTTTGATTCATAAATTTCCTTTTTTATTTGTAGTTTATAAGAAGTAAAATTTTTTGTCATTTACATAGGTTGATTTTTTAGCTAATATTTCAAAATGAATGAAGAAGAAATATTAAAAAGTTTAAATAAAACATTAAACTCATACTCTACTATCTCAAAAGAAACTTGGAATAAATTTAAAGAAATTTGCACTATTAGAAGTATCAAAAAAGGTCAATATGCCTATGATTTATACGATGAGGTAAATGAAATATCTTTTGTTTATAAAGGTTTATTTAGAACATTTAGTATGAATGAACAAGGTGAAGAGTATACAAAAAACTTTTTTTGGGAAACAAGATTTTATGGACCAATGGTTGCACTTCTTACAAATAGTGAAGTTGATTCTTGTGTCCAAGCTTTAGAAGACTCTATTGTTGTTGATATTAAACATGATAAATATAGAGAACTTTTAAAAGAAGCCAATGACCTAAAAATGTATCATATTTTATATTTGGAAAAACACTGGATACTACAAAAAGACCATAATACTTATGCTTTAGTTTTAGAAGATGCAAAACTTAGATATGAAAGATTTTTAGATGAATTTGCACATATATTACCAAGACTTTCACAACATCATATTGCTTCATATCTTGGGATATCCCCTACTCACTTAAGTAGGATAAGAAAATCATTAGAAAATAAAAAACGGTAGGAAAACTATGCTAAAAAATTCAGTAATGAAAGAGCTATCTTTTCAAGAACATAAATTGATATTTAAATACATTCATAAAAAACATACTTTCTCTAAACATATCCATGATGATAAATACATGCTAGGAATTTGTTTAGAGGGCAAAAACTATTTTAATATGGACAAGCAAGATTTTGAAGTTACTAAAGGTATGTTATGCCTTATTCCACCAAATACTGTTCACTCATGTAAAACTACAAATATTGATAATAAATGGCAGTTTCTTACTTGTTTTATACCTAAAGATTTCTTTGAAGAAATTGCAAAAAGTATTTGTAATAAAAGTAACTTTACTTTTAAGAACTATTTCATAAAAGATAATGATTTAGCTACTTATTTAGAAAAAATCATTAGAGATACTTTAACTCATGAAAAAGTTTTTGACAATGACATCATAGACTTCATCACCCTATTTTGTGAAAAATACATGACATATAAAGAAAAAATCAAAACCATTGAAAATGAAAAGTTTGAAGAGTTATTTAAATTTTTTAAAGAGGAAAAATATGATTTAAAAGAGTTTAGCTTTTATGATATGGCAAAAGTTATGAACATGAACCCTTACTATTTTCATAGAGTTTTTTCAAAGTCTATAGGATTAACTCCTCAAACTTTTATAAACTTTTTACGAGTTTCAAAAGCTACAAAACTTTTAACAAACTATGAAAGTTTGTCACATTTAGCCCTAGAGTGTGGCTTTTATGATCAAGCACATTTTACAAAAGAGTTTAAAAAATATCATGGAGTAACACCTACAAAATATAAGAACATTTAAAATATGTTCAAAATATTACAATACAAAAGTTTATTTAAACAGTAATATTCTTTAAAAACAAAAGGAATTTTATGTTTAAAACTATTTTATTTATTCTTATACCTATTTTTATTTATCTAGGATTATTTAGCTTTATAGAAGAGCAAAAAGACTTAATATTACTTAGTTTAATTATTACAACTATCATATATTGGGCTTCAAATCTAGTACCCTTATATTTTAGTTCTTTGATTTTTTTATTTACAGCACTTGCTTTTTCTCTAGCTAGTAAAGATGTGATTTTTTCAGGTTTTTCATCAGGAGCATTTTGGTTAGTCTTTGCAGGTATGCTAATAGCTACTGCTATAAAAAATACAAATTTAACTCTAAGATTTACAAATCTATTTTCAAATATAAAAAACCTTACTTACTTAAAGCTTTTGATTTATATATCTATTTTTGCTGTTTTATTTAGTTTTGTTATGCCTTCAAGTGTAGTAAGAATTGTTTTAGTTATACCTTTGGCGATTGCACTAGCTTCTAGTTTAGGATTTCAAAAAGAAGACAAAGGTTTTACAGGAATTATGTTGACTTTTATTTTATGTACTTCTTTACCTGCATTTACTGTTTTACCAGCAAATGTACCAAATATGATACTTGCAGGACTTACAAAAGAAATATATGATTATGAACTACTTTTTTCTTACTATTTTATAGCAAACTTTTTAGTTCTTGGGTTTATAAAAAATATAATTATTGTATCTTTAGTTTACTATTTCTTTAAAGATGAACTAAAAAATAAACTAAAAAAAGAAGAAATAGAAGGCTTTAAAAAAGATGAAAAAATTGTTTTAGCTACTATTTTTATAATGCTTATATTATGGATGAGTGATTTTGTTCATCAAATCTCGCCAAGTATTATAGCTATAATAGGCGTATTATTTTTAGCATTTCCTACAATAAATATCATTAAAGCCAAAGATTTTAATAGTATCAATTTCTCTTCTTTGATATATGTAGTAGCTATTATTAGTTTAGGTTCAATTGTAGCTAATAATGACTTTTTGGAAAATGCTCTAAAATCTTTGGTTAATCAATACGAACCTTTTGATTTAGAGATTTTAAACTATATAACTCTTACATCTTTTATGTCTTTTAGCGGTATTATAATTACTCAACCAACAATCCCAGCTATTTTTACACCAATTGCCCAACAGCTAAGTGATATAAGTGGTTTTAGTTTAAATGAAGTATTTATGATGCAAGTAGCAGCTTTTTCAAATGTATTTTTTCCATTTCAAGCCCCACCTTTAGCTGTAGGGCTTGCATTATCACAAATAAAACAAAGACATATGTTAAAAATCATACTTTTACTTGCACTAATAACTATAGTTTTTTTATATCCATTAGAATATTTTTGGTTAAGTTTTTTAAGATAAAATTTACTTTTAATTGGAGTTATTATGAATATAATAGATTTTGAAAATATTAATGTAGGTTATAACGAAAAGATAGTACTTAAAGATATAACATTAAAGATTAAAGAAAATGAGCATTGGGCAATACTAGGTGCTAATGGTTCTGGAAAATCAACTTTGATAAAGATAATACAATCAGAACTTCACCCAAGAAGAACAAATAAATTTAAAAAAGAGATTTTAGGAAAAAGTAATTATTCTATTTTTGAGCTAAAGAAACAGCTAGGAATTATTACCAATGACTTACATAATTTCTTTTCTACCTCAGGTTCATACTTAAATGGATATGAAGTAACTCTTAGCGGATATTATAGCTCTATTGGAATTTTTTCTCATCAAGATTTCAGTGAAGAACAACACAAAAAAGCCCAAGAAGTAATGAGATTCTTAGAAATTAAACATTTAAAAGAAAAAAAAGTATCTACTATGTCTACAGGAGAACTTAGAAAATGTATAGTTGCAAGAGCTTTAATCCATGAACCCAAAGCATTTATTTTAGATGAACCTACTGTTGGATTGGATATAAAAGCTCAAATAAATTTCATAGCAATGTTAAAAAAGTTATCTGCAAACTGCTCTATCATTTTAGTAACTCATCACTTAGAAGAAATTTTTGAAGAGATTGACAATATCGCACTTATACATAAAAACAGTATCTATAAAAGTGGTAAGAAAAAAGAAATACTAACAAGTCAAAACTTATCAGAAATCTTTGATACTAAACTTCATATCAAAGAAAAAAAAGGACGTTATTTCGTAGAAGAAATAGGCTAAGACTTTTTTACATATTTTGGAGTTATTTTAATAGCTCCAATTTTTGGTATCTTACAATCGATATTATGATTATCAGCACTATCAACTAATCTAATATTTTTAATTTTTGTACCAACTTTTACAACCGAAGAACTTCCTTTGATTTTTAAATCTTTTATAACTGTTACATCATCCCCTGCTCTTAATATTGCACCATTTGCATCTTTTACAGTAAACTCTTTTTCTTCTAAATCCTCTTTTGTAAACTCATGTGTGCACTCAGGGCAGATGATTAAACTTCTATCTTCATAAGTATATTCACAATTACATTTTGGACAATTTGGTAAATCTAGCATTTATTTCCTTTTATTCTTCACCCATTTCAATAGCAATTCTTAGAAAACCTGTAAAAACAGCATTGTCAAATTTCACTGATGGATGAACGTTTTTTTTCATATCATCTAAATGTTTTGAATACTTTTCATAAAATTCAAAACTAGGCTTTGGTTTGTAAACAATATCTTTTAAATCAAAATATTTTATGATATTTTTTGTAGTTGTTGGCTTTATAAAATACTCGCTTTGTCTTTTTAAATAATAAGGTACTACACTTATTATAGTCCACTTTGCAAGTCTGTATTCACCTAAAAACTCAACTAAACCCTCAAAACCTTCTTTTTTATTTCCATATAAAAGCTCATAAATTTCAATACTTAACATATCTTTTTCATAAGAGTTTAAAGTTGCTAGTGCATCTTTTAGTTTTAGTTTATCAAACAGCGATACCATAACTGATTTTTGAATAACTTTATAAAAGTTTTCAACTACTAAATTTGGGTTTGAAAAATTCTCTTTTTTCAAAGCTTCTTTTGCAAACTCTTCAAGCTTTTCAGGCTTAAATTTTTTCATTCTTGGGAAAAAGTACTCATCCTTAAAGCCTTTTGGATATTGTTCTAAAAACTCAGCTTCTATGTCTTTTAGTTTTTCTAAATAGTGCATATTAACTCTTCTTTAAGGCCTTATTTACAGCCTCTAGTGCATGTATACTTGTAGTATCAAATAGTTTTATATTTGTATCATTTTGAGATACTAACATTCCTATTTCTGTACAGCCTAAGATAACACCTTGAGCACCTTTTGCCTTTAATAAATCCATTATTCTTAAATACTCTTTTTTTGAAGAATCATTTATTTTCCCAAGACATAATTCCTCATATATTATCTTATGAACTATTTTTATATCTTCTTTATTTGGAACTATTACTTCAATATCAAAGTTTGCTTGTATTGTATTTTTATAAAAATCTTGCTCCATAGTAAAAGCTGTACCTAAAAGCCCTACTTTTTTGATACCTTCTTCTTGAAGTTTTTTACCAGTTGCATTTGCTATGTGTAAAATAGGAATACTAATATTTTCTTGGATAATAGGTGCAACTTTATGCATAGTGTTTGTACAAATAAGCAAAAAATCAGCCCCTGCATTTTGGATATTTTGGGCAGCTTCACTTAATATCTTTGATGTTTCATCCCATTTTCCTGAATGTTGTAATTTTTCTATCTCATCAAAATCAACACTATAAATGACTACTTTAGCACTATGTAAGCCACCCATTTGTTTTTTTACTTCTTCGTTGATTTGTTTATAATATAAAGCTGTACTCTCCCAACTCATTCCACCAAGCAGTCCTATAGTTTTCATTTTAAACCTTTATTTTATAGAAATATAAATCTCTATTTGCTCATCTTCTTCATATTTTTCAAAGTCAAAATTATATGCTCTTTCATATTCACACTCTTCTGAACTAAAATAGTTCCAAACATCATGCCAAGCATCAATTACTACATCAGGCAACTCACCTTGTTTTGTAAATACTAAATATCTATCTTTTTCAATCGTGATTGCATTTTTAGGTTTAGTAACTTCTACTCCTACTGTATAATCATAATCAGAATTTACATCATTTTCATATTTGTTGTAAACACCATACATTGCAAAACTTTTAGCTTTGTTGAATGTCTTTGATTCTATATTGTCATCAACATATTTTTGCCATAAACCTGGTATTTTTGCTATTTCTTCATTTAGTTCTGTTTCGTTGTTTGTTCTTGTAGTAATACCTGCTACATAGAATTTTTCTAAGTATTTTACTTTCATATTTCTCTTTTATTTTTATTTATGGAATAGTAGCAAAAGAAGATAAAAAGAATTTGATATTTGATTGAAGTATTGAATACATCGCCCAAAAGGCGATATATTATCTTCTATAGTATGAGATTAGTGAAGCTTTAGCTATTGCGTGGTTGTTTAAGTAATAACCTACAATTGCAGGGTTTGTGTTTTTGTCTAAGCCTAGTTTTTCTGTATCTAAAGCATATACTGTAAAAATATATCTATGAGCTTTATCTCCTTTTGGAGGACAAGCACCACCAAAACCACTTTTCCCATAGTTTGTTACACTTTGAACTATATTTTTATGCTCTTTTGAACCAAAGTCTTTTTCTAAACTCATAGTATCTTTTGGAATATCAAAAACCAACCAATGCCACCAACCAGAACCAGTTGGAGCATCTGGATCATAAACAGTTATAGCAAAAGATTTTGTACCTTTTGGTGCGTTTTCCCATGAAAGATGTGGAGATGTATTCTTTCCTGTACATCCAAAACCGTTAAACTCTTGAGTTTTTGTAAGTTGTCCTTTTAAAGTATCACTTTTTAAAGTAAAATTATCGGCAAATAGAGAAATAAAACTAAATGCTAATACTAATAATATTTTTTTCATATTCTTCCTTTTTGTAAGATAGTATTATTATAAACTAAAATAATATAAAAAAGTACTAGAAAAAAACTAATTTTTGTTGTTTTTTATCTGTTTTGGAGTTAAGTTATACTCTTTTTTAAACACTTGTATAAACCAAGATAAGTTATCAAAGCCACATTCTTTACAGACTTCACTAACATTTTTATCACTATTTTCTAAAAGTATCTTTGCTTTTTGCAGTCTTTTTTTTGTTTGCCATTTTTTAGGTGTTGTTTTGTAAACTTCTTTGAATTTCTGTCTAAAAGATATATCGCTCATTTTTAAAGCATATGATAGGTCTAAAATACTATCTTCAAATGAAAAATTGTTTTCTATAAAAGATTTAAAATAGTTGTCTTTGTAGATTGAGTATAAAAAGCTTTTAAATTCAGTTGAGTATTTACTAGTTAATATATTTAAAAAAGCTTCTTCTAGTTTTAGTTTTATAATCTCTTTATTTGTTGTTTTTAATGTTTTAACATAGTTACAAGTAGAGTTCATAACAATACTAAGTTCTTGTGTCTTTTTAAAACTTAATATATCTGTTTCTTTTGAAGTTTCATCTTTAAAAGATATATCATATTTTGAAATAAAATCTAAAAGTATAGAGTCTTCATAAAAAAATAACATAGCTTCATAATACTCATCTAAAACTTCACTCATCACATAAGTTCCACTTTTTAGAAATAAAAACTGATTCTCATCCACATAAATATCTTTATCATTTAGATGAAGAATTTTTGTACCTTTTATTACAAGTATTAAAACATTTGATTCTAATAAAACTTCATTTTTATACTGTGGTTCTTTTTGAATATAGTTAAAATATGAAAAGCTTTGAGTTTCAGGTATTTTTAGTTTCAATCTTTTTCCTTTTGACTACTCATATCTTTTATCATAGAATAGTTTATTAGAGTTTGATTTTCTCTTTTAACATAGTTTTTCTTTAATTCTTTAAAACCAAGCTTCTCAAAAAAAGGTTTTGCTGTTATACTCGCATCAACTTTTAGTATTTTAATATCATGATTATTTGCATTTTTAATTATCTGCTCCAACATAAATCTACCTACTTTAAAACCTTGATATTTATGATGAACATAAAAACAATCTATATAATCATCCTCAAAAACATAAAAACCTACTATTTCATCTTCAATCATACATAAATAAGTATTTGAAGTTTTAAGCCTGTTTTCCCAAGCTTTTAAATCTATATTTTTACTAGCCCAAGCATTTAATTGCTCTTTTGTATAATCTTTTTTATTTACATTATGCACAGTGTTTGTAAAAAGATTTACCACTTCTTTTAAATGTTTTTCTTCATAAGGTTTTATACTAAATGAACTCATTTTAAAATACCCACTATTTTATCTATTATCTTTTTATGAATCTGCTCTTTACTAACTTTGTCTTCATAACAAAGATTTGGATTTTGTTTTGTACCTTTTAATATGATCTTACCTTTTTTAGTACACAGTGAAAATGAACTAAAAACATTTGAATCTTTTATCTTTTCATATATAAAGCTATCTTTAAAATGACTATTATCCAAAACTTTTTGATTTGATAAATTTATAAAATAAAAATCTTGTATATTGTGATTTAAACTGTTTTTATCAAACATTTGAGAATATTCCATATCAAATAAGACTGCCTTTTTACTTGGTATTGATATTTGTATGCTTTTTAAAAAGTTTTCATCAAAACTCTTTAAATCTATACCATTTTCTTTAAACCAAGTACAATCTAAACTTTGAGTATTTAAACATTGGTTTTTATACTCTACATAATTTAACTTTGCAGATGAATATAAAGCCAAACTAGTAGCCCCAAGTAAAAAACCTACAGAATTGATGTTTTTATAATCAATACTATTTTTAAATTTTTCAGTCTCTTTTAGCTTTTCAAAAGATATATGCATATCATTTGCTCTTAACCAAGGCTCATAAAAAGCAGTTGTTTTATCAAGTTTACTTCTTGTAAGCAAAACTATAAATCCTTTTTGCACTAAAGCTTTTGCTAACCAATCTATCTGATTAGAAGCACTTCTAAGACCCCCATGAGATAAAAAAATCAAAGGATACTTACCCTTTTTTAAAGCCCCATCTAAAGCAACACTTTGAGATACAAAAAGTTTGTGTTTCCCTAAAACAAACTCTTCATTATCAACACTTGGATAAAAAACCATACTTTTTATATCAGAGTTTCTATGCTTTGAATAAACATCAAAGGTAGTAAATCCAACTTTGTTGTTGGCTAATAATGCTGTAGATATAAAAAAGAAAAGAAGTAGTGTTTTTTGTATAGCTTTTATTGATTTCAATTCTTATCCTATATTTTCTTATTAATTTTAATACTAAATGATAAAACTAGTTATCATTTTGAGATATTTTAGTAAAAATGTAAAGCAACTTTATCATTTGATTATAAAAATTTTTTAAATAGGATATTCTATCTAAGTAAATTGTCTGTTAAATACCATTTATTTAAAGTGTCTTTAATACCTTTTTCTACTCCTTGAGTGTTCGGGAATAATGTTGTTGAAGTCATTCCTACTTTTTCACATAACTCATATAGTTTGATAACTTCAGTTATTGGTAAAGTTATTTTTAATAAAGGAGTATTTGGTAAAATTGAAAATATATTTTCTAATCCTTCTACAACAAAACGCTCACCTCTATTACCACTATGTGAATGAACAGTAAATAAACCTTTTTGAGAAGATATATTAAGTGTGGAACTTCTAGGAACATATAAGATTTTAAAATCGTATAAATTTTTAAATTCTAAATTTAATACCCAAATTGCTATCTTTTCATCACCTTTAAAACCTTTATCAGGTTCTTTTTCTTCTAAAAGTTCTATATATCTATAAAATGCTGAAGATACTGCAAAATACATAGCAACATATGGAGATTCAGTCCAATCTAATAATCTAGTAGGAACAGAGTGATGTTGAGCCATTGCCATTAATTCAAATATTTCTTCATTTGGCCATAAAGAAGGGTTAAGCAAATACTTATCTATATTATTTGGATTGAGATTATTCTCTCTAAAACTTATTGAATCATTTGGAATTTTTATACCTAAATTATCACAGTATTCTACAAATTTATTTAAAATAGATAATTCATTATAAACTTGCATATCTGCAGTAGTTTTTTCTTCCTCTTCTTCTTTTTTTTCTTCCTGTAGTTTCTTATCATATTTTCTTAAAGAAGAAGGTATCAATCCCCAAGTTGAATTAGACTGTCCTCGATAAATTAGTTTACAAGGGTCATCAAATAAATTATTAGTTGGACTTAACAATTCCCATAGTTCATTTGCAGTTTCACAATGTTTTTCTTTAAATGGCTCATATTTCATCATTTACTCTCAATTGTTTTTATTTGATACTCTAATTTTGCATTACTAATACTTAAGTAAAATAATTTGCATAAGTTTTTTATCAAAACTTCTTAATCAAGTCCACATAAACAGCTGTTAAGTCTTCTACTTCTTTTACTGTTGTTCTCTCACCTACACTATGAATAGTGTCGTTGATTACTCCAAACTCTATAGCTTCTATACCAAAGCTTCCGAAGTATCTAGCGTCACTTGTACCACCTGCTGTTGAGTGTTTTGTAGTAACTCCTGTGATTTCTTTGATTGAGTTCTCCATAGCTTTTACTACTTTTGATTCTTTGTTTGTTACAAATGGAAAAGAACCTTGTGTAGTTTTAAAGTCATACTCTAAACCTTTTAGATTTTCATGTATGAACTCTTCTACCGATTCTCTTGTAGTGTTTGTTGAGTTTCTTACATTGAACAT
Organism: Arcobacteraceae bacterium; assembly: GCA_048268245.1. Classification (GTDB taxonomy): domain Bacteria; phylum Campylobacterota; class Campylobacteria; order Campylobacterales; family Arcobacteraceae; genus Arcobacter_B. Next base: position 40,123 of record JBLWVX010000010.1, read on the forward strand.
AAGTTTTAACTCATTTGGTGTTACATTTGTAACTTGCATACCACCTCTTATATCTGTGATTACCATTTTTGATGGTGCAAAGTATTCATCTCCGTCATCTAAGTTATGTCCTGCTATTTTTGGCAATACATGAGCGAAGTTATGTACTGGATTTACGCACTTTTCTGGATATGCTGCATGGCCTTGCTTTCCTTTGATAGTAATGTATCCGTTGATACTTCCTCTTCTTCCTACTTTTATAGCATCTCCAAATACATCTTCACATGTAGGCTCTGCTACAACTGCGTATTGAGGTATGAAGTTTATCTCTTTTAAATGCTCAAGCATTTTAATAGTTCCATAAGTTCCCTCTCCTTCTTCATCAGAAGTCATAAGAATACTTAGTGTGCCATCAAAGTTTTCGGCGTGTTTACAAGCATATAAAAACGCTGCATCACCACTTTTCATATCTTGTGTTCCACGTGCAGTGATAACTCCATCGACAATATCAGCAGCAAAAGGATCAACTTCCCAACCCTCACCAGGAGGTACTACATCTATATGCCCTGCAAAACATAAGTGTTGTGGATTGTCGTTGAATTTTTTATAATAAAATCTATTTTTTACACCTTCCATATCAACACTTATACATTCCCATGTATCACCTAAATACTCTTCTATAAAATCAAACGCCCCATCATCATCAGGAGTAACTGACTTAAATCTTAATAATTTTTGAAATAGTTCTATAACTGTCATTTAATTCCTTTTATATATAATGGGATTGTAGCGAAATTGTGATTTATTTTGCTATAATAATTAAAATTGCTAAAAAATTATGAGCAAAAAAAGGTAATAATTATGAGTAGATTTGATAAAATATTTTACACCATTGTAATATCATTAAGTATTTATGTAACTGTAGGATTTAAACTAATTCCATATATTGTTGAAGACCAATTAGTAAAAAATCTTGACAAAACGCTAACCCTAAAATCTCACGTTAAAAAAGTAGATTTTAACCCTTTTACATTTCATGCAAAGATACATGATTTTAGATTAGGAGATTATGATAAGCCAACTGTTTCTTTTGAAGAGTTTGCTTTAGATTTTGGAGTTTTACAGTCTTTATTTGAATTACATATAAATATAGAAAATGTATCACTAAAAAGTGCATTTGTTGATGTGGTACAGCAAAAAGATGGAACAATCAATCTTACAAAACTTTTAAAACCATCAAAAGATGAACCAATAAAAAAAGAACCCACAAAAGAAGAAAATAATTTAGCCTTTTTAGTTTCAAAACTATCTTTAATTGATACAAAAATAAACTATACAAGACTAAAAGAAAATGATCCTTTCTTTTTATCAATTGATGATATAAATTATACTTTATATGATTTAGGTAGTTTTGGAAACCCTTTATCATCAAATAGCTTTGCTTTAAATATAAATAAAAACTCTAAACTACTAATTCAAGGTGCTTTTAGACTTCAACCTTTTACTATGTATGGTAAAGCAACTCTAGAAAATCTAGAACTTGCAAAGCTTTTAGAGTATGAAAAAGAGATGCTAAACTTCACAATTGATAAAAAAGCAAAGTTTAATACTGTTGTTAACTTTGATATTACTACAAAAGATGAGTTTAATCTAGAACTTTTTACAGATAAACTAAACCTATCAAATCTAAATATCAACAGTCAAAACAAAGATATTTTAAAATTAGCAAGTTTTGATATAAAAAGAGTTGATTTAAACCTAAAAGATGAAGACCTGAAAGTATCAGGTGTGACTTTATCAACACCAATTATAAATTTACTACAAAATAAAGATGGACTAAATATCACAAAACTAGTAAACTCAAACGATAAAGAAGAAGAAAAAAAAGAAGAATCAAAACCAAATAACTGGAAAGTAAATGTATCAAATATCAAACTAGAGAATGCAAGTTTAAACTTTAAAGATACTGTAAATAACTTAGAAGTTAAAAACTCAAACTTTTCTTTTAATACTGATACAGTAAATCTAAAAGGCTCACAAATTGATTTAAGTAATCTTTCATTAAACAATCCAAAGCTTTCATTTACAGATAACAAAAATAGACTTAATATAGATAGTAAAAATTTAAATATCAAACTAAATAAATTAGCTTTAATTGATAATAAAATAGCTATAGATAAACTAGGTATCACAAAAGAAAGTTTAGCTTTAAAAGATAGAAAAAATGCTATGTATATAAACACAAATAAAACTTCTTTAAACCTGAACAATATAAAAGTAGCAGATGGTAAGACATCAGTAAGTTCTGTAAACTCAATGATTAAAACAATAACCTTAAATCAAACAAGAGAAAAACAAAAAATAAATATAAATAACTTAGGACTTAATGTAAATAGCATAAATCTAAATGGTCAAAATATAAGCATTGCAAAAGCAAAAATATCAAAACCATCAATCAAACTTACAAATCAAAAATCAAATAGCCTAATAAACGCAAGAAATATTCAATTAAGTTTAAATGATATTAACAAAAACTCAAAACTAATAAGAGTTAAACAACTAAGATTAAATGAACCAAATTTAAGTATTTACAATACAAAAGAGAAAACTAAAATAAATACTTCAAATATAAATGTTTTAGTAAAAGATATAAAAAGCTATACAAATGGTCTTTTAAGTGTTGCTAGTACAGATATAATAAATCCAAAAATATCTATATCTCTTCCTAAAAAAGCTAACAGTACTGCAAAAAAAGAAGAGGAAACAAAAATAAAACAAGCAAATAGTAAAAACAATGCGAAATTAAACATAGGACCTGTTAATATCAAAAATGGTTCTTTAGCATTTGAAGATAAAAACCTACCTCTTCCTTTTAAAACTACAGTATCAAAGCTAAATGGTCAAATCTCAGAGTTAGATACTACAAAAGCTAGTAAAACAAGACTGAAAGTAAATGGCGTTGTTGATAAATATGGAACTACAAAGATTACAGGTGTTGTAAATCCAAATGACATAAAAGTATTAACAGATGTAAACATGGTATTTAAAAATATCTCTATGAAAAACTTCACACCTTATACTTCAAAGTTCATAGGTAAAGAGTTAGATAGTGGTAAGCTAGATTTAGATTTAAAATATAATATTCAAAAGTCAGATTTAGATGCTCAAAACTCAATTGTTATCACAAAAATAGAGTTAGGGAAAGATGTAAAAAGTGATGATGCTGTTTCGCTTCCTCTTGGTTTAGCAATTGCGCTACTTGAGGACTCAAATGGAGTTATAGATTTAAATATACCAGTATCAGGAAATGTAGATGACCCTAAATTCCAAATAGGCTCAATAGTATGGAAAGCTTTTACAAACTTAATTATGAAAGCTGTAACAGCTCCATTTTCACTTCTAGGAGCAATGTTTGGATTTGATGAAAATGAAATAAAAAGTGTAAATTTTGATTTTGGAAAAAGTGAAATTACTCCAATACAAAAAGAAACACTTGATAAAATATCTAAAATTCTAAATAAAAGACCAAATTTAGCTTTAAAACTTGTAGCTTCATATGATGAGTCTAAAGACATGTATGCAATGAAAAAATCAAACTTCGAAAAACAAATAAAAGCAAAAATACCAAATGATCAAATAAGAGATTATGAAAAAAGATACCTTGAAGTTATGATGTCAATGTACAAAAAATTTGACAAAAAGTTAAGTTCTAAAAAAAGCTTCACTAAAGGTGGAAAACTAAACACAAAAGAGTATAGTAAATATCTAGAAAAAAATCTAATTTCTAAACAAAGTATTACTAAAAAAGATTTAGAAGATATGGCGAAAAATAGAGTTTTAAATATAAAAGAATACTTATCTAAAACTAAAAAAATCAAAGCTTCACAAATCATAATAAGTAATGATATAAAAACAAAAACTCAAAGTAAAAAAACTTCAGATATTGAGCTAGAGATCTCACAAGCAAAATAAAAAATCATAACTTAAACTTATAAATATGTCATTTGACATATTTATAATAATCTGATATTATTCTTTTAATTTATATTTAAATTATAAGGACAACTTATGAAAAATGGATTTATATCAATTATAATACTTTTATTAGGGTTTTTATTTTATGGTGTATTTACTCAAATAGGTAAAACTTCCTCGAAAAATCTAAAAAGAGTTCCTTGTCAAAACAAGACTATCACTTTTGAAAAGATAAACACAGAAGCAAATATCTCTAAAGCTATTAAACTTATAGAAAATGGCTCAATTAATATTGAAGGTTATATTGATTACTCAAAATTTATGAAAAGCAATCTAGAAAGCAAAGTATCAAATAATGACATTAAAAATAGAATCATAAAAATATTAGCTACATATAAAAAATCAGATGAAAAGCTTGATCAAAAAGTAGATATTAAATTCTATATTTATGAAAATGATAGAGAAGATAAAAGAAAAAAAGGTGATAGTTGTAAAGTTTATGCTGGATATATTGTCTTAGAGTTCTCTCTAAATAACCAACAAGTATATAAAATACAAACTGACTACATGAAAGATAATACAAGTGATTTAGATGAAAGAATAAACTGTGCTATCAAATCACTAATTTTATTAAAATAAAGGGATAAAATGACACAAAAAATATTTAAGGAAAAATATCATATATTTGAGATTGTTTATAAAAAAGGTGAATTAAAATACAATAGTGTAGATGAAATCATTAGTTCACTAAAAGACATGATAGAAAAACACCCTATCATTTCATATATAGCTATATTTGATCAATATGCACATACAAACTCTTTAGAAATAGGTGAAATAAACCCTTCTATAAAAGCAGCAAAAAACATAGTATTTTGTTTTGGGAAAGAACTACCTACTGCAGAAGTTTTAGCCGTAAGACCAAGAAGCATAGGTGTTTGTGAGATGGAGGATTCATACATAATAAACTTTCTTGAAGCTCCAAATGATGCAGCAAATGTAACAATGGAAAACTTTATTAAAAGCCTTAAAAACTAGTATCAGAAATTAAAATGCTTCCTTTAAATCTATAAAAGAAGTTTAGTTAAAGAGGTAATAAAAGTACCTCTTTTTTAAAGCTTAATAACCTTAGCACCAAAACCACCCTGAGAAGGATGTGCGTCTGTATAACCTCTAACTTTTGGATGTGAATCCAAAAACTTTTTAACAGCATAAGATAGCTTTCCAGTACCAATTCCATGATAAACTAAAACTTCATCAAAGCCTGCAATTAGGGCATCTGATAAAAATTTATCAAGATTATCAATAGCTTCATCTGATCTTTGTCCATGTAAATCCAATTTTACATGACCACTATCTGGTTTTTGTACATTAACTGTAGCTTTTTTAGGTGGAGTTTTTATCTTTGGAGGGTTTCCACTTCTTTGTAAATCTTCAAGTTTTACTTGAACTTTCATACCCATATCATTTTCAATAAAAGCTTTTTTACCTTTTATTGAAATAAGTGTTCCTTTTGTAGTTCTATATTTTACTCTATCCCCTACTTTAAGCTCAACAGGATCTACTACTTTGTTAGTTTTAATTTCACTAGCTTTTTTATGAGAAGTATTTAGATGCTGATGACCTTCTCTTACCATCTTAGCTTTTATTGCTTTTTTTGCTTCTTCTCTTGCATCTTTATACTCTTTGTGAAGCTTTGACTTTTCAGAATAAATCTGTTCATCTAAAGTCTCTTTTTGCTCTTTTAGATTTCTTGACAATCTTTGCATATTATCAATTTCTTCATCAAGTTTTGCAATTTTTAGTTTATATTCTCGCTCTAAATCACTACTTCTTTCAATAAGCTCATTTAGTCTATCTTTATCTTCTCCATAAACCTCTTTTGCTCTTTTTACTACATTTTGAGGAATTCCATATCTACTTGCAGTTTCAAAAGCATAAGATTTACCAATAGTTCCTTGTAAAAACTCATAAGTTGGTTTTTGATTTTCTTCATCATAAAGTGCTGCGATTAATTCTACATCATCATTTGAAGCCATAAGAGCAGCTAGTCTTTTATGGTGAGTTGTAATAATTACTTTAATATCTCTTTTCATTAAATCTTCAATTATTACTTTAAATAAACTTGCAGCTTCATCTGAATCAGTACCTAGCTCAATCTCATCTACACCAACTATTGCATTTTTTGCACTAAATAGTTTTGAGAATTCTACCATTCTTCCTGCAAATGTTGAGATGTCATTTTTTACACTTTGAGGGTCATCTAATACAGCGTTGATATTTTTGAAACTTCCTATTTGTGTCTCTTTTGAAGCTTTGTATGGTAATAAATACTTTGATAAAAGTACAGCTGATAAAATTGATTTTAACATCATTGTTTTACCACCTGCATTTACCCCTGTAATCATAACTACTGATTTTGTAAAATCGATAGTTATGGGTTTTGCATCATGTAATGCAGGATGAGAAAAGTTTACTAATTTATTCTCTTTTTTCTTTGATGGTAAGATAAAGTTTTTATCATCCATTTTTGCAAAGAAAATTCTAGCTTGATAGTGATCAAATCTATCAAACTCTTTGTTTATAAATTTTAAAAACATCAAGTTTTTTTCAAATATCGAACTTATCTGCTTACAAACTTTTAATAAAATTTCTTCTTTTTTATTTAATAAATCATTTTGAGCTTGTTTAAGTGAGCTTACACTATGAGGTAGTACATAGAAAAAACCTGAATTTGATCTATCTAAAACAGATGCTTTTAAAACATGATTAAATCCACCTCTTACAAGTAAACACTCTTCACCATTTACATAGTGAACTTGTGTATCTACAAGATATGTTCTTAAATTACTATTATTTATAGATTTATAAAGGCTTTGTTTGATTTGTTCTTTGTTTTTTTTGATAGCTTCATTTACTCTATCAAAATCATCACTTACACCATGTTTTAAGTTTGATTTTTCATCAAAGTAATTACAAACCTCATTTACATCTGATGGTATGATAATCTTATCTATCCACTCTTGAAGTTTTCCTTCAAAGTTAAATCTTTTTAAATAGTTGAAATACTTGATGATTTTTATAAACTCATAAATTTCATATACTTTTAAAATACCTTGCTTTTGTAAGTGAACTAGTTGATTATCTAAATTTTCAACTTTTTTAGGTTCATTTATATCATAGTTTGAAAGTTCATTTATAAGTTTAAAGTGAAGGTTTATATCCCCTTCTAAGATAATTGATTTTTCTCTAGCTAAAAGCTTAGAAAAAGATTCTATATAGTCTGTTAAATCTAATTTTTTTAATATATTTTGCATGGGCGCATTATAGCCAAAAGGCTATAATACTTTTATTATAAATAATACTGCCAGTAAACTAAAGCTATTGTAGTAATACAAATAATACCAAAGATATTAAATACAATACCAAATTTAGCCATATCTTTTACTTTTACAGCTCCACTACTCATAGCAATAGCATTTGGAGGAGTTGCAATAGGAAGCATAAAGGCATAAGAAGCACAAATCGTAGCTACAAATAAAATAAGCGTAGTGTCAACATTTGCTACCTGACTTAGTGAGTAAATAATAGGTAGTGCAATAGAGATTAATGCTGTATTTGATGTAACTTCTGTTGTAAATGTAATTAGTGTTGCAACTAAAATTATTAAGAATACTACTGGTAAATTAGTAAGTTGTAATAAATAGTTTGCTATTTCACCAGCAAGTCCTGTTGATGAGAATGCCGCTGCAATAGAAAAACCTGCACCAAATAAGAAGATGATTTCATAAGGAATTTTTTTTGTATCATCCCATGTTAAAAAACCAATTTTTGGCATGAACATTAATAAACCATAACCAAGCAAAATACCTTTTTCATTTATACCAAGTCCTGAATAATATGGCTCAATTTTAGAGTTTATTAAAAGTAAAACTACAAGTGAACCTAAAATATATAAAAGTCTTCTTTGCTCAGAGTTTAGATGTTCTCTATCTTCTAAATGTGTATTAAACTTAAGATTATTTACTCCAAGAGATAAAACAAATGGAATAATTAAAAGCATCATAAAGGCTAAAGGTCCTGTTAAGAAAATCCATTTAACAAATGGAATAGCTTCAATAGATTGTTGTTCCATAAATCCTAAAAGAATTAAATTTGGAGGTGTTCCAATAGGTGTAACAATGCCACCAATACTTGCACCATAAGCAATAGCTAGAACTAGTCTCATTTTTAATCTTAAATCATCAGTTAAAAACATAGCAATTGGAATAAGTAAAAGTGCTGTAGTTGTATTTGAGATAAGTGAACTTAAAAATGCTGAAGTTACTGCTAATGAGAATAAAACTCCCCTTGGTGTATTAGGGAAAAGTGTCAATAACTTATTTGAAACATACTTATGTAAATTGGTCTTTTGAGTTGCAATAGCAATCATAAAACCACCTAAAAATAGAAAAATAATAGATTTAGAGTAGTTAGCTGTAGTTGCGTTTGTACTCAAGATATCAAATGCGGGGAAAAGTAATATAGGAAATAGTGATACTACTCCTAAAGGTAATGCCTCATTTGTCCATAATGCAACAAGAAATACAATAATTGCAAGTAAAGTTGCATGCTGCGTGTTAAACGCATAACCAGCTACAAAAAATGTAGCTAGTGCTAATAGTAATGCTATAGCTATTTTTTTCAATTTAATCCTTTCTTTTTTAACTGCAAATTACATTGTAATGTACAAATGTTCAAATAGCAAAAGAAAGTGTATAAAAATTGTATAGCCTAAAGTAAATAATTACCTATAGTAACATAAAAAAATGTTATAACATTATTTGTACACAATAAGTACATTTTATGTACATTTTACATATAATTTACTTCTTTTTTGGTCTAAAAGGCTTAATTACTTCTTCATTACACTCTAAAAATGGACCTTCCATTAAATCAATACAATAAGGAATTGCAGGGAATACTGCATCTAAACACTCTCTAATTGATTTTGGTTTACCTGGTAAATTTACAATTAATGAACTACCTCTTAATCCTGCTGTTTGTCTTGATAAAATAGCTGTAGGTACAAACTTCAAAGACTCTGCTCTCATAAGTTCACCAAAACCTGGCATCATTCTATCACATACAGCTTCTGTAGCTTCTGGCGTTACATCTCTTGCTGCTGGTCCTGTACCACCTGTTGTTACTACTAAACAACACCCTTGATTATCAACTAAATCCTTCATAGTATCTTCAATAGTTTTTTGGTCATCTTCAATACATCTGTATACAGGTTCCCAAGGTGATGTTAAATAGTCATTCATTGTCTCTTCTATAGCTTTTCCACTAATATCTTCATAAATTCCTTTACTAGCTCTATCAGATGCTGTAATAATTCCTATTTTTGCTATTTGTTTTTCACTCATAAAATATGTCCTTTTTCTTTTATATAATATACTGTTGCATAATCTTTAAAAAAATCATTTGCTTTTTTTGAATCAATAATTTTATCTTTTTCTCCAAGATAAACTTCTATCTTCACTCCTTTATCAAGAAGTCTTTGAAGCTTTTCTTCACACCATTCATACGTCAAAAGTTCTTCAAGTTCTTCATAAGTACCTAATTTAAAATATTTAGATGTATCTTTTTTATTTGGATAAGCAATATTTTCTAAAAAATTATCACAATAAGCTTGTGCATCTTTTTTAAAAAACATTAATTGCATTCTTTTAAACTTTTTATCTTGTGTTTGGAAAAAAGCAGGTGAGAATAATTGAAGCTTATCAACCCTTAAAGAGTTTTCTAAAACCTCTTCAAATGCCTTTATTGCTCCATATGAAAACCCAGAAATTGTAAAATCATTTTCTACTAAATACTCAGAAAAAAGTTCTTGCTCATTTTCTAAGCAAAAGCCAGAATAGAAACTTTTAAATATCTTCAACGTTTATTACCTCATTTTCCAACATAATATTCTTTAATCTTTCAACATTTGCAGAATTATGCGATAAATCAGCTCTTAATTCATTTTTTATATTAGTAATTAACTCTTCAATTGAACCAGTCATTTTGTACTTTTCTACAATATCTTTTGCAGTAGCATAAGCACTTTCTAAATCTTTGTGATTTATAGCATACTTCTCTTTTTTTATAACTTCAACACCAATGATTCCAGCTAAGTCTCTTTTTATATTTTGGCATAGCTCATGATATGAAGGATAAGTAGATTCTAGTTTTTCAACATTTTCATCAAATAAAGCAACTTTTGATTTAGAAATAAAGGCTTTTGATGCCTGATAAATAGATAAAATCTCTTTTTGTTTATCATCAAGGATTTTAATCTGTTTTTTTCCAAACTCTAGTTTGTTTTTAGCAACTTCAATATCATCCATATCTAAAACTTTTGATTCTCGTTTTATCATACATAATAAAGCTTCATTAATAAGTGTTGCAAGTGATGCTGAACTAAACCCTGAAGTATCATTTGCTAATTTTTCGATATTAACTTCATGATTTTTTTCTTTTAAATACAGCTCTAAAATTCTTTTTCTATCTTCAATATTTGGAAGTCCAACATGAACACGTCTATCAAACCTTCCAGCTCTTAAAAGTGCATCATCTAAAACTTCAATTTTATTTGTTGCAGCTATTACAATAACTCCACTATCACCTTCAAATCCATCCATTTGAGTTAATAGCTCATTTAAAGTAGCTTCTCTTTCATCATTTGATTTTCCACTTCTTGCTTTCCCTACTGCATCTATTTCATCAATAAAAACAATAGCAGGTGCACTAAGCTTTGCTTTTGCAAAAAGTTCTCTAACTTTTTTTGCACCCATTCCAACATAAATCTGAACAAAAGAAGCTCCACTTTGATAGAAGAAAGGTACATCAGCTTCTCCTGCAACTGCTCTTGCTATAAGTGTTTTACCAACACCAGGAGGTCCAACTAATAAAACACCTTTTGGTAATTTAATTCCATATTTTAAATACTTTTTAGGTTCATTTAAAAAATCTACTACTTCTTCAAGTTCTTCTTTTATTTCAGAAATTCCTGCGATATCTTTAAAAGTTACATTTGAACTAACTGCTTGAATATCTGAATTTATAATTTCATTTGAGACTTGTGCTCTTGACTTTACTAACTCTTCATTAAAAGCACTATTTTTAATAGACTTGTTACCTCTTTTATTTTGAATATAGTCTCGAATCTTTTCTTGATTAAATTTAAGTACAAAAGCAAAACCTAAAAGTACGAATAAGAAACCTATTCCTAAATAATAAGAACTATTTTGTATGTGAGCACTACTTTTGTAGATTGTATATAAAAAAAGTATCAGAAGAACGATGGCAGAAATTGCCATCAACTTAAAGTTTTTATCTAAATTTTTATCTGTCTTATTTGAATTTTGCGACATTTTTATCAGCCTTTGCTTCATAGTCATCTATGAAAATCCAATCTCCTACAATATCAACAGGAGATTCAACTTCTATTTGATTGAAGAATTGATCAAGCCCAATATATTTCCCATTTTTCTCTTGCTCTATTAAAACTTCAAGTCTTTGCTTGTTATTTTGTCTAAAATCAAGATTTTTTTGTTCAATAATTCTTGTCAATTCGTTATAACGTATTTTAGCAACGTCACCTCTAATTTCAGGTTTCATAGTTGCACTTGGTGTTCCATCTCTTTTTGAGTAGGTAAATGCATGAACATGTGTAAGTGGAAATTTATGAAGATTTTCCATAGCCTCTTTCCATAACTCGTCAGTTTCACCTGGATGACCTACGATAAAGTCCGTTCCTAATGCATATCCATTATCTTTTAAAAACTCAAAAAGTTCTAGGTCAGATAATACTTTATTTCTTCTGTTCATTATCTTTAACATATCTTTTGATGTATGCTGCAGTGCAATATGAAGATGTTTTGCCATAAATGGCTCATTGATAATTTCTTTAAATTCATCATCAATTTGAATAGGTTCAATACTTCCCATTCTAATTCTTCTAACACCTTTGATTTGTGACATTTTCTTTAAAAGTTTTGCTAATGAAGTATGTTGTTTTTTACCATATGAACCTACATTTGTTCCAGTTAAAATAAACTCTCCAAAACCATTTGCAGCTAAAGTAGTTACTTGTTCTAAGATTTTATCTTCTCTATAAGACCTAGCATCACCTCTTACATAAGGAATAATACAATAAGAACATCTAAAATCACAACCCTCTTGTATTTTAATAAAGGCTCTACTTTTACCAACAAACTCTTCAACAATAGTTTCATCAATATGTTCTAAATCACCTGCTTGAAAAAATCTTTCTTCTTGTTTTAAAAGTTCATTAATATTCTCTTTTTCAGAGTGTCCAAATAATGAGTCAACTTTTTGCTCTTTAAATAAGCTCTCACCTTTTGTCCATACTCCACAACCTGTAAATACAACTCTTGGATCTTTTGGAAGTTTTTTTAAAGAGTTAATATAGCCTCGTGCAGTTGAGTCAGCACCATTTGTAACAGTACAAGAGTTGATTACAACTACATCTGCTTCATTCTCTTTTTGTGTAATTTCAAAATCTTTTAAATTACTCATCATAACTTGAGTATCAAATACATTTGTTCTACAACCAAAAGTTTTAAAATATACCTTTGGTTTATCACTTGAAAAATTCATTAAATATTTGTCCTTAATTTATCTTTTAATAATTGCATCTTCTAATTCACTTGGTACATTTCTTTTATGTACAGAAACCCCATATGCATTATCTGTTTTATTAATATTAATTTGTTGAGTTGGGTATGCAATATGAATATCATCTTCTTTCATAAATGCACTAATAATCTCAGGAGACATAGTACTTCTTAGCTGTAATGCAGCATAAGAGTTTGTTAAATACCATCCTGAAATTACCATACCATGCTCTTCTGCAAAAGTAAATACTCTAGGTTCTACTCCTGTAGCTCTTAGCTGATATTTACTTCTCATTTTAGATAACTGTTTTCTTGTAATATCAGTATATCCTTTTGAATAGTGTTTTAAAATATCTTTTACAATTCTTTGTGCTTTTTTATGGTTTGAATCAAAAGTAATAGTAATATCAATACCATCCCAAACTGTTCTAAGTCCTGCATGTGTATAGTTTGCAATCATTTCAGAAAATACGTAGTTATTTGGAATGAAGAAAATTCTACCAGTTCTTCTATTTACTGTATATGATGTATAAGTAATATCTTCTCTAATTGTAATTTTAAATAGCGAAATATCAAGAACATCACCTACTACTTCTAAACCATTTCTTGTAACTTTTATTCTATCTCCAACTTGAATAGAACCTGATGTTACAATAACCATCCATCCAAAAATAGACATAAACCAATCTTTAAGTGCAATAGCAATACCAGCAGAAGCGAAACCTAAGATTGTTACTACATAAGAAACATTATCTATATATGAGAAAAGTATTACCATAATTACTAAAAATACAACCGTAAAGTTGATTACTTTATTTGTCATATAGTAACTCTCATTTTGAGAGAAGTACTTTTTAAGTGTAAGTTTTACTAAAAATGTAATCACCCATAAAAGAACAATAATTGCTAATATGATTATGATTTTCTGAACTTGTTGAGATATTTGATCTTTTATCTCTAAAATAACTTGTTCAATTTTTCTTGTATATACAATTTGTGTTGTAGATACAATTTCTAAAACCATATTAAAATCTTTTTTTTGTTTATCTAAAAAAGTAATCTTATCTTTGTAAATACTCTTTTGGTCTAAATTAAATAACTCTAGATATAAAACAAGCTCCCTATCAAGTTTTAAAGTTAAATTCTCAATATCTTTTTCTAAATTTTGGAATTGTTTTTTATTATCTTCAAGTCTTTTAATATGAGATAAAGCATTTATAATTCCAAAAGGATTAGTAATTTCTTGATATTCTTCAATTTCTGGAGGATTAATAAGTCCACCAATAGGTGAACCTTTATACTCTTTAATAAGTTCTAATTCGTTTTCTTTTACTTTTATCTTATTATGTAATTGATATAGTTTTTCTTCGTTTTGAATTTTTTTCTTGTATGCTAAATCTTTTTTAAAGTTTGCAAGTTCAGTTGAAATCTTACTATAAGAAATATAGTTTGAATATCTTTTTAATAAAATATTATCTTTTAATTCTAAATCAATCTTTCTAACATTCTCTAATAAAACATTTATTTTAGCAAGATTTTGCATATCAATTTCTCTTGCTTTTTTCTCAGCTAATTCTCTTGCTTTTTTTGCTTCAAGCTCTTTTTGCGCAGCATCAAACTTTTGTTTTATCATCTTTTGTTCTATTTCATCAACAACTGCTTTATCTTCTGGTGCAATTACATCACCTGAAGTTACATTCTCTTGTGCAAATGAAATAGAAAAAATTAATAAAGCAGATAATACTATTTTTTTAATCAATTTAGAATTCCTTTAAAACCTCAATAACGTCAGCTTTACTTACTTCATCAGTAATAATACAATCACCTAAACCTTTAGGTAATATAAACTTGATTTTATTATCTAGTGATTTTTTATCTAAGAAAAAGTGCTCATAGAAATCTTCCACATCTTTTATAGTATATGAAGTTGGTATTTCATACTTTTCAAGAAGTGTTTTTACTCTTTGTGCTTCTTCTTCATTCATAAGTCCAACTTTTACAGCTAATTTATTTGCCATAACCATTCCAATACCAACAGCTTCACCATGTAAATATGTATCATAATTTGTTTCATTTTCAATTACATGCCCAAAAGTATGTCCATAATTTAAAGCAGCTCTAATTCCATGCTCTTTTTCATCTTTTGATACTACATCTGCTTTTGTTTCAACAGATTTTGCAATAGCAATTTTTATATTCTCATCATTTGTTAAATCATTTTGCTCTAACCACTCAAAGAAATCTTTGTTAAAAGTAACTGCCATTTTAACTATTTCAGCTACTCCTGCACCAAATTCTCTTTTTGGTAAAGTCTTTAACATACTTGGATCAATTAAAACAGCTTTTGGTTGATGAAAAGCTCCAATTAAATTTTTTCCATATTTGTTATTTATACCTGTTTTACCACCAACACTTGCATCAACTTGAGAAAGAAGTGTTGTAGGAATTTGAACAAAATTAATTCCTCTTTGATAAATAGAAGCTGCAAAACCAGTCATATCACCTATTACTCCACCACCAAAAGCAACAAGTAGTGATTTTCTGTCAAGTCTATGTTCAAAACAATGATTTAAAATCATATCAATTGTACTCATATTTTTATACTCTTCCCCATCAGGAATAGTTACAACACTTAGCTCTTTTGCACTTAAATATTGTTTTAAGTACTCAAGATGAAAACCACTAACAGTTGGGTTAGTTACCACAACTACTTTTGTATCAAAATGTATGTCGTTTAATTTATCAATCGTAATATCGTAAGATGTGTTATTTGGTAAAGTAATATTTACTATCATATAAAATCCATTTAGTCTAAATTTATAAGATTTTATCCAAAAAAATCTAATTATCGGTTTAAAAAGTTCTATGAAATCGGGCTTTATTAAATGTATTTAAGATTCATTTGTTAGGGTAGATAAAATAATTAATTTCAAAGGGGGAGAGTATGAATATTGTTAATATTGGATTTTTTAGGGTATGAATAAAAACATGTCATTATTAACAATTTTTTTGATTTTAATAGCAGTTTTCTTAACAAGGTATTATCCAATTAAAAATGCAGATTTTTTTACACATATTAGAGAATATCTAAATCCTTTTTTAGAATGGTATTATGTACTTTTAGTTGCTTTTTTACTCTTTTTTATGCTTTGGCTTGGTATGAAGGTATAGAAATATAAAACTTTGAGAAGACTTAGAACAACCTGAATTTACTTTTTTTTCTTGGTTTTTTATTATTTTGCAGCAGGAACAGGTGTGGATATTCTTTTTTGATCAGTAGCACAAGCATTAATACAATTTCAAGAAAATCCTTTTACAGGTACACAAATGACACCTGAAGCTGCAATTAAAGGTATAAGTGTGGCATATTTTCATTAAAGATTAAACAGATTAATGATTGATAATATTGTAGATGTCCTAGCAGTTATTGGTACAATTTTTGTTATTACAACAACTCTTGGGCTAAGTATTGAACAAATGAACACAAGATTAAAAGAACTATTAAAGATTAATACATCAACAACATTACAAATTAGAGTTATTGTAGTTATACAGTTGATAGTAACAATGTCTGTACAATCAGGGCTTAACAAAGGTGTAAAACTACTTTCTGTTGGAAACTTTTACTTAAGTATCATAGCTTTAGAATTTTTGCTTATTTTTAGGGATGGTGGATAGCTAGGTATTCATTTGTTGGTATGTTTATTGCAAGAATTTCTAGAGGAAGAATATTTGAAGAATTTGTAGCTGGTCTACTTTCAACACCTACTTTAATTACAATAATTTGGATTGGTTTATTTGGTGGTACTGCTCTTTATGAAGAGCTTTTTTGCTAAAAGATATTGTAACTGCTGCAAATAATGATGTATCAGGTTCAACAAATCCTCCATCACTTCATAGAGCATTATGGAA
The DNA here is from genome assembly GCA_048268245.1 of Arcobacteraceae bacterium. Lineage (GTDB taxonomy): Bacteria > Campylobacterota > Campylobacteria > Campylobacterales > Arcobacteraceae > Arcobacter_B. The sequence continues at coordinate 56,652 of JBLWVX010000010.1, forward strand.
AGTTATTCTTACGCTATTAACTGGTGTACTTATAGTAGCAAGAAGTGTTAAAACACTCCAAGCAGCAGTAATTACAGCATTATTGCCTTTTTCAGTTATTATCATTATTATGATTGCAGGACTTTTAAAAAGTCTAAGTTTAGAAAATACTGCTGTAAGATCAGGAAATGAAATTTTAAGTGCAAGAGAACTATGGATTATTGAAAAAGATGTGGATGAAGAAACTACGATAATTAATGAACTAAACCCTAATATCAAAAAAATAGAAGAGCCTGAATATAAATAAGGCTTTTCTGTTTAAGATGGAAATACAAAAAAAGTACTACCAATAATACTACCTGCTAAGAATAAACCTTGAAGCTTAAACTGAGACAAAATATCCATAGAACTTAAATCTGAACTATAAAATGAATCATAGTAATCTATTTTCATTTTTAATCCTTTTAGTAATAAAATATTACTTTATTCTATAAAAGTAAGCTTAAATTAATATAAATATACTATGTTTAAAATGTTTTTTATGAAAAATTTGAAAAAATAATGTGGAATTTGGCGACCCCAGTGTGATTCGAACACACGTCTTCAGGAGGAAATCCTGACGTCCTTGGCCGCTAGACGACGGGGTCATATTTTGAAGACTGCAATTATAATGTAAAATATATTGTATTTCTCTTAAAATATAAAGATTTATTACAATAGCTTATCTAAGTTTTAATTTTCTTCTTTTTGTAATCTTGTAAATAGAAGATGAAACCTTTTCACTAAAGCCATCTTTTTGATTTACTATAATATCACTATTCTCTAAAGCAAACTTTTCATCAAAACTATTTCCAGATAGATTAGCAGATGTAGAATATAATATTTTAAATCTTGATATAAAAGGATGAAATAATGAATCTTTATTTATAACTCTAAATGATTTAAGATTTGGGTAAATATAAGTAGTTTTTGAAGCTCTTCTAACTTCTTTTCTAAACTTTTTAGGAACTCTAGTATTTTGGTTTAATGTCTTAAAAGAATCAACTGTATTTAGTATCTTTTTACTTCTAGGTCTTTGTTTTACATCTGAAAGCCTCTCATGTGAAGCACATGAGAAACCTACAGTTGTATCAGTTTGTACTAAATAAACTAATGATGAGTTCATTAGTCAGCTAAAAATTCCTGAATAGATTGTACATTTACACCATTTGAGCTCTTAAGAGCCTTCATCGCTTCAATACAAGCTAAAGCAGTTGCAGCTGTTGTACCATAAGGAACATTCTCTTTTAATACTGCTCTTCTGATGTTTTTACCATCATCTTTTGATGACTCTTTACCATCTGATGTATTAAATGCAAGTGCAATTTCACCATTTGTAATAGCATCAGTAATATTTGGTCTACCCTCAGAAATCTTAAGAACTTTCTCACACTCAATACCTGCATCAGTAATAGCTTTGTGAGTTCCACCAGTAGCAACTACTGAGAATCCCTCCTCTACTAAGCCTTTTGCTATTTGTGGAGCAAACTCTTTATCTAAATCACATAATGAAATAAACACTTTCCCTTCTGTTGGAAGTCCATTTTTAGCAGCACTTTGTGCTTTTGCATATGCCTCACCAAAGTTATCAGAAATACCCATAACTTCACCAGTTGACTTCATCTCAGGTGTTAAGATTGGATCTGAACCAGATAATTTGTTGAATGGGAATACAGCTTCTTTAACTGCAATATGTCCTTTTAATTTTGGTTTTAATACACCATTATCTTCATGAACAATATCTTTATCATATACAGCAAGTGCATCTCTTAAACTCTCACCCCACATAACTCTAGTAGCAATCTTAGCTAAAGGCATACCAGTAGCTTTTGATACAAATGGAACAGTTCTTGATGCTCTTGGGTTTACTTCGATTAAGTAAATTTGACCTTTATGAATTGCATATTGAGTATTCATAAGACCAACTACACCAAGACCAAGTGCCATAGCTTTAGTTTTTTCTTCTAACTCTTTGATTAGCACTTCTGAAATTGATACAGGAGGTAATGAACAAGCAGAGTCACCTGAGTGAACTCCAGCTTCTTCAATATGTTGCATAATCCCACCAATATAAACTTCTTTACCATCAGAAATACAATCAACATCAAGTTCAATTGCTCTATCTAAGAATTTATCAATTAATACAGGTGCATCATTTGATACAGATACTGCTTCATCCATATATTGTCTTAGTTCATCTGTAGAGTATACAATTCTCATACCTCTACCACCAAGTACAAATGAAGGTCTTACAAGTACTGGGTATCCAATTCTTTCAGCAATCTCTATTGCTTCATCAACTTTTACAGCTGTACCATTATCAGGTTGTAATAATCCTGCTTTTTCAACAAATGTAGAGAACTTTTCTCTATCTTCTGCTAAATCAATAACTTCTGCAGTAGTACCAATAATCTTTCCACCAACATCATGAATAGCATTTGCTAATTTAAGTGGAGTTTGTCCACCAAAGTGAACAATAATACCATCTGGTTTTTCTTGTTCAATTACAGCTCTTACGTGTTCAAAGTCAATTGGCTCAAAGTATAATACATCAGACGTATCATAATCAGTTGATACTGTTTCTGGATTACAGTTATACATGATTGTTTTGATACCCATTTCATTTAAAGCAAATGATGCGTGTACACAACAATAGTCAAACTCAATACCTTGACCGATTCTGTTAGGACCACCACCAATAATTAATACTTTTTTAGTATCATCTTGTTTTTCAACTTTTGGTATTTTTGTAATATTCGTTGAAGAGTAAAGATATGGTGTAAGTGCTTTAAATTCAGCAGCACAAGTATCAACTTCATTGTATTCAAAATCAACATCTAAAGCTTTTCTTGCAGAATATACTTCTTCTTCAGTTTTTCCAATAAGTAAACCAATCATAGCATCAGAGAATCCATTTGTTTTTGCTTCTCTCATAGCTTCTTCATTTGTAAGAATAGCATCACTCATTGAAGTTTCAATGTTATAGATTTCTCTAAATTTAGATAAGAACCATGGGTCGATGTTACATAATTCAAATAGTTCTTCATTTGTAAGACCTTTTCTATAACCGTCCATTAAGTATCTTAATCTATCTGCATTTGGTCTTCTGATTTCAGCTTTGATTTTTTCTAAATCATCACAAATTGGATCAAATCCAACTAGACCTGTTTCCATAGAACATAATGCTTTTTGGATAGACTCATTAAATGTTCTACCTATAGCCATAACCTCACCTACTGATTTCATACCTGTTGTAAGTGTAGAGTTTGCTTTAGGGAATTTTTCAAAAGTAAATCTTGGAATCTTTGTAACAACATAATCAATTACAGGCTCAAATGATGCAGCAGTTCCCGTAATATCATTTGTAATTTCATCTAAAGTAAATCCAACAGCAAGAAGTGTTGCTACTTTAGCAATAGGATAACCAGTTGCTTTAGATGCAAGAGCAGAAGATCTAGAAACTCTTGGGTTCATTTCAATTACAATCATTCTTCCTGTGTTTGGACAAATAGAGAACTGTACGTTTGATCCACCAGTATCAACACCAATCTCTCTTAAGATTGCAAAAGAAGCATTTCTCATGTCTTGGTATTCTTTATCTGTAAGAGTAAGTGCAGGAGCTATAGTAGTAGAGTCACCTGTGTGAACACCCATAGGGTCTAAGTTTTCAATAGAACATACAATAATACAGTTATCTTTTTTGTCTCTGATAACTTCCATCTCGTATTCTTTCCAACCAAGCATAGATTCCATTATCTCAATTTCATTGATTGGAGAAGCTTCAATACCCTCTTCAGCAAGTTTTTTAAATTCGTCCATATTATAAGCAACACCTGAACCACCACCGGCTAGTGTAAATGAAGCTCTTGAAATAACTGGGAAACCAATCTCTTTTGCTTTTGTAATTGCTTCATCAACAGAATAAGCATTTGCAGATTTTGGTAAATCCATACCAATTTTAATCATAGCTTCGTTGAAAAGATGTCTATCTTCACCTTTTTTAATTGCATCAGGATGAGCTCCAAGGAATTGTACTCCATCAAGCATACCTTTTTCATACATAGTAGTTGCAACATTAAGTGCAGTTTGTCCACCCATAGTAGGTAAAATAGCATCAATGTTCTCTTTTTCTATGATTTTAGCAACAACCTCTTCAGTAATAGGTTCAATATAAGTTTTATCAGCAAATTCTGGATCAGTCATGATCGTAGCTGGATTTGAATTAATTAAAACAACTCTGTATCCTAGTTCTTTTAGCGTTTTAGTAGCTTGTGTACCTGAGTAGTCAAACTCACACGCTTGTCCAATTACGATTGGTCCAGAACCAATAAGTAAAATAGATTTTATATCTTCTCTTTTTGGCATAAAAAATTCCCCACATGTTTTTTTATAAAATTTGGGAAGTATAGCTAAAAAGGACTTAAACTAGGGTTACACGAAATGTATAAGAGTTTTTTGTGAGAAAAAATAGCATTATATTTTCATAATGCTATTTTTATATAGTTTATGCTGTAGGTAAGTTAAATTTCTTTGTAGAAATAACACCTTCATCATCAAATGAAAGGTAGTATAAAACATCTTTTTTCACAGGTAATCCAGCTAAATATCTAATAGCTAAGTTTGCTTGTAGTGAACCTATGTGCATTACAATTGGACAAGCAATACCATTTGGTTTTCTATCATTTACTACAAATACTGCTTCATAAGAAGCTTTTTCAAAGAAACATACTTGTCCATGGAACTCTTCTACAGAACCATAAATCCAAGCTTGGTTATTTTGAATACAATACTCATTTATAGCTGCTCTACTTGGTAGGTTATCAGTTGCATCAATAATCAAGTCAAACTCTAAACCTCTTTTTGCAAACTCATCAAAAGATTCATTGTAAGATGTAACTTTAGTATAAGGACATCTTGACTCAACTAACTCTTTTAAAACCTCACATTTTGGCTTTCCATCATCACCAACTTTAAAACCAATTTGTCTATGAATATTGTGAACACCAACTTCATCAAAATCAACAAAAGCAAACTCACCAATACCAGAAGCACCTAAGGCAATACCTAAAGTACACCCTAATCCACCACTACCAATGATAGCTACTTTTTTATTTTGTAATGAGTCTTGAGTTTCCTCACCCCATAGTTTTATCTGTCTGTTAAAAAATTCATGAATTTCACTCATGCTTAATCCTTAGTAAATAAGTAAAGTTTATAAAAATTATATTATGATGTAATGATAACACATTTAGATTAAATTTCTTTGACTTGAATCAATAATAATCTTGATAAATTCTATATACTTTTATTTATTTGTAATACTATTCAATTGGGTTATTATTATAAATTTTAGATATATCATAAATATCACTTCGATAACTTTTTCTAATTTATTTTCAAATTCACTATTACCATTTTCATTTACTCTATGTTTTAAATGAAATAAAGCTACATTTTTATTTATATCTTCTACATTATCTGTGTTTATTGAATAGTTATAAAACTGCTAAATGTTCATAATCTTATAAGATTTTGGCTTCCTAGCTTTAGAAGTTTTTCCCTTGGTTTGTCTATATTTTCAAGTTTTTTTATACTACTCATGACTATACCTTATTTGACAAAAATATTTTACTATGTTATGATTTTTTATAATTCGCCTACGGGCACACCCACTTTTTTAAGTGGGGCTAATTAAATCTTTAGACTTACTAATCACTATTTTAAAATCATTTGTATTTGTAGTTTTTTTGATGACATTCCAATCATCAAAAGTTTGCGTGAGTGTTTTCATAAACTCCTCCTATATAGAAGAAGTTTATCTAAATTTTTATAATAATATTATAAGTTATATATTAGTTTTTATTTTCAGTAGTGAAGATAAGTTTTGCTTCATCTAAAAGCTTTTGAGCCTCATCTAGTTCTTTCATTCCATTTTTATATACATCTAGTGAATCACTTAGTGTGATTTCTGGATTTGAAAGTTTATCTAAAAGATTTTTTGCTTTTATTATTTTGTCTTCAAATACTAATTTTTCTTCTTTTATTTCTTCGCTCATTTATTATTTTCCTTTTAAAATATCTCTTACATGGTCTTCAAACTTCTCAACCTCAACTAAGAATGAATCATGTCCAGATTGACTATCAACCATTTTATAAGTTACTTGATCTTGCTTTCCAAGTTTTATCATAATATCTCTTATCTCTTCCATCTCTTCAGGGAAGAAAAGCATATCATCTTTAAAAGATATAAGATGTAAATTACACTTTACTTTATCAAAAGAGTCTTCTAGTTTATCTTTATTTCTTCCTGCATCAAAAATATTCATTGTCTTACAGATATAAAGATATGATAGTGGGTCAAAAAACTTAGGAAAACTATATGAGTTATATTCTAAGTATCTCTCAACTTCAAATCTACCAAATAGTTCATATAAACCATCAGTTCTAGCATACTCTCTACCGAACTTAGTATTAAAAAGTTCTGGACTTAAATATGCTATTAAACCTGCCATTCTTCCTATTGCTAAACCTGGTAAACCTTGTGCTTGTAAATCATCTGGGTCATAAAAACCATCTTTGAAAGCTGGGTCATGTCTAATTGATTCTATTGCTATTTTATTTATGGCAATTGCCCAAGGTCTTGTATAAGCAGTAGTTGCCATAGCTATAACTGTATCTGTAAAATCAGGTTGTTCTATAGAATAACAAAGTGCTTGCATTCCACCCATAGAACCACCAATAACAGCTACAGCTTTTTTAATCCCAAGTCTATCATAAAGTCTCATTTGAGCTCTTACAACATCTGAAATAGTAAGTATAGGAAACTTAAATCTATACTCTTTTCCAGTTGAAGGATCAATACTTAGAGGGTTTGTAGACCCAAAAGTACTTCCTATGTTATTTGAACAAATAACAAAATATTTTGTAGTATCTATTACTTTACCATCACCTATAAACTTATCCCACCATCCAGGCTTTGCTTCATTTGCATATCTTCCTGCTGCATGATGTGATCCTGCTAGTGCATGACAAATTACAATAACATTTGATTTATCCTCATTTAGCTCTCCATAAGTCTCATATACCAACTCAAAAGACTCTAAAATCCTACCACTTTCTAAATGTAAAGGTTCATCAAATTTTTCAGTTTTAGTCTCTATTCTCAAATTCTATCCATCTTCTTTAATATACTTTATATTTTAATCCTATTTATATTAGCAAAAATAATATAAGAATTTGTTTTAGCTACTCACTTTAGTAAGCCTTCTTTAGCTCTTCGTAGTCTACTTTCATCAAAGATTGCCATGTTTTATTTGGACTCCATAGTTCAAACATAGATAAATCTATATCATCAAATGGTGTTTGAAGTATATACTTATGATATACATACATAAAAGCACTAACTCTATAGTTTTTAGCACAATGAACTAAAACCTTATTTGCTCCTAATGACTGTAAAACATTAATAAATAACTTTAAGTCACTAAGCTTTGGCTCTTCAAAATTAACTGGCAAATGAATATATGACATTCCCAAATCACTTACTATTTTATCTTCGTTTTCTAAAGCATCAGAAGAATCACATAAAGCTAGATTTACTATTACTTCAAACTCTTCTTCTTTTAACTTTTCTAATTGCTCTTGCGTTGGTTGTCCACTTGTATGTATTAGTTCATTTATTTTTATATAATTTAAAATCTCTTCCATTATAAGAACTCCTTTGCTACCTCATCAACTTGTTTTAAATATTCTTCTTTTAACTCATCACTTATAAAAGCACTATTAAAAGAGTTTTTTACAAGCTTTACAATATCTTCTTTACTTAAAGGTAAGTTATCACATAGATTATAAAAGTTTTGATTCATATAACCTTTAAAATAAGCTGGGTCATCTGAGTTTACTGTAATATTAAGTCCATAATCTAAAAGCTCTTTTATATTGTGTTGTTTATAGTTTTCAAATACTTTTAGTTCTATATTTGAGTTTGGGCAAACAGTAAGAGGTATTTGCTCATCTTTTAATCTTTTCATTAAAGCTTCACTATTTATAGCTTGAACTCCATGGTCTATTCTTTCTATTTGCAATAAATCAAGAGCATCTTCTATATAAGATACATCACCCTCTTCTCCTGCATGAGCAACAAGTCTAAAGCCTTCCTCTTTTGCTTTTATGAAAACCTCTTCAAATTTTTTTGGAGGATTTCCAAGCTCTGATGAATCAAGACCTACACCTATAATAATGTCTTTATACTCCAATGATTGCTGTAAAGTTTCAAAAGCCTCTTCTTGTGATAAATGTCTTAAAAAACACATGATTATATCAGATGTAATACCAAACTGTTTTTTAGCCTCATCTAAAGCCTCTTTTATTCCAGTTATTATAGTATCAAAAGCTATTCCTCCTTGAGTATGAGTTTGTGGGTCAAAAAATATTTCTGTATGGATTATATTATCTTCTTTACATTTTAATATATATGCCCAAGTCATATCATAAAAATCTTGTTTTGTTATAAGTACATTTGCACCTGCATAATAAATATCTAAAAAACTTTGTAAATTTGTGAAATTATATGCAGCTTTTACTTCTTCTATACTCTCATATGGTATTTTAATATTATTTCTTTTTGCTAACTCAAACATAAGTTCAGGTTCTAGTGAACCTTCAATATGTAGATGAAGTTCTGCTTTTGGTAAAGCTTTAATTAAATCTTTCAATTGTTTTCCTATTTTATTTTCCAGTCAAATTCCATTTGTTTGGCTGTTTTATTTGCTAATTTTTTATTTTTTATTTTACTTACTAAATATAAACTCATATCAATTCCAGCACTAATACCAGCTGATGTGATAATATTGTCTTGTTCTACCCATCTAGTATTTTCTACTACTTCAAGTTTTGGGAACTGTTTTCTTAAATCTTTTATATCTTCATGATGTGTTGTAACTTTTTGTTTCTTTAAAACTTTTGCTTTAGCGAGTAAAAAAGCACCTGTACAAACAGAAGCTATATGCTTACAATCTTTTGCTTTATTTTTTATCCAAGTTATTACTTCTTTCTTTTCAAGCTCTTTATTATGCACTCCACCTGCAACTATTAAAACATCTAAAGCAGGAGCATCTGCAAAACAGTAGTGTGGAAATATATTAAAACCACCTCTTGCCTTTACTGCTTTATTGTCTTGCGCTATTAAATAAACATTGAATTTTTCTTTTTCATCCAGAAATCTTGATGCTGTTGAAAAAACTTCAAAAGGTCCACTAAAGTCTAAAACCTCTGCATTCTCATAAATATATATTCCTATATTCATAGTTTTCCTTTTTTGATTTTTCGGAAGTATAACTAAAGATAAATAAACTTTCTTAATAAACTTTTATTCTCATATGTTACAATACAAAAAAAATTTGAAGGTTTTATTTTATGAATATGATTATGGCAAACTCAAAAGAAGCAAAAGAGGCTTATGTTTTAGTTAGAACTTTACAAGAAAGATTTGCGAATAAATTAAATGATTTAAGTAAAAAATATGGTGAAAACAAAAAGTTTGAAGAGGTTTTATGGCTAAGAGATGAAGGAACTCACGGTGGAGGAAGTAGATTTGAAGCAAGAGATGAAACTTTATTTAATACTGCTAGCATAAATGTATCTCAGGTTCACTATGATGATATGGAAGATAAAAAATTACAAAGTGCAACAGCTATTTCAACTATCATACATCCAAATAATCCAACACTTCCATCAATACATATACATATATCACTTACATGTTTAAGAGATGGTCACTCATATTGGAGAGTAATGGCTGATTTAAATCCAAGTATTGAAAATAAAGATGATAAACAAAAATTTGAAGCAGCATTGAAAGAACTTTCAGAAGAGAAATATGAAGAAGGTGTAAAACAAGGAGAAAAATATTTCTTTATTCCAGCACTTGATAGACATAGAGGAGTTAGTCATTTTTATTTAGAAAACTACAAAACTGAAGATAAAAAAGCTGATTACGACTTTGCTATGAGTTTTGGTCAAGGTGTGATAGATACTTATGCACAAATACTAGATGATGCAATAAAACAAAGAGAGCTATTTAGTGTTCATGATATAAAACAACAATTAGATTATCACACATTATACTTATTTCAAGTTCTAACGCTTGATAGAGGAACTACATCTGGACTTTTAGTACACAATCAAAATGATGCAGGAATTATGGGATCACTTCCTAAATTTATAAACAAAAAACTATTAGATTCATGGAAAGACAAAGTTCCAGCAATTCAAAAGCCTTTAGTTGAGGCTTTAGTATCTTGTATAAATGACAAAGGTTTAGTTGATATTGATACAAAACTACACTTAGCCAATAAAGTTAGAGAATTTTATAAAAACAATCAAGAAGCTTTAATCCACCAAGCAAGTGGGAATACAATTCCAAGTACTGTACAAAACCATAATAGGTAAAAAATTTGTTTTAGGTGCATGTTATTTTTTTTAGATACCATGTTTGAAATATTAAATAAAGGAGAAGTCAATATGGCTATACAAGAAAATCAAGTAGTAACAATGAATTACGAATTAAAAGTAAATGGAGAGGTAGTTGATAGCAATATTGGTAAAGATCCTTTAGAATTCACTTTTGGAATTGGTCAATTAATCCCTGGTTTAGAATCAAGAATTACTGAAATGAACGAAGGTGATTCAAAAGAAGTTACAGTTCCAGCAGCAGAAGCTTATGGTGAGTATAATGCTGAAGCAAAACAAGCCTTACCAAAAGAACAATTTGGAGATATGCAACTAGAAGTTGGTATGCCATTACAAGGTCAAGGTGAAAATGGTCAACCAATTCAAGTTGTAGTTGATGAAATCAGAGATAATGAAATCGTAGTTGATTTTAACCATCCTTTAGCAGGACAAGAATTAAACTTCTCTATTACTATTAATACAATTATCTAATTTTAAAACCCCAACTTTTCTTTGGGGTTTTACTTTTCTACACTCTTACAAAACAAATAATACAATCTTATTTACTTTTACTTACTTATAATATTTATTACTATAACTTATTTATAAACATTTGGCTATAATTCCCAAAAAAGGAAATGCATGAGTAATATAAAAAAATTAGATGAACTATTAAAAACTGATGTACTAGTAGAAATAAAAGAAACTATAACTGAGTTAGAAACAAATATAAAAACTGCTAGTAAAAAAGATGCAAAAGTTTTAAAAGAGGAATTAGAGTATATCAATCAAGTAAAACAGTACTTTGATGATGTTGTTTTAGATTTAGAAAATAATAATCTAACAGAAGAACAAGCTCTTGATATTTTAGATGGACTTGAAGACATGAGAGTAGAAAACCAAGAGGTTTAATATGGATTTAGAAGTATACGAAATAATAAATATACTAGGTTTAGTAATAGGTTTAGCTTTTGGGGCAATTGCACAAAAAAAACAGTTTTGTTTTAGTGGTTCAATTAAAGATTATATGCTGACAAAATCAACAAAAAGAGGCTCATCTGTAATCATGGCTATGATAGTAGCTATTATATCAACTACTATAGTTGCTAGTTACTTTGAAATTGATTTAACAGAGTCAAACTATTACAGAGAGAATATAAACTACTTTTCTATTATAATAGGTGGAGCTTTATTTGGTGCTGGTATGATGATAGCTGATGGTTGTGGAAACAGACAACTTATAAAGTTTGCACAAGGTGACCCAAATGCACTTATTACATTAGTATTTATAGGTATTTTTGCTTTTGCTACTGCAAATGGTCTTCTAAATAATATATTTTCACCTATTACTAGAAATGAAACTTTACTTCAATGGTCTGCAATAATTGGAAACGTAACTATGAACATATACTTTGTAGTTGGTGTTTTAGTTTTAATTCTTGCATTTATAATCAAAAAAACTAAAAGACTTATAAGTTTAGTAGATGGTGTTTTAATTGGACTTTTAATCTCTGCTTCATGGTATGTAACAGGAGTTATGGGTGAAGAGAGTATTGAAAGAATGATTGAGTTAAATGGTATTACATTTATCTATCCAACTGCTAAAACTTTTGAGTTATTTAGCTTCTATCAAGTAAATGTTCTTACTTTTAGTATTGCTGTTGTAATTGGTGTTGTTTTAGGAGCATTTGCTATGTCTAAACTAAATAGACAATATAGCTTTGGATGTACTGCAAACCAAAATATAAATAGATCAAAATACAATATGTTTGGTGGAGCGCTTATGGGTACTGGTGGTGTTCTATGTATTGGATGTACTGTGGGTCAAGGTCTTACTGGACTTTCTACTTTAGCATTAGCTTCTGCTGTTGCTATTATTTCTATTTTTATAAGTGCAGTTTTTACAGCTAAGTACTTAAATAAAAGAGATAAACTACCTATGTGTTTCATCTTTGACTGGAATGACAATACACCTGATTATCAAATCTAAAACTTAATATTTGGGTTTTTCCCAAGTATTAATAAAACTGCTTTTCTTATTTGCTTTATTATTGGATAAACAATCTTTTTAAAAAGCCAAGTGTCAACTAAAAAAAGTTTTTTATCACTTATTTTATCTAGAAAAATAACAGCTTTACTTCCTTGTAAAATCTCTTTTTCATCTATATAAATTATAAAACCTTCATTTATATCAAAGCCTTTTTCATTAAAAAGCATAATATCACTTTTATATTCTCTAGCGTTTAAAATAGTAACTTCATGGTTTTGTTTTAGTTTTAAAATTTGAGCATATTTTTTACAGAATGGACACTCTTTGTCATAATATAGTTTTATTTTCATTTCACGCCTTGCTTTTATTATCTATTATATACCATAAATATTGTATACTTCATATAATTTAAACAAAGGAAACTATTTGAATATAGATATGACTAAAGTTGCAAATGTAATTTTATATATGTTACATAAACAAGTAAAACATCTAAATGACAAAAAACTATCAATAATGCTTTTTTTAATGGATTTTAACCATTCAAAACATTGTGGGAGTAAAATCTTCAATGAAGAATATATAAAAGCAGCTAGAAATCCAGAACCTACAGTTTTAAGTGAACTATTTGACATAATTGCAAATGAAGAAGACTTAGACGAGGAAGACCCAAGACTATTTTTAATTCAAGAATTATTAGACTACTTAGATATTGAAGTAAAAGCAAATGACAAATTTATTGAATTAAAATTTATCAAAATGGAAGAAGATTTTGATGAAGAACTATTCGAAAAAGAAGAATTAACTACAATTCATAAAGTTGTAGAGAAATATCTAGAAACTTCTCCAAGAAATACAGCAAATGAATGCTTTAAAATTGAAGAAGTAAGAGCTACTCCTAAAGGTGAAGTTATACTTTAAAAATGCTCTTTAAAATTCAAAATATCATCATAAGTTAGATTTAAATTCTGCTTTTGATTTTTTTGCAAGATAGGGTTTAGTAAAGCACCCTGCTCTTGTATATGTGGAATACCAACTAAATGGGCTATTTCATGGGCTAAAATAGCTTTTAACTCACTTAAACTTTCGAAACCATAAATCTCTATTTTATTCATGCTATTTGTTACAGTTTTTTCTTTTATAGTTACACCATCTTTCACATAAGTTTTTAAAACTATTTGTTTTTCTCCTATTGCTTGTCCTTTTACTTTTTTAAATCCCCTATTTAAAGACTCTATTTCATTTGCAAGATTATGATAATTTTGAGTATGTGTATTGTACAAATGAACTTTATTATTAAAACTATTTACTAATCTTTTTAAAGCACTTTGTTCAGACTTCAATTCTTTTAGCTTTTGGTTTATAATTAGTTTTTTGGCTTTAACATAAGTTTGTATTTTTTCATACTCTTCCTTAGATACATTTCTTCTTTGATTTATCTTATTTATGTATTGATTTAACTCTTCTGTTTTTTCATTTACTTGATTTTCTAGAGCTTTATAGATTTTAGTTCTTTTATTAATCTGAGTTTTTTTTAAATCAAACTCCTCTTGGTAACTTTGAATTTTTTGCTTTTTTCTTTCAAATCTATCAATGGCTCTGTTTATTCTTCTTTCCATACTTGATGGTTTTACATAAAGAATATCTATAGGTTTTCCCATTGAAGAGTAATCAAATACATCAAAACCAAGTTTTGACTCAAAATGTTCTTCTATTTCATCTAAGATAATTTTTAGTTGTCTTTCATTTATCTTATCTTCATAATATCTGTCTATCTTTCCAATTCTTACTTCTTGAAAACCTGCATATAAAGATGATACTAAAAATAGTGTTGTGTATAATGTCTTTTTAATCATAAAAGCATTTTATACTAAAAATATTTAGACACTATTTAGTATAAAAACTAATGCACTTAAAATCAGTAAACTTCCCATACTCATATTAAAAGCTTTTGCTTTAAATGCTGTATCAAAAAATATACTTGCCCAATGACCTAAAACTCCCCACAAACTTAAACATAAATAGCAAGTGATGAAATACATTACAACAAAAATAATAAGTGTTATTTGCGAGTTTACAAACATAGAAACACCAGCTAAACAAGCTACCCATGCTTTTGGTTTTAGCCATTGTAATAAAAAGCCTTCATAAAACTTCAAAGTTTTTATCTATTTTTAGTTCTTCATCTTCTTTTAAATATAAAGCAATGAAATCTAAAAAACTCTATTAATTCATTTTCTTTTTCTTCTAAACTATTATCTTCATAAATAAACTCACATAAGTTTAAAAACCTAATATAGAACTCTTTTGATTCTAAAGGAAGTTCATCATTTGAGTATATTTTTGTAAAAATTTTATCTCTTGTACAAAATTGATATTTCTTATTACTTATACTCATTTATTATACAATTATGTAATATAATTAATACATATGAAAAATAAGGACTAAAAAATGAAGAAAATCATAAAAACAGTAAGTTTATTAGCTTTATTAACTTTACCTCAAATTATTAGTGCAGATAAACCTAGTTGGGCACAAAATGGAAAACCTAATTGGGTTGGAAAAGAAGATAAAAAGTATCAAAAACAAGAGTGGAAAGAACAAAAAGATAGAGAAAAAAGACAATGGAAAGAAGAGAAAATAAAAAATAAAAAATATGGCTCTAAAAAAAGAGACTGGGAAGACAGAAAAGAGAAAGAATACAATAGAAACGATAGATATCAAAAAAATAGACCTATAAATGACCAAATTGATAAAGCTCAAGAAAAGGTAAATAAAGTTCAATCAGCTGTTGAAACTATAATAAACACTGTAAAATAAAAGGATTAATAACCCTTTTTTTTACGCATTAATTTATTACTATTTACAGCTGTTGATGGTTCACCATGAAAATCATAATACAGCTTAACATTACTAGCCCAAGAGTATGACAATTTCTGCTGTTTTAACATCCAAAGTTTATACTCTATTTCACCATTTGCAAGAATAGTAATAGTATCTTTATACACTTTTTGCACTTTGCTTATACTCATTGAGTTGCATATAAGCAAGTATAAAGCCTGAAATCATCAAAATTATACTTGTAAACATTTTAATGTTTTTAAAATATCTGTTTTTATAAATAAATCTTAATAATAAAAACATAAATACTAAAGCTATATTTTGTCCTATTTTAATCCCTAAATTGAAACTTATTATATTTGCAAATTTATTGAAGCCTTGTTGATAATCCTAAACCATGGATTAAACCAAAAATAAAAAATAAATGATTATATCCACTTAACATATGAGTCATACCCATATAAATAAAATTACCTCAATCAATAATAATTTGCTTTTCCTGTTCACTCATTTCATGGGCAAACAATTTTATGGAAAACACAATTATTTAGAGTTATCTTCTTTCCTTACACATCGAACATATGCCTTTCCTGTTCTATCATTGTCATATGAGTATCCATCACTAAAATAAATTCTTTTTACATAAAAGTCATTTATAGGTTTCCACTCTTTACCAAAAGCAACTCTTTTATATATAATAGACCAAAAATGACCTGAGGCACTATGTTTAAATGTTTCATTTAGTGTTGGTTTATAAACCTCATAATCTCCAATACTTAGTAATTCTTTATAAGTAGGTAATCTCCAGTTAGTATAAGAGTTTAAATTCAAATCTTTACAATATTTTATAGAATCTACTAGTGAGTATTTATTTGTTTCAACACTTTTATCATCTTGCCAATAAAGCTTTAAATCTTTATCGTAAACTATATTGTTATCTCTTATAAACTTTGATTGTTCACTAGCCCATAAACAAAGACTAATTAGTAAAAAAATAAATATTGATTTCATCATAAATCCTTTATCTTTAATTTATACAAATTTTATCAGAGGTTTATAGCGTAATAAAAAAAGAAATATAGCAATAGCTATGAATCAAAAACAATATATATAAATTATGATAAAATCAAAAATATTTTTTTAATGGATAACTATGAATACAGACCCACTAAACCTTATAAATAAAGAGATTGAAATTCTAATAAATGATAAAACAAAATACAGTTTTGAACAATTAAGATATAAAGTTGAAAAAATACTAAAAGGCGTTGATTTATTTATGATTGATGGAAATATAAACTCTAAAGCTGTTGATTTATACCTAAAAAACGTCATAACGAAAAGAAACAACATTCAAAAAGAACAAGAGAAAGTAAAAATTGATAAATCAAAAGAAAGACGTTATACTTTAATCGAAGAGATTTGTAAAAAACATGACTTTACTTCCCAAGAAGAGCTAATTGAAAAAATTGATGAACTAAAGAAGAAAACTAATTTTGAGTTAAATGAGATAAACAGCTCTTTTTAGGCTCACTTCTTCAAGTTCTAGGTACTACATACATTTAGAGTTTGCACTATTTAACTGTTCTATTCCCTTAGGTGTAATCATAGATACATCCCATTTTGGTGAGTAAACAAACTTAACATTACAATCGTCAACTTCATCTAT
This sequence comes from Arcobacteraceae bacterium, assembly GCA_048268245.1. GTDB lineage: Bacteria > Campylobacterota > Campylobacteria > Campylobacterales > Arcobacteraceae > Arcobacter_B. The sequence continues at coordinate 73,620 of JBLWVX010000010.1, forward strand.
ACTTTTAATATTATTGATGATTTCTTTTGTAAATGAATGAGTACTATTACATCTAGAATTTATCATTGTAGTTTCTATATTTACATAAACATTTTTATCTTTAAGTTCAACATCTGTTTTATAAATAAGTCCTAAGTCATATATACTTATAGGTAATTCAATATCCTGAATTGTCTTTAATTTTTGAATTACTTTTTTTTCTATATTATCTTTTTCTATACTCATTTTAATACTCCTATTTTTTAAAAACAGAATAATACAAAAGTTTTATAGCATGAATATAGTCAAAAAAAATTTACCTTATTTTATTAAACTAAATTTAAATTTCTTAGTATTTATTT
>JBLWVX010000011.1:0-73659 GCA_048268245.1 Arcobacteraceae bacterium
TATAATCCTTTTTTTGAACATATAAAAATTATTTATATAAGTATAATTTTCTTTTAGATATATTTGGAAAAAATTATTGGATTTTATTATGTTATGTGGAATTGATGAAGCAGGAAGAGGTCCTATAGCAGGACCGTTAGTTGTAGCAGGTGTAGTTTTAAAGAATGATGTTGAAAAATTAAATGATTCAAAAGTTTTAAGTGAAAAAAAAAGAGAATTATTATTTGATGAGATTATAGAAAACTCATATTATCACATAGTTTTTAAAAGTGCAAAACAAATAGATGATATGGGAATAAGTGCTTGCTTAAAACAATCAATTAATGAAATAATTGAAAAACTTACACCAAATGCCGATGAATTTTTAATGGATGGCAATACATCATTTGGTATATCAAACTTACAACATAAAATAAAAGCTGATGCTACTATCAAAGAAGTAAGTGCAGCTTCAATTTTAGCTAAAGTATCAAGAGATAGATATATGTGTAAAATAGCTTCTAATTACAGTGTATATGATTTTGAAAAGCATAAAGGATACGGAACAAAAGCCCATGTGGAAAAAATCAAAGAGCATGGAAGAAGTGATGAGCATAGATATACATTTAGATTAAAAGCATTAGGAGAAGAAAAGTTAGGAGTTCAAAAAAGCCTTTTTTAGGCTATTTTGAAACTTCTCCAATGTGATTTTCTACAGATTTAACTTTTTTTTCTAATCTATTTTCATGCCCCTGCCTTATATCGAACTTTAAAGTTGCATATACTCTATTACAATTTAATTCTTCTAATTTTTCATAACATCTTTTTACGATTTCTAAAGCTTCTGAAACTTTTGAAGTTTCAATTAGTGTAGCCATTGCTGTTAATTGATATGGATATCCTGAATTTTTAATAATCTTAACAACTTGTGCTACATACTCACTTTTACTTTCACTTTGATCTGTAGGAAACATCGACATTTCTAATAAAACTGACATTGCATAGCCTTTTAAATAATTTTGATAGTAATATTAAATTGTAGCACTTTTTATTTAAATAATTCTTTTGATAAAGTATATATTTTATATAGATTTTTACTTAGATTTTAAAGTATTTTTGTTATTATTAACTATTAATAAAAGGAGAAATAATATGCAAATAGATGTATCTGCAGAAGTGATTTTATCACAACTTGGGTATTCAAAAAGTGATGCTTCAATGAAGCAAGCTGAAAAAATGATATCAATTACAGACAACTTTAATAAGTTTTCTAAACATATCTTTTCTTTAAATGACCATTTGAAGAAAATGAATGCTTATGTTGGACTTTCAAATAAAACTGACTATTTAAAAATTAAATGTGATGAAAATGATGCAAAAGAGATTCTAGAAGAGTTTCATGAAGAAGTTTCACACTGGGCTAATAAATACAATGTAAAACTTCAACAATTAGATAAAAAACCTATATATTATATTTTAGGAACTCACTAAAAAATCTTTTTATATGAGTGACAATAAGGCACCTTCTGGTGTCTTTCATAATAATCTTGATGATAATCTTCAGCCTCATAAAATGGTACGACTTCATATAAACTCGTAGCAACTTTATATCCCATAGAAGTTAATTTTTCTATTAATTCTTCACTAATTTTTTTCTCGTCTTCATTATTATAAAAAATTGCTGATAAGTATTGACTTCCAATATCTGGTCCTTGACCATTTGTTTGAGTAAAATCATGAGTTTCAAAGAACTGAATTGCTAGTTCTTTAAAAGTAACTTCACTTGAATCATATTGAACTTTTACTACTTCAAGATGTCCTGTTTGACCTGTACAAACACTTCTATAATCAGGATTAGGGAAATGGCCTCCCATGTAACCTGAAATTGCAGATTTTACACCTTTAAAATTCTCAAAATAGTACTCTGTACCCCAAAAACATCCACTTGCAAAATATGCTTCTTTTATTGCCATTTCTAACCTTTCTCTTAACTATTTCTTTTCAAAGTTTAAAGATATTGAGTTTACACAATGTCTTGTATTTTTAGCAGTAAAGCCCTCACCCTCAAACACATGTCCTAAGTGACCTCCACAATTTGCACATACAATTTCAACTCTTCGTCCGTCTGAATCAGGCACTCTTTTTACGGCACCTTTGATTTCATCATCAAAACTTGGCCATCCACAACCTGAACTAAACTTATCGTCTGATTTATATAAAGGTGTATTACACTTTTTACAAATAAAAATACCCTCTTCATAAAAGTCATTATATTTTCCAGAAAAAGGCATTTCTGTTCCTTTATTCTCTATTACTCTTATTTCTTCTTCATTTAATTTATTATAATTCATAAAATATCCTTTTGTATATAGTAAAACTAAATTACTTTAAATCTTTGCTCTATTAATACTTTACCATCATAAAGTATTTTTCCTAAAAACTTATCACCTACATAAAACTTGCCTACACCTTTTGGTGTTCCTGTCATCAAAATATCACCATCTTCAAAAGTTAAAAAACTTTTAGCTTCATCAATAATTTCAGAAGGTTTATTTATCATAAGAGATACATCACCCTTTTGCTTTAATTCATCATTTATGTATAATTCAACTTCAAGCTTTGAAATATCATCATTGAAACTTACAAATTTTGAAAATACAGCTGAGTCATCAAAAGCCTTTGCCCTCTCCCATGGTAAACCTTTCTCTTTTAATCTCGATTGAACTTCTCTTAATGTTAAATCTAATCCAAATCCAACAGCAGATACTTTGCCCTCTTCTATTAAAAAAGATATTTCTGCTTCATAATGACAAGATTCATGACCTTTAGGAAAAATAAGTTTTTGAGAAATTGCTGAGTTTGGCTTAAGAAAAAAAACCATTTTTTCTGGTGTTTCATTATTTAGCTCTGCGATATGTTCTCTGTAATTTCTTCCAATACAAACAACCTTAGAAGGGAATATATCTTGTCCTTGTAAATCAATATTTTTCATATCTTTATCCTTTATTGTTTAAAATCTTTAATCTTATTTTAGAGTATTTTGTATTTGATTGTTCATACCAATATTTAGCTTTTTCTAAATCTTTTTGAACTCCTAAACCTTGCTCATATAAAAAACCAAGCCATGATTTGGAATAATCACTTTGAAAATTTACTGCTTTTTCAAACCAAACAAATGCCTTTTCATAATCTTTTTGTACACCATAACCTTTAGCATATAAATAACCTAACTCAGACATAGAAAATACATCACCATCTTTTGCACTTTTTTTATAAAGATTATATGCTTTTGAATAATCTTGCTTTACAAAAATACCTTTTTTATAAAAATAAGCTAGCTCTCTTTGAATTATGGTATCAGAATTTTTTTCTAAAAATTTGCTAAAGTATTCAAAAGATTTTTGATAATCTCTTTGAACACCTAATCCATTATGATAAATCCATCCTAATTTCTTTATAGCATCACTATCATTTACATCAGATAGTTTTTTTAAATACTCAATTGACTTAACATAACTTTTTTCTTCATAATAAATATTAGCTAATCTATCTATAGCTTCTAAGTCACCATTCGATGCTAGTTTCTCAAGCCAAAAAATAGCTTTTTGCTTATCTTTTTGTATGTTTATACCATTTTCATAAAAACTAACAATCATTTTTGAAGCTTTTTTGTCACCAGCTAAAGCTTTTGTCATATAACATTCAAATTTTTCTGATCCATAATTTAAAATTTTACAATCAATTCTTTTAGTTTTTTCTACTTTTTTAACAACTTTTTGTTTTTCAACTTTTTGTATTTGTTTTTCCTGTACATCAGTAAAAGAACATGCTGTAAAAAAAATACAAATAAAAACAAAAAATAGAATTCTCATATATACTCCTATTTTAGACATCAGTATTTTATCTAAAAATACTATTAATTAAATGAATCAAAAATATTCTATTTTTATACTTTTACTTAATCAAAAAAATAATATACTCACAATATTTACTTAAAAAGAGGCTAAGATGAAAGAAAATCTATTAATAGTATGGACAAATGGTGATAAAGATGTAGCTTTGAAGTTTCCATTACTTTACTCATCAGTTGCACTTCCAAGAGAGTATTGGAAAAGTATTCATTTGATGATTTGGGGACCATCAATATTATTAGCAAAAAACAATGAAAAAATAAAAGAAAAGTTAAAAGAAATACAAAAAACAGGTGTTACTATGAGTGCTTGTATTGTATGTGTAGAAGATTATGAAGCTGTTAAACAATTAGAAGATTTAAATATTGAAATAAATCATACAGGAGAACTTTTTACAAAAGCTCTCAAAGATGATTCATATTCTGTTGTTACTATCTAGTATTTTTCTAATAGGTCATTTATGATAACTGAAGTAATCCCCCAGATTACTTCATCTTCATATTTATAAACCCAAATTTTATGTCTTTTATTTCCCCAAGGTCTTTTATATGTATCAGGAAGTCCTAACTCCTCAACTGGAAATAAAACCTCTTTATTTCCTTCTTCATCCACTTTAAATGGTTGAATTTCATGGGAAAGAGTATACTCTAAAGGCTTAGTTTCTTTAAAAAACTTTAATGGAATTAAAATAGTCTTTTCAACTTCATTTTTATCTATGTTCATAGTTTTTAAAGCTCTTTTTTTGACTACTGCTACAAAAGATTCAATTACTGTACCAATAGGTGCTACATAAGAGTCTAGTTGACCTATAATTTTAATATCTTTTTTTTCAATTCCTAATTCTTCATATGTTTCTCTTAAAGCAGTTTGCTCAAAGTTTTCATCTTCTTCTTCAAACTTTCCACCAGGAAAACATATATCTCCGCCTTGTCTTATATGTGCTGCTCTTTTTTGAAAAAGCAAATAATATTCACCCTTTATTTTAATAAGAGGTATTAAAACAGCTGAGTTAAAAAATCTATCTCTTCCTAATACACCTGGAGTTTTTGGCATATTTGAAACTAATTGTTTTAAATCACTTTTTTTCATATTTAACTCTTTATTGACTTTATAGCTTCAATCATTGTTTTTACTATTTTTCTTAAATCTTTTTCACTTATAGTATAAGCAACAATTGAATAAATAAGTTTTCCAAAAGGTCTAATCCAAACACCTTTAGAAACACAATAATCTTGAATATATTGAGCATATGAGTCATCTTTTAATTCAATAACTCCAATAGCTCCTATATTTCTAATACTTTTAACTAAAGCTATATCTTTAGCTTCTTGCAATTCATCTGTAAAAATCTCTTCTATTTTAGAAACTTTTTCTTGCCAATTAGTTTGTTCTAAAAGATTTATACTCTCAATAGCAACACTACAAGCTAAAGGATTTCCCATAAAAGTTGGTCCATGCATTAAAATACCAAGCTTTGAATCACTAATTGTAGAAGATACTTTTTTAGATGTAATCATAGCAGCCATTGTCATATAACCACCTGTTAAACCTTTACCAACTGTCATAATATCAGGTTTTATATCAGCCCATTGGCAAGCGAACATTTTTCCAGTATGTCCAAAACCTGTAGCTATTTCATCTGCGATTAGAAGAACATCATATTTATCACATAACTCTCTTGCTTTTTTTAAATATAAAGGATTATATATTCTCATGCCACCTGCACCTTGTACAATTGGCTCTATTATAAATCCTGCTAACTCTTCATGATTTTGTTCAAATGTTTTCTCTAAAACTTCAATAGTCTCATCACAATTTTTATCAAAACCAATATCAGGAGTTTTTGTAAATATATGTTTTGGAAGATATGAACCATAAATACTATGCATAGAGTTGTTTGGATCACATACACTCATAGCAGCTAAAGTATCTCCATGGTAAGCATTTTCCAAAGCTAAAAACTTATACTTTTTTAAACCTTTTGCTTCTTGATATTGTATAGCTGTTTTTAAAGCTACCTCAACAGAAACAGAACCACTATCACATAAAAAGACACTATTTAAGCCAGTTAAATCAACTAATTTCTTTGATAAAATAGCTGCATTTTCATGAGCAAGTCCACCAAACATTACATGAGGCATAATCTCAACTTGTTTTTTTAAAGCTTCATTTAGTTTTGGGTGATTATAACCATGAATAGCACTCCACCAAGAACTCATTGCATCAATAAGTTCTTCACCTGTTGATAAAAAAATTGATGTTTTATCTGTTCTTTCAACAGGTAATATTTTAGTTCTAGAAGGCAGTGAATTATAAGGATGCCATACATGTTCTTTATCTATATCTAACCAATTCAATAAAAATCCTAATATTTAATATTTAATTGATTATATCCTAATCCAAATTATCATCATATAATATTACACTAAATTCAGCGCCTTTATATTTTTTCTCTTTATAGTCAAACTTCTTATTTGTTACATCAATTACACCGTTCATGTATTTTGATATAATCTGATCACACATATATAAACCAATTCCGGTACCTGTTGAATTATGTTTAGTTGTAAAATAAGGTTCAAATATTTTCTCTAAAATCTTCGGTTTAATACCACCTGCATTATCTCTTATTTTTACGATAGTTTTATTTTTTCTTTTTTTAGTTTCAACAAAAATTACTCTATTTTCATCTAAATTTAAAACTAAAGCATCTTTTGCATTATTTAAAATATTAATAAATACTTGAATAAACTCTGTTTCATGTCCTTCAATTTCTATATTCTCAAAACTTCTAATTACTGTAATATTCTCTTGTTCAAATTTAGAACTTAGTAAATTTATTGTTTTCTCTAAAGTATCTGCAATATCAAATTTTACTTTCTCATCTTGAGGCTTAAAAAAATATCTAAAGTCATCAATTGTATGAGATAAGTAGTTTGAAGAGTTTACAATACAATCAACTGTATCATAAAAGAATTTGTCATCTAAGTCATTTACTTGCTTCTTAACTTTTAAACCACTTGCACTTGTACTAATAACAGATAAAGGTTGTCTCCACTGATGGGCAATATTTTCTAACATTTCACCCATTGCTGCCATTTTTGATTGCCTTGAAAGTAACCTATCTTTTTTTAGATTTTCTTCAACTTCTTCTTTTACTCTATGCTCCAAGGTTTCATTTATTTTTTTTAGCTCTTGTGTTTTTTCTTCAACTTTTTTATTTAGTTTTTCATTCATCTTTTTTAATAGATTTTGTCTATAAAGTAATAAAGTAAGCAAAATCACTATTGCTAGTACTATCTTAAATAAAAGTGCATAATCAAACTCTTTTTGATGTTGAACATAAGCCCATTTATTACTTAAAGATTCGATTTTTTGATCATCTAGAGTATTTACAAATTTTGTCATAATATAATATAATTTTATATCATCTTTTTTAACACCTATTCTAATATTTATTTTTTCATCTATTTTTCCAGAGATTTTGATATGAGAGGAAAAGTCTTTTTGAAGAGCATACCATGCTTTTCCCATAGCAGTAATTTGACCATAAAGTTCACCTTCATAAACTTTTTCTAAACCATTATTTAAACTTTTCACTTTAACAAATTCGATATTTGGATATTTTGGCTTTAAAATTTCATATAATGAAAAGCCATTTACAACTCCTATCTTTACATCTTTTAAACTTGATAAATTTTCAATAAAAGGTTTATCATCTTTTGTCATAATTACAGATGGGACATCAATGTAAGCATTTGTAAAATTCATAAAAGATTTTCTATCCTGAGTTAATTGTGCCGTAGGGATAATATCACACTCATTAGTTTTAATTAGTTCTAAACTGTTTTTCAAACTAGTTGCTGGAACATAAGTTAATGGTATCTTTATCTTTTCTTCAAGAATTTTTATAAAATCAGCGGTTGAACCATATACTTTTCCATCTTTTATATCACTATATGGCATAGAATCAGGAATAATACAAGTTTTAATAAAAACTTTTTGCTTTAAATACTCTTTTTCATCATTTGTTAAAACAAGTTTATTATCCTCAAAGTATATAAAATCATCAAAATCAATTATATTATTTGTAAGCCCCATAATATTATAAAGGTCATATATTCTTTGTAACTTCTCTTTTTTTATATAACCCAATTCTTTAGTGTTAAAATAAGATAATTTCTTTAAGTGTTCACCTTCATATATAAGTTCTTCTCTAGAAAGCTTTTGAGAATTATACTTTTGTAAAATTAAATCTGCACTCTCTTCAATATTTGAGTATGCATATTTCCATCCTTTTAAAGAGGCATTTTTAAAAGCTAATGCTGTATCAATATCATTTTGAATCATTTTTTTACTTGTAAAAAGTAAATCACTATACATATCAAATCCAAACTTTTTTGGATCAAATACATTATATTCTATACCTTTTTTTTGTAATTCAAAAGGTGATTTTGATATATACGCTGAAATTACATCAGTTTTTTTATTTATTAGATCGTTAATATTATGAGTATGTTTTATAAAGTTAAGCTCTTCTAATCTAACATTTTTTGATCTAATCATAGCTTTTAATGATACTTCACTTGCATCATCTATTGTAGTCATTATAGTTTTATTACGAAAATCTTCTATTGTATTAATACCAGATTCTTTAGTACTAACTAAAATTAAAGGAGTTGATTGAAAAAGTGCATATAAAGCTACAATATCTGCACCTTTTGACTTATCTAAGATTAAGGTCTCACGTCCAACTGCAAAATCAAACTTTTGTTTGGCTACATCATTTGGTATATCTAAACCAAATTCAAAAGGTTTTATAGTTACATCTAATCCTGCTTCTTCATAAAAGCCTTTTTCTTTTGCTATATAGTATCCTGCAAATTGAAATTGATCAAACCATGATAATTGAATGGTAACTTTTTTTAAATCTTTTGAAAAAAGAAAACTTTGAGAGATTAAAAAAATAAAAATAAAATAGAAAATACCCTTAATCATAAAACCTAACCTTTTATTATTGGATATATTATAACAAACTATGTTTAGTTTATCTTCTTTTAAAAGCCAAAATATAGAGTTTTTTCAAAAAAAGTCTAATAAAAAAAATTATTAAGTATATTAATAACATATCATTTTTTTATCACATCATTTTTATATAATTAGAAAAAATTTAGGAGTATTTTCAATGGAACATCAAGATTTAGAATTAAAACATATTGCAACTGTAGATGATAAAAGATATTTTATTTCAACAATAAAAATGCACGTAAGACATTCTTGGCTAAATCAACACAATAATGTATTTGTATATGAAACAATGATATTCAAAAAAGAAGATGGTAAAGTTATATACCATGAGCCTGTATACAATAAAAGATATAATAGCTATGAAGATGCAATCAATGGTCACCAATATGTAGTTGAAAATACTGGCAAAATTATCAAAGAAGGAATTCTTTGTTAAATTCATAGGATAATTCCTATGAATTTATAATAAAACCACTAAACTAAAACCAACTAAAATAAGCCATATAAATAAAACTAACCCTAATAATAAAGGTTTAAATCCAACACTAATAATCTCTTTAATTTTCGTATTATATCCCAAAGCAAACATTGCCATAGCTAATAAAAACAAATCTATTTCATTAATTATTTCAATAGTTTTTGAATCTATTATATTAAAAGAGTTAAATATAATTACAACAATAAATAAAACAGCAAACCAAGGAATAACAAGTTTAGTTTTTTGTGTATTTTTTGGTATAAATATTAAAGCTACAAAAATCAAAAAAGGTGCTAAGAACATAACTCTTATCATTTTCACAACAACTGAATTATTTGAGATTAGTTCATTATCTAAACTATTAGCAGCTCCTACTACATGAGCTACTTCATGTAAAGTTCCACCTATATACAAAGCCATTTCTTGCTCGTTCAAATTTAATAAACCAATATTATAAAAGTAAGGATATATAAACATTGCCAATGTTCCAAAAAGAACAACTGTTGATATTGCAATACTAGTTTTATAAGCTTTGTTTTTTAGTACTGACTCAGTTGCCAAAACAGCAGCAGCACCACAGATAGAACTTCCTGCACTAACTAAAATAGCTATTTGTTTATCAATCTTAAGAACTTTAACTCCAATAATATATCCAAAAATAAAAGTCCCTACAACAATTATAAAACTATATAAAACTCCTTGAATCCCAATATTTTGTAAATCACTTACAGTTAATCTAAATCCATATAAAACTATAGCAAAACGTAAAAGCTGTTTTGTACAAAAGTTTAAACTATTTTTGTTTTCAATTAATACAAAACCTTTTAAACTATTTGATAAAAATATTCCTAGAAGTATTGCAATTATTAAAAATGAAAATCCTAGATTTTCGATAAATGTTATCTTTGTAATATAAAAACTTAAAACAGTAAATAGTAAAATAAATCCTATGCCCTTATAAAACTTTAAATCTTTAAAATCTTCCATTATTTTTCCTTTTAATCCTGACTCAATTATAAAGGATTATTTTTTATTTGTAAAATTAATTAATTTTGCTATAATAATAAAAAAAATTTATAGGATATATTTTGATTACAATTAAAGAACTGGATATTTTTTTTAAACTTTGTGAAGATTCTCATATATCAAATCTTGCAAAACAAATAAATATGACTCAAGCAGCAATTTCATCAAGTCTTAATTCATTAGAAAAAAAACTTGAAGAAAAACTTTTTGATAGAGTGGGAAAAAGACTTATATTAAATGAAAGAGGTAGGCTTTTTAAAGAGTACTCGTATAGTCCATACTTAGAGCTTTTATATAGCACTGAAATATTTAACAATGATAAACTAAAAGGTAATCTAATAATAGCTTCAAGTAAAACTTTTAACTGTATTGATTTATCTTTATATGTTTATGATTTTATATCAAAACATAATGTACAAATTACAAAACACTCAAATAACACAAAGCAAATCATTCAATCTATAGTCGATTCTTCAATTGATATAGGTTTTATTGAAAATGAGTTTAATGACCCACATATAATAAAAGAAAAACTTAGTGATGATGAACTTATTGTTGTTAGCGCAAATGAACTTTATGCAAAAGAGAACTACTTTATAGATGAGTTATATAAAATGAATTGGATTCTAAGGGAAAAAGGTTCAGCAACAAGAGAAATATTTTTAAATAAAATTCCAGATCCTGCAAATATAAAAATAGCAATGGAAATATCAAATTTTGATGAGATAAAAAAGATTCTACTTCATGATAAAAATAGTATTACTTGTATCTCAAAACTTGCTGTTCAAAAAGAGCTAGAAGAGAAAAAACTATTTGCAATTGAGGTTAAGAATATAGATTTCAAAAGAGAACTTTTCATGATATATCATAGAGATAAATATAAAAGCAAACTCTTTTTAGAATTCACTTCATATATAAGAGATTGTTTTTATAAAAACTTTTATGAATAATTACAAAGTGATTACGGTTACAATTTGATTACATAAAAAAGAACATATATTTAGCAATAATTTGTCATGATTCGCTCAACATAATCATAAAAGGATATTCATGACATTTATTCCAGTTTCAATACAACTTTTACAAGCAGTAAAATCAAATAATGCAACAAAAGTTGAAGAGCTTATTTTAAACTCAGATACAAAAAGAGAACTTATTTTAGAACATGTTTCTCAAAATGGTGAAAAATCTTTAGCTAGTTTACTTCCAAAGTTTAGAAGTAAAGGTTTAGTTTTAAATATTCAAACTTTATTGGATATTTAAAAGCTAGGCTTTCTTTAGCCAAAGGCTAATTTCCTCTTTTCCTTTAGAACTTAAAGAATAAATACCCTTTCCAACTCTTTCAAACCAAGCATAATAGTTATTATACATAATATCTCTAGCTTTAGCTTCATCCAAATTTTTAGCTATAACTGAGGCTTTACTATCTCCATGTTCTTGCAAATATAAAGCAATTTTTAAAGCTTTTTGCCTATAAGAAGTAAGTACTCCTTTTTTACTAGCCATACCACCTAAATTTGGATCCCCAATTCTACTTTGAAACTCTGCTAAAAGTTTTTCTTTTTTTTGTTTTATTTTTCTTGGTTTATACTCAACTGGGTCTAATACAACTTCAACACTATTTTTAATAGGCTCTATTAAAATAAGACCAAAACCTAACATTTTTAGAAGTTTAATAGCTAGTTTTCTCTTTTTTTTTAAAGCTTTTGAATCCTTGGGAATACCTATATAAACTATAGATGATAAATTAAGTCTATCTACACTTTGAAGTAAAACATCAAGATTTAAAGAGAGTTTCAACTCAACAATAAGAGGTTCTTCATCTTTTCTTATTGCTAGTACATCACAGCCACAAACTTCCCCTTTAACTTCATAGTTTTGTGCTTCCAAATATTGTTTTAAAGGTAGATATAAATCAGATTCTTTCATAATTGTTCTTTTATAGTAAATTTTATGAAATATAGTATATAAAAATCACTTAATTAGCTTTGTAGTTAGAGACATTGTAATAAAAATATAATGCTTAGAACATATAACAATAAAAGGAGTTATCATATGTTCTAGCTATCAGTTTTTTGTTGCAGAATTTTTACTTATTTTTATGATTTGAGTTTTAACTAATTTAAATTATTAGCCTATGTATAGATTGACTTTTAAATATAATCTGTCCAAAATTTAAAGTTCATACTTATTTTTATTAAACTTATTACTAATATCGTAACAAAATTTAGTAAAATTTGATTTGATTTTTAACATGTTTTTATTTATAAACTCTCTAAGAATATAGCAGCAAACTTCTTTATCTTTTTTTTCTTGTAACAGTTTTTTATGAACATCAATTGAATAATCAAGTAGTTCTTTTGCTTCTTTATAAGGTTTGCCTATTTCATTAAGTAAATTAATTTCATCATTTAAATTAAAATTTTTAATACCATCTCTATTGTGAGAATATCTAAAACTGACAGAATACTTATCTAACTCAATAATCTTATCATTAAGTTTTTTTAAATTTTTAAAATATAACTTGATTTTATTTTTTAGCTCATCATCAGAATTTATAAAAGTAGAAATACTTTCATCAAAATGTTTTTTAAATGAACAATACAATTTGTTTAAATCATGTGTTGCGTATAATTTACTTACTAATTCATTAGTGTTTGAATAATCTTTAAAATATTCAATATTATATTTAAAGGACAACTCTAAATAATGTCTTAGTAAATATATTAGAGGTATATCACATAGCTTAGATTGTGAAATTATTTCACTTCTATTATTATATAAATATTCAAAAGCATCTTGATATTGCAAAGCATATGACGTATTAGTTGTAGAAATTGTACCGATATAAGATTTCATTAGCTTTCCTAAGATATAAAGAAAGATTCTTTACAGAATCTTTCTTCTATAATTTGAGATTAATGTAAAAAGTGTCTTTTATTTGAGAAATAAAGCGCCATTCCAAATTCATTAGCAGCTTCAATAATCTCATCATCTCTGATAGAACCACCTGGTTCAATTACACACTTAACACCAGCTTCTTGTGCAGCGTCAATTGAATCTCTAAATGGGAAGAATGCTTCAGATGCTAAAGCAGCACCAGTTACATCAATACCTAAATCTTCTGCTTTTCTTAATGCAGCTTTTGCAGCGTCAACTCTTGAAGTCATACCCATACCAACAGCAACCATTGCAGAATCTTTTACGTATACAACACAGTTTGATTTAGTTAATGAAGCCACTTTATAAGCAATCTCCATATCTTTTTTCTCTTGTGCAGTAGCTTCTCTAGTTGATTTTAATTCAGAGTTTGCAACTTCATCATCTTCAACTTTATCAGCATCTTGGAATACAAAACCACCATCAACTATTTTAAAGTTAATATCATCATTTGCCATTTCAAGTTTTGTTGTACCTTGTTTAAATAGTTTGATTCTTTTCTTTTTATTTAACTCTTCTTCTGCTTCAGGAGTGAAATCAGCAGCAAATACCACTTCTAAGAAGATTTCATTCATTTTAACAGCTAAGGGTAAATCAACGATACCATTAACAGCAACTACTCCACCAAATGCAGAGATTGGGTCACATCTTAAAGCTTGCTCATAAGACTCTAATAATGTATCTTTAATAGCAAAACCACATGGATTTCCATGTTTTACGATACATACAGCATTTTCATCACCAAAAGCAGATGCAATTTTTGCAGCTCCCGAAATATCACCCATATTATTAAATGATGCTTCACCTTTTAAAGTGATAAATTTATTAGATAAGTGCTTATCAAACTCATATAATGCACCTTTTTGATGAGGGTTTTCACCATATCTAGTATCAAATACTTTTTCACCAACGATGAATTGTTTATCACCCATACCATTGTTGAATCTTTTGTTCATATAATTAGCAATCATAGAGTCATAAGCAGCAGTATGCTCATAAGCTTTAATCATCATATCTCTTCTGAACTCTTGAGTATTTGAATCGTTTTTTAAGTTATTAAGAACTAAGTCATAATCAGCTACGTCTGTTACAATAATAACAGAATCATGGTTTTTTGCTGCAGATCTAACCATAGCAGGTCCACCAATATCAATGTTTTCAATAATCTCTTCGAAATCATCAGTTTTTTCAATAGTAGCTTTGAATGGATATAAATTAACACATACCAAATCAATACCTTCTACACCTAACTCTTTTGCTTGATCTAAGTGTGATTGTTTATCTCTTCTATGTAAGATACCACCATGAATATATGGATTTAAAGTTTTAACTCTACCTTCAAAACACTCTGGGAATTTAGTAACTTCATTTGCTTCAATTACTGCAATTCCTGCTTCTTTTAATTTATTATAAGTACCACCTGTTGAAATAATCTCATAACCTAAAGATACTAACTCTTTTGCAAAGTTTTCAACACCACTTTTATCACTTACAGATATTAATGCTCTCATTTAAATTTTTCCTTGTTAAATTGTAAATATTAATAAAATAAAAAAAGCCAGACTCTGTTTAGAGTCTGGCTTTAGGCTTGTTTGATTATAAGTCTTGCTCGATTACTTGCTTAAACTTATTGAAATAAACATCAGACATATCATCTAACTCTTTAGAAATGTCATTGATTGAGAATTTATCAGTACCAACAGTACCAATTTTATTACACTCAATACCTTGTGCAGATGCTACAGCTTCAAACGCAGCTGCATTTTCAGGCTTAACTTCTACAATAGCTCTTGATAAAGACTCAGCAAAAATATCTTTTGAATCATTTAAAGAGATATTTGCTTCAACACCTTTTTTACCAACTACAGCCATTTTAGCTAAAGCAATAGCAATACCACCAACATTAACATCTTTAGCAGCTTTTACTAAACCATCTTTGTTAGCTTCAATTACAGTATTCCATAAAGAAAGTTCTTTTTTGAAATCAACTTCTGGGTGTGCTCCTGCTACTTGACCATACATTTTTTTCATATATAAAGATCCACCAAATTCAGCTTTAGTTTCACCTAATAGATAAACTATATTTCCTTCTTCTTGGAAAGAAGATGGAACTACTTTATTTGCATCATCATTTACACCAACCATAGCAATTGCTGGAGTTGGGAATACACCAACACCATTTGTTTCATTATATAATGATACGTTTCCACCAATTACAGGTGTGTTAAGTTCAGCACAAGCTTTTTTGATACCTTCACAAGCTTGAGCAAATTGCCACATAACCTCTGGGTTTTGTGGGTTACCAAAGTTAAGACAATCAGTAATAGCTTTTGGAGTTGCTCCTGTCATAGCTACATTTCTTCCTGATTCCATAACAGCTGCAGCAGCACCTAGTTCAGGGTTAATATAACACTGTCTTGTATTACAATCAGCAGACATTGCTAAAGCTTTTCCATTCTCTTTAACTCTAATTACAGAACCATCATTTTGACCTGGACCTTTAACAGTGTTTGTTTGTACCATTGAATCATATTGGTTATAAACCCATGATTTATCAACTACTTCCATATCTGAGAATAACTCTTCAAATACTTCTTGGTTTGATAATTCTTTATCTAAAACAATATCTTCAATACCATCTAAATATGCAGGTTTTTGTACAGGTCTATCTAATACAGGAGATTGTTCAGATACAGGCTGAACAGGAACTTCTGCACATTTTTCACCATGCCAGAATAATTCCATATTTCCAGTAGCAGTAACTTCACCAATTACAGCAACATCTAATTCCCATTTTTCAAAAATATCAATAATTGCTTGCTCACTACCTTTTTTAGCACAAATAAGCATTCTTTCTTGCGATTCTGAAAGCATGAAATCATAAGGAGTCATTCCTTCTTCTCTTGCAGGAACTTTATCTAAATGCATAATCATACCAGAACCAGATCTTCCTGCCATTTCAAATGAAGATGAAGTAAGACCAGCAGCACCCATATCTTGAATACCAATAATTAAATCTTCTTTAAATAACTCTAAACAAGCTTCTAAAAGTAATTTTTCAGTAAATGGATCACCAACTTGAACAGTTGGTCTTTTAGACTCAGAATCTTCATCAAATGAAGCAGAACTCATAACAGCTCCACCAAGTCCATCTCTACCAGTTTTTGAACCTACATACATTACTGGGTTCCCAATACCTTCAGCTTTACCATAGAAGATTTCATCAGCTTTTGCGATACCTAAGTTAAATGCATTTACAAGATTGTTTCCTGCATAACACTCTTCGAAGTTAGTTTGTCCACCAATAGTTGGAACTCCCATACAGTTACCGTATCCACCAATACCAGCAACAACACCTCTTAATAAATATCTGTGTTTCTTAGCAGTTTCACTATCACCTTCAATTCCAGCAAATTGAATTAAGTTCATAGATGCAACAGGTCTAGCACCCATTGTAAATACGTCTCTCATAATTCCACCAACACCAGTAGCAGCACCTTGGTATGGTTCAATAAATGATGGATGGTTGTGTGATTCCATTTTAAATACAGCAGCATATCCATCACCGATGTCAATAACACCAGCATTTTCACCTGGACCTTGGATAACCCATGGAGCTTTTGTTGGGAATCCTCTTAAGTATTTTGTACTAGATTTGTATGAACAGTGTTCAGACCACATCGCAGAAAAGATACCAATTTCAACATGGTTTGGATCTCTTCCTAAGATTTCTTTTATATTCTCTAATTCTTCAAGTGTCAAAGAGTGTGCAAGTGCCATCTCTTCTAGGTTCATCTCTTTATTTTGCATTTTTCGCCTTAAAATATGGTTATTAAGTAAGCGTGATTATATCCAAAAAAGAGTTAAACTATGTTTTAGTCTTCAAATAAAATTTTCATTTTCCCATTAACTAGCTCTACGATTAGTTCTTTATTACCTATAAATTTTAAAGTATCACTTTTATAATATTGATTCATAAAAACTTTAAACAGTCTTTTATTTAAAGAGTTTGGATAAACATAAATATTTATATCTGAAAACCTTATGATTTTATCTTCATCTTTTGAGAAAACTCTTTTTTTGTATTTTGAAAACTCTTCTATTTGCATTCCATTATATCTTTTAAACTCATTTGAATAAAAGGCTAAATAATCATCAATTTTTGAGTATTTCCATGTTAATTTCCATTGATTAATTGAAGATAAGATTATTGCTAGTTCATCTTTTGAAGCTTCTACAAACTCTTCTTCACTTGTTATTAAAACTGAGTCTTCTAAATCAATTTTACTTTCTAAATCAAGAAGTTTTTCATTATCTAAGGCAATACAACCTTTTGTGTACTCTTCTCTATCTCCATTTAAAGGCATACCATGTATCCAAATACCATGACCTTTTTTGTTTTGACTTTTATCAAAGTTATTAGGATAAGAAGTTACAAGTGCAAAAGGACCATAAAACTGATCTAAATCAGTTCTTTTTCTTGTTAGGTCATATACACCAATAGGAGTTTTTTTATCTCCTTCAAGATATTTATCTCCATCAATCTCACCTGTAATAACATCATCTTCAAAAAACCTTGTAAGTTTCATATTTTTATTCTCATATAAAAACAATTTTTTTGCTTTTTTATTTAAATGTAAAGTATATCTTTTACTCTCTAAATAACCAAATTTCGTATCATAATTTTTTAATGTTTCTTGCCAATAATCTTTTTGGGCAAGTCGTTTTTCAAGCTCCAACTCTACGGCAGCAATACCTTCAAGACGGTATAAGTCTATCAATTTATTTGCAAAAACACTTGTAGTAAATAAGAAAGAAATTAAAAATAATAATCTAAACAAAAATAACTCCGTAATATAATTTTTTAAGTTGTGCAATTGTATAATGATACTCCTAATTTTTAAATAAAAGTGAATATATCCGTGAAAAAAATCATTATTAGTTTGTTATTTGTTATAAATTTTTTATTTGGTACAGAAGTAAAAGAGTTGCCTTGGCCAAAAGGTGAAACGTTTTTAACTTTTTTAGAAAAGTATTCTATTCCTCAAAAACTCTATTTTGATTTAGAAAAAGAAGATAAAGAATTATGTTCAGAAATAAGAGCTGAAAATAGATTTTATTTATATGAAAATGAAGATGGCACATTAAATCAAGTTTTAATTCCAGTCTCAGAAGAGATACAACTTCATATTTATAAAGATGTAGATAATACATATAAATTTCAAACTTTACCTATAAATTATACGGAGTTTACAGAAACTATTATTGTTCCTATTACAAACTCTGTATCATATGATTTACAAAAAGCAACTGGAAACGCAGCAATTTCTGCACAGATAAAAGCACTATTTAATGATGTTAATTTTAGAGGTATGCAAAAAGGTGACAATGTAGCTGTTAAATACTCTCAAAAAGTATTACTAGGAAAAGCACTTGGCCTACCTGATATAAAATCTGCTATGGTTGAAGTAGCAGGAAAAAAACATTATAGATTCAAAAATGAAAAAGATGAAAAATACTACAATGAAAAAGGTGTAGGTTTTACAAAAACTTACTTTTTTAGAATACCACTTACTTACAAAAGAATTTCAAGTCATTTTACTAAAAAAAGATGGCACCCTGTACTTAAGAGATATAGAGCTCATTTAGGAACAGATTTTGCAGCACCAACAGGAAGAAAAATCTATGCAGCAGGAGATGGTATAGTTGAATTTGTAGGAAGACGAGGTGGATATGGAAAAACTATTATAATTAACCACAGAAATGGATATAAAACTCTTTATGCTCATCAAAATAGATTTAATAAAAGTATTAGAAGAGGTCAAAAAGTAAAAAAAGGTCAACATATTGGTTATGTAGGAAGTACAGGACTTAGTTCAGGACCTCACTTACACCTTGGTTTATACAAAAATGGAAGAGCTGTTAATTCTTTAAAAGTTATTAGAAAACCTGATACAAAAGGATTAAAAGGAAAAGCTAAACAAACATTTATAGCAAATGCTAAGCTAAAAATTGATGAAATAAATGCAAGAATAGAAAATAAAGATACAATAGAACCAACTAGATTAGATAGAATATCATACAAAAGTGACTTAAAAATCTAAATAAACTCAAAAGTAAGGAGTCCATTATGCCTCATGAAGAAGTTATAATAACTGACCCAAACAAACTAATAGAGAGCTTTGACTCTCTACACCCCACAGATATTGCAAACTCCTTAAAAAAAATAGAAAAAGATAGTGTTGATGACTTCTTTTTTGTTCTTAAAAAAGTTCCAGATGAATTACTAGGAGAAGTTTTACTTGAACTTCCTGATAATCTAAGAGAGTTAGCTTATGAAGAGCTATCTATTAAAAAACTTACAGATGCAGTTGAAGAACTTGAATCAGATGACCAAACAGACTTAATTTTAGAACTTGAAGAAATAGATGAAGAAAAAGCAAAAGAGATTTATGATGGTCTAGAAGAAGAAGACCAAAAAGATATTGACTGGCTTAAAAAGTATGAGGAAGATGAAGCTGGTGCTTATATGCAAACGGAGCTTTTCTCAGCTAGTCTTGATGAGACAATCGGGGATTCAGTAAAAAGGCTAAAAGAAGCTAAAGCCTCTGATGAAGTAGAAAACATTCATCAAGTTTTTGTAATAGATGAAAATAGGATATTAATAGCCTCAATACTTTTAGAAGATTTAATCATTTTTGACTTCAATAAAACATATGATGAGATTTTAAAGACAGATGAGAATAGGTTTAAACCCTTTAAAGTTGATGACCATGAACATATTGATAATGTAGCTAAGCAATTTGAGCAATATGACTTATCTGTAGTTGCAGTAACTGGATACCAAGGTATCTTAATGGGTAGAATTACTTCAGATGATATTTTAGATGTAATTGAAGAGAATGCAACAGAACAAATGTATCAATTAGCAGGGGTTGATGATGATTTTGAGCATGAAGACAAACTATCAACTACAGCTAAGAAAAGAGCATTTTGGCTGTTTTTAAATTTAGGAACTGCTATTTTAGCATCTTTAGTAATTGGCTTATTTGATGAAACAATTCAAGCTTATGTTGCACTAGCTATTTTAATGCCAATAGTTGCATCAATGGGTGGAAATGCTGGTACTCAAACTTTAGCCGTTATGGTTAGACAGTTAGCCTTAGGTGATATTGAACTTGAGAATGCAAAAGATGCAGTAAAAAAAGAAGTGGTCATATCTTTAATAAATGGTTTTTTATTCGCAGTTATAATGGGAATAATCGCATGGCTTTGGTTTGATACAAAACTTCTTGGTTTAGTAATTGCTATGTCAATGGTAATAAATCTATTTAGTGCTGGTTTCTTTGGTGCAGCAATACCGCTTATATTAAAAAGATTTGATATAGACCCAGCTATTGGAAGTACAGTATTACTTACAACAGTAACAGATATTGTAGGCTTCTTTAGTTTCTTAATGCTTGCAAAAGTAATACTACTATAAAAGGTTACCCTTTTATAGTAAACTTATTTATGAAAAGAGTTTTTAACTATTGATAAGAACTCATCTTTAGTTTTCTTATTTGTTTTAAATAATCCTCTTAAAGCAGATGTAACTGTAGTAGAATTGATTTTTTGAACCCCTCTCATTTCCATACACATATGTCTTGCATCAATAATAACTGCAACACCTTTTGGTTTTAAGTGTTCATTTAAAGCATCACAGATTTGTTCTGTTAGCTGCTCTTGGATTTGTAATCTTCTAGCAAACACATCTACAACTCTTGGAATTTTTGAAAGTCCAACAACTTTTCCATCTGGAATGTAAGCCACATGAGCTTTTCCAATAATAGGAAGCATATGATGTTCACATTGAGAGTAAAATTCTATATCTTTTACCACTACCATCTCATCATTTGTTGATGTAAATAATGCTTTTTGAAGAATCTCTTTTGGATCTTGATTATAACCACCACACATAAATTCATATGCTTTTCTAACTCTACTTGGTGTGTCAATTAAACCTTCTCTTGAAGGATCTTCTCCTACATACTCTAATACTTTTTTTATTGATTCTTCAAATTCTTCTTTTGTAACCATAATAATATTCCTTTAGTTCTTCATCATACTTCCCATATCCCATATTGGTATAAAAATTGCTAATATTATCCATAAGACTAAACTTACTATGACTATTAAAAATATAGGTTCTATATATGATATAAACTTTTTCATTTTTTCATCAAATCTATTTTTATAAATATCTTTTATTTCTTTAGATATTAAAGTTAAACTATTTGAAGCTTCTGCTGTATTAATCAAGTTTAACACTAGAGAATCAAATATATTTGATCTTTTAAATGATAGATTGATACTCTTACCATTTTTTAATAGATTTTCAATGAGCGATATTTTATCTAAAAGGTATTTATTTCTTATTAAAGTTTTTGATGAATTTAAAGCTTTTATAAATTCATAGTTTGATTCAAGCATTATATTTATTACTAAAAAAATACGATATAACTGCATAAATGAGTATAAGTCCCTTATAAAATATATATCTTTAAACAGCAATTTTGATAGCAGATATTCGAACTCTTTATTTTTCAAATAAAAATATATAACTAGAAAAACTATAGATAAAAATAGCAATATTAAGTAAACAAAATAAGACATATATAAAGTATGGATATTAAATAAAGTTTTTGTTGCAAAGGGCAATGATTCATAGTTATTTACAAATATAACTTTAAACTTTGGAACAACAAAATAGAAAATGATATTTATTGATAAAAATAAAGATATTAAAAGTATAAATGGATACCTTATAGCTTTTGAAAAATCTTTTTTTATTTTTAATTCTTCTTTTAAAAGCATAGATAATGCATTGATATTTGCATTAATATTTCCATTTTTTTGGCATAATTTTAGAAAAGAAACAATATAAATATCGATACGATAATCTTTAAAAATATTATCTATACTATCTAAACCTAAAAGTGCTTTTTTTAAATCTTCAATAAATCTTTTAAATTTTTCTTCTTTATAGTTTTGAGTCAAGATACCCAAAGCATCATTTAACATTAGATTTGCTTGTAGCATTATATTTAATTCATAAAATATAGAGATTAAAACATTTTTGTCAATCTTTATTTTGGATTTAAAGATATTCAAATCTTTTTTTTCATTTATAGGTTTTATTGTAAGTATTTTACTAGGTAAACTCTCTTCTTGTAAGTTTGAACTCTCTATTATTTTCGTTTTTACTCTATTTTCATCTTGATAAGTTATTTTATACTTTTTCATTATATACCGATAACTTTAATTAATTCAGTCATTGAAGTTATATTTTCACTTACCTTTAGCTTTCCATCATCAAATAAACTTTTATACTTTATCTTTCTTAAATATTCATTGAAACTATTAATACTTTCTTTTTTAAAAATCATTGACGATAGATTTTCATCAATATTCAATGCTTCTGCAATAACAGTTCTTCCTTTATATTTTGTAAAGTTACATTTACTACAACCTTTTGAGCCACAATGTTTACAATAAGACAAAACTAACCTTTGAGATAAAATAAGCTTTAAAGTAGTTGATATTAAAAAAGGGTCTGCTTTTAAATCAAAGAGTCTTGTTATTGTTTCACTACTACTATTTGCATGAATACTAGCTAGTACTAAATGACCTGTTAAAGAAGCTTGTAAAGCAATTTGTAAAGATAGTTCATCTCTTATTTCTCCTATAAAAATGATATCAGGATCTTGTCTTAGAATGTTTCGTAATACTAAATCAAAATTCAAACCTATTTTATTGTTAACTTGAACTTGAGTAATATTTTCAAGCTTGTACTCTATTGGATCTTCTATAGTAATAATTTTTCTTTCATTAGAATTTAGCATATTTAACATTGAATAAAGAGTGGTAGTTTTACCACTACCTGTAGGACCTGTAACTAAAATCAAACCTTGAGTTAATTTTAATGCATTTTGAATATGAAGTAAAATATGAGAAGAAAAACCTATTTCATCAATATTTATATTGATATTCTTACTATCTAAGACTCTAATTACTATTGATTCTGCTTCTAATGTAGGCATTGTTGATAATCTAAAATCAAACTTTTTTTCATTTAAAATAAGAGAAAATCTACTATCTAAAGGAAGCCTGGTTTGAGTGATATCAAGATTAGAGATTAGTTTTAAATATGAAGATACAAGTTTTATAAAATTCTTTTCTAAAACTAAAAAAGTCTTTAGATTACCATCAATTCTAAATCTAAAAAGAGTTAAATGATTACTGAATTCAATATGTATATCACTACTATTTTTCTCAATAGAATAGCTTAAAAGCTTTTCTAAAAAAGTTTGCATATATGAACTGTTTAAGTCATCATACTCTCTACTTTTTCTTGCTAGTGAAAAAAGCTTAAGCTTGATATTTATATCACTTAATAAAAATTGAATATCTTCTTTTTTACAAGAGAAAAATTTTAGGTTCCTGTTCTCAAAAAACTCTTTACAGCTATCTAATTTTGAGTATTCACTTACATATAAATATAAAGTTAGTCCATCATCAAAAAAAGGTAAAATAATATTATCTTTTAAGTAAGACATATCATAACTTTTAATTAAATCGTAATCTATTTTTTCATTTAAAACTGTTTTCATTATAAACCTTTAACTCTAATTTCTTACCATCTTTTTTTAAAATTACACTATTTTTATTTATTTGTATTATTTTATAAGATGAAAAACTCTCTCCCTTTACTCTCCACTTATTATCTAAAAATGCATAGTTATAAATGATTGCTTTTAACTTAGGTTTAGTATTTCTAACTTGAGATAGGGTTGATTGTTTTTTAATATTTTTTATATAAGATTTTTTAAAGTCTATTTTTACTTTTGCATTTAATATATTTGTTTTCGAACTATATATTTTTGATGTTTCAAAAAAAAGAATATTAGAGTTAGTATCAATATTTTCAATAAATAAAATAAATTTATCTATATCTTTACTCTTAGCTTTAAAAGCTATATTAATTACCCTATTTTTTATAGCAATACTTAAGATTTTAATACTTTTCTTATTAGCATAGTTTTGAATTTTTGATATTAAATCTATTGATGAAAATTTATAATCAATTGTTTTTACCTTTGGTAAAGATACTTTAATCTCTTTATGATTTTCATAAGTCATAAAAAATAAAAATAGTATTAAAATAGGTAATAAATATAATTGTAATTTTGTCTTAAAGTTTAAGTTTTTAAACTTTTTATTTAATTGATTTAAAGCTTCCATGAAAAACATACCTTTTATTATCAAACTGTAAACTACTCGAAATAATTTTACTTTTATAGATATCTAGGAACTTAAAAATCTTACTTTTATTATCTGTAGAGATTAAAAATTCAAATCTATTATTAATATATTTGAAATTTACAAGTTCTAAATCATATTTTTTTATGTTTTCATAAAAGAAAATAAATCTATCATGAAAAGAGATAAAACTCATTTCATCACTTTTGTTTTTTAAGTTTTGTAAATATTTTTGTTTTTGAAGTTGTGCTATTTTTTCATTTTCTATTTTTGTATAGTTTATATATGTTGTAGAAACAACTAGTAGTACTAATAAATATAGAAGAAAATAAATAAAACCATACTCTTTAGTTTTATTTATATCAATTAATATTGATTCTATTTTGTTTTGATTATAAGATGAAATCAATGAATTTAACTCATCACTAGATACATGAATAATTTCATCAATATTAATACTTAAATTGAAAGATACAAACTCAATTAGTTTTTCATCACTAAGTTCATAATCTAAATCTTTATAAAAGTAAAACTTACAATTTACATAAACACAAAAAAATGATTCACATATAACTAATGTATATTTAGATTTTTTACAAATGTTTGAAAATAACTCAAAAACAAAATGTTTAGTATTTGGAAGAGCTATAAAAAGTTGATATTTATTTGATAGATATAAGTAGTTTACATATATTGCTTTTTTTTCATAAGAGTCTTGTTCATTTATATATAAAGAAGTAAGAATAAAATCTTTTAAATTTTTTCTTTTTATTTTTTCATTGGATTCTATTTCTAAAGTTTTAAAGTCATTTTTTAATGCAATAGTATTCATAATAACTCACTTCAAATAATATAATGAGTTATTATGACAATAAAAAGTTTTAAAGTAACTTAAGTTATAACTTTTTTAATTATCTACATCATAACCTAATTCTTTTAAGCCTTTTTTATTTTTAGTCCAACCTTTTTTAATTGAAACAAAAAGCTCTAAGTAACACTTTCTTCCTGTTAGTTTTTCTATTTTAAGTCTAGCATCTTTTCCTATTCTTTTAATAGCAGTTGCACCTTTTCCAATAATCATACCCTTTTGAGTACCCTTTTGTACAATAATAGTAGCTTTTATAACATCTAAGTTTTCTTTTTCTTCAACTTTTTCAATTAAAACATCTGTTTCATAAGGAATCTCATCTGAAATATTTTCAAAAATTGATTCTCTAATAAACTCTTTAAATATATCTCTTAAATGTTCTGTAGTCATAATCTCAGGATCAAAAAGATAAGGATGTTCAGGAAGATAATTTACGACATCATCTAAAATATCACTATGTGTTGTTTGCTTTTTAATAGATACAGGAATAATAGACTCATATCTATCAGAGTATTTTTCATACTCTTTCATTTTTTCTAAAACTTCTGCATTAGATACATTATCAATTTTAGTTAAAAGAAGAACATGCTTTACATTTTTTTTGTTTTTTTCTAAAAAGTTTTCATAATGTGACAGTTTATCTGTAACAGGAGCTAAAAATAAAATCAAATCACAATCACCCATTGCTTTTAGCGCTTCATCTAACATAAACTGATTTAAAAGTTTTTCTGTTTCATGAATTCCTGGAGTATCTACAAATATAATTTGATTGTCTTCATGCATTACAATAATATTTGATCTTCTTCTCGTAGCATTTGCTTTATGTGATACCATTGCAATTTTCTCACCAACTAGCCAATTTAAAAGTGAACTTTTACCAGCGTTGGGTCTTCCAACTACAGATACATAACCACATCTTGTCATTAATATTCTCCTTAGGCAATAAGCCTATTTTATTATTTAAGAAAGATTTTAACATCAAAGTGTTTACAAAGTGGTAAAGCCCTAAAACACATCTTTGTATCTTTCTTTTACAGCAAGAAATTCATCAAAGTTCTCAAAAAGTATATCTACTAATAGTGGATCAAAGTGAGTTCCTCTATTTTCTTTAAAAAATTTCTTAATATCCTCAATAGGCCATGCTTTTTTATAACATCTATCACTTCCTAAGGCATCAAAGACATCTGCAACAGCAGTGATTCTTCCATAAATATGTATTTCATCTCCTTTAAGTCCTCTTGGATACCCTGAGCCATCCCATTTCTCATGATGTTCATGTGCAACAATTGCAGCAGCTTTTAATATATTCCTTTGTGAATGTTTCAACATATCATATCCAAGCTGAGTATGGGTTCTCATAACTTCCCATTGGTCTGAATCTAATTTTGCTGGTTTCTTTAAAATATTATCAGGAATACCAACTTTTCCTATATCATGCATAGGAGAAGCTTCTTTTAAAAGCTCTGAAGTTTTTTTATCAAGCCCATATTTTAAAGCTAGTATTCTAGAATACTCTGCAACCCTTCTTACATGATTACCTGTCTCTTTTGATCTACTTTCACCAATAGCACCCATTGTAAAGATAACCTCTTTTTGAGTATCTTCAATCTCTTTATTTAAAGACTCAATTTCATGAATATTCTCATCAATAGTTGATGTCATATTATTAAAAGAGCTTGATAGTTTTCCAAATTCATCATTTGTAAAAATAGGAAGTTTTGAAGATAAGTCTTTTTTTTCATTTACTATTTTTTCAATATATTGAATAATAAACTCTAAAGGAAAATTGATTCTATAAATTAATGTAGCAGCAGCTAAAGCTAATAAAAGTAAAGAAGCAAGTCCCACTATAATTATAGTAGAGGTAGTAGTTTTTGACACATTATCTGAATGTTCTAAAATATCTATTTTTAT
The DNA here is from genome assembly GCA_048268245.1 of Arcobacteraceae bacterium. Classification (GTDB taxonomy): domain Bacteria; phylum Campylobacterota; class Campylobacteria; order Campylobacterales; family Arcobacteraceae; genus Arcobacter_B. The sequence goes on from JBLWVX010000011.1 coordinate 27,446, forward strand.
TTGAGATGATATATCATTTAAACTATTAATTGTATCAATGATATCTAAGTTGATTTGTTCACTTTTTCTAATTAAGTTTTCAAACCTACTTTGCTCTTCTAGTAGTCTTTGCTTTGAAACAATAAATAGTTCTATAAGATCTTTAGCTTGGAAGAACTCATTATTTATATTTTTTAAATTATTTTGAAATCTTAAATCATCTATACCATTTATTCTAATTAAACTATTTTCAAAAAGAGTTATAACCTGAGTTAAATTATTTCTTTTAATACTTCTTATAAAGTCTTCACTTTTCGTACTATTTATAGTTGATAAAAGTGTTGGAAGTTTTAAAATTGAGCTATCCAAATCCTTAGATAAACTCATAATTCTTTCGAAGTTGAAAATTAAATTTAAATCTGAATTTTGCATTTTTTTTCTAGTGTATCTTTTACTGTATAATGAAGCTTTACCATATAAAGCCTCTGTTTCATTTGAAATAAATTTAATTGAATTATCTATTCTTGATTTATATTGACTTATTTCATCATTAAAAAATAAAACTATACTTTTTGAATCATATGTTTTCTTTTGCAATTCAACTAAACTAATCAAACTAAAAGAGATTTTCTTTAACTCTTTATTGTATTTTTCTAAATACTCTTCTTCTTTTATAACTAAAAAATTATCATCTATTTCTAATAGTTTACTTTCATATACATCAAACTGTTTTTTATTATCAATTAATACAATTCTATTTTCTAAATAGTTTATATCTTTGATTATACTTAGTACTTTCTGATTTTGTTTTTCTAAATCTAGAATATTTTTTAATGTAGTCTGATCATATTTAATAGTAGAAGATAAGTATGTCATTGTAATAGCAAAAATGACAATTACGATACCCATTACAACAACACCTAAAATAACTATCTTTTTAATTGATAGATTTTGTGTAAGTTTTTGAAATAATTTTAACATAATTATCTCCTAAAATTTTACATCATTAGATATCAAGACTAGTTCAAAGTTTTTATTAATTTTACCAATCCAAACCCTATCGCTATATTGTGAGTTCGGATTGTTAAAATCTGATTTAAATCCAAATCCTAAATCAAATTTATGTAAATTATTTAAAGCTTCATATATAGAATTTTTACTTAATGAATTTGTATCTTTACCAATAGCTTTTATAAGTAACTTACCTGCTAAATAGCCCTCAAAAGATATTTGATTATAATCTTTTCTTCCATATTTTAATTCATAAGCTTTTTTAAATTCATTTATAACTTGTAAATTTCCTTCATTTTTTAAAGGTGGTAAAACTAAGGTAGTATAAATATCTTCTCTATAAGTTGGGAGCTGCTTTACTACCTCTTTTATATTTACAGGAGATAATAAGAAAAATTTTGCATTAGGGAAATCTTCTTTAGCATAATTAATAAACTTTATTGTTGCTTTATTAACACCAACAACTATAATTGCTTTAAATGACTTATTCCAGTCTAATAATTTACTTAAGCCTAATTCTATATTATTAGTATCTTTTGTGTATCTCTCATGAGCAATATTAGAAGCAGTAAAATTTCCATTATCTAATATAGCTTTTAATACACCTAAATAACCACTATCACCATAAGTATCATTTTGAGAAAAAACCGCAATCTCATCTTCTTTTATTCCTAAATCCAATAATTTTTTAGTAATAAAATATGCTTCTTGAGTATATGAAGCTCTAAGATTAAAGATATATTTATCATTTTTATTTCTAAGTATGTTTCCTCCACTATATGAAGCAACAAAAGGTATTTTATTCTCTTTGATAATAGGAAGTACTACATTAGCAGTTGGAGTACCAACACTACCTAATATAGCATGTACTTTATCTTTAAAAATCAATCTTTTTACATATTTACTTGCTAATAGTGGTTTATATTCATCATCATATGAGATAAGTTTATATTTATCATTTGAATTTTTATTATGCGTATGAAAATAAGTTTCTATTCCTTTTTTCATATTTTCACCTAAATAAGAAATAGAACCTGAAAAATCAGCTGTCATCCCAATCTTGATTTCAGTTGCATAAGAAAAAGAAAAAAGAGAAATAATACATAAAAATTTTTTAATAAGGTTAAACATAAGAAACCCTTTAAATATTATTATTTTATTATAACATATTTATTTTAGAATTTCTATCTTTTTCTAAAGTTTAAACTTTTAAGTAAATCTGACTTTTCTATTTTTACATGATTATTTAAATCTGCTATTGTTCTAGCAACTTTTAAAACTTTATTTATACTTCTATAAGATAATTGATAATTAATAATTGCTTTATTTAATATCTCATCAGATTCTTTATCTAAAACACAATATTTTTTTATATCTTTATCATTTAACTTACCATTTAAATCTTTCTGACCTCTTTTTATCTGTTTTAAAAATACTTCTATTACACTTTTGTGAAGTTCTTTTGATGTTACGATATTTTTATTATCACTCAAATTATCATTCATAGTTACAAACATATCAATTCTATCTAAGAATGGTTCAGATAGTCTATTTTTATATCTTTGTATTTCTAGGTCACTACATCTACACTCTTTTATATTTGATAGAAGGTTTCCACATGGACAAGGGTTCATAGCAGCTATAAATGTAAACTTTGTCTCATATTCTATTTTTGTATTTACCCTTGATATTAAAATTTTGTTATCTTCTAAGGGTTCTCTTAAAGCTTCTAAAATTGATTTTGAAAAATGAGGAAGTTCATCAAAGAACAATATGCCATTATTACTTAAAGCCACCTCTCCTATTTTTGCATTTTGACTACCTCCTCCAAAAATTGAAGACTTTGTACTGCTGTTATGAGGACTTCTAAAACTTCTAGTAGGTGAAAAATCCACTTCTTTAAAATCTAATGCCATCAATTTTGCTTTTTCTAAAATCTCTTCTAAATTCATAGGTGGCATTATATATTTTATTCTTTTTGCAATCATTGATTTCCCACATCCTGGACTACCTTCCATTAAAAGATTATGATTCCCAGCTGCGCTAATAAGTGCTGCAAATTTAGCCATATCTTGTCCTATTACATCTAAAAAGTTTAAATCATATTCTTCTTTATAGTAAAATTTCTGTTCTTTATACTCTAAAAAATTATAATCTAAAGAACTATTTTTAAAAAAGTTTTCTTTTTTATCTGAAGAAAAAAACTCTATTGCTTCACTTAAAGTATTTACTACATATATTTCTAAACCTGGAATTTTGGATATTTTCTGAGCTGTTTTATAACAAACTAAAACTTTTTTTATAGTTTTCTGTTTAGATAAAGATAAAACAATTGGAAAAATAGAATTTGTATCTTTTATTTTTCCATCCAATCCAAGTTCACCAAAAATATAGAATCCCTCAAATAGTTCATTTTTATTATCATAAAAACATATTTGTAAGGCAATTGCTAAATCAAAGTGAGAACCTTTTTTCTTAATTTCGCTTGGAGCTAAATTGATAGTAATTTTTAGTGGTGGAAATTTGAAATCATTGGTTAACAGTGCTGATTTTACTCTATCTTTTGATTCTTGAATACTCGTAGAGATCAATCCTACTATTGTAAATGATGGTAAACCTTTTGTAAAAGTAGCTTCAACACTTACAGGATGAGCTTCTATTGTTTCTAAAGATGCTGATTTTATTATTTTCATATTATAACTCTTTTAAAATAATTAAATAAATTATAACACAATCTTTATAAATATAAAATATGAAGGACAAATAAGATAGTATCTTCGTTATTAAATATTTAAATTAGAAAAGAAAGGTCATCATGTTTGGATTAGTATCAAATGCTCAGCTAGAAGTACTAAATAATTACTTTAAACAATTTGTAGAACTAGTACAGTGTAAAAGAAATAAAATTGAATATATAGAAATATTTTACAATAGGCAAAGATTACATTCGTATAATAATTATATGTCACCATTAGAATTTGAAGAGAAAATGTTACATTTAGAAATGGCTTCGTAGATTATTATTCTTGTGTCCTATTTGGGGTTGACATATCAGAACTTTATGTTACCTTGAACAAAGAGGAAGGAAGATTTTAAACTTCTACTCTTCAAACGCTTCAAAACTAAACTATTAATCAAAAAAAAATTTTAATAAACTAACATAAATATTTGATTTATCTATAATAGGTATAATAAGAAAAATTTTATTATGGAGTAATTTTTATGGACTTAATAAATTGTCCTGTATGTGAACATCAAATATTATCAAGAATTGGAACTATTTGTCCAAATTGTGGTCATACAGTAAAATATTTTGAAGGGAATAAAAAAAGAAAAGCTTATAGCAAATATTTTGCATTATCTATTTTTGTACCATTTACATCTTTTCTAATTGTATTATTCTCAGCAGTTAATCAAATAGCATTTTATGTAGCAATTGCACTATTTATAGTTCTTGCTATATACACAATACCTCTAAGATATAAAGATTTATTTTTTACTAGTTATGAAAGATATTTATTTTGGGGAATTTGGCTATTAGGAAATGGTTTAGTTGTAACTATGATTTACAATCTATTAAATAAGTTTTAGAAATAAAAGAAAAAAGAGTTAAAAAGTTTATTAACTTTTTCCTTTTTCTTTTAACTTCTTTTTCCACTCTTTTTCGAATTTTTTTCTTTTTAAAAATGATAAGTTTTCAATAAATAAGTGACCTTCTAAATGCTCCATTTCATGTTGCCATGCAACTGATAGAAAGTCTTCAGCTTCCATAGTTTGTTTTTGACCATATCTATCATAGTATTCAACTATAATATGCTGTGCTCTTTTTACATCCTCATGAAACCCTGGTACACTTAAACATCCTTCAGTAAAAACTTGTTCACCATCTTTATGAGTAATAACTGGGTTTATAGCCTCAATTAAATCCTCTTTTGCTTGAACATCATTCTCATCAGGTAGACTAATAATAAGTATGTTTAATGGAATCCCAACTTGAATTGCAGCTAGTCCAACTCCATTTTGATCAATCATTGTATCATACATATCATCTAAAAGTGTGTGAAGTTCATCATCGAACTTCTCCACATCTTTAGACTTTGTTCGAAGTAATTTATTTGGATAAGTAATAACTTCTCTAATCATTATATAAATCTCTATTTATGTCTTGCTATAACTTCGTCAACTAAACCATACTCTTTTGCTTCAGTTGCACTCATAAAATTATCTCTATCAGTATCTTTTTCAACAGTTTCAATATCTTGACCTGTTTGTTCTGCAATCATACCGTTTAATTGATCTTTCATTCTTTGAATCTCTTTAGCTTGAATCTGAATATCAGTAGCTTGACCTTGTGCTCCACCTAATGGTTGGTGAATCATAATTCTAGAGTGAGGAAGAGAATATCTCTTACCTTTTACTCCAGAAGATAATAAAAATGCACCCATAGATGCTGCTTGTCCTATACAAATAGTACAAACATCTGGCTTTATATAATTCATTGTATCATAAATAGACATACCACTTGTAATCACTCCACCTGGAGAGTTGATATAAAGATAGATGTCTTTATCTGGATCTTCAGCTTCTAAAAATAAAAGCTGTGCAACAACTGTAGAAGCTACTTGGTCATTAATCTCACCACTTAACATAATAATTCTATCTTTAAGAAGTCTTGAGTAGATGTCATAACTTCTCTCACCTCTTCCACTTTTCTCAACTACGTATGGTATATAGCTCATTTATCTATCCTAGTTAATTATTTACCTAATTTTTCATCTAATAATTTAGAGATAACTCTCTCTTCAATCATAGACATTTTAATAGCTGGTAGGTATCCTGCTTCTTCATATTGTTTTAATACTTCTTGTGGGTTTTGACCCATTTGCATTGCTTCAAAGTATAATACTTGAGTAACTTCTTGATCAGATACTTCTACTTCTTCAGCTTTTGCAAGTGCATCAACAATGAATGTAGCTTTTACAGAGTTTTGAGCATCTTCTTTTAACTCATCTCTCATATCTTCTACTTTAGATGCATCTTCTTGTAATGCTTTGATTTCATCTTCACTCATAGTTCTAACTTTGTTATTTAACGCATGGTTAACTTCTTGCTCAACTACTGTTGCAGGTAAAGCAAACTCTAAAGTTTCAACTAATTTCTCTAAGTAAGCAGGCTTTAACTCTTCTCTGTAGTATTTAGCTTTTGCTTCGTTAGTGATTTGCTCTTTGATTTTCTCTTTTAAAGTTTCTAAAGTTGCACCCTCTTCTTGTGGTAACATTTTAGTTGCTAACTCGTCATTTAACTCAGGAGCTGCTTTTTCTTGAATTTCATGTAAAGTTACTTTAAATGTAGCTTCTTTACCTGCTAATTCTTTTGATTGGTACTCTTCTGGGAATGTAACAACTACATCTTTTTCTTCTTCATATTTCATACCAATGATTTGATCTTCAAATCCTGGGATAAATGAACCTGAACCGATTTCTAAAGAATACTTCTCAGCTTTTCCACCGTCAAATGCTACACCATCAACAAAACCTTCGAAATCGATAACAGCGAAGTCACCTTCTCTTACCATTCTTTTTCTTTTGATTTTTTCTAATGGAGCTGATTGTTTAGCTAATTCTTCTAATCTAGAAGTTACTTCTTCATCAGATGCTTCTTTAGACTCTACTTCTGGTAATAATGCTTTATAATCACCTAAATCTACATTTGGCTTAACAGCTACTTTTACTTCTACATCAATAGAACCATCTTCGTTTTTCTCAAATTTAGAGATAGCTGGTTCACCAACCATATCTTCATTTTTAACGTCTAATTCTTTTAATCCATCAGTTAATACTGTTCTTAATGCATCACCTTCAGCATCTTCTCTTAACTTGTCAGCATATCTTTGCTTAACTACCGCTACAGGAACTTTTCCTTTTCTAAAACCTTGGATATCCATTGTTTTTGCAGCTTGTTTAGCTAATTTGTCTAAGTTTGTTTCAATAGTGTCTTTTTCAATTTTTGAAGAAATCACTACATTTGCTTCATCAACTCTTTGTGCGTTAAATTCCATTAAATTTACTCCGATTGTTATAATTTAAACGAAGATTTTATCTAAAAATTACTAAGGCTTTTATAAAATACTTTTTCAAAGGAGTTCAGTTGAGTTTTTTATACGAAAATGTACTATTTTTTATGCTTATTCCAAGCTTTATTTTACTATTTATAATTATCAAAAAAGGTGACAAATTTGCACAATATTTCAATAAAGAAACACTAGATAAATTATCTGTTTCAAATAGATATTTTTCTGCAAAAGCAAGAAGTATTACTCTTTTGATAGCTCTAATTTTTATGATAATAGCCCTTGCAAGACCTGTAACAAATGAGAAGAATGTAACTTCAAAACAAAAAATAAGTTCTGTTGTAATAGCCATTGATATTTCAAAATCAATGCTTGCAAATGATATTTTACCAAGCAGATTAACCTTTGCAAAAGAAAAAACTATTAATTTAATAGATGAATATAAAGACTTTGCTATAGCTGTTATAGTTTTTGCAAAAGATGCATTTATATTATCTCCATTAACACAAGATTTAAATTCATTGAAATATCTAGTAAACAATCTTGATTATACACTTGACTTTAATAATGGTACAAATATATATGCAACACTTGAAGCTTCAAATAAACTTCTAAAGGATTATGAAAATAAAAACCTTATTTTACTTACAGATGGAGGGGATAAAAAAGATTTTCAAGATGAGATTGAACTTGCTTTAGAAAATAAAATAAAAGTCTATACAATTGCAACAGCAACAGCTAAACCTACACCAATTAAACTTAAAGACAATACTTTTTTAACTAATAAAAACAATCAAGTAGTAACAGTTAAACTAAATGAGAATATAAAAAAATTAGCTTTACAAAGTGATGGAGGATATATAAATTTTACTTTAAACAATAGTGATATTTTACAAATAAAAAATGAGATAAATAGTTCATTTGCAAATAAACAGTTCAAATCAAAAAACCATAAAACATATACAGAATTATTTTACTACCCTCTTGCTTTTAGTATATTTTTATTACTTATTGCTTTTTCATCTCTACCTAATTTAAAAAATTTTAACAAAAAAACTACTAGTTTTTTTATACTTATTACATTTTTTGTTATTAGTCCATATAATTTAAAAGCTTCAATTTTTGATTTTAAATATATTGAAGAATCAAACAAAGCTTATGAAGAAAAAAATTATGACAAAGCATATGATGAGCTCTTAAAAATCAATGATAGCAAAGAAAAAGAGTATAACCTTGCAAATATACTTTACAAACAAAACAAATATAAAGAAGCTATAAAAAGATATGAAAGTATCAAAAGTGATGATAGAATTTTAGAGTTTAACAGACTTCACAATCTAGGAAATGCTTATGCCAAAGACAAGCAATATAAAAAAGCAATCAAGAGCTATAAAGAAGCTCTTAAAATCAAAGAAGATAAAGCAACTAGGCAAAACCTAGAAAAAGTAAAAAAACTTCTTGAAAACAAAAATAAGCCTAATAAAGACAATAACAATTCTAATGAGAATAAAAAGAACAATAAACAAAAAGAGAATAAAAAACAAACTCCTAAGCAGAATAATCAAAAAAACAAGCAAAAGCGAGAAGATAAAAAAGAAAACCAAAACTCTAAGAAATCTAAAGACACTAAAAATAAAAATCAAGAAAACAAACAACAAGAAAATATAAATGAAAAGAAGTATATATCTAAAAAAGAAGAAGAAAAATGGCTTAATCAATTAGAAAAGAAAAAGCCTAAAGTATTTTTACAAAAAGTAAAATCTAAAAACAATCAAGAATCCCAAACTGCTTGGTAGTTTGATACTCTTTTTTATAAAGTCTAAAAACTTAGTAGTTTTTAGACTTTCTCATTTGAAGTAATTCTCTTTGAACTGAAATATTTACTTCTTCGTCAGGATCAAAGTCTAATGAGTAATTTCTTCCATCATAGTCGACAGAATTTAAAATAACCTTCATAGCTTCAAGTCTCGCTTTATGTTTATCATCACTTCTTACAATATGCCAAGGAGCAGACCTTGAAGTAGTTCTTCTTAACATCTCATATTTTTTCTCTGAGAACTCATCCCATAAATCTTGAGCTTGCATATCAACCTCAGAGAATTTCCACTGTCTTAAAGGGTCATTAATTCTTCTATCAAATCTTCTTTTTTGCTCTTCTTTTGATACAGAGAAATAAAGTTTGATTAAAATCATTCCTTGTCTTACTAAATCTTGTTCAAAATTAACAACATCTTCCATAAAGATTTCATGTTCTTCATTTGTACAAAATCCAAAAATAGGTTCAACCATAGCTCTGTTATACCAAGATCTATCAAATAAAACCATCTCACCACCTGTTGGGAAATGTTCAATATATCGTTGGAAGAACCATTGGTTTCTTTGAGTTTCTGTTGGCTTACCAAGTGCAACAACTCTATAATGCTTATTGTTCATATACCTAGTGATTCGTCTAATGGCACCACCTTTACCTGAAGCATCTCTTCCTTCAAAAAGAATAATCATTCTTTTATTCTCTTTTTCAAGATAATTTTGAAGCTTTATAAGTTCTATTTGATATTTTTTTAACTCTTCTAAGTCATAGATTTTTTGAATTCCATATGATAGAGTTTCTGGGTGAAGTTTTTTATAATCACCTAATATATCTATTAATTCTTGATTTTCTTTAATTAGTCTTTCTAATTCTTCATTTACTTGTGTATTTGTTTCAGCAGTCACTTCTTTTTTCTTTTCCTTTGCTTTTTTTGACACAATTGATTCTTTGAAACTTTTCATAAGTTCTAAAGCAGTTTTCTTTGTAAGGTCATCTTTTTTTGTATAACCTAATACTTTAACATATCTTTTTCTTTCAAATTGAAATCTAGCAATATATTTCTTTCCAAAAACTGGGTGCGTGGCTTTTGAAATATATAAGCCACTATAGTTTGTCTTTTCAAAATCACTTAAATTCATCTATTGTGCCTTTGCGAACTTATTTTCTTGTTCCATGATTTCTATTTCTTTTGTTCCACTAATTAAAATATCTGAATCAGTATTTTCAATAACTTCATGAACTTTATTTGGATACTCAATATTTGATAATATATGTTTTATACAATTTAATCTAGCTTTTTTCTTATTATCACTTCTAATTACTGTCCATGGAGCATGATCAGAATTTGAAGCCATAAGCATTGAGAATTTTGCAACAGTATATTTATCCCATAAATTTTGAGATTCTTTATCTACAGGAGATAATTTATATTGCTTTAATGGATCAACTTCTCTTTTTTTGAATCTTCTAGCTTGTTCTTTTTTAGATACTGAAAAATAGAACTTCATTAAAACAATACCAGATTTTACAAGCATTTTTTCAAACTCTGGAACTTCTCTTAAAAACTCATGATGCTCTTCAGTAGAACAAAATCCCATTACAGGTTCAACTCCACCTCTGTTGTACCATGATCTATCAAAAAGAACTATTTCTCCAGCACTTGGAAGATGCTTTGTATATCTTTGGAAATACCATTGAGTTTTTTCTATATCACTTGGTTTTTCAAGTGCAACAACTCTTGCACCTCTTGGATTTAGATGTTCAGTAATTCTTTTTATTGTACCACCTTTACCTGCGGCATCTCTACCTTCAAAAATCATAAGAACTTTAAGTCCTTTTTCTTTTACATGATTTTGAAGTTTTAAAAGCTCGATTTGTAAAGAAGTCAATTCTCTTTCATATTCTAAAGTCTCTTTTTTTACCCAAATTTGAACTTTTTTACCTTTGTGCTTAAGTTCGCCTCTTTTTCTTGACTTGTCTTTATAGTTATGTTTTATATCATCTTGTGTATCAATCTCATCCATGTCTTTGAATTCTTCATTTATGATATCTCTTTCTTGCCCCATTATCCACCTTTATTTATTCATGATAGTCTCATTTTATAATCATTATATCCAAAATTGTTTACAACTTGGTAACAATCATTGTTCTTTTTTAACACAATAGATGGTAACTTTATACCATTAAATGTAGTTGTTTTAACCATTGTGTAATGAATCATATCTTCTAAGATAATTCTATCACCTATTTTTAGTTCCTCATCAAAAGAATAATCTCCAATAACATCCCCTGCTAAGCAAGTATTGCCAGCAAATCTATAAGTATATTTTTTTTCATTTGCAAGACCACTATTTCTTACATCAGGTCTATATGGCATTGCTAAAGTATCAGGCATATGTGCTTCTGCAGAAGTATCTAAAATGGCTACTTTCATTCCATTATCAACAATATCAAGTACTGTTGCACTTAGGTATCCAGTTTGCCAACCAACTGCTTCACCTGGTTCTAGATATACTTCAAGATGAGGGTATCTTTTTTTGAAAGCTTTTAAAACTTCAATTAATCTATTAACATCATAATCAACTCTAGTAATATGATGCCCTCCTCCGAAGTTTACCCATTTCATTGAAGGTAAAAACTCACCAAAGTTTTTTTCAAAATTTGATAATGCCCCCTCTAAAACATCAACATTTTGTTCACATAAAGCATGAAAGTGTAAACCTTCAACTCCTTCAATTTCATCTTTTTGGAAATTTGCCTTTGTAATACCAAGTCTTGAAAATGGTGCACAAGGATTATATAAATCAACCTCAACAGATGAATATTCAGGATTTACTCTAAGACCAATAGATGTTTTTCCAAGTGCTTTGTGTTTTAATCTTTTTAGTTGTGAAAAAGAGTTGAAAACTACATGATTTGATAAAGATACAATTTCATCAAACTCTTCTTCCTTAAAAGCAGGAGAGTAAGTATGAACTTCTCCTCCAAACTCTTCTTTTGCAAGGATTGCTTCATGTAGTCCTGAAGCACAACAACCTTTTAAATACTTTTTACATATATCAAATGTACTAAAAAGAGCAAAGCCTTTTAAAGCAAGAAGTATATTTACTTCTGCTTCATCTTGTACTCTTTTTAAAGTCTCTAAATTTTTTATAAGTAAAGCTTCCTCACAAACAAAAGCTGGGCTTGGAAGCTCTTCATTTTTAACAATATTATTCTTCAAGCGGTTCAAAATCCTCTTTACCTACACCACAATCAGGACATTCCCAATCTTCAGGAATATCTTCAAAAGCAGTCCCTGGTTCGATCCCACTATCAGGATCACCTATTGCTGGGTCATATACATAGTCACATACAGTACAAATATATTTTTGCATTTTATATCCTTTGTTTTAATATGACTTATTATACACCTATTTTAAATAATAGAACACTTAAATAAAGCACTATCTTTTATTATTTTATTCAATTGGTAAATCTAATATCTTCCAAGGTAAACCTTGAGTCATTAGTTCATCCATAAAAGGTTTAGCTTCAAACTCTTCTATATTGAATACACCTTTACCATCCCAAATACCTTTATAAAGCATTTTTGTTCCAATCATAGCAGGAACTCCAGTTGTATAAGATACTGCTTGTGCTCCTGTTTCTTTGAAACACTCTTGATGATCACATACATTGTAAATATATACTTTTTTCTTTTTCCCGTCCTTAATACCTTCAATAATACAACCAATATTTGTTTTACCAACAGTTCTAGGTCCAAGACTAGCTGGATCTGGTAATAGTGTAGTTAAAAACTCAATTGGAGTAATCTCAACACCTTTATGCATAATAGGCTCAATACCAAGCATACCTACATTTTGTAAGCAGTTCATGTGTTGAATATATGAATCTCCAAATGTCATAAAGAATCTAATTCTTTTTAAACCTTTAATATTTTTTGATAAAGACTCTAACTCTTCATGATATAAAAGATATGAAGGTTTTACTCCAACTTCTGGATAATCATGTTCAACTCTAATTTCAAGGGGTTTTGTTTCAACCCATTCTCCAACACCTTCATCATTTTTTTGCCAATATCTACCATTTGCAGATACTTCTCTTAAATTGATTTCTGGATTAAAGTTTGTAGCAAATGGGTATCCATGGTCACCTGCATTACAATCCATAATATCAATATAGTTTATTTCATCAAATAAGTTTTGTTGCGCATATGCACAAAATACCCCTGTAACACCTGGGTCAAAACCAGAACCTAATAAAGCTTTAATTCCAGCTTTTTCAAATTGTTCATGTCTAGCCCATTGTTCTTTATACTCAAATTTAGCCTCATCAGGGTGCTCATAATTTGCAGTATCAACATAATCAACACCTGTTTGTGTACAAGCATCCATGATTGTCAAGTCTTGGTAAGGAAGTGCTACGTTTAGCACTACTTTTGGATTTACTTTTTTTATAAGCTCTACTAGCTCAGGAATATTATCAGCATCTACAGACGCAGTATCAATATCAACATCTTGATTTTTCTTAATATCAGCAGCAATAGCATCACACTTTGAAACTGTTCTTGATGCTAAAGTGATTTTTTCAAATGTATCGATATTCATAGCACACTTAACAGTAGCCACTCTACTAACTCCACCTGCACCGATGATTAAAATACCTTTTTTATCCATTTTTTTCTCCAAATTAATATGTATGATATTATAAACTTTTTTTAGTAAATAACTATTGAATTTTTAATTTGATTTTAATTTATTTGCTTTATACTATTTTTTAAGAAAATTACGATATAGTTTCAAATATTTTTTATGGGGATGATATGGCTTCGATTAGAGCATCGAGGCTTGATTGCATGTCGGCCTGAGCATGGTGGCTAAATGTTCAAACACATCTCAGACTAATGCCATCTTTAGGTATCTAGAGCTATTTTTTAATTTTAGCTTAAACCTCTCATTCACAAACTCATTCACATTTTACGTGTTTTAGTCCAATTATTTAGGCTAATTACTATGAGTGTTAATAAACTACTAACTTCACTTAATATCAACAAATATGGAGTATATTATCTTAGGTTTAGAGTCTCAAATAAACTAAGTAGATTTTTCAAAAAAGAGTACATTTCAAAGTCTTTATTTACAAAAGAAAAGAAGACAGCAAAAATTAAAGCTATGGTTTACAGAAGTAAATATATAGAGCTACTTCAAATATCAGAATGGATTGACGATAAGACACTTCAATTAAAAGTTAATGAATACATGAAGGATACTCTTAAAGTTGAATGTCCAAGTATTGAACAAGAACAACCTAAGCAAGATGAGTTTAGATTAAAAGATGCTATTGCCTTATATAACAAATGGTACAAAAAACAAGGTGTAGCAGAGAAACAATATAAGATGATACAAAAAAGATTAAATGTGGCTATTTCATATTTTGGTGAAAATAGAATACTGAAAGAACTTAATACAGATGATATTGAAGAATACATTGATTTTTTAACTAAGTATCCTAACCCTAACAAAAAACCTTACAAAACAATGAGTTTCAAACAAATACTTAGGCTCAAAAATGTACCTCAACAAGACTATATCTCACCTAGTACAGTTATTAAATATATCAAAGCATTTCAACAGCTTGAAAACTTCTTAGTTGATGATGGTAAACTTGACAGGAAAATAAGTAAAAGAGCTAAACTTCCAAATGTTAAAGATGCATCTAGAAGTCCGTTTACCGAAGATGACTTAAAAACTCTCTATAATAAGTTTGATAAAATGGGTGATTTAGGTCTACTCTACTACACATTTGCTTATTCAGGTATGAGAACTTCAGAGTTTTGGAAATCTAAAATAGGATATGAAGATGGCATATACTTTTTTGATTTATCCTATGAAGGGGTAGAGCTTAAAACTAATTCAAGTAAACGTAAAATACCTATTCATTCTAAACTAATTGAAAAAGGTATCTTATATAAATTAGAGGAACTTCAAGAATCATATAAACAGGGATATGTAAGTGAAATCTTTAACAGAAAACTAATCAACCTTATCAGAGACTCTAAGAATAAAGTAATGTATAGTTTTAGGCATACTGTAGCAACTCATTTAAAGAGAGCTGATGTTGATATTGATAAAATCTCTGAGATACTTGGACATCGCTATGAAAATACTTCTATGACTAAAACAGTTTATACTAATGGTTATTCTTTACTTCAACTAAAAGAAGCAATAGATAGATTAGATTTTTAGTCTTGTCTATCTATCGTAAAACATTCCTACAAAACTAGTCACTTTATCAATGATATTAGTTATAGCTTTCTTTCTACCTAATGCTTTAGGTTTTTCCACTAAAGTATTAATAACTACATCAGGTTCAGGTTTCTTACCATCATAAATATATGTATCTACGACTGACTTAAAGGCTTCTTTATGTAAGTTCTCTTCTTTAACCATTACTTCAAATACTTTGGTTTTTTCTTCTTCCATAAAATTATCAAACTCTTCTTCAATCTCTTCAATATTAATGCTATCAAGTGTAGTATCTATGAACTTCTCAATTAATTCTTTCTTACTTCTTAGCTTAGGGTTTGAGTTTATGATATTAATAATATTAGCTCTTTGTTTTTCTTTTTGTTCTGCTGTCGAGTTTGCATACTTAGCTAGAAGCTTTAGGATATAAGCTACATTAATCTCATCTTTATGAATCAACTCTAATTCAAAGTCAACGTCATCAAGTATAGAAACTTTCTCGCTTCCTTGTCCTGTTTTGTTAGCTTTGATTTTATCATAAAGGTCAAGGTACTTAGATTTATAGTCTTCAAACATTTGTTCACTCATGGACAAGTCAGACCATTTGAAGTCACTAAACCCATCAAGAATATTTTTTAGTCTTATTAGCTCTCTAAATGCTTTAATAAACTCTAATTGTTCTTCTTCATCGATGATTGAATCAACACTGCTAACACTTGGAGCAATCTTAATTAATTCTTGAAATGCTTCATTGAACTTTTGTACATAATACTCATAAGGCTTCATTAAAATAATGTCTTTAGCTTCTTTGTTAGAGAACAATGCAATAGCATCATCTGTGTTTTTCTTCAAGTTTCTAAAACACACAATGTTACCTTGAGACTTTTGCTCATTTAGTATTCTATTAGTTCTACTATAGGCTTGTATCAGACCATGATACTTCAAGTTCTTATCAACATAAAGGGTATTAAGCCTTGGACTGTCAAAGCCTGTTAAGAACATGTTTACTACCAACAGAATGTCTATCTCTTTTTGCTTAACCTTCTTAGAGATGTCATTATAGTAGTTATAGAAGCTTTGAGAGTCTTTTGTGCTGAACTTAGTGTTAAACATAGAGTTATAGTCTTCAATGTACTCATCAAGCTTCTCACGACTGTGTTTATTAATATGAGACTCATCTATGTGTGCTCCATCAGATTCATCAAGTTCATAGATTCCATTAGCATCTTTGTCATCTTCATTTGCACTGTATGAAAAGATAGTAGCTACTTTTAGCTTGTGCTCTTTGCTCTTGAAAGCTTCATAATACTTGTGAAGAACATCAACACTACTAACACACATCATAGCTGTGAACTCTCTAGAGTGAGTTTTCCTGTCATGGTTAGCTAAGATATAATCAACAATCTTTCCAACCCTTTCTTTACTTTCTAACAGCTCTTTAACGTCTATGTTTTCAACTTCAATATCTACTTCAGTAGCACTGCCTTCTTTCTCTTTGTATCTTCCTATGTACTCAACTGAGAACTTCAACACATTATCATCACTAATAGCATCTGTTATCACATACTGATGAAGCTTTCCATCTTCTCCACCAAACAGCTCTGCTGTAGTTCTCTTTCCATACTTATTGCCTACTGCATTCTCAGGAAAGATTGGAGTACCTGTAAAGCCTATTAGCTGAGCTTTTTCAAAGAAGCCTGTGATGTTTTTATGGGTTTCTCCAAACTGTGACCTATGGCACTCATCAAAGATGAAGACAACGTTTTTATCTCTTAAAGCTTCCATCTCTTTTAGGTAGTGAGGTTTACTAATAGCTGTATTTAGCTTTTGAATGGTAGTGATGATTAGGTTACTATCTTTTAGTACACCTTTTCTGTCTTTGTGTTTTCCTAAGAACTGATTCACTAGAACTTTAGTATTGTCTGTTCCATCAACTGAACCATCAGAGAAGCTGTTGAACTCTTTTGAGGTTTGAAAGTCTAAGTCTTTTCTATCAACAACAAAGACAACCTTATCAACTTCAGGAAGCTTCACTAGGATTTGAGATGCTTTGAATGATGTTAGAGTTTTACCTGAACCTGTTGTATGCCAAATGTAACCATTCTTTTGAGTGTTCTTAATCCTATCAACAATAGCTTCAACTGCATAGTATTGATAAGGTCTTAGAACCATTAGTATCTTTGGAACTTCAGCTAAAACAATATACTTACAAATCATCTTAGACACATGACATCGCTCTAGAAAGATTGAAGTGAACTCCTCAAGGTTTTTGATGTTAATGTTGTTCTTATCAGCCCAATAGAAAGTCTGCTTGAATGACTGCTTACGATTGTTCGCATAGTACTTAGTGTTAACACCATTAGAGATTACAAAAAGCTGTACATAGTGAAATAAAGCACTGTTAAACCCATATGAGTGTCTTTGGTATCTGTTGATTTGATTGAAGGCTTCCTTTAGTTCTAGACCTCTCCTTTTTAGCTCAATCTGAACTAGAGGTAATCCATTGATAAGGATTGTTACATCGTATCTGTTCTTGTACTTACCTTCTATAGTAACTTGTTGTGTAACTTGAAATAGATTCTGACACCAATGCTCTGAGTCTAAAAACTCAATATACTTTGTGTCTCCATTGTCTAAAGTTAAAGCATATTTGTCTCGAAGAAGTTTAGCCTTCTCAAAGACATTACCTTTGTTTATATGGTTTAGGATTCTTTCAAACTCATCAGAGCTTAGACTTGTCTTGTTGTGTTTTTCAAGTTGTGACTTTAGGTTTGACAGAAGTGAAGCTTCGTCTTTGATGACCACTTTCTCATAGCCTTGAGAGCTTAACTGTTTTACTAAGTTGTCTTCTAGTACTGCTTCACTTTGTTTACTCATGGGTTTCCTTTAGTCTTTACACAAACATCTGTTGTAGGAGTGCTTTCTTGAACTGTTTTGTTGCTTCTAGTTGTCTTGTAAACTTTTGTATTTTATCATCTAAGCTTTGGAAGAAAACAACTATCTTCGATTGTTCTTCTAACTCAGGAATAGATATTGAATCACTTATTGCATAAGAGTTATTGATTTTCATATCATTTTTTGCTCCTTTGTGAACAAGTGGTCTAAAGTAACTATTCACATTGTCATCAAGCTGAAAATAGTAGTCAATAAATAAAGGATTCAAGTTTTCTTTTGGTCTATAAACTGCATAAAGAGTTGAAACAACTCCAGCTTTTTTCTTGTTAACCTTTACAATACCATAAGGATTAGCCTTCAATGGACTTTTAGTATAAACAATATCATTAACCTTTACTACATGATAGTTATTTATTGACGCCCCTGCAAAAGAACGACCTTGAAACTCTATTTGATTAACAATCCCAAACTCTCCCGAAACTGATAATACATCATTTTTTGTATAGCTATCATCAATGTTTCTTTCTTTGTGTTCATACATTAGTTCATTTAGCTTTCTTTTTTTCCAAGAAGGAAACTCTCTTCCATCATCAGCTTTAAACCTAATCTCTTGTGAGAAGATTTTCTGCATCACACCTTTTTTGTATTGCTTTAGTAGTTCTTCTTTTTTTGTTAGCTGTTCTATTTTAGTATCAACTGAAGTAAGGAATGAAGCTATCTTTTCTTGTTCTTGTTTTACAGGAATTGATATAGGAATACTTTTGATTATAGAACCACTTAAGTTTTTTTGTCCACCATCATTACTAAGATTTCGGATGTTATCATACTGTCCTGCTAAATATTGATATAAGAATATATAACTTGTATCTTTTGGTTTGATAGATGCACACGCTTGATTTGTAGTTGCTTGTATTTTTAAAATACCTACTTTGCCTCTTGTCTTACCTTGTCCATACATAGCCATCAGTATAGTGTTTTTTTCAAATAGTTTGGCAGATGAGTTATTTAAGGCTTCTTCTGTTATGTATTCTTCTGCACCTTGGATATCTTTAAAATCAATCAAAGAAGTAGTAACCCAAGGTATAGTTCCATTCCAATAAGAGGATTTGCTTCTTGATGGGGTACCACCTGAACTAACAACAGCTATATTACCAATATTAGTATTTTCCCACTCTCTACTAAACTCTTTGAATCTTAACTTAGGTACATTACTCATCATCTACCTCTAAAATGGCTTAGCAATACCAAGCTCATCACAGAACTCAGCTATTGTTTCATCTGTAGTAACCATATCTGACTCTAAAGCTTTTAGCTTAGAACTAACTTCATCTAAGTCAACAGGTTCTTCTTCTTCAAAAGTGTCTACATACCTAGGGATATTTAAGTTATAGTCATTCTCTTTGATTTCATCCATTGAAGCTAGGTGTGAATACTTCTCTATCTCTTCTCTATTAGTGTAAGTCTGTACAATCTTAGAGACATTCTCATCAGTCATGTAGTTTTGGTTCTTAGCTTTCTCAAACTCATTTGAAGCATCCATAAACAAGACATTGTCACTATCTTCTCTGCACTTCTTAAACACTAAGATACAAGTAGGGATTGAAGTTCCATAGAAGATGTTAGCAGGAAGACCAATAACAGCGTCTAAGTAGTTTCTATCTTCAATCAGGTACTTTCTTATGTGTCCTTCTGCTGAACCTCTGAACAGTACTCCATGGGGTAAAACTATAGCCATAGTTCCATTATCATCTAAGTGATGTATCATATGCTGTACAAAAGCAAAGTCTGCTTTAGAAGAAGGTGCTAGTTTTCCATACTGAGAGAATCTGTCATCACTTAAGAACAAATCATTAGCTGACCATTTAGCTGAGAATGGAGGATTAGCAACGATTGCTTCAAACCTGTCATCCAAGTGCTGAGGGTGTTCTAAAGTATCTTCATGCTTGATGTCAAACTTTCTGTAGTGCACATCATGCATAATCATGTTCATTCTTGCTAAGTTGTAAGTTGTAGCATTTAACTCTTGACCATAGAAGTTAGAGACATCAGATACCTCTTTAGCAACTCTAAGAAGTAGTGAACCTGAACCACATGTTGGGTCATACACAGACTTTAGTTTTGTCTTACCAGTAGTTACTATCTTAGCTAAGACTTTAGATACTTGCTGAGGTGTATAAAACTCTCCTGCTTTCTTTCCTGCACCTGCGGCGAACTGACCAATAAGATACTCATAAGCATCACCAAGGATGTCACTTTCGGTATCTTTTAGTTCAAAGTCTATGTTATCTAAGTGAGTAAGAACTCTTACTATCAACTCATTTCTTTTTTCAACAGTTTTCCCAAGTTTCACAGAAGTTAGGTCAAGGTCATCAAACAGGTTTACGAAGTCATCTTCACTGTCATGCCCCATTGTTGTTTGCTCTATGTTTCTTAGGATTGACGTTAGGTCTTCAAGGATGAAGTTGTTCTCTGTTCCACTTCCTCTTTTTGCTATTTCAGAAAATAGTTCATTAGGTCTTAAAAAGTATCCTAGTTTTTCTAAAGCTTCATCTTTAACTACTTCAATATACTCTTTTTCTTGTTCATGTCCTAAAACTTCTAGATATGAAATACCATCCTCTTTTAGTATTTGTGTATTTGCATAATCTTCAATCTTCTCAGATAAGTACTTGTAAAAAATAAATCCTAGTATGTAATCTCTAAACTCATCAGCATCCATCTTCCCTCTAAGGGTATCTGCAATGTTCCATAGTTGTCTTTCAAGTTGTTTTTTATGCTCGTCGCTCAATCTAAACCTTATAAATATTATCTGTATAAAGTTAAGATATTACCTAAAAAGTGCTAATTATAAAATAAAAATAACTAACTTACATATTCATATAACGTTATATCTTGGTTACTAATAATTGAGCCATCTTTTATATCATCAACTCCTAAATGAATATAGTTTAAACTAGTATGATAACTTTTATGTCCCATAAATGTCATAATTTTATACCCATTCCATTTACTTACACTCGCTAGTCTTGATGCAACTGTATGTCTCAGTCCATAAGGGACATAGTCTTTATGTATTTCTTTATCAGTCCAGTTTAGATGTTTTTTCATTATTGTCCATCTGTTGCCAACCATATCTTGTGTTAGTCTAGTGAACTTTAGAGTTTTGTATTTACTGTCACTTACAATGTCTTTAAGTTCAATATCGCAAGGAAGTTTCTTTTTATGTATGATAGTTAGAGAGTATTTAATATGCTCTTTAATAGCTTTTAGTACAATGCCTTCAAGTGGCAAAGTCCTGATGAGATTGTTTTTTGTTGAATTATATGAACCTCTAGATATTGTAACATGGTTATTATAGAAATCAAAGTCACCTAACTGAAGATTAAAATATTCTGCTGGTCTTAATCCAAGTGATATATTAATTATAAAATACTTTATCATTTCCCAATCAGTACTATTATTTGTTTCCTTGTATCTTTCAACTAATGTTTGGTACATTTGATATTCTTCATATCTTGAAAAGCATATTTTTCTTTTCTTATATACAGGCATTCTCAAACCTTCAAATGGAAGTTTATTGTCTAAAATTAGTTTTTGTTTATTTTCCAAATACTCAATTGATGTTTTTAATGTTGATATATAGTGATTTATTGTTTTATTTGCGTAATTCTTCTTTATAAGATACCTTTTAAACCTATCAAGGTCATCGACAGTTAATGTTGAGATAAGTCTACTTTCTCCGAAAAACATAGATATTTTTTCCCATCTCATTAGTGGATTTTTTTTATCCCTAAAATATATCCATTTAGTTTCATAAATATATGATGTAGCATCTTTGAAGCTTAATCCTAAGTCTATTTCTTTGGGATTGAGGTACTCTATAGGGTTAATAATATGTTTCTTCCATTCATCTTCTTTTTCTAAAGCTTTTTTCTTTATTTTTGTAGTCCAAGTTTTTTGATAACGTATTTTATTAATTATAAAATCAGACTTCCAAAATCCATTTTGTTTCTTATACATTTTTCTCCTTTATATGAATAATATTGGAAAAAATAAAATAAAGTCAAAGTTTTGAAAGACTATGATTACCCAAAGCTTACGAATCTACTCGTTAAGTAAAAAAAATACCAAAAAAATCTGAAACCCCATAATGTAAACCACAGTAAAAGTTATCCCCCCATACCCCCTCTTAAGTTCACAGATAAAGAACTTTAAGGGGAAACTTCAAGCCCAACTATTAAAACCTTTCTGTGAGAAGCCTACAAGCTCTTTTCCTTTTTTAGTCTAATGTTTATATCAAGAAATAAGCTCTAGGGTTTCTACATAACCTTACAGACTTCTATTAATCTATCAATCTATAACCTTCATTAAAACTAAAGTATTTTATAAAGTCTTATACTTGACAAAGTATTTATAATTTGATAAAGTTTCAAGCATAATATACCTTAAGACTTGAAAGGAGATTTTAAATGACAATAGGATACCTAAGAGTTTCAACTGATAGACAAACTGTAGAGAACCAAAAGAGTGTTATTAGAGCTTACTGTAATGATAAGTTAAAGATAACTGTTGATGATTGGATTGAAGTTGTAATGAGTTCAAGAAAAGACTTAAGAGACAGAAAGATAGATGAACTTTTATCAATACTTTCAAAAGATGATAAAGTGATTGTGAGTGAACTATCAAGGTTAGGTAGGTCAACTCAAGAGGTTCTACAGACTATAGAGAAGCTTATGAAGTTAGAGGTAGAACTACATATCATTAAACAAAACCTTACAGTTAATCCAAACAATAAGAATGACTTTGTATCAAAAGCTATGATTACTTTATTTGGTCTATTTGCAGAGTTAGAGCGAGACTTAATCAGTCAAAGAACTAAAGAGGCTTTAACAGCTAGAAAAGAACAAGGAGTTACTTTAGGGAAGCCTAAAGGTACACTTCAAAAGTCAAAATATGATGAGCATAAAGATAGGATAGTTGAACTTAAGAGTTTAGGTTTATCACTTAACAAGATTGTATCTAATCATTTAGAGCCAGTTATGGGAAAAGGTAACTGTTCTGTTCAAAGCTTATCTACTTACTTAAAGAAAAGAGGTCTGTAAGTCTATCTTACAGCTCTTCTTTTAATCCACTAATACTTTTTATTAACTTACAACTAAAAGGCTTTGTAGGGTTTCCTACAGACTGTCTATACCTCAAAAATTACTTACTAAAACTTATTTATTACAATACCCATAAAATCGAGCCTTTTTGAAGATACCCCTCTCTAGGAAGAGTGTTTAACTTATCAACTTCTAAAAAGACCTTTATTAAGGCTTTCTCTTAAGAGGGTGCAGTATAGGAGAGAACTTAATTTAGTAATCTCAATAATTCCCCTTAATTAGGTAGTTATCTGAAGGGGGACCCGTATAGGAAGTAAAGAGTGCTTCCTCTAGGAGGAAAACTAAAATCAAAATCATAAAAGGAGGTTCAGATGAACAACAATCAAACACAACTGAAAGATGTTGTAATGTTTACTGATGGCTCTTGTTTAGATAATGGTAGAAATGGAACTGGAGGATACTGTGCATTACTACAGACACCTAACAAGAAACATCAAAAGATAATTAAAGGTAGTGAGTTAGATACTACGAATAATCGTATGGAGATAACAGCTATCATTGAAGGACTAAAGGCAATTAAAAAGCCTTCAAGAGTTACAGTCTATAGTGACTCTAATATAACTGTAAGAGCTATTAATGAATGGCTTGAGGGTTGGATAAGAAAGAACTTTAGAAAGGTTGCTAATGTAGACCTTTGGAAAGAGTATTTAGAGGTATCAGCTAAACACCAAATTAAGGCTATATGGGTTAAAGCTCATAGTGGTATTTATGAGAATGAGCTTGTAGATGATATAGCTAGAAGTGAAGCTATGAAGTTACATAGTAAGAGAGGTGTTCATTATGAGTATTAAGATTGATAACTTTAAACCATTTGATGAGTATGCAAAAGAAACTTACTTAAGTATTCTACATAACAAACAGCTCAAAACTCCTCAAGCACATATTACAGATGAAGATAGAAATATTCTTGAAAGAAAATGTCATGCTTATACTAAAAACAATTATGAAGTCTTTAGTGAGTACCTTGAAGATATAATTATTAGCTATGAAAATGAAGCAGAACTTGAAATACATAATACTACGCTCTTAATAAATAAGCATACAGGAGAGATTTTATCTGAAGATTTTCATATCATAGACAAGGATTATATAAAACTAAAAAGAAAAGAGTTAAATAGTCTTAAATATTACAAAAAGAAGTTTACTAAATCAAAAACTAATAGTAAGGTTAAAGTTGAAAACTATAAGTCTAACCACAGATATACTAAGCTCTTCTCTAAGGTTAAACCATTATTTAAAAACCATAAATATCTTGGTATCTTTTATGACATTAGTAGAGAATTAAGCCCTTATGAAAACATAGTATCTCAACAAAACAATGATGGTAGATTTACTCCATTAACAACTAAACAGATACAAGAGAGGTTTAATATTTCTCCTGATGATATGAAGAGATTTAAAGCTGAAGCAAAAAGACTTAAAGTTATTAGTGATGTAAAACTAAAAGGAAGAACTTTAGGTATAAGGGTAAATCCAGTTTATGCTCTAAATGGGCAAGATATAAGTGAAAGCTTATATAAAGCATTTAAAGACTCTAAAGAGTTTATAGAGAACTTCAAAGAAAACTAAAGGTGTATATACGCACTATTATAAAATCACTAGAACACCTATAATATGGGCTTTATTAAAGATTTAAGTTAACAAATGCTTCTTATATATAGTGAAAAATCTATAGATAACTTATATATTTAATTAGTATAGAAATGAGTTTAGGCTAGAGCTATATTAGCATTAAAAGTAAAGCTATTACTAGACCTTAATTTCATTTCTAAACAATCATAATCTTAGAGTAATACTTAAGTAATAACTATAAATTGACTTTAAATAAATACATTACTCCGTGTCTTTGATACTACCTATTTCTCTTTATCTAGTCTAAAAATATCACTTTCAACAAATCTCATTACAAAGGCTATCG
This sequence comes from Arcobacteraceae bacterium, assembly GCA_048268245.1. GTDB lineage: Bacteria > Campylobacterota > Campylobacteria > Campylobacterales > Arcobacteraceae > Arcobacter_B. Next base: position 52,539 of record JBLWVX010000011.1, read on the forward strand.
GGTTTTTAGTCCCTCTTCACTGCTTCCTCTAGGAGAAGAAACTACAAAATCTCCATTGGAAATATGTTCTATTGCCCTTATTATAGGCTTAAGTAGAAAGACTATCGGGTTTTTAGTCCCTATTACACCCCCTCTAGGAGAAGACTTTAATTAAAACTACAAAATCTCCATCGGAAATATATCCTGTTGCCCTTATTGTAGGGTTAATTTAAAAAAATAAAACAAGTACATAAAAGGAGAAGTAAATGCCTACAGTTAAAGAGGTACTAGAAGAGCAAGCAATAGAATATGAAAGAAGTGCGTTATAGGGAGACCTAAAATGAAAACTGAAGTTATGATGATAAGACAACTTGGAGATATTCAAGTAAGACAATCTAATCAGACTGAGATGTTTAATGCTACAGATTTGGTGAATGGGTTTAATGAGTATAGAAAGGCTATGGGATTACCTGAGAAGAGACTACAACACTATTGGGAAAATGACTCAACTAAAGAGTTCCTTGAAGCCCTAGAAATGGAGCTTAGTTTAAATAACCGGAAATCCGGTGAATTAAAAATCACTAGAAAAGGAAAGTATGGAGGGACTTATGTTGCTCCTGAAGTGTTCGTAGATATTGCTATGTGGTTAAACCCTAGCTTCAAAGCTAAAGTAATGATTTGGGTGTCAGACAATCTGTTAGGTGTTAGGAATACTTCAGGTATCCAACAGCAAGTTATGAACAGAGTTAGCTGAGAAGTTCAGTAATAGGACTACAAAATGGTTGATTATGAGGTTTAGTAAAAGAATTAATGAACATATCCTAGAGGAAGGTCAAGACTGGCAGAGTGCTACTACAGAACAACTAGAGCAAAGACTAGCACTACAAACTAAGATTATAAATGCGTGTGAGCTTTTACCTGATGGTATTAGTGAAGATGAGTTCTGTGAAATAGTGTTTAAAGTTAGACCTAAAGTTGTAGCTTAAGGAGGACTACTATGTCAATACATATATACAAGATGTTCTTAGCTAGAGGACACAATAAAAAAACAGCTCAGAAGATGTATAAAAATTATATAGGAAAAATGAAGGAGGAAAAATAAAATGATTAAAAATGAAATATTAAAAGTAGATATTAGTGAGGAAGTTGTAGTAGAGGTTCAGCCACACAAAGAGCATGAGTGGCTGTTGTCAAGTAAAGATGTGGCTGAAAGTTATGGTTTGAGTAGAAGTGGTCTTACTAAAACTAAAAGTAGATATGCAGATGAACTTGAAGAAGGTAAACACTGGGTTGTGACAGATTGTCACACCCTTGGAGGAAAACAAAAAACAGTTTATTGGACTAAAGAAGGCGTAGTAATGTTAGGGTTCTTCATTAAGACACCTACAGCTAAAAAGTTTAGAAGATGGGCTTCAAACTTTATCGTTGAGAAAAGTAAAGAACCAAAAGCCCCTGTAGTACCTCAGACATACATAGAGGCACTTCAAGCTCACTTAGAGTCAGTTAGAGAGTCAGAGGAAGGTAATAGAGTTATTACTTTACAAGCGCCTAAATGATGACTTGATGGATAAAGAGAGCCTTATGTACCCTATGAATGGTTTGTAATGATATAAGTACCAAACTATAAAGACCCTGAGATAAGACTAGAGAGTATATGGTTATTACTCTTGAGGGTGTTAGCTGAGATTAAGCCTATTGCAGATGAAGTTATAGCAAATGGTTTAATTAAGCCTGTAGGTAAGTAAGATATTAATAAAACATTTATGTTTAAGTTATGGTCATGTGGGTCATTTAGTGTACCTACATGATGACCACCTATTGAGAGAAGTGTTACTCAAGACATATAGTTACAGTTAAAGAATCTTATCTCAACTATAAATTAAACTTTAAGGTCATTCACAAACTCATTCACATTATACTAATTTTAAGAAATACTTGGATAGTATTTCGTTTTACTAAACACGCCGTAAATGAATATCGATGGGGATGATATGGCTTCGATTAGAGCATCGAGGCTTGATTGCATGTCGGCCTGAGCATGCCGTTACGCGGCTCATTTTTTTTAGACGCAAACAATACAAATTACGCTCCAGCTTACGCAAAAGCTGCGTAAGTTTAACAACTTATAACGAGCTCCCTTCGGGTTGAGCTTTTGGAGGTTCGCTCTGTAGATTCTATCTATGCAGGATTTAGCGGATTCACCCAGATAGATTACCAAAGAGAGATTGATCGAATTTCTTTGGGACATCCTTAGATCTTAGCTTTTTAGTTGCCTTGCAGGTTGAGCTGCTAGAAAGTGAAATTTTTCAACCTCACTAAGCATGTAGACGTCAAGAGTAGATGTTTTAAGACTCCGGTTCGATCCCGGACATCTCCACCATTACACAATCTAACACAATCCATAAAACTATTCAAAAACCCCAATTTATCGAGATGTAATCATAAAAATAGTCCGATATGAACTTACTTAAAATATTGTAATCCAACTCTTTTCGGGGTATATTTAGGGGTACTCTGATAAAATCTTATATACATATTTTTAATATACCCCCTAAAGGATTCTAAATGGCTAAAGTTATAGTACCTCTGTCAAGTACACAAATTAAAAGTGCAAAACCAAAAGAAAAAGATTATAAACTTTTTGATGGTGGTGGTTTATTTTTATTAATAGCTAAAACTGGTGGTAAAAGATGGAGAATGAAATACAGATTTAATGGAAAAGAAAAACTTATTGCATTAGGTGTTTATCCTCAAATTTCATTAAAAGTTGCTAGGGAATTAAGAGAGCAATATAAATCTATGATAGCACAAGGAATTGATCCAAACCAAGAAAAAAAACAAAAAAAAGAAGAGACTAAAAGAACTGAGGAAAAAAAAGAAAATACTTTCTTTAAAATTTCACAAGAATGGCATAAAAATTATGCAACTGAGGTATCAGAGAATTATCATTATAAACTTGAAAGAGCATTAGAAAACTATATATATCCTTTCATAAAAAACAAAGCTATAGAAGATATAACAAGACTAGATATTATAGAAATACTTCAAGATTTAAAGAATAAAGGTATTATAGACACAGCAAATAGAGTTTATATGCTTTTAAATAAAATATATAAATACGCGGTAACATTGGAGTATGTTCCTCATAACATAATAGCAGATATTGAGCAAAAAAATATATTAGGTAAAATAGAGAAAAAACATTATCCAACTTTTACAAAAGATGAAGACATAAAAGGATTACTTCTATCAATTGATGAATATGAAGGTGATTATTCAACAAAAATGGCTTTAAAAATACTTCCTTATATATTTGTAAGAAGTTACAATATAAGACATGCTAAGTGGTCTGAAATAAATTTTGATACAAAAGAATGGATTATACCAGCGTCGAAAATGAAAACTAAAAAAGAATTTATATTACCTTTACCTAAAAATGTAATAGAATTACTTTATGAAGTAAATAAGATTACAGGACAAGAAGAGTACATTTTTCCAAGTTATAGACAAAGAAACAGACCAATGAGTGACAATACTTTATTATCAGCTATAAGAAGGATGGGATATACAAAAGAAGAATTTGTACCTCACAGTTTTAGAGCAATGTTTTCAACAATAGCATATGAAAATATGGAAGAACATGGATATAGTAGTGAAGTTATAGAATCACTACTTGCTCATGTAGAAAAAAATAAAGTGAAAGAAGCTTACAATAGAGCATCTTATAAAAAATCAATGAGAGGATTAATCGAGTGGTATGCTAATTATTTAAAAAATAAGTAGCCACAAATTTATCTTTTTAAATTTTTTCATTCCAAATAATCTATAAATTACTAATTATTTATATTTTATAAATATATACAATACATTATAAAAACGATATTTATCAATATACTATATTCACTATAGGGAATTTATTTAATAATCATATTCATGTAATATTTTATTATTAAATCACTATGGGGAATAATTATAGAATATTTAGAAATATCACAAAAAGAGATAAGTAACTTTCATACTAAAATTGCTGAAAATGTAAAAAAAATAAGACAAGAAAAAAAAGTCACTCAACTTGAATTAGCTCTTAGAATTGGTCATAAGTCTATGAGTACTATCGCAAAAATTGAATCTAATCTTGAAAATAAACACTATAACTTAGAACAATTATATAAAATTTCTAAAGCCCTTGATGTAGATATAAAAGAATTCTTTTTATAAAGAGAGTAAAATGTCAAAACTTGAGTCTTTAATTGAAAAACTGTCTAAATCTTCACCTGAAGCAGTAAATACTCTAAATAGTAGTACAGATGAAATTATAGAATATCTTCATATAGAAACAGATATTGAAGAAAGATATTTAGAGTTACTAAAGCAAAATAAACAAAATAAATGTTTAATTTTTCTTTGTGGTAGTAGTGGTGATGGTAAATCAGCCATTATAAACAGACATATAAATACTTTTAAAGATTCTTATAATTTTCATGTTGATGCAACTCACAGTTTTAAACCAAATCAAACTGCAATTGAAGCTTTAACTGAAAGTTTTAAGAAATATCAAAATGATAATAAATCTTTAGTTATTGGAATTAATATTGGTATCATGTTAAATTTTACAGACCATCTAATATCAGAACTTGAAGAAATACAAAAAGCAATCAAAAAATTTTTAGATCAAAAAAAAGATAGTAAAAACGTCTATTTTATTAACTTTGAAAACTATTCTAAATTTAATTTTCAAGATAATAAAATAGAATCTCCTTTCATAAAAAAATTATTGAATAAAATTACAATTGAGTCTGATGATAATCCTTTCTTTAAAGCTTTAATTGAAGATAACAAATCTAATATAAGTTCAATAGTACATCAAAACTATAGATTATTATCAAACAATTATCTACAAAATGAAATTATTAATTTACTTATTCTTTCTAATCTAAAATATGATCAGTTTTTAACAATAAGAAGTCTTTTAGATTTTATTTATATCTTATTAAAAGGACCCAATTTATTGGTTAATCAGATCTTTGAAGATACTTCAAATGATATTATTAAAAATATAAAAAAAGAAGACCCCATATTAAAAAGATCTTTTTTATTAGATAAGTTTATACTTGAAAGATTTAGTTCAAAAAAAGATGATTCTTTAAATAGATTTATTGATGAATTTAATGATCTATTTAAAAAAGAAATTTTAGACTCAAAATGTCCATTTACTCTGATAAGGACATTTTTTATATTTAAAGAAATGGAAATTTCAAATAATTATCATAAAAACTTTTTAAAAGACTTCGACAATGCTGAATTAATAAATTTTGTTGAATTGATATCAATTCATAGAGACTATAGAGAAGAGCATAGAAAAAGAGTAAAAGAATTCTATGAAAAAGCTATTAAAGCTATTTATATTTTTATCAATAAAAACTATCCTGATTTAGTTAAAAAAAGTTTTGTAGTTTTATCTTCAGATAAAGAATTAACAATCTCTGCATATGCAAAGATATTACCTAATTGGAATATTATTAAATCTTCAAAAACTGATTCATTTAGATATTTTCCTTTTTATCTAAAAATTAATGGTGAAGAGTTAGAAAAAGAAATCCATATTACACTGAATATGTACCTTATGATTAACCTAATTAATAATGGATATAGACCAAATAAACATGATAGAAACACAATTATTATCTTTGAAGAATTAATTGAATCCGTATTAGAATCTGCCGTACATTCTGATAAATTAGCAATCATAAAAAAAGATATGATAAAAACATTTTCTAAAGATGAAGATGAAATAGAGGTAGATGATGAAATCTAGATTAAATAACATTACAGTAAATGATATTGGATCAAAAAATGATGTTAAAAATTTTTATCCTTTTACAACTAAAGATGATAGAAACAAAATACAGTTTTCATTTAACCAAATTATAGGACTTATGATTTCATATATTTCGTCAAAGAAATTACATGATTTTGAATATGAAAACTTCAAAGATAACTGCATAAAAAAACTTGAAGAATGTATTGATGATGACGAAGCCATAAAATTATTAGAAAACGTTTATTTTAAAGATAACTCTATAGCTATTGATTCTTTATTAACAAAACAAATTGATATTGCCGAGAATAAATCAAAAAAAGTATTTGAAATATTTAAAGAACTAATTAACGAACAAAATTTAGATATAAGATTTGACTCTAATTTAAACTTTTTAGAACAGATAATCGAAAATCAATTAAAATCAGAACTTGTAAAAACAAATTTTAGCAATAAAAGAGGATCATACTTAAAGTTTTTGGAAAAAGTATTTATAAAAGATTTAGAGTTTTTAAGTTCTAATAAACACTACTTTAATAAATCACTAGAGAGTTTTTTAGAGCTATACCTATTTATTTATTGTTCTCAATTGGCTCTAAATATTCAGCCTGTTGAAAATGCTTTATCAACACCTTCATCAAAAGAATTATATTTTATTCTAAATAATGAAACAGCAAGTAAAGAAAGAAAGAAAATTGAAGAGTTTGGATATAAAAAACTCTATGATAAAGCTAAATATATTTTCCCTTACTTTTCACTTTTATCAGTTTTCTCTAAAGTCCTAGAAAAAGAAAACCTAAAACTTTTTGAACTAGAAAATATCTTTCAGGAAGAAGATAAAGAGCTAATAGATAGTTTTCATGAAAAATTTAGAGAAGCTAAAAAACTAGAAAAACTTGAAATAGCTTCTAAATCATTGAATGAAGCTATTCATTCATTATTTAAATCTTCTTTTGAACAATTTCAAGAGGGGAATCAAGTAGATAGAAAAAATGCTTTAGATAAGTATTTAAAAGCATTTGAAAAGCAAGCAGCAAAACCTTTTTTAATCAATAGAGGAAGAGCTGGGAAAGTATTAGTTTTAGATCAAGATATATTAATTTTATTAACGAACGTATCAATTGGCAAAGAGAAAAAAATTAGATTTCATGAGTTAATAAATGAGTTTAATAAAAGAGGTGTTTATTTTGACCTAAAGTCTCAAGCAGAATTAATAAATACATATGAAAAAATTGGAAATATAGAGAGAAAAAGTGATAGTGGAGATGCAGTTTATGTTAAAACAACAATATAATGATTTTTTAGTAGATATACTTTACAAATGGTTATCAAATAATATAAAAGAAGGTCATAGGTATAAATATTATTCTGAAAATCATGAATATTTAAAAAGACTTTCTAATTCATTTCATAAATATAATTTAGAGAATTTAATACATAAAGATAATAAACTATGCTATATAAAGATCAATGAAGTAAAACTGATAATCTTATCTGAATTAGAAATGAACAATGGTTTTATTTCTAATCTTAGAGATGAAAAAATAAAAAATTCTTCACTGTTGATATTTGATACTTCAAAAATCGATACATTAGATAGTACAACAATAAATTTAGAGTTAGAAGACTATCCTTTAAACCCAATTCTTATTAAAGATTATTTAGAAACACTTATTAACGAAGAGACTAAATACCCAACACTTTTTAAGTACTTACTTGAATATCAAACTAAATTTCTAATTGCTGAAGAACAATCTGCATTTGGATATGAAGCTTTATACAATTCGGTAATCGATAATAAGATTAATTTTCAAGCTTTTGAATTATTTAAAGATGAAGATCTATATAATTTAGAAAATGATAAAAAAAGTATTGAAAAAAGAATAAAAGACAATGAAGAAAGATATAGAAAGATTAAAGATACTATTATAAATTTTCCAAATGAATTAGATGAAAAACTTCAAAGCTATTCACCTGAATTTATAAAAGATAAAATTACAATCAATGATTGGCCAGATTTAACATACAATGACTTAAAAAATGAAGAAGAAAATAATAAAGGTCAAAAAATATCTTTTGACAAAATAGTAGAAAATATGTTTGGTGTTAAAACTTTTATTAGAAGTACTAGTTCAAGTGCAGCGGGACAAAGAGCCCAAAATATCATCATTTTTACAAAAGACTCAAATTTTTCTTTATCTTTTAAATTTAATGGTTATGGAATTAAAACTTCTGAATTTTCAACAGATGCAAAAAATTTAACTACTGAACTAAAATATGATGGAGGGAAAAGAGAGCTTACTTTTAGTGTAAAAGATTATGATTTTACACCTAATTTTTTTAATATAAACCTAAAAAGAATTAAAACTTCAGAAAACCATAAATTTAGAGTTTTATTGGTAAATGAAAATGATTTTAATCTTGATTTAATAAAAAATCATTTCATTATAAAACCTAAAGAAAAACATATATTGTTACAACTAGATGAAGATGAATTTAATCTTGACTTTAATCCAAATAAAAATACTTCTATTAAACTTGAAAAGGACAAACAAGAAATAGATATAGAAACATTCGGAAAAATCGATATTGAGGAATATTACAAAAACAATGACGAGGTTAACTTTACTATAAAAAATGGAACTAATACTTTAACTTTTTTTGTAGAGGGATCTAAAGATGAAGATGAGTTCCCAATTCCATTTCTTTTTGATAAAAATAGAGCAAAAGCAAATAGATTATTTAACGACAATAAAAACACAGAATTTAATAAATTAAAAAATAAAGCTATTTATGATGGTAGAGAAAAAACTATTGGAGGAGAAAGACTTAATTATATAAAATATGAACAAGAATTTATAGACAAGAATAAATTTATTTTGAATACTCAAATTGATTCAGATATATCTCATTTAGAAAATATTGACCAAAATATTTATTCTTCATTTAAAGATTTAATTTCATACTTTAGAGATAATAGAACGACACCTTCTTTATGTGCTTGGAATGATGAACTATTTGAACTTTCAGAGATATTTATAAACTCTTACTTAGAATATATGAAAAATATAGAAGAAAATATTTTCTTATCTAATGATGTTATCACTCTTTTTGAATTTGGTTTCGTATATAAAGAAAATAAAAAAATGATGTCACCATTTTCCCCACTAATTCTTTCATATATAATTAATTTAGTAAAAGAAGTCAAAGAAGATGAATCGTTTAAAAACTTGTCTGATGTGACATTAAATAGATTAAATGCTAAGGGATTATTTCCATATCTTTACATAAATTCTGAGAATTATGCATTTACAAATGTAGTAAAAGAAAATTCACTATGGTTAGAATTTATTCCAAATGAGGAAAATGAGTTTTCATATATCAAAAAACTTAGTCTAGAAAAGATTGATGAATTCACAAGTTCATTTCAAGACTTATTTGAATTTAAAAAAGATGCTCCACTCATAATCAATAGTATTAATAATTCAAAGAATGAAGAACTGTTTGAAGGAATTGTAACTTTCTATAAAAAAACAATCAAAGAATCAAAAACACCCATAAAAACAATAGTAAATATCTATGATGAAAACTATCACTTTACATCATTTGATCTATTTGCAGATCTTGACAAATATGATGATATAAAAAATAAGTTTTCATTTATCAAAAAAGATGACGATAGTTTAATTGATATTATTCGAACTAATTTAAGCTACAGTAAACATAATATTGATGAAGAACAAAATTACAGTCACCTGTCATTTTTCAAAAACAATGAAAGAGTGCAAATACAAGAAAGAACTTTCGAACAAACAAAATCAGGTTTGCTTTCAAATGGTTTAATATCCGGAGAAAGTTCACAAAAAGATGAAAAGTTTTATTACAGTGGGTTTGGACTTAAGAATGTACAAGATTTAACTAAATCACATATTCAATTAGCAAAGATATATAACTCTATGCAAAAAGCTGTTTATAATCCTGGGGCAAACTACAAATCTAATGAAAATATTTCTTTAATGATTAGTGAAAACTTTAGAACTCTTTTAAAAAAATCATATAAAAGTTCTTTATGGACAGTAGTAATTGACCCTAAAGTAACTCTTGATTTCTTTGATAATGAAGAAAACCTTATCTTAATTCATTATTCTGATCAATACAGTTCATCTGCAAACTATGATGCAGTAACAGTAACTGCCCAAAAAGAATTATATTCAAATGTTTTATTTGAAGAATTAGGAAATATAGATAAAGAAAATATTGTAAAACAATTTAATGCATTCAATGGTGAATGGTTAATTAAAATGATTACAGAAAATGATAAGAATAAAAAAGAAAAAGAATCAATAATTTCTGCATACAAATATATGACCTCTCTTGTAGATACAGATGAAATTACATGGGTACCTATGTCAGTTGCTGAGATGATAAGAGTTTCAGGAAATGTTGGACTATCGATGTCCGATAGTGATTTTTCAAGATACAATGAATCTAAAAATGATGAAGATTCAAAACTAAATAAGGGTGCTATTTCAGATGATATTCTTCTTGTTGGATTTAAAGATGACCATGTAATTTTATACCCAGTTGAAGTAAAATCAAGTAGTGCAGACATAAAAAAAGCAATAGAACAATCAAAATCTCTTAGAAACTTTTTCTATGAGCATCTTTTTGAAGGGAATAGTTTAAAAACTAGACTTCTAAAAGGTCTCTTTATAAGACAAGTATTTATGCAAGTAGAGAAATATGAGCTTTATGATATTTTTGATGAGTCTTATTTTAATCCATTATATGAAAAAAGAGAACAACTACTAGATGGTGAATTTAAACTAATAGATTTAGATAATTACTCTAAATGTTCAGTGATTGCATTCTTAGAAAAAGAATACAATACTACAATGAAAATTGAAGAGGATATTGTCTTAAAAATTCAAATGCCATATCCATTTCAAAAGCAAATGATTCACTTATCATATGATGAACTAAAAGATAAAGTTTACAATGGTACTTTTGGTGGAAATGAAAAATTCATATTATCAAAAACAAGCGAAACAAAAAATGAACCTAATGAAAGTACTACAACAATACAAACTATAGAACAAGAAGAAAATTTAGAAGAATCTATAGAAGAAATACCTAATGAAACTACTATTGATACTAAGCCTACAGAATCGCTAAAACCAATAGAAATTAAATTTGGTATGGATAGTATAGAACACGAAGAGATTTTTTGGTATCCAACAGATACAAGACAAAATCAAAATACTAATACAGGTATCATAGGTACTATGGGTACAGGTAAGACTCAATTTACAAAATCACTTGTAACACAACTAGTTAATCAATCTTCAAATAATGTAGGTGCATCTAAAATAGATATGATTATCTTTGACTATAAGGGTGACTATATTGGAGAAGACTTTGTAAATGCAACTAATGCAACTGTGTATGAACTTGAAAAACTTCCTATAAATCCTTTAGAATTATTTGGGAACAAGCCAAAACTTCCTACTCATACGGGTAGGACTTTAACAACTACATTAGCAAAAGCTTTTAATCTTGGTAATGTTCAAAAATCAATCCTAAAAAATGCAATACAAAATGCTTATCAAGAAAAAGGTATAGAGTCATCAGATAAAGATACTTGGAATTTAACTGCTCCAACTTTAGAAGATGTATGGGATTTATATACTCAAAGTGATGATGTCAAACAAGATTCTCTTTATGCCGCCCTTGATGATTTGATAGATTTTGAGATATTTGAAAGTGATACATCAAAAACAAAATCACTTTATGATGTGATTGATGGCGTTACAGTTATGAATCTATCAGGATATGACTCAAATATACAAAATCTTGTAGTAGCAATTATTTTAGACCTTTTTTATGTACAAATGCACAATAGAGGTTCTTCAAGCGTAGATGGTGATTTTAGACAAATTACTAAAATGATACTTGTAGATGAAGCAGATAATTTTATGTCTCAAGATTTTGATAGTCTGAAAAAAATACTTAAAGAAGGTAGAGAGTTTGGAGTAGGAACAATACTATCAACTCAAGAATTAACACACTTTAAAACTTCAGAAGATAATTATGCAAACTATATCTTTACTTGGATAGTACATAAAGTGGCAAATATCAAAACACAGGATATTCAATCTATTTTTAATATTAATAGCAAAGTAGAAGCAGAAGGACTTATGAGTCAAGTCAGAGAACTTCAGAAACATTATAGCTTTTATGTAGATGGAAATAAAGAAATTAAAAAGATGCGTGACTTAGCATTTTGGGAACTAAATAAATTATTACGAAGAGAGAAAAATGGAATATAAACTAGATTATGTTGAATTTAAAGAAAATGTTGCTGATAGTGTTTCAGAAGGTGCTGGTATTTATCAAATTATAGCATTGCCATTTTCAGAAAAAATTAAAATTGATGATATTGATATGCTACATGGTTATGTAGATTATTGCCAAAACTCTTTTTTACATTCTTGGGAAAATAAAGTTAAAGCAAAAACCCTTTTTAAGGACAGAAAGATACAAATAGAGATGAATAAAATTTACCCTAAGCAAATTAAGAACTCTGAACAATATATAAAGGATAAAAGTAAAAAAGAGTTAAGAGAGTTTTTTTTACAATTTTTACCATTTTTACCTTCATTATATATTGGGATCGCAGATAATTTAAAAAGACGTTTTCAAGACCATACAAGAATTACAGATCAAGATAGTACTATTTACAAGATTACAAATGATACGGAATATAAAATTTTTTCTGATGCAAAAATTTATTTTATTTGGAAAGAAATTGAAACTGGCTCTTTGCCAGATGGAGTCAAATTAAGAGAAGATATTTTAGAAGACTTTGAAAGAGTTATGATACAAACAAGAAAACCACTAATTAATAAAGTAAAAAGGAAATAATTATGAGTGAAGATTCAATAGATTTATCTGGAGAGGAAAGTGTAGAGGATTACTTTTGTCAAAAAGGTGAGTTTACAAATGTTACTTATTATATGACATCACTTAGTTTAGCTGAAGCAGCAGATGGGTTAAATTATGAAAATGAGATTTTAACAGATGGTTCATTTGCAGAAAGAATGCAAAGAGATATTAATGAAAAAAGAGCTCAAGAAGAAATTTATGAAGGTTACTTAAAACATAATGGAACTAGGTTTTTTAATGCATTAGTAGTTACTTTTATTCCAGAGACTAATGATGATTCAGGTTATTTAATAGAAAAAGAATTAGGAAAAGATTTTGTAAAGTTGAGTGTAAAAAAGAGTGTAAAGAAACTTGTGTTAGATGGACAACATAGACTATTTGCATTAAGATCATTAAGACATGATATTTTAACAAAAAAAGTAAATGATCCCGAATTGAAAAGAATTAAAGTGCCTGTTGTTTTTGTATCTTTCTCTAACTTAGATAATAATATCACAGATATAACACCTATTAGGCAAGATATTATAAGTGAAACTAGAAATGTCTTTATTTCGCTAAATAAAACAGCAAAGAAAATAGATAAATATACTGCATTAATAACTGATGATAGTGATTTATCAGCCGTATCTGCAAGAAGGTTATTGGAGACAGGAAGAATAGATGAAATATTTGTAAAGTGGGCTATCCCAAATCATGCATTAAGTCAGTATGACCCTTATTTCACTACATTAAATTTTTTAAATGATTGTTTTGATGTATGTGAATCAAATTTTAATACATCCATAGAAGATGAAAAGAAGTCATTATCAAATGACGAAAAAGAAAAACTAATAAATGAAAAATATTTTGATTTTGTTGAGGAACTAGGATTTACTCCAAGTATTTTAATTGAAGACTTTTTTATAAAAAATAACTTTTTTAATGAATGGAAACAGTCATTAGAGACTATAACTTTACCAAAACAACCTTCTTTACCAGAACTTTCAAAGGATGATAGACTATTAATTAAATCAATAAGATCAAATAATATATTAGCAACTATAGCTGGACAAAAAGCATTATTTCTTGCCATAGTAAATTCATTTAATTTAATGGGAGACGATACTGAAGAGAAAAATGAAAACATTTTTTCCAGAATCAATGAATTACATTCGAAAGAATTCTTTAATAGAGAAAGTGATATTTGGAAATTAATATTAGTTAGAAATGATAAAAACAAAAGTATGATTTTTAAAATTAGTAATATTTTAATTGCACAAAAACTAATAAGTTTTGTACTTTTAAAGAAAGAAAAAGAATGTCAAGTCTTTTGTAATTCTATAGTCGAAGATATAGGTATTGATAATAAGTTTTCACTACTTAGTGAATATTTAAAATAAGAGATACTATATGAGAGAATTTTATTATAAAAATAAACTAATCGTTTTACTTATATTAATTGTTATAGCTTTTATAGTTCACATAGCCATATATGAACTAAATTTCAAACTTTTAGTAGAGACTTTAATTTTTGCATTTATTGCATTTGTTTTCTTTGATTGGGTAGCAAATGTTACTACTAAAAAAGAATTATTTGAAAATTTATTTAGAATGATGAAAAATCATAATGATAACATTGATATGGGGTTTGAAAGAGTGATTTTAAATGCTGGTAAAATTGATTATAAAGAGTTAATAAATAAATCATCAAATATTTATATATGCCAAATATATGGAAGACAGTGGCTTAGTAATTATAAAAGAGCCATCATAGAAAAGTTAAGTAATGATCCAAATGCAAAAATACATTTTCTAATTTATGATGAAAAAAATGTATCTATAAAAGGTTATTCTCATTTATTTACTGAAGGTTCTAAAAAGAAACTATCTTCAAAAATTAAAGAAAGTTTAGAAATATGTGAGTCAATAAAAGAGATTAAACCTTCTCAAGTGAAAATTACAAAAGTTAAAGATAGACCTCTTATAGGTGCAATTTATATCTTTGACAATTACTTAATTCAAATTCCTTTATCTGTATCAAAAAAAGATTTTTCAAACTTTATTGCATACGAATTTGAAAAAACTGAAAATGAAAATGATGGATATAAAGTATTTAAATCACAAGTTGAAGAATTAATAGAAAATTAAAGAAACTCCTGTTTAATCCATTCAAAAATATTACTATTTTCATTTAGTGAAGAGGCTAAAATGTTAAAGCCTCTTTCACAGTGTTGTTCTAGTTTTAGTTCAAGACCTCTAAGAGTATTTACTTTTTTCTTCTCATAGTTAGATATAAATAAAGCTATCATATCAGTATAGTCAGCTTGTACACCTTGTGTATCTACTTTGCCTTTACCTGTTATAACATCAAGAGCATAAGTTTTACCATCTTTGAAATCTATTTTTTCACTTGAATCTAACTCTTCCTCAATTGATAATGAAATAAATATAGCAAATCTTATAGTTACCCATCTAGGATCTTTTTCAAAACCTAAAAGTTTAGCTATTCTTGGGATCTGTAGTTCTGTATGTGCAGTTGTTCTCATTTATTTATACCTATTTTCAAAAAAGTCTGATTTATTTTGTTCATTCATTGATGTGGCTGAACCTTGGTTTGATAATGTAAAGATTTGAGATATTTCATCTTTTAAGTTTTTAAATCCTTCATGTCTTAATTCACTTGGTGTTGGTAATATTAACACTTGTGATGAAGCATTTGGATAGAATTGATTTAAAATAAGCGATTGGTTCTTTTCATCAAGTCTTCCAAGAGGAGTATCAATAATCATAGGTATTTCTTCTGAAATATATTCAGATATTCCCCAGATAAGTGCAGTTGCAATTACTTGTTTTTGCCCTGATGAACTAGATAGTATATCCATTGCTCTTTGATTTTTATCAAATACATTTATATTAAAATCATTATCTAAAACAATTTTATCTGCTTCATAACCTTCTTTTTTAAGTAAGTTAAATTTAATGTTAATAGACTCTTCTAACATTTCTCTTTTATCTTCTTTTATTTTTTCTTTCATTTGTTTAGATACTTTAATAGTAGCTTCCAAAGATTCTATTTTGATTTTTGCTAGAGAGTTTTGATGATCTTGAATACTTGTTTTTGCAATTTCTCTTTCTATTTCTTTTTTATCTAAGCTTAGTTGATTAAGTTTATTTTCTAACTCATTTATCCTTTCTTTTTGTACACCAATATCTTGAGCTATAAGTTTAACTTTTTTAAAGTCTTCTTCATACTCTTTCTTATCATCTTGCATTTGAAGTTCTAGTGAGTATATCTCATCTTCATAGTGTTTAATATCATCTTTTATTGATATTAATCTATCTAGAATATTTGACAAACTTACTTCTTTTAGTTCTTTGTATTGTGCTTCAATTTTTATAGAATCAGCAAAAGGTACACTCTGCTTATTATTTTCAGAGTTAAATACCTTATCAAATATCTTTTCAATAGAGTCTTTTTGTGAGTCTTCTATTTGAGATAAAAACTCTTTTCTTTTAATATCTATAATATTTTTAGAAATAGATATATTACCTTTATAGTTTTCATTTAAATCTTTACTTACTTTTTCTTTTAGTTTTCTATTTAAAAGTAAAGGAAGCTGAATATAACTTAACTCTTTAAACGTAGTCAGATACTTCTGTTTCTCTTCTTCAAGATTAGATAGATTTTCTTTTGCTTCTTTCAAAGGTTTTTTATGTTTACCTTCTAACTTTTTAAGTCTTTTATCTAATTGATTTTCTTGTGAAATTAATTCTTTAAGTTTTAAAGTCTCTTCTTTTAAACTTTCTTCTTTTTCTTCTATTGCTGATTTTATATTCTCTAACTCTTCTTCTTTTTGAGTTAGTATCTTTTGAAGTTCTGGATTCAACTCTTGCTTGTTAATCTTTTTTATTACATTTTCAGAGTCCATTACTAATTGATCATAAATATCTAGCTCTAAAACATCTTCAAGCATTTGTCTAAATTCATCTTTACTAAAGTCTGCAATAGTTTGAATCTTTTCTCCATCAAAGAAAAAGAATTTTGCTAAAGTAGGAGAGATTTTATAGTTTATAAAGTCTTGTGCTTCATAATCATAAAAGAAACTTTCATTTTCAAAATCTTGTATAGTTAATTTTTCATTGTAAGAGTTATCAGATATACTAAATTCTCTTTTTATTCTATATAAACCACCATCTTCTAACTCTATAATGATTGAAGCTTTGTTTTTACCTTCTGATTTTGCAATTCTATTTAAAACACCACTAAAATTTTTTGTAGAACTACCAATAATGTAGTCTTGTTTACTAAGAGTTAATTCACCTATTTGAAGTAAATCTTTTGTAATACCATGTAATGCAATTTTTATAGAATTAATAAATGAAGTCTTACCAAATCCATTTTCTCCAATTATAAGAGAGATTGGTTGTGATGCATTATTAAATTCAAACTTTATTTGTCCATGATATGAAAATAAGTTGTTAATAGTTATTGATTTAAACTTCATTTATTTTTCCTAATGCGTATGCTTCAACAGTTTCTTCAATATCTGTAAATACTCCAGATCTTTTAAGTTGATGTCTATATTTATGTTCAGTTTGGATTAGCTTATCCATAAGTTCAATTTGAATACCATTTTCTTCACATAGTGATTTAAAGTAATCTTGTTCTTCATTTGAAAAAGCTTTTTTAGACTCATGTCTAATATTTCGTCCATATCTATTTGCAAGACTTATTGCTGTTTCAAAGAAGTCTCCATCGTGAAGCCATTCTTTTTGAATCTGAATAATATCCTCATCTGATATAAGGTATCTTCCCTCAAGATTATTAAGTAGGTCTTTTTCTATTTTTAAAAGTTTTTTAAAAAGTTCTTGTCTCGTAGCCATTGTAAATGGACCGAAACCTTTTTGCCCATTTCTCCTAATAGATTGTCTTTTCCCTGAATCAACTTCTCTATATTTTTCTAGAATATTTCTAAACTTATGAAGTGGCGTCATCCATTTATCTTCTTTATGTCTAAGCATATTCTCCATAGACTTATCTTTTGAAACTACAGTACAAACCCAACAACCAAATCTAGTTTTCCCACATGATGGAGACTCTGGATTTAATGCAATATTACAATCAGCTTCACCACTACCTTTGTCATATAACTTCATCATATCATCATGGCTACCCCATGGTGCTTTATATGTACTTAAAAAACTCCATACTTCTGGATTAGTCCAATGTTTTACAGGAGATAATACAAATGCATTAGGAACATTGTCATGTTTTACTAGTCCTCTATGATTTCTATCTCTTTTCTCAATAGATTTTGCTCTTGTTTGTGATTCATCACTTCTTACACCAAGCAACATCAAAATTGATTTATTATTTGTTGAAAGTGAAGTTAAAAACTTTGTTGCAGGTTTTATTTTTAGTCTGTCTGTACACCATCTAAAGCTCTGATTTGGAGAAGGATACCCTTTACCTAGTAATAATGGCCAATATGAATCTTTTGATTCAGGAGATACAACAGCTACTTGCATATTTAATTGATGTTTATTTATAAATTTTCTTAATTCATCAATTTTCTTATGAAAATATTTATCGATAACAGGCATTTCTACTCTAGTATCAGATGATACTATATATACTGTTTTTGTATCTTTGTTTTCTTTTTTTAATTCTTGTATTACTTCAACTGTTAAATGTAATACAGTAGATGAGTCTTTCCCACCAGAAAATGTAACAACCCATGGTCTATCATCTGCTAAATATTGTTCTTTTAATAATTGTTTAGTTTCTTCAATTCTTTCTGTAAGGTTCATTTATATTTTATCTTATTTTTAAAGTTTTATTCTAATTTTTTAGAATGGTATCTAAATTTTCATTTAAAAGATGTTATGAAAAAATCTATATTTAATTAACTGAAATCAAATATAATATAATACTAGTAATAGTATTGGGGATTAGCCCCTCCCCTCATATTTAGAGTTTATAAAAAGTTTTATAATTTTCTACTTTTTATATAATCGTTTAAAGACTGCCTAGTACCAATACCAATATGATTTACAATCTTTTGATGAGATAATCCATAACTTAATAGTTCAATAATTTTATCTTTATGCTCATCATATTTAGACTTAACAAGTTGGCCTTTCTTTCTTCCTAGTTTTATACCTTGTGCTTTTCTTTGTGCTAATGCAGACTTAGTTCTCTCACTTATAAAAGACCTTTCCATTTGTGCAAATCCTGTAAGCAAAGTTAACATCATTTGATTTATTGGATTATCATTTTCAGAATTTACAATAATTCCATCTTTAATGATATGAAGAATAATTCCTTTATTCTTTATATCTTCAATAATCTGCAAAACTTCAATAGTAGATCTTCCTAATCTATCTAATTTTGTAACTATTAAAATATCTCCTTGATCTAATTTTTCTAAAGTATTATCTATTAATCTGCTCTTCTTATCTTTTTTTGATGATATTTCTATTTCAATAATTTCATCAATTAAAAAATTCTTAGTATGAGCATAATCCAATATCTCTTTTCTCTGATTATCAGTTGTCTGTATTCCAGTTGAAACTCTTGCATATCCATAAATTTTACTCATGATTTAACCTTTTGTTGCTTTAAATGTCTTATTCTAATTAAACTTTACATTCATGTAAAGTCTTTATAATATATTTAAACTAGACAATAAAGTAATATTAATTGAACGGTTAGACTTATTTTAAAAGCTCAAAATTACTTTTATTATATTTTGTTTATAAATAAATGCTATCCAAAATCAAAATTGATTATTTCTTCTGTAGTATATTCTTTTGATTCATTATTTTTATTGATAGTGCTATTATTTAAATTTTGTGGCATTCCAACTGGTATTGAATTGTGGTAAGAAGGAATATCATGCAATTTATTTGGTTGTATAATCATCTTTTCTGTAAAAGTAGGAATTCTTTTAGATGCAATGTTCTTGTTTATCATATAGATTTCTTGTTTTGTTCGTTTTCTATTTTTAATTCTTTCTTGATAGAATTCTTCATTTTTTGGATTTTTTTTACGTACTTTATTAATTATATACTGAACAGTGTACAATCTAACATTAAAATTTTTTGCTATTTGATTTAAAGTAGTTCCCTCTCTAAATTGATTTAATATTTCAATTTGTTGATGTTCTAATAGTCTTGAATACCTTTCTTGTCCTGTAAAAATACAAGGGCACTCTTTACACTTATATTTTTGAATTTTGCTATCTTTTATTTTTTTGAATCCAGCTTTTACAACTTTATCACTATTACATTTTTTACACAATATTTTCATCTAATTATTATAGCATATTATATACCCATTTGGTTACTATATAAAGGGAAGTTAAAATTTTAAAGTATAATTTTAATAAAACATACAAGATAGCTTTTGCTATCTTGCCTTTTTATACTTATCTTTAATCTCTTTAATTAACTCTTCGTCAACTTCAAATATCTTTGCTAATGATTCATTTGAACCACTTGAATTTAGTATATTGTAAAATAGTGTTCTAGGACTAAGGGAATAGGGATCTTGTGATGTTATTTCTATAAGTCTTATTTGTAAACTTTTATCAATATCTTCATAATCCATTTATTTGTACTCCCTTACCCTTGATTTAACTTCTGCTATTACAGAAGTTCCACTATTTATCATCTCAATAACTCTTTTCCAATTACAAGCATCTGCTTCCCATAATATGTCATGTATCTCATATCTACATTGTAAATTTGAAAATGATAATCCTACATTACTGTTGTAATGTGATAATCTAAATTTTTCATCTTGCTTGTAAATTCTAATGTATGATACGTTATCGCACATACATGAAACTAATGTAAATATTACTTCATTTGCTTTATCTTTTATATTTAGCTTTGGTTTTGCTAATAACACATCTTTATATCTACTCATTTTTCTAAATCCTTAAACTTTGTTGGTTTAAAGTTCTCATCCCTTATAATTATTGTTTCTTTTGAATTGATACTCTCAAATTCATTTAATCCAAAGTATCCCCATTCATCAGATAAACCTTTAACAAATCCAAAGAATATTTTATCCTCTGGACAATACTCTACTGCATACCAAGTCCAACTTTTGTCATGTGTAAAGTATTTTACTTGTACTATTTTGTCGCTAGTTGGAATATGCTCAGTTGCATATAACTTTGGTAATTGTTCTTGTATTTCTTTTGGTAGTAATTCCATAATCTAATCCTTTTATTGTTGTTTGATTAAATTATTTCTATGTTAGAAGATTATTATAGTAAGTGTTTTTCTATAGATATAATATTGAGAAATACCTTATCAAAATAAAGGAATCAAGTGCTTTCTTCTTCTTGAAATAATATTACCTCTCCATTTCTCTAATATATTTTATTA